>NZ_OY762999.1:997500-1597500 GCF_963666665.1 Maridesulfovibrio sp.
GTCGCCTCCCAAAAAGTAACGGAGGCTTGCAAAGGTTCCCTCAGGCTGATTGGAAACCAGCCGTCGAGTGCAAAGGCATAAGGGAGCTTGACTGTAAGACAGACATGTCGAGCAGGAACGAAAGTTGGTCTTAGTGATCCGGTGGTTCCGCATGGAAGGGCCATCGCTCATAGGATAAAAGGTACGCCGGGGATAACAGGCTGATCGCATCCAAGAGTTCACATCGACGATGCGGTTTGGCACCTCGATGTCGGCTCATCACATCCTGGGGCTGAAGCAGGTCCCAAGGGTTCGGCTGTTCGCCGATTAAAGTGGTACGCGAGCTGGGTTTAAAACGTCGTGAGACAGTTTGGTCCCTATCTACCGTGGGCGTAGGATAATTGAAGAGGGTCTGTCCCTAGTACGAGAGGACCGGGGTGGACGAACCTATGGTGTTCCTGTTGTCACGCCAGTGGCATTGCAGGGTAGCTAAGTTCGGAAGGGATAACCGCTGAAAGCATCTAAGCGGGAAGCCTGCCTCAAGATTAGTTATCCCTATGCTTTAGCATCTAAAGATTCCAGGTAGACCACCTGGTTGATAGGCTGGAGGTGTAAGTGCAGTGATGCATTCAGCTGACCAGTACTAATAAATCGTGCGACTTATTTTTCTTCTCTTCCCTTAACTTTAAATAGTTAAGGTTAATCTTCTCTATTTCAACCATATATTTTTGCTCAAAAGCAAGCTAAATTTGCTTGCGGCCATTGAGGAGAGGTCACACCCGACCCCATTCCGAACTCGGAAGTTAAGCTCTCCATCGCCGATGATACTGCTAGGTAGCTAGTGGGAAAGTAGGTCGCCGCAAGCTTTTTTATTTCTAAAGCCCCCTTGTTAATTCAAGGGGGCTTTACTTGTTTTGGGGGATGTATATTCCCTGTCTTCTCTATTTCTTTTTTAAAGCCCATTCCAGAAAGTTTTTTAACACAGGCTCAGCCTGATTATATGATTCTTTAATTTCGGGATGAAACTGCACTCCATAGCGTAGCCTGTCTTTGCGTCTTATCGCTTGAATGTAACCTGAAGCGGCAACTAGTTCATAATTATCCGGCAAAGAGTAAATTGCCCACCCGTGCACTTCCGGGGCAATGAACGGTTCCGGAGTCTTCTTAAAAATAGGGTCATCAATTTTTTTGTAGATTCTGGTTCGTTCTTCAGGATCCTGCATGGCTGAGATGTCGGACCAGCCCATGGAGTGCACCCGGGTATAACCGTAAGCAAATGCGTGCATCTGGCATCCGGCACAGATTCCGAAAATGGGTATGTCAGATTCACGAATGATTTCGTATTCCCCGTTGTATTCGAACATAGGAAGATTATTGTAATCAGCATTGTTGCCACTCAGAATGATTGCAGCCGGTTTGTTCGGCAGATTCTTGATCATTTCCATGTTGGCTTTCCAATATGGAATATGAACGACTTTTGCATCAGGTACCAGTTGTTCAACTCTTTGGGTAAGACGGGTGAAAGTGAAGCCGTTACGTTGATTACCGATGATCATAATATAAGGATTGTCCGGTATGTTTGGAATTTCCGGTTGAGCCGGAGTGAACAACATTATTTCATTGAGGGCAGGAGCGTATCCGGTATATTTTGTGATCACCAGCCTCCATAATCGAGCGGTGTGGACCGGGATATCCTGAATGATCCTGTAGGAATCTGAATTGCTGACTTCTCCTGCTTCAACCTTGGTCCATGATTCGCCATCATTACTTGTCATCCAGTGAAAATCGGAGAGCCAGCCGTCAGGGTTGTTGAAGTCTGAAAGCATCCAGATGAGCGAAACCGGGACGGGCTTGCCTAAGTCCAGCTCGACCCATTCGTGGTGAGGACCAGGGGGAGCTGCTCGCCATTGGCTGATCAGTCCAGCATCACTATAATCAGTGAGGTATTCCGGATTTGACCCACTGCCGGTCTTCACGGAAACAGGAGTCAGTCTTTGCAGACCGGAATAGTGGTCATCACTTTCCGAATCGACAAAAAATCTGCTGATAGTCCATAGACTGGCTTTTCCATCAACATTAATGGCCCGCACCCTCCACCACCAGCGGCTTTTATCATGCAGAGGTTTTTCTTTGGGAATTTGGAGGGCACCGACTTCTCCTGCCCCTGTTTTTAATATGTATTTGTACAGGTCGGGGGAATCGAAGGTGTTGCGCCGGTCAAGTTGTATCTCAAATTGATCGATCGATTTTCCATTTTTCTTAAATGAAAGTAACGGATTCGTGCGGGTCACAATGACATCCATGCAAGGATTGGTGTCCAACGAAGGAGCAGGGATATCCGAGGCAAGAACAGGTAAGCAAAGACTTAGTACTATCAGAATTGTAATGAGATACTGTTTCATGGCGGTCTCCAGATAAATTTTGAGATGATGTTAGCATATATTCCTTATATAGTCTTTGTACCGTAAGCAGTTTGTCGAACTCATTCTTTCCTTTAGTGGAGATGCGCAAAACATAAATTATCCGTTATGCTTGTGGCTTCACCTGTTTGAGCATGATTATTTACTTCTTGATGATAAAGTTTGTCGTTTATTCTCATGACGAGAATCTGTTCTGAGAGATTTATTTTGTTTTTTTGATGTATAATTCACGGTAGATAATGTGTTTCTTAGAAGGGAAAATTCTAAGAATTCAGCGCTAGCGTTAAGAGTATTTGTTTTCTTGACGGATATTTGTGTGTTTCAGCTATTTTAGACAAAAAAGCCCGCACAAGTCTCTTGTGCGGGCTTAGTAATTTAATGTGTAGTTTGATTACTCTTCGATAAGAGCTACCGGGCGAACCCAGCCAGCGGATCCTTTATGAATTTTTACCGGCATGCAGATCACAGTGAATCCGGTTGACGGGAGTTGTTCGAGGTTAGCCATTTTTTCCATATGGCAGTATGGAATCGTACTTCCAGCATAATGGCCTTCCCAAATAATGGAAGGGTCTTTTGTCTCCATAAATCTCTTTACAGTTGAGCTGAACGGGGCATCCCAGCTCCAAGCATCTGTTCCGACAATTTTAATGCCTTGTTTAGTCAGGTGAAGGGTTGCATCCCTGCCCATGCCGCAACCTTTTTCAAGGTAGTCATCATAACCGAATCTTTCTCCGGCGGCTGTGTTCACGAGAACGATGTCACCTTCTTTTAAAGTGTGACCTATTCTTTCCAGTTCGGCATCAATGTCGACTGGGGTCACAACGTAGCCGTCTGCTAAATTACGAAAATCAAGTTTTACACCCGATCCGATACACCATTCCAAGGGAATCAGGTCAATGGTCATTGCAGGGATATCGTCGTCTGTTTTGGAGTGATAATGATATGGAGCATCCATATGTGTGCCGGCATGAGTGCACATTTTTACGAATTCAACAGCCCAGCCTTCTTGTTCAGGAAGTTGTTCCGAGCTTAGTCCCGGAAAGACGGAAGCCATTTGAGCTGCTCCAGCTGTGTGATCAGCATAGATAATTTCTGGTACAAAACCGGGAGGGTCGGAGGGTTTGTCTGAACGAATGGAAACAGACAGATCGATAATTTTTTTAGCCATTTGTGTCTCTCTGTTGAAAGTGAATTGAAATACTGACACTGATGTATCTAATACCTTGAAATATTGTGTGTTTTTCCAAGTGGTAAACATGTTTAACACTTAATCTCCAGCGTTTCCTATGTCTATTGTTATCTTTCTATTTCCTATTGAATTCTCTCTATCATCATATTAACTATGTACAAAATTTTGATACGAAGGAATATGTATGAATGTTAAAGTTGACGTTGTCATAAATGTTTTTGGAAAAGTTTATCAGACAGCACTTTCGCTTCTTTCTCTATTGGAGTGCAGCGGAAAGCATATAGATAAAATTTATTTTCAAGAAGAAGCGTGTACTGCCGAATATGAATTTAAAAAACATGATGCGATTCTTAATTATCTTGATGGCAGAATAGAGCACTATGTTCCTAAGTATTGGAATGGTTTAGATTCTAATGACATGGAACGTGCTGCTTCATCAGAAGAATACCGTTTGTCTATAAGATATCAGTATGGTTGGGAAAAATGTCAACAACGTTATTTGCTCACCATACACAATGATATTGAAGTAACTACTGATATTGTGGCTAATCTTTACAATGAATTGGACGGTCACACTGGGATTGGCGAAATCGGCCAATGTTGGTGGTGTCCTGCAGCTCAGAAAGGGCTTTGTAATTCTGAACGTTACATGGAATTCAAACCCTCTTATCAATATTTGATGAAAATTTATAATCAGGACATGGATTATTCCAAGAGGCGGGCCTACAATCTTGGCTTGTCAGATCAGTACAAGGAAAATGCATGGCCTTTGCCTGAGTGCCGTTTAAATGAGTGGTGTGCCCTGATCGACATGGATAAAGCCCGTAAGGATACTATGCCTATGGGGCCTGCTGCTCCATTTGGGGCTTTTATCGCATCTGGGGCTTGTATTGGTGAGAACTGGGATCGTCCTGTCTGTTTGGACGTGGCTGTGCAGTGGTTTAGAGATTTGATGCATATGGGGCATAGTTTTAAGCATTATGATGTTAACAAGGATATGATTCATGATAAGCAGGGAAATGTTAAGCTGAATTCCGCAGAAGCGTATGTTTTAGCCGAGCAGAAGGCTTTGTACAGACTCAAAGAACGATTTCCTGATTATTGCAAGTTTGCGGGTTTGATGTAGCTCAAGCTTTGGGGAGGGCTTAAATTATTTGCTCTGAAATGCAATTTATCCTTGCATTTACCTGTGTTCCGATTACTCCTTTCTCATTATGCAAACAGAATTAAAGATTCCCATTCTTCCCCGTAGGATTGTTTCGCAGCAGTTTAGTGACGCTGATATTGAACGTCTTGCTCAAGGGCTGGCTGATCCTGAAAACCGTATGGTTGAAATCATCGGTGCATTGATCAACGTGCACAAGAATGATGTCTGTGATACCCGTGAAATCCGGGTCAAATTTAAAGATATGCAGATTGAACTGGCTCCGGTTAACGGGCATATCAATCTGCTATGTTCCCGCGTGCCGAGGGATTGCCTTTATGATGGACGAAACGTTATCTGGCAGTCCGTGGAGCATATTTCGGCAGTCATTCGCGATATAATTTTTGCTCCTAAGCATTCGTGCAACGGAGATGATTGCCGCTCCACGAATATTAAGAAGTTTGTAGAACATTCCGGCCTTATGTATCGCGGTGAGCGTGGTTTGGTCATGTTTACCTGGGGCGGGCATCAGGTACCCCTTGATGAGTACAATTTTGCCAAGGAACTCGGCTACTGGACTGCACTTTTTATGCCGGATATGGAAAATATCACTGGTTGCGGTGTAGGTGTTATGAAGGCTCCCTTCAAGGGCGCACAAGTTGCCTACGGTAAGCAGAATTCTTTTGAGCGCTTCGGGCACCGGGATTTTATCGGATTTTCAGAAAAGCAGATTTTGGCCGCGGAAGCTCCAAACGAACTGGTTACCCAGCTTTTGACTTTCCCGACTATTGAAGAGCGCATGGAAGCATTTATCCGTGCTTCCCATCGAGGCAAGGTTCATCCCGGTGGAGCCGGTACTGTTGAGGAAATTCTGACCATGCTGGCCTTGCTGTCTATGCCCGATAACAAGGGTATTCCCTATGAATTCGACCTTGTTGAGATGGGGGGCGGGGTTTATTTTAAAGAACTTGATGAGTATTTGAAGATCTGTTTCGGCGACGCATTGGACGGACTGTATAATGTCCATGTGGGGACAGCCCGCGCTTACGCCAACTACGTGGCTTACCAGACTCAGAATTTGAATACCCGTTATCTTTGGAATGATGATCTTGTTTTTGATCCGCGTATTCAGGAGCCTTTTGAGGTTACTTTCGAATCAATGGAAGGACTTGATCTTTCCCGGGATCAGGAAGCTTTTTCATTGCTTATTAACCTGCGCCGTTTCTTTTCCGGCGTTGTTCATCTGACAGTGAAAGACCCGGATATGCTTGATTCATGGGGCGATGACAGTCCCCTTATCAAGGGTGATAAAAACATTCTGGCTGCAACAGACCAGTTGGTCCGCAAGTTGGCAAAGCAAGGCAGGATTCATCCCAGTAAGAGCAATAAGCCTGCTTATCGAATTGAGTAGTGAATTTTATTGTTTGGAGAAAATAAGGCCGATCTGTTTGTTAACAGGTCGGCCATTTTTAATGGATGAATTCATTTACGATTGTATCAATCTCGCCACTGCATTTCATTTTGTATATTATGTTGTTAAATTTTTTTATAAAATCGCGTTTGAAAGGCGGATTGTTTTTGCGAGAAAAAGCCAAGTGTCCATATTCTGTACTTATCTTCATTCCTTGAACAAGCTTTGATGGATCAATGCCCATAAGTTTAGCCGTATAGAGGATGGATTTGCTGTCGTTTACGTAACAGTCAATGCGACCGGCAAGGATTTTTTTTATGTTTTTCTCATTACTGGATGCATCTTCGGTTTTAATTTTATCTATATTGGGGATTATGAATCCATCGTTGATCCCGATATTAAGATCTTCGTAGTCTGCAGGCCAATTTGGGCGTGGATTGTCCAGAAATCCTTTGGCGCAGAATATTGAATAGTCTTCTTCAAGTATCGGGGTAGAGTATGTGTCTATCCATGGTCTTTTCTGGGGCCACTGGTAAGGAGGAAAAGCAGCGAAAACTTTGCCGTGTTCGAGGCCTCTCAGTAAACGTTTATACGGGACGGGTATAATTTTGATTTCATACCCTTCCATTCGGGCAAAAGCCTTCTCCAGAATCCGCACATATATTCCATCATAAGTCCTATTTTGTATGAAACAATAAGGGGCATATGCATCGTCTCCATATACGTTGACCCTGATGATTGCTTTAGCCTGTTGTGTGCATGCAAATAGTGTAATGAAAAGGATAAATGTATTAAAAAAATGTTTCATTCAGAACCTGCACTTAGAAATTGTTCATGGATTACAATGAATAGTATGATAATATTCATTTTTTACGAACAAGGTCAAATGTATTGTTCTGAAGTTGATAAATAATTATTGGCTGGCGCGGATCATGCGCAGTATTTCAAATGAATAATTGCCGCAAAGTCCATTGAATACAGGGTTTAACTGCATGAAGCCTTCGTCTTTGTAAAAGGATAAAGTGTCCTGCAGGCATTTAAGTTCCGTTGGTTCAAGATCAAGAACATCGCTTACGTCTACTTTTCCGGCTCCAATGCAGGAAGTCAGGTGGGCATAAATTGTGGCGGGCTTGATCTTACGGGATTCAGCCACTTTTTCGATGTCCATAAGCTCTTCGAACAACTCAAGTGTTTCCAGTGCAGAGGCAGAAACAGTCGGGCCTGCATTTTTTGGGGTGGAAGTGGGGGCTTCTTTGATCTTGTCTTCCGGGATGGGAAAAAGATCATCCGGTCTGCCGTGTTTTTCCTGATGGTCCATCAGTACTTCGATTATGGCTGCTCCGTAACGAAATATTTTTTGATCACCCAAACCACTGACCGCATAGAGTTCACCGGTAGTTTGCGGTCGGTAGCAACCAAGTTCAAGCAGGGTTTTATCTGCAAAAATTGCATATGCCGGAACATGTTGTTCCTGCGCGAGTGTATTGCGCAGTGAGCGCAGCGATTCCAGCAGCTCTTGCGCTTCCGGAGTTGAAAGGGAGGGGCTGTTTGAATCCCCGATGACCAGCTTTTTGCCGGCGCGGCGGGTTCTGGTCTTGGCCAGCACCGGGTCTTTGCGCAGGGCTACAGTGCGCTCTTTACGCAGAACTTCCCAGCTTTTCGCATTTAGTTTCAGCGATCCGTAGCCCTCCATATCAACATCCACCAGTCCTTGGGAAACAAGCTGGCGGTGGATGGAAAGCCATTCATCGGAATTATATTCTTTACCGATGCCGTAAGTGCTTAAACTGTTATGCCCTTGGGTGCTGATGCGTTTATTTTCCTTGCCCAGTAAAATATCGATCAGGTAGTTGGCCCCGAAAAGCTGATCGGTGCGGAAAATATTTGAAAGGGCCTTTTGCGCCGGGATGGTCCCGTCAAATGTTGATGGCGGGTTGATGCATGTAAAACAGTTTCCGCACGGTTCCTCAAGTTCTTCCCCGAAATATGAAAGCAGAGACTGGCGCAGGCACCCCGGTGATTCGCAATAAGCTAGTAAGGCATTGAGCTTACGCAGTTCCAAGGCTTTACGGTCATCCGGGCTGTTGCCGGACATGATCATTCGTTTTAGGAATCCGATATCCTGAATTCCGACCGACATCCAGGCTTCGGCAGGCAGTCCGTCACGTCCGGCACGGCCTGTTTCCTGATAGTAGGCTTCGATGGTTTTCGGCAGGTCCAGATGGGCTACGTAACGCACATCCGGCTTGTCGATACCCATACCGAAAGCAATGGTTGCCACCATGACAATACCGTCTTCGGACATGAACCGGGCCTGATTAGATTCACGGGTCTGTGCGTCCAATCCCGCGTGATAAGGCAGGGCGTTGATTCCCTGTTTGCAGAGCCATTCGGCGGTGGATTCCACTTTTTTGCGGCTCATGCGGTAGACGATGCCGCATTCAGCAAAGTGATCGTTCTTGATGAAATTGAGCAGTTGCCGCTTTTCCTGATCCTTGGGGATTACAGTGTAGCGGATGTTAGGACGGTCAAACCCAGTTGCAAAAATATCATCATTGCTGAAGGATAAGCGGTAGAGGATTTCCTTGCGGGTCGGGCCGTCTGCTGTGGCGGTCAGGGCCATGCGCGGCACGCGGGGAAACATTTCCGCAAACACGGAAAGCCGCAGGTAATCCGGACGGAAGTCGTGTCCCCATTGAGCTACACAGTGTGCTTCGTCAATGGCGATCAGACTGATCTTGATGCCCGAAAGCATGTCCATGAATCCGGGCTGGGCCAGCCGCTCCGGAGCAACGTAAAGCAGGTCCATGTGTCCGCTGTGAAGTTCATGGATAATATGGTTGGCCTCGGAGGGCTGTATTGATGAATTCAGACAGGCTGCACGTACTCCCATCTGTTGCAGAGCTGCCACCTGATCGCGCATCAAGGCAATGAGCGGGGAAATGACAATGCCCACCCCCGGTCTAAGGATAGCCGGAATCTGGTAACAGGCGGATTTACCACCTCCGGTGGGCATGAAAACAACGGCATTACCGCCGCTCATAATGCGGTTGATGACATTTTCCTGCAACCCACGGAATGATTCATAGCCGTAGGTCTGGCGCAGGACATCGAGAGGAGTGCGTGGTGCGCTCATAAAGTTTTAAAGAGCCCAGCCTTCTCCGTTTTCACCGCAGGTCAGAACCTGTGCTCCACTGGCAGTTACTGCGATGGTGTGTTCGAAGTGGGCGGATGGCTTGCCGTCTTTGGTAACAATGGTCCAGTGATCTTTCAGGGTCTCTGTGTTTTTCACGCCTGCATTGATCATGGGTTCCACTGCAATAACAAGTCCCTGTTTGAGCTTGAAATCTTTGACAAGTCTGCTGTGGTAGTTGGGTACCTGCGGGGCTTCCCAGAGACTCTCTCCGATGCCGTGTCCGACCAGTGATTCTACGACGGAAAATCCTGCATTGCGGGCATATTGAGACATCTCTTTAGCTATCTTGCTCCATTTTACACCCGGTTTTATGTGCTTGATGGCGATGCGCAGGCATTCTTCTGTCACATCCATGAGTTTCCGTTTTTCTGCATCAATTTCGCCGATAGCATGGGTAACCGCGCAGTCAGAGCACCAGCCGTTCAAGCGCACACCGATATCGATGGAGAGGATATCTCCGTTTTCCAACTTACGGGCGGAAGGAATTCCGTGAACAATTGCTTCGTTGATGGACATGCAGCAGCCTGCAGGAAAAGGAACCTTGCCCGGAACACCTTTGAAAAGTGGAGTTGCACCATTGGAGGTGATGAATTTTTCTACTTCGGCGTTGATCACTTCGGTGCTTGTGCCTGCTTCGCACATTTCTTTAGCCACCATGTGGGCCTTGTAGAGCAGGATTCCTGCTTCACGCATGAGATCGATTTGTTTTTTATTCTTTATAATCATTTGGATAACTCCAGAAAATGTTTTCGTGACCGGGACAGGCTACTCTTTAATATATGGAAGTCAACCGGAGATCAGGGCGTTCTTCGTATGGAGCACTTACTTCGGTGAAAAAATAAACTTAATTTAAAAAGGCTTTACTAAACTTTCCGTTTCCGTATTCTATAAGCATAATAAGAAAACCTTTACGTGCAGGACCTGATTCAAGTTGCGGCGGTGAAGTTATGGAACACAAGTTTTCGGGTGAAGTTATCTCTGTTAGGGGATCCGTTGTTGATGTGCGTTTTCCTGAAGAAATACCCCCCTTGCTTTCAGTTATGTATTCAGCAGGAGAGAAGGCGGTCACACTTGAGGTGGCCGACCACCTGAATATGAATTCTGTTCGCGCCATTGCCATGACTCCTACCGGAGGGCTGGCCCGTGGTGATGTTGTCCATTGCGAAGGTGAAACCCTACGCACTCCCGTGGGTGAGGAGTTGTTGGGCCGGGTGCTCAATGTATTCGGTGATCCGGTAGACGGTAAAGAGCTGCCTAATGATGTTGAATTCAGATCCATCCACAATCAGCCCATCGAGCTTTCACGGCGTGTTGTATCAGAGGAGATTTTTACCACTGGAATCAAGGTCATTGACCTGCTCATGCCTCTTGAAAAGGGCGGCAAAGCCGGACTGTTCGGAGGAGCCGGAGTGGGCAAAACAGTACTCATCACCGAGCTGATCAACAATATGGTCGGTGCGCATAGCGGGATCAGTATTTTTTGCGGCATCGGGGAGCGTTGTCGCGAAGGCGAAGAACTTTACCGCGAGATGGGTGATGCAGGTGTGCTTGATAATACGGTAATGGTATTCGGTCAGATGAATGAACCTCCGGGCGCGCGTTTTCGAACCGGGCATACAGCCATGACCATTGCCGAGTACTTTCGGGATGATCAGGGTACGGATGTTCTCCTGCTCATCGACAATATTTTTCGTTTTATTCAGGCCGGTATGGAACTTTCCGGGCTATTGGGGCGTCTGCCATCGCGTATGGGCTATCAGCCTACACTTGGTTCAGACCTTGCGGAATTGCAGGAGCGTATTTCCTCCAGCCGTTCCGGAGCCATTACCTCAATTCAGGCTGTCTACGTACCTGCCGATGACCTGACTGACCCGGCAGCAACCCACACATTTTCACATCTTTCATCTTCAATTGTCCTTTCCCGCAAGCGTGCCGGAGAAGGTTTTTATCCTGCCGTTGACCCGCTTGAATCTCGATCCATGATGCTTTCCCCTGCAATTGTGGGGCAGCGTCATTATGACGTAGCCCGCGAAGTTCGTCGTACGCTTGCCCAATATGAGGACCTTAAAGACATCATTGCCATGCTTGGCCTTGAGGAACTTTCCCGCGAAGACCGTAAGATTGTCTCCCGGGCGCGCAGGATGGAACGTTTTATGACTCAGCCATTCAACACTACTAAGCATTTTACAGGTATGGACGGGCGAATTGTATCCCTTGAAGATACGGTCCTCGGTTGCGAGCGGATATTGAATGATGAATTCCCCGATGCTTCCGAGCGTAATTTCTACATGATAGGTTCCATCGAGGAGGTAGGCAAATGAGGCTGAAGATTCTGGTTCCCGCAGGTCTTTTTTTGGACCGTCTGGTGGATAAGGTACTGGCTGAAAGTACCAAAGGCGGATTTTGCCTGCTGCCCAACCACATTGATACTGCTTCGGCTCTTGCTCCGGGCATTCTCACTTATGAGGTGGAAGGGGAACCTTACCATCTGGCAGTGAATGGCGGTGTATTGGTCAAGAATGGCGATGCGGTACGTATTTCTTCACGGGCTGCTGTTGCCGGTGAGCTTGGTGAACTGGAAGCTGAGGTCTTGCGTATGCAGGATGAGGCTTCAGAGGCGGAGAAGTCTGCACGCAGTGCGGTTGCCAGGCTTGAGGCCGGATTTGTACGCACTCTTATCGAAGTGGAGACTACATGATCCCGCGTGAGACAAATGACCGCAAGTCGGACAGATTCGGCCGGACCGTAGGCAGCAAGGAGCAACGCAAAATCCGTGCGGGGCAGAAAGGTACCGTCGGGGCGTGGTCCGCTTTTGGAGCTATGGGAGCTGTCGGCTGGCTGGTGGCCTTGCCTGTTGTGCTGGGTAGTTTGCTTGGTGTTTGGCTGGATAACCGTTGGCCCGGTAAAGTTAACTGGACGATGTCCATGCTCGGTGTCGGTCTGGCTGTCGGCTGTCTGTTTGCCGGGATCTGGATGAATCGTGAGAAGAATAAGATAATCAAGGAACGTGACGACTGGGAACAGCAGGACATCAAAACGAAGGACGCAGAGGATGATCATAAATAGCATAATGATAACAGTTGCAGCCTTTGGCATCGGTTTGCTTTTATCCGCCGTTCATTTTGGAGGGCTCTGGCTGACTGTACGCATGCTGCCACGCTGTGACCGGCCGAGAATGTTTTTCTGGTCCAGCTATCTGGGCCGCTATGGAATCACCCTTTGGGGTTTTGCTCAAATTGTGAGCTATGGGGGGGCACCCTTTGTCTCTGCATTTTTAGGTTTCTATTTGTTACGGACCTATGCGCTGGCCAACCATTGCGGCATGGGTATGTTGGATATAGTTAAAATGAAGAGGACTGGATGGAAATAAGCCCGGACCATATCATTTATTTCAGCTTTGGGTTTTTTAAGCTGAATGCCACCATAGTTTATACATGGCTGGTTATGGTCCTGCTTGCGGCTTTTTCATGGTTTGTGACCCGTAAGGTTACATCTTCAGCTACGATTTCTTCCCAGCAGAATCTGCTGGAAGTTTTGGTGTCTGGATTACTTTCCCAGATTAAAGATGCTACCAACCAGCATCCGGAGAAGTTCCTGCCGCTGCTTGGAACTCTTTTCATCTTCATTCTCGTCTCTAACTTGCTTTCCGCTGTGCCGGGATTCAATCCGCCCACAGGTTCGCTTTCTACTACTACTGCGTTCAGCTTAATCGTATTTTTCGCCGTTCCCTATTACGGAATAAAGGAGAACGGCTTGCTCAACTATCTTAAAAGTTATGTGCAGCCCTCGCCATTCATGCTGCCATTTAACATAATAGGTGAGGTCAGCAGGACTTTCGCTTTAGCGGTGCGTCTTTTTGGAAACATACTTAGTGGGACCATGATGGGTGCGATTCTGCTGGTGATTATGCCGCTTTTCGTGCCTGTAATCATGCAGATGCTCGGACTGCTCATCGGAGTGGTGCAGGCTTATATTTTTACTGTACTTGCGGCGGTGTTTATTGCCGCAGGTCTTGAGGTTCATAGGTAGCCGCCGGTGGCATAAATTAAGGAGGTTATATGGAAACTCTTGGTTGGATTGCTTTTGGGTCGATTATTGCGGCAGGACTTTGCATGGGTATCGGTGCTATTGGTCCCGCGATCGGGGAGGGAATGGCTCTTTCGCGGGCGTTAAGCTCTATTGCCCAGCAGCCGGACGAGACCAATACCATTGTGAAGTTCCTTTTTGTGGGGATGGCAATGGTCGAATCTACAGCTATTTATTGCTTTGTGCTGGCTATGATTCTGCTTTTTGCCAATCCGTTCTGGTCCTATTTTATTGATAAAGCCGGAGGCTGATAATGCTGCTGGATTGGTTCACGATCTTTGCGCAGGTTTTGAATTTCTTTGTGCTCATCGCGCTGCTCAGGTTGTTTCTCTACAAACCTATTGTCGGGGCCATGCAGGAACGTAAGGAACATGTTGCGCAAGAGACGCATGCATTGCAGAAGGCCAAGGCTGAATCACAGACCTTGAACATGGAACTTCGCCTGAAACGCGAGGACCTTGATAACCGTGAGGCCGAGGTTATGGCTGAAATTCATGCCGAGGCGGAAAGGTTGCGGGAGCAGGCCATGGATTCCGCGCGGGGTGAAGTCGAAACCATGCGCAGGGAATGGCTGGCTGCATTGGAGCGGGAAAAGGAAAGTGTTGCGCTTAATTTGCGTAAAAAGCTTATCCATGAGGTCTCTGCTACTGCCGCGCGGATTGTGCAGGACCTGTCCGGAAGTGATCTGGAGCAGTTGATCCTAAGCGGTTTTATGCAACGGATTAATGATGAGGCCCGTGGGGTTGATTGCGGCAACTCTGAAATCCTGATCCGCACCGGGTTTGAACATACAGAAGAACAGGAGCAAAACCTCAAGCAATTGCTTGATGAATTGTTCCCGCTTAAGAATGAGCGAATATTTACAACTGATTCCAGATTGGGCCTCGGCATTGAACTGATAGCAGGAGATCGCAAATGGGAGTGGAATCTAAGTTCGTATGTAACTGAACTCGAAAATAAAATTTTAACTGAAATAAATAGCTAAACTACCCGCAGGATTAACCGGACGAAGTGGCGATCCTTGTTAAAAAGTTTGGGGATTCTTAAACCCTTTTTTAAAAGGGTTTAAGCCCTCGGAGAGCCGCCGGAGGCAAAAATGGGTTTCCTAGAAAAAAATATAGATCAGGCCTTGAATGCCCATGAAAAGGGCCGTGAGAATATGGAATACAGTCCTGATTCGCGTGAAGTTGGGCGGGTTCTGTCAGTTGCTCGTGGTGTAGCGCAGGTTCAGGGGCTAGGGTCAGTGCGTTCGGAAGAGTTGATCACTCTTGGCAATGATGTTCCGGGTATGGCGCTTGATCTGCTGCCTGAATCTATTGGGGTCGCATTGCTGGGCGCAAATACAGGACTTAGAGCCGGGGATGAGGCTGTTCCTTCAGGTACGGTTCTGAGTGTTCCGGTAGGCGATGCGTTGATCGGGCGTATTGTGGACCCTCTGGGCAATCCTCTTGATGGGGGGCCGGCGCCGGAAACTTTCGAAACCCGCGTATTGGAATCGGAAGCTCCGCCTATCCTGATGCGTGCTCCGGTTGATACTCCTATGGCGAGCGGTATCAAGGTCATTGATACCTTGATTCCTATCGGACGGGGGCAGCGTGAGTTGATACTCGGCGACCGCCAGACAGGGAAGACCTCCATTGCCCTCGACATTATACTGAATCAGAAAAAAGGAGATGTGATCTGCGTATATTGCGCGATCGGTCAGCGCAGCGCATCCGTAGCGCGTGTTATTGATATCCTGCGCAACCATGGAGCCATGGACTATTCCTTCGTGGTCGTTGTCGCGGGTAATGCTCCTTCAGGGATGCAGTATATCGCACCTTATGCAGCAACGAGCATGGCTGAATATTTCATGGAACAGGGTAAGGATGTGCTAATTATTTACGATGACCTGACCCGTCATGCGCAGGCTTACCGCCAGCTTAGTTTACTCATGCGCCGTCCTCCGGGCCGGGAAGCTTTTCCGGGAGATATTTTTTATATCCACTCAAGGCTGCTGGAACGTTCGACAAGGCTCAAGCCGGAACATGGCGGCGGTACGCTTACAGCGCTGCCTATCGTAGAGACTGAGGCGCAGAATATTTCGGCCTACATCCCTACAAACCTTATTTCCATCACTGACGGACAGATTTATCTTTCTCCGGTGCTGTTCCAGAAAGGGATGCTTCCGGCAATTGATGTGGGTAAGTCGGTTTCCCGCGTGGGTGGTCGTGCTCAGCCCAAGGCCTACCGCAAGGTTTCCGGTGACCTGCGTCTGACTTATTCCCAGTTTCAGGAGCTGGAGGCGTTTGCAAGGTTCGGTACAAGGCTTGATCAGGATACCCGTAACCGTATTGAGCACGGTCTTCGGGTTCGTGAGTTGCTTAAGCAGGATCGATTTTCACCGCTTAGCGCAGCACAGCAGGTGGTAATACTCTGGACTGTATCATTTGGGCTTTTGGATGATATCCCTTTGGAGCAAATTTCCGAAGTGCAGGAGTTTTTGCTGACCAGAATGGAAGAGGGGTTCGAGCCTATGGAACGTCTGGAACAGGCGGATACCAAGGATGAAATCTGGGCCGAGCTTGAGAAGGCAGTAACTCATCATATGCAGAAGTGGAGAGAGGCGAATGCAGCAGCTTGAGGCCGTGCGCAAAAAAATTGCGACCACGGGTGATCTGCTTTCGGTGGTCAAGACCATGAAGGCCCTTGCTGCGGTCAATATTCGTCATTTTGAGAATGCAGCCAAGGGAGTCGGTGAATATGCCGAGGTCATCGAGCAGGGCTGGACTGTCTTTTTTCGTAATGCCGGAATCCTGCCGCGTGGTTCACGGGACGGAGTCGCTGTAGTGCTGGCCGTCGGTTCAGATCAGGGAATGTGCGGGCAATTTAATGAGCTGGCAAGGTCTGAGGTTGTGAAAGCGGTTGCAGAGCTTAGTGATGCAGGACATAAGGTGATCTGCTGGACCTGCGGAGAACGGGTGCGCGGCGCTTTGGAAGATTCCGGGATTGAGGTTGATTTGAATTTCCGTGTTCCTGGCAGTTTGCGCGGGGTTAATTCCATTGTTGATGAGATCGAGCAGAACTTGGATGATTGGCGTAAAAAACGCGGAATGAATCATTTTACCATAGTAAACAATCTGCACGTCAGCGATGGGGCAAAGGTTGCGGCCCGACATATCCTGCCGCTTGATAAGCGCAGCGGAAGCACGAAATGGGATGGAAAATCCCTGCCCATGACCAATGTTCCGGTTCAAGATTTATTCTCAAGTTTATTCAGGGAATATCTATATATCTCCGTATACGGTGGAATTGTTCAATCTTTAGCCGCCGAGAACAGTTCCCGCCTTGCCGCCATGCAGGTGGCTGAGAAAAATATTATCGAACATATCGATGTTCTTGAGTCCGATTATCGCACCACCCGGCAGGGGAACATTACTGGTGAGTTGCTGGATATTGTTGCCGGGGTTGAGGCGGTTGTTGGGGGGTAGAACAAGCCCGATTGAGGGGCAAGCGGGCTTGCGATGCTTTCGGAAGTCATTTGAGGAGATTTTAATTGGGAGGAACGTCTTCAGTTTCATTTTCTTTATCAGAATATTCTTCTTCGAAAACTTGATCAATATCTTCTGGCGATACACTCCAATTTTCTCCAAATTTAGCGCGCGATTCATCGATAATTCTGTTTAATTTGTATGCTTGTTTTATGTCTTGAATTTTATCTAATTTAGCTGCTAAAGCAGTGATTTTTGATTCTTCAACGCATAGTAATGTATTGATAATTTCAATGTTGCTGTCGTTTGCTAGATTTTCACTTTTTGCCATTGATAAAAAGTCTATAACTTTTGTTGGAGTGTCTGCCAATACTCTAGCAAGATTTTGAACAAGATTCTTCATTACTTTGTCCCAAGTTGCTAATACATATCCATATTTAACACCTTCTTTTATAAGGGTAAGAGTTGAAGCATCGTGATTTACAATAATTTCATCATCCTCAGGTTTTTTCCATTTAATTTGATTGTATAAATCTTGATCATACATAGGAGATGTCACTATGTTGATGTTGTGTCTCTCTAAAAGTGATTGAATTTTATTCTCTATGGAAGTTATATTAGGTGTTTCAGTAATGCCAAAGTGATTTAAAAATTCGTCTAAAGATAGACTTTCTTCTGCTGGTAATTTTTCATTTATGTGTGTGTAATGACTAAGGTAGGCATTTTTAGATGCTTTAAAATGTGTTTGTAGTTCGGGAGGTAGTTCATTATATATCTGAAGCCTTTCTCTTGCTAGTTTCCCATGCGCTGCCATTTCATTTAAGTAGCTTCTAGGAATTGAAAGTTGTATTCCATGAGATTCGCAAATTTTACGGAGTGCATTCGCTGTAATTTCATATCGAGAGCTTGAGTCCCCAAATTCAAGTCCAAACATAACAGGCATTGCTACGCTTGAATCTAGCAACATTATAATATTTGATCGTTCTCCTAGAGCTCTATAAATGTCAAAAGTGTCAGTTTTTAATATTTGATCAAGGTATGCTCCATATTGTTTGAATTTGGCGGAACTAATTTTGGAAAGAGTTGTATATATTTTGCGTTTTTTATTCCTGAATTTGGGTTGATTTATAAGGCTCCTTAAGCTTTCCGCTGCTGCACTATCTCCGTTAAAATCTTCACCTACTACAATAATTTCTAAAGCTGTATCGAATAATTCAGATGCATCTTCATCGGCGATGTTTAGTTCACTGGTCAAAAGTATGAGATCAGTTTGCCTCATTGCAGAGAAGCTGTCTTTAGCTGTCTGAATCATACCGTATTCGTTGTCACTAAGTTTTAGGTTTTGGTCAGAACCTGTGACCTTAGCCGCTCCTCGTAGTCTAGCTAGTGCTTTGGGGGCTAATTCTTTAATGTTAATATTCTCATAGTGCAGTACTGTTGTGGTTTGTTCGATAAGTTCCTTTTTCGAAATTAAACTATTTTCAAATAATATAGCTTTGATATTTGCTTCAATAATTTCTTCGCGTAATTCTTTTGCTTCTGGAGAAAAGAGCAAAAGAGTGCTTGTAGCTATTTCTGATAATTCAGATTTAATTTTTTCAGGAATTGAAATGCCTAGCAAATTAAAGGCTTCTCTGGAGTAATGACCTACAGTCAATGATGTTGCTAATTTACTTAATGAGTGAATTGAAACATCAACTTCATTTTTATATTTGAATTTATTTATGAGGAATTTAGCTTCCTCGTCAGGCGAGATGTTTTTGTTGGTTATATAAACAAAGTGATGTTTATCAGCGGATAATGTTTTTTGGGCTTCGTCATTAATTTTATTTTGCCAGTCTTTTCTAACGCTTAGTTGTATTCTTACATGTTCTTTGCTGCATGTTACATCTACTCCCCCATCACGCGGCCCATCAACCACTGCAATATCAGCGTATCCTTTTGCTCGTAAATATAAGGTTGCGACATCGTAAAATCTTTTTTCTTCTGTGTGCTGGATTGCAGTTTTAAGTGTTGAGAATAACATATTTTTACCTTCGATTCTGGGTGTGTGATTTTAGATTTGCTGTAGACTATATAAAAACAGCTCTTGTTGTTTTGGCTTCTTATAAATTTAAAATTATATTTTATATTAAAATTATATTATATTTGTAAAGTGTTTTCAATGATATCTCATTGTATTTTCGACAATATTTTGGAATAAACAAAAAAGTCCCCCGCCTGCTGCAGCAAGCGGGGGACTTTCGATTAAGGAGTGGGCTGTGTTTATTTTTAGGAAGATGGTCTAGTTGGTTTCAACTGCTGCTTTGGGGCGAGCGTACTTTACTAAGAAGGTGCCGAGAGCAAGTACTGCTGCTGCGATACCGATCATGATGGAGATGTTCATGTCCAGTCCGAAACCGATCTTGGCCTGACAGATGAATGTGGCAACAACTGCGGTCATGAAAGTTGCGGGGATGGATGCGATCCAGTGCAGTTTAGCACGTTGAGCGAGGTACACTGCGGAGGTCCAGAGAACCAGCATGGACAGGCACTGGTTGGAGAAGCCGAAGTATCTCCAGATTGCGGAGAAGTTCTGGGTGGAGATGATGTAACCCAGAGCGAACAGGGGTACTGCGATGAGCAGACGCTTGATTGCGGGGCCCTGATCCATTTTGAAGGTTTCCGCTACAATGAGGCGTGTGGAGCGGAAAGCGGTATCACCACTGGTGATGGGCAGGATTACTACTGCGATGATGGCGAAGATGCCGCCGATGGGGCCAAGCAGGGAGTTGGCAACTTCAGATACTACTGCGGAAGGAGAACCGGCAGCGATAACTGCGTTGAGTGCTTCGGGGGAATCGTAGAAGGACAGGCCGAGGGTACACCAGATCAGGCCGATGATACCTTCGATGATCATTGCACCGTAGAATACGGGGCGGCCTTCTTTTTCATTCTTTACACAGCGTGCCATGAGCGGAGACTGGGTGGCGTGGAAACCGCTGATTGCGCCGCAGGACAGGGTGATGAAAAGAAGGGGCCAGATGGGTTTGTCGCCGGGGTGGAAGTTTACAGCGAAATCAAGGTTGGGCAGCATGGTGTGGCCGCTGAGCATAAGTGCTACTGCGAGGGATATGGTCATAACCAGCAGCAGTGCGCCGAATACGGGGTAGAGTTTACCGATGAGTTTATCAATGGGCAGGATGGTTGCGAGAAAGTAGTAACCGAAGATGCAGGCTACGAGGATTCCGGTTTCTATTCCGGTCAGGCCGGTGAGCAGCTTTGCAGGTGCGAGCACGAATACAACACCAACCAGCATGAGCAGTACAAATGCGAAGACGCGCATTACCTGACGGGCAGTCATACCGAGGTATTCACCGACCAGTTCGGGTACGGATGCACCATTGTTGCGGATGGAAAGCATACCGCTGAAGTAGTCATGTACAGCTCCGGCAAAGATACAGCCGATAACGATCCAGATAAGGGCTACAGGACCGTACAGGGCACCGAGAATGGGGCCGAAGATGGGGCCGATCCCGGCGATATCCAGCACCTGAATGAACATGAGTTTCCACATGGGCATAGGCATGTAGTCAACATCATCACGCATGGTGTATGCGGGAGTGGTGCGTTTTGCATCAGGCGCGAACACGTTGTCCACGAATTTACCATAAAGAAGATAACCGACAATAAGGGCTGCCACACAGGCAAAGAAAAATAGCATAAGAATATCCTCCGTCCTTTTGCTGAAAAATATGTATGCGCTTCTTCTGGCATAAAGGAGGGAATGAATTCTATGCTTTGTGTTTGAAATGCCGTTTTCGGTGTTTGAAATGACTTATAACGGATGAGGTGGGGTGTTTTGATATGTTGGGGGCTGCTGGGTATGCAGCTTTTGTGTAAATTGACAGTTCTTGTAAATGAAAATACTCTTTTATGAAATTTACAGGTGCTGCGTTCGGGACGCAGCGCTCTATTCCATTTAGAGGTTGTTCATGCGTTCTGATAAGAAAAAAGCTTTATTTGTTGCCCGCAAAATTTTTACAGAGTTGGTTTTTGATACGCAGAAACTGGAGGGGATGCCATTTACCTTTCCAGAGGTTCAAACATTCATTCAGGGAATTACTGTCGGCGGTCATAAAATATCGGATGCTGAAAAACTTAAACAGCAGGTACTTGGCTGGGAGACTCTGCTCGGATTGGCTGAATCCGGTAAATTTGTGATAAGTAAGGAAGTTGCATGTGATCTTCAGACCGTAATTGCGAAGGATGAGGCATTGGAAATCGGTCGCTTCAGGTCAGGTCAGGTAGGGATTGCCGGTACTGACTATTGCCCTCCGAAGCCTGATGAGTTGGATGCAGCATTTAAATGTGTGATGGAAACCATAGAGGCTGAAGAATCAATTGTTGTTCAAGGTTACCTTTTGCATTTGTTATTTGCCCGCACTCAGTTTTTCTATGATGGGAACAAACGTACAGGCTTGCTAATGATGAATGGGCATCTGCTGTCCAATGGTTATCCTCCCATGTCGATACCTGCAAAATTGTTAGCGGAGTACAACTCTGGAATGATTGATTATTATGAGAGTGGTGATCCGGCAAACATGCTTGCCTTTCTAAAGGATTGCCATGAAAAGCTGGCTGCAAAATTTGATTTTTAGGGATATCTTTATATCGCTTTCACAAAAATAAAGCCTGACGCGATCATAAATCACGTCAGGCTTTTCTAATTTCGAGAAGGTGCGGGGCTGCTTATTTAACCAGCTCGCGCGCGAACTCTACTGCCTGCTGTTTGGCTTCCTCCCCGAGGTTGTCGGGGTTCTTACAGCCGCCCAGGAAGAGGGTTGCGGTGTGGTTGGTCAGGTGCGGTTTCTTCATTCTGGAGAATGCGGTGAAGGTTTCCGCTGCGTTGTTCTCGTAAGGGCCGCCGCCGGTTACCAGAAAGCCGTGACGCTGGTCCTTGATGAGGGAAGCGTGGGTTGGCATGTGGTAGTCGACGTACAGGCTGTAGGTTCTGTCGATTACAGTCTTGAGCTGTGCGGAAGGACCCCAGAAGTAGAGCGGGGAAGCGAAGACAACTGCATCTGAAGCTACCATCTGCTCCATAATTGCCGGAATATCGTCTTTGATCACGCAGCCTATCTTTTCCGGTTTTTCCTTACACTTCATACAGGCCATGCAGCCTTTCATTTCTTTGTCGTGAAGGTAGATAGTCTCAACTTCATGACCCATTTCCTTGAGTTCATCTTCAACCCATTCGATCATTTTTGCGGTATGTCCTTTTTTTCTGGCACTGCCTTGAAGGCAAAGAACTTTCATTTTCTGCTCCTGAATTTTTATCAATGGTGATTATCAGGCATGATAGAGAAATCAGCCTGTGTGGAAAACAATTTGAAATATGATCGGCGAAGGCTAATCAAGAATGCCTGTGTGCGCAACGTCCAAATAAGATAATTTTCAAGTTAATGCACATTCTTGAGCTCTGCTACGACCTCATTAATTGCGCGGTTGAAGAGCTTCATGACTTGGCCTTCTGTCTGGGGGCGGCCTTTTTTAAAGATAAATATGGGGACGGCCTTGTTTTTCTTTTCGGAGTACAGATAGAAGAGGCGCAGGCCTTTGCGGGGTGAGATGCGTAGTATTCTTATTGCAACCCTGACTTTGCGAAGTGCGATTTTGTTGAGGCCCCGGTATACGACCCCTCTGGAGGGTCTTCTCAGGATTTTCTTTTTGGCGCGGTTAATGTCATTTTGGGCCTGCGGGTACTTTTTGAGCAAAGTTCTTTCATAGCGCAGGTAGGCCTCTGTTTCCTGAAGCATGGTCATGCTAGAGAACCTCCTCCAGTTCGCAAAGGGAGTTCTGTATTTCAGGGTCAGAGGCAATGGAAAGATCAAGTACCAAGTCGTTCCAGTCCATGAGCGGGCTGGTTAGCCTGCGGCCTGCCCAGCGCGCGAATGGCGAGGGCAGGGTGCAGAGATTCATATGGGCTTCGGTGAGTTGATCCTTGATTGTCACGGCTTTTTGCAGCACTGAAGAGCATTCTGCATCGGCAGTGATATGGCAGGATGCTTCCTGCCAGTCCTTCGCAAAATTGCGGATGACAATGCGGCTTAGGCTCTTGATAACAAAAAGGGTCCTGATGGTACTGAATAGCTTAATGCCCGATGTATGCCTTGCGTGCACTGTTTCATGCAGAGTCTGAATACGTGCGGCAAAGGAATTGAATATACGGGTGTTACAAGAACATTTGCTCATCGTCGCGGCCCTTAATTATATGGATTTATGAAGGCAATTTAGAGCAGCTGAGATCTTTTATCAAGTCTCTACCCCACATTTCCGGCAAACTCATTCATCTGCAAGGCTGTGCGCAGTTTGGGTACTCTGAAGGATATAGTGGTTCCTTTTCCTTCAACGCTGATGATGACCATTTTGTATTGTGGCCCGTAAATCTGTTCAAGGCGCTGGATGCAGTTGCGGACTCCGATTCCTTCTTCGCGGGAGTCAATTTTCTTTTTGGCATAGATGGCTTCAACCTGATCCTGAGACATGCCGATGCCGTCGTCATCAATTGAAATATTCATCTCGTCGTTGTCGCAATAAATATCCAGAGTTATTGTGCCGCCTTCTTCACGCCCCATAAGGCCGTGTTTTACACTGTTTTCCACCAGCGGCTGGATGATCAGTGGCGGAATGGGCCATTCCAGACATTTGTCTTCCACATTGAGGTCGACCTTGATGCGTTCCCCGAATCTGGCCTGTTCAATGGCAAGGTAGCTGTTCAACTGGGCCAGTTCCTCGTGCAAGGGAACGTAGCCTCTGCTGCTGTCGAGGTTTTTGCGCATGTATTTGGAAAGTTCCAGCAGCAGTTCACGGGCGCGATCCGGGTTGGTGCGGCAGAAAGAAGTTACAGTGTTCAGGGAGTTGAACAGGAAATGAGGGTTGATCTGAGCCTGTAGGCGGCGGATTTCTGCATGGGCCAGCATCTGCTCTTTGATCTGGATTTCCTCCAGCTCCAACTGGGTGGAGCAGAGGTTGGCCAGTCCTTTGGCCATTTCAAATGATAATTGGTCGAGTTGGTTTCTGCGGGTTCCGTAAAGCTTGAGTGTGCCGACAACCTGTCCGTTTTTATGCAGGGGAACTACTGCCGCGGAGGTGAAGGGGCATCCCGGATGACCGCATCCGATCTGCTTGCTCGATTCGAGAAAGAGCGGCTCGCCTTCGTTGAGTACCTGAAGTGTTGAGTCGGTGCGTATTTTTTTGCCCGCAAGATGGTGATCAGCACCGGCGCCCACGTGGGCCAGCACGTTTACGTTGTCAGTAATGGCAACAGCTGCGGCACTGAGATGGGCGTGGATGATTTTGGCGGTTTCCTGCGCTGATTCCAGAGTAAGCCCTGAACGTAAGTGGCTTACAGTCAGGTTGGCAATATCAAGGATATGTTGCGCCTTGACTGAGTCCTGCTTTGTTCCATGCCGGAAAACAATATTAATGACCTGCGCGAAAAGCGCCGCACCGAAGGTGTTCAACACGATCATGGGCATTGCAATCAGCTTTACTAATTGCATGGCCTCGTCGAATGGATGGGACAGGTAAAGTACCATAATCATGTGTACTATCTCACCTACAAAAGCGAGTGCAGCTGCGGCCCGCCAGTCCATTCTTTTGCTTAGATGCAGTGAAACAATACCGGCGGCCAGTCCTTCGAGCATGGTTGCTGTACCGCAGGGGATTGCACTGAATCCACCGAGATCGATCAATATACGGTGTCCTCCGGCAATGAGTCCGGCTCCAAGTCCGACCAGCGGTCCACCGAATAGTCCACCAGTGATAACGGCCATGGCTCGCAGGTTCGCAACAGACTGAAATACAAAGTTACCGCCGTAGGTTCCCAATATTCCGCAGATACCGAAGATTAGAATCTGCATAGCTATATCTGCTTTTGGTGAACTTTGGCGAAAACCGATCTTATGGACCGGGGTAATGGTCAACAGCAGGAATGCTCCGGCCACGATAAGGCCGAAACGTTCGGCAAGTGTGATAATTAATGTCTCTGGATTCATATTTATACTAGTAAGCATCTTTTGTATGAAGATGCGAATCATAATAAAAGGTTCTGAAGGAGTTGGGAGCTGGTGACAGTATTCTTAAGCCAGTCCTAAACGCTGGCGGAAATCTCTTACGCGCCCTTTACTTATAATAATTTCCTGTTCTTCGATGTGTTTCATTGTAACTACGTATTTGCCGTTAAACCAAGGTGCAAAATCGCGAACATGGGTCAGGTTGACCATCTCTCCTCGGTTGGTGCGGAAAAATGGCTGTCCGTGCAGCCGTTCCTCCAGTTTATCAAGGGTCTTATCTCCGTAACAGGGAAAAATTCCTTTTTGTGTGTAAACCATAATCTTGCGTTCCTCGACTCGGCAGAGGATTACATCGGCTGGTTCAAGCAGCAGAATGCGTCCGCTGGCTTCTACTGAAATGCGCAGAACTTTGGCTCCCAAACCCATGGTGTCCAGCAAAGCATTCATGTCCGGCATTTCCACTTTTTCTGCACAATTGGCATAAACCAGACAGCGAATACGTTTGATGGATTTCTCCAGCCTTTCACTTGAGAGCGGCTTGAGAATATAATCCACTGCATTCTCTTCAAAGGCTTGCAAGGCGTACTCATCATAAGCCGTGGCAAAAACCACCAGAGGTGGGGTTGGAAGCTGCATTATTTCCTGCAGCACATGGAAACCGTTCTTGCCGGGCATCTGAATATCCAGAAATACGAGATCCGGTTCCTTTTCTTCAATAAGTTTTATGCCTTTTGTTGCGGAAGTGGCTGTGCCTATTACATCGATATCGTTGAAATCTGAAAGCAGGAAACATAGCTCATCAAGGGCCGGAGCTTCATCGTCAACAAGGATGCAACGTATGTTTTGTTGGTTGGGCATGTAGTTATCGGGTATGCTGAGTTTGTATTAATGTTTTCATCGATAAAGATAAATTCGTTTAAAAGCAAATATGCCGATTCGCCGTTTCCACGTGGGAATTTATATTTCATTATTGCTTAAATGTTTGAAAATGCGCTAATGAAAAAATTAAATGTAGAAGTATTATTTCGTCTAGACTCTTAAAGAAACAGGTGTAATTCATGAATGAAACTGGAAAAACCGCTGCTGATGCAATGTCGGGAATTAAAATTGATCTGATGAATCCTGATTCGGTAAGTAAATTTGCCGAAGATGCCATAGCTTTTGTCAGTGTGCACGGGTTACGGATAATTGTAGCCATTCTGGTGCTGCTGGTGGGTCGGATTATTTCCCGGCAGGTTTCAAAGGTGGTCAAGAGGGTAATGCTCAAGGCCAAGGTTGACGACATCCTCACATCTTTTATTGCGACTATTGTCTACTACGCTCTCTTATCGGCATTTGTGGTCGCCGCCCTTGGGCAGGCAGGCATTAATGTCACTTCATTCCTCGCTGTATTGGGTGCTGCCGGTCTTGCTATTGGTCTGGCATTGAAAGATACGCTGGCAAACTTTGCAGCCGGGGTGATGCTGATTTTGTTTCGGATGTTCAAGAAAGGTGATTACGTGACTGTTGCCGGAACTTCCGGGACAGTTCAGGAACTTTCAGCTTTTTATACCGAGCTTTCAACACCTGATAACCAGCGTGTGGTTGTTCCTAATTCATCTATTCTCGGTTCGGTAATTGTCAATACCAGTGCCCATAGAACAAGGCGTATCGACTTGATTATAGGTATCAGTTACGAGGATGATATTGCGAAAGCCAAGTCTATCATCAAGTCCATTCTTGATGCAGAAAGCAGACTGCTTAAGTCGCCGGAGCCGCTGATTGCCGTAGGTAATCTTGGAGATTCAAGCGTGGATATTTTTGTGCGGCCGTGGGTTGGAACAGCAGACTACTGGCCGACCAAGTTTGCCTTGCTGGAGAAAATCAAGATTTCGCTTGATGAAGCCGGAATTTCAATTCCCTATCCGCAGAGTGATGTACATCTGCATAAGGTGGAATAAAAAATTAAGGGGTGCCGCTTCAATCGGCACCCCTTGTTGTTTAATTTGCTTTATGAACCACCAACTGATCGAAGGGTATATTCCATCCGAAATGGGTGCAGGCGTCTACGCTATAGCGTTGCAGAGCACGCTGCAGGCGGCCGTAAAGCTCAGCAATGTCACGGTGGAAATCTGCAATGATGACAAGGTTGAGTGACGATGCCCCTGCGGATTCGAATTCGACGTTCAGATTGAGAACATGATCTGTGTATCCGTCCTCTGCGAGCTTGGCGGTGATAAACTCCTTAGCCTGAGTGAGGATAGTGGAAGTGCATTCCCCCTGATGAGCGTAGTCAATTCCGAATACTGATTTCAGGCGGAAATTGCGGGACAGGTTTTTGGGGTTGAGGCCCAGAAAATCCGAAGTCTGATAGGTTACGTAGGCTCCGCCGCGCTGGATCAATTCCACCATATCCGGGGACTGGCTGACAACCTTGCCGCGTACACCATCTGAAAGGATTACCCAGTCATCAATCATGCATGGGAACCACGGTTCATTTTTGCCTACTGGACGTGAAACAACATTTTCCAGTTCTCCGATGGGCAGTCTGATCCTACTTGGGCTTAAGGCCGGGTTCTTCAACTTGGCAAAAAGGGCAAGCCTGTCCACCTGCCACGGAACTCCGTTGTAGGTGACACGCTCGTTTTCACGGACGGAACCGAGGTTGAGAATGAGCTTTACCTGTTCGTAGTAGCGGGTAAAACCTTCTCGTGCGGTCCAGAGCGCACCTATGATGAAGATAATGGCAATGCTGAGCAGGAACCAGTCGCCGGAGATATACAAAGTGAAAAGAGAAGCAGAAGTTGAGGCGATGACAGCAAAAATCAGCAGCAGAACTTCAATGAGCCGGATATAAAACGGACGCTCTTTACTTTTGAATGCCGGGTGGGTTTTCTTAAAGACACGGTCCACAAAACGGAAAAGGAAGAATACGCCGCCAAATGCCAGCAGGGCAAAGAGAATATTTTTTCCTCTGCTTTTGAAGAAGACGCCCATGACTTGTTTAGTTGATTCGTAAAAAGACTGTTTATCCTTGGTCAATTCCGCCAGTTCAAAGCGGGCAACATCAAGTTGGTTGTCGATGTTGGTTCGTCTTTTTTCAAAATCAGTTTTAAGGATTCCCAGCTCCCATTTGAGGACTGGAGATTTGCTTGCGTTAATCAGAAAATCAATGTTTTGAACTGCTTCTTCGGCTCTTGGAAGTCTACTTTCAAAGTATGCGACCCGGCTTTTCAGACGTTCGATCTGTCGGGGACGCTTAGTCATTTCTTTGAGTTCCTGAAGCAGAGGGCGGACTAAGGTTTCAACTTCTTCCTGCCAAACAAAGTTTTGCTGTGCATCTTCATTGAAAACATCAAGATCGAGTCCGGTGGCTACTTTTACGAAGTTCTGGCGAACATTATTGAGTTGTTCTTTGAGGTCGGTCAACTTAATGGACAGGGTTTCCTTGTCCATTGGGTGACGTGTTTTCTTGATCTCTTTTTTGGTCTCCGCAATCTGTTTTTCCAGTGTGGTTTTGTACTGTAGGAGGTTGATGAGAGTTTCGGACTGAGCTGTCTGTTGCTCAGCAATAGTTGCAGCTACTTCTGCTGAACCGTTAACGGAAGTTTCATTCTGGGCTGTTGCATGATGCGGGTTTTGCAACAAAAGAAATACGGATAAGGCGGCTAAGGCCGGAAAAATACACAAAAACTTGGTCATGATGGTCAGTTCCTGATTGGATTTAAAATTAAGTATCCTTAAATAAATACCTGCAATTGACGGGAGCGATCAAGTATTTATTAGGCGGGGAAATTGAAAAGCAGGCATGCGGAGGGAAAGTCCTGCATGCCTGCTGGGGAAGTTTTTATATACGGCGGAGAGTTAAATCTCGACTTGGCTTTCCTTAAGAATTGCTTTGCCGGACTGGGTTTCGATTACAGCTCCAAGGGCTTCGATAACTGTGCTGTCGTATTTTACGTCTGCCATACCTTGCAGGATATCAACGGCCTGACGGGCTGTTTTAGCTTTTCGGTATGATCGTTTCTGTACCAGAGCGCTAAAGGTGTTTGTTACACCTAGAATTCTGGCCAGCGTGGAGATGTTTCTACCTTCCAGCTTGTTGGGGTATCCTGAGCCGTCAAGAGTTTCCTGCATCTGCCAAATCGTCTGGGTAATAGGCAGGTCGAATTCAACGCCTTCCAGAATCTTACAGGTGTGTTCAATGTATCGCTGGGTTTCTTTGATCTCTTCCGGTGTCAGTTTCCCTTCTTTTTCCATGATTTCTCTGGGAACAAAGGTTTTACCTACCTGAGATAGAATTGCCGCAGCTTCAACTGTTGCACAGTCTGCATCACTCAAGAGCAGTGTCTCCGCAATTTCAAGAGCCAGCTTACGCATGAGTGAAGTATGGCCGTCCAGAAACGGAACACTTTCCACTGCCCGGATCAATGCATTGATAACTTGCTGGCGAACTTCAATTCCTCTTTCAGAAGCATTTCTTTCCGAGGTGATATCCCGGTATACCGTAAGGATGGCATCGTTTTCTTCATCTACGGTACAGGGCACAAAAGTCACCTGAATCGTAGATTTGCTGGAGCCGCGGGTCATGATCAGTTCTTCGCTGTAAGAGCTGTTGGACATACTGACCATTTGATCGCCATGCGAAAGGGTTTCGGCTTCGTTGTGGTCAAATATCTGATTGTCAGTCAGGTGAAGGGCTTCTGTCTGCTTCAGCCCGGTAAAATCCGTGAAGGATTTGTTTACATGGATGAATGCACCATCTTCACTCTTTTTTAATGTTACCGGTTCCGGAAGGGCATTGTTGATGATGCGTAGGAGGGAAAGCTCCCTTATCAGGGAAGTATTTTTTTCTTCCAGTCTGGAACTCCTGCGATGATATTTACGTGTTGAGGCTATAAAGCGGACTGTGAACACAAAGAAGATCATTGCGGCAAGAAGCAAGGAAGCAAAGATTATGCTTTCCTGTTTATAGATGGAAATAATTCTGCTTGGTACAGCTGTGTCGGTTTCAATCATTACCCACCAATTCACAACAGGGAGAAACCGGGCTGTGGAGTAGACCTTTTTCTCCATTGAAAGGTCAGTCCTTTCTCCGAAAAGAATTTCGCTGATTCCATCAAGAGAAAATTTTGTGGATTGAAGTTTCAAGTTATTAGGATAGTTGAAAGTTGCTTCTTCGCTGGTTTTGCCGTTCTGCTGGATCAGGTGTATTGAGCTTGCATATTTAAAGGTCTGCTCTGAACCGAGAAAATTCCGAAGTACTGCGGTCATGGGTACTTCAAGCATGAGAACCCGTGACGGAGGAGTGGAAGTGCTGGTGGCATATGCATCATAAACCGGGAGAAAAAGATCTGCGATCAGATCGTTTCCTTTAGTTCGAAGCGGTAAGAACATTGGTGTGCGGCTATGCAGGGTTTGTTGGACCGCCTCTTTGTATCCCTGCCCAATAATTTCTTCCGGAGCTTCTGTGGATGCGAAAATACTTGCGTCAGGTTCAAAAATACAACCTGCGGAATAGCCGCTGACTTTGACGAAGTTTTCGAAGTCTTCCTGCGCCTTGCGGACTTCTGTTTTCTTCGGTGATTTGATGTCGTCCATGGAGAGCCTGAAAATTCTGGCACGGGCCAGTTCCTTGCCACGAACTACATAGTTGATCAGCTGGGAGGAAAGCAGCTCCGATTCATTTTCAAGAACAGATTTTTGATACTCTTTTAGATCCGCCCTTACGGACTGTTCTTTTTCTTTCCAGAGGTAACTGAGCGTTTCAAAAGTCCCGCCTGCCAGTGCTACAACCAGCAGTATCAGCAGCAGGTTTTTTATTGAGAAAATCTGTTTGATAGTTTCAGTAATATTATTTGCCATTTTATTTCCTGTTCATGAACTTGGTGGTCTCGATTATCAGCGGGTTCTGTGCTCGGAAAGAGCTCCTCGCATTCCCCTTGTTATGGGGGAGAGCAGGTATTCAAGTACGCTTTCTTCGCCTGAAAGAATGTTAACTTCTACGATCATGCCCGGTAGGAATTCTTTAACCTTTTCCGCATCTTCTTTAATGGTATTGAAAATTACCCGGTAGTACCATGTGCGGGTCAGGTCATCGAAGTATGTCTTGGCCGAGATGTTGACGATCTTGGCTTTGAGCATGGTCTGATCAGAGAATTCATATGATGACGGCCTTATTTTGGCTGTCATGCCGTTCCATATTTTGGTCCGGTCACTGGGCTGGACCTTTCCTTCAATGCGGATGGTTGCATCAAGGGGTACGATTTCAGCCAGTGCTTCTCCGGAGCGGACAATGCCGCCCACAGTGTTTGCACTGAGTCTGTATATGGTGCCGTCAATGGGCGAACGGATAACACTGCGCACGATCTGTTCGTTGGCGGCGTTAAGTTCTTCACGGACTCCTTTCAGTTCGGAACTGACAAGGTTGATTTCTTCGCGGATGTCGCGGTAGAAATCCAGCTCTTCCTGATTGATGCGTTGTTCCAGTTCGCGAATTTCAAGAGAGTATTCGTCCCGCTTGTTATAAATCTCGGCAATGTTTGTGGTAATTTTTGCCAGTTCAGTTTTGCGTTGCAGCAAAAGCTGGCGGGAACCAATCCCTTTTTTTACCATTGGTTCCAGCATATCATGTTGTTCTTTAAGAACTTTTTGCTCATCAAGCAGGTTCTGCACATGTTTTTCGCTGGCAGAAAGAGCTGCTCTGGACTGCTGGATCTGGGTCTTAAGGATATTGATTTTTTCTTTAAGGGCATCTCCACGGATACGGGCGAATTGAATTTCGCTTTTTTCTTCAGGGGTGGAGGCCTTTTGCGCGAATTCCTCAGTATTGTTGTTGGTTTCGGCAATAAGACGGTTCAGCTTGGCTTGCAGCCGTTTCATTTTGATGAGGGATTTATTCCGCTTTTCAGTAATATTTGTGTTGGCAATAGCTACTATTTCCTGCCCCTTGCGAACGGTATCTCCCTCTTCAACGAATACTTTTTCAACGACACCGCCTTCGAAATGTCCCACAATTTTATCTGTCAGGTTGGTTTCAACCACACCTTGGGCGCGCACGGTTTTTTCTATCTTGCTGGAGTGGGCCCAGAGTATGAATACAATTGAAAATACCAGTATGAGCAGTAGAACGATGCAGTTTCCAAGGCTTTTTTCCAAGGACCAGAGCAGGTTGCTTTTCCAGTTCTTTCCCATGATTACCCCTGTCTGGCCGGAGCCGGGCTGGAAAGTTTCCGGATGATTTCATCGCGTGGTCCGTCGGCGACAATGCGTCCTTGGTCCACAACTAGAATCCTGTCCACGACCTCAAGAATCTGCGGCCTGTGGGTGACAACGAAAATAGATTTATCAGCCATTGTCCCCTTGATCTGGTGAATGAGCATGCGTTCCTGCGTGGAGTCCATGGAGCTGGTCGGTTCGTCAAGGAGCAACAGAGGGGGAGAGCTGATCAGGGCACGGGCAACCGCCACGGCCTGACGTTGTCCTCTGGAAAGGTTTTTCCCGCCTTCGAGGATGGGCATTTTAAGACCCAGAGGGTGATTGGAGACAAACCTTTCGATGCCGGAAATAGCCAGAGCCTGCTGCAATGATTTCTGGGTGGCTGTGCGTGAACCCATGAGCAGGTTCAGCTCAAGGGTGCCATGAAACAGCACAGGGGATTGCGGAACTACCCCGACAAATTCACGGACTTTTTCAATGTTGAGGTGGGCCATGTTGTGTCCATCCAGCATGATCAGCCCTTCGCTGGGATCGGCAAGGCCTGCCAGCAGCTTGAGGAGGGTTGATTTACCGCTGCCCATAGGGCCGATGATTCCTACTTTTTCTCCCGGCTTTGTTTCAAATGATACATTTTCAAGAGCATAGGGTGATTCCGGCTGATACCGGAAGGAAACACTGTCAAAACGCACTCCTCCGCCAAGTTGCTGAATTTTGAATTGGCGGGTTTCGCAGCTTTCTTTTTCCAGTTCAAGAATCTTACGCAGGTCCTTGTAGGAGCGGCGGGCAAACAGGTATGAGGTTATCAAATTGGACATGCTGGCAGAAACCGCAATGCAGCGTCCGGAAAGGACCATGGTCGCCAGCAGGCCACCGCTGCTCATGTTGCCGTTTTTGATCAGGAAGAAGGCTACGATGAGCAGTCCTGCGGAGTTAAGCTGACCAAGAAATCCGGTGGTCATGGAACAGCGAGACTGGGCAAGACGGTACTTTGAGGACATCTCCCCGGATTTTTCAATTTCAGAAGCCCAGCGGGAAACAAAAAGTCTCGCCGCGTTGGTTACTTTAATTGACTCAACTCCATTGAAAATTTCATTTAAAAATGAGCTCTTGCGCGATTGCAGTTTGCTTTGGGCCGACACGTTGGCATCAATGAAAAAGCCGTAGACTACAGCCACGACCAAGACCAGAAAAGAGGTTACGGCCGGAACGGCAAAGAGCATTCCGCTGTTCAGGTAAATGATGAACAGGAAGAAAAAGAGAAAGAAAAAATCAATGGACCCGACTACCAACTGGGTGGTGAACAGGGATTTAATGCGTGAAAATTCTTGTACTGCATGAGCCAGATGTCCGGCTGAAATCGGCAGTTTCGAATAGTTGGTGTCCAGCACTAGAGATAGAAGCTGCGGTTCTGCATCCTGTTCCACGCGCAGGGCGGCCTTTTCGACAAGTGAAGTACGAACATTCTTGAGGATGTAGTCAAAGGCCAGCACGATGATTGCCCCGGTGATCAGTACCTTGAGCGAGTTTTCCGCAAGGTTGGGGAGGATGCGGTCATAGAAGATACCCATCAGCAGGGGAATGACCAGAGTAAAGCAATGGATCATCACCGTGGCCAGAATGACCTGAGAGTACATTGGCCACATTTTTCCTATCTGGCCCATGAACCATGTCAGGCTCAGGAAGGGGACTTTGTCTGTCTCGAAAACGGGCTTTAAGGAGCAGGACCAATCTTTGAATTCAGAGAATTCTGATTTCCGGTTTCTGATGATTTCCTGTTTGCCGTTCCAGAGGGTCAGTCTGCGGCCTACTTTCTCCTCGAGAAGCGCAAAGCTTCCGTCTGAGTATTGTACAATCAGAGGCAGTATTTCTTCTTCAATCTTTAACGGCAGGGGCTTAATGGATAAGTTGAGCCCCATGTTATCGGCCTGCAAACGCAGGTATTCATTAGTGGATGACGCACTACCCAGTTGCAGGGAACTGCCGGAAACCACTATGCCGTATTTGTCGGCAATTTTTTTCAGGCAGGAGGTTATTGAAGCTCCTTTTTCATCCTCACCGGGATTAAAAAGACTGACATTATCCTGCGATCCGAGGTCTGTTTTATCGGTACCGTCTTCCTCAGAATGAGTGGCTCCTTTGGTATTAATGGTGTCGCCGGAGCCGTTTTCCGGTGCAGTATCAGGAGCCGGGGTTGGTTTTTTCTGGTTATCCAAGTCCCTGCCCCTTATTTATTAACAGAAGAGTTCAAGTCTTTGCGTTTGTCAGTTTTACCAAAGCTGCTGCCAACGCTGACTACAACCTGGTTGGTACCCGGTACGCCTTCATTCAAGGCACGGAATTTAATCTTGCTTTTAGGAATATGTGCCTGGTCATTCACGAACTTGATCAACCCGTAAAGTCTTTTAAAAGAAACAGAGTTGGACATGCTGGAAGAAACCGCTTCATGGTTGAGTGTTGCAGTAAGTAGCAGTCCTTTACTCATGATTGCGGATTCATTTTGCTTAACCCATGCAAGCAGTTCTGATTCAGTCTTTTCTTCAAGAGTGCTGGTTAGCTTGTTATAAAGAATGATGACCCGGTTTTTATTATTCAATCCTTGAACCATCTTGGTAATAAATGGCGGCGGAACAAATTCGTCTTCAGTCTGAATTTTTTTCTCTACAGCTCCGTCGGCTTCAAGGCGTTTGATTTTATCAAGGGCGGCCTGAAGTTTTGCAGCAAGTTTGGGGTCCTTTGAGGCCTGCTGCTTTTTGACTTCTTCTTTGAGCCTTTGAAGTTCCTGATGGGCTGTCCAAGCAGCACTTTCCGCAAGAGCCACTCTTTTCTGGAGCATTTCCTTTTCCCGCTCCAATTCTTCGATGTCAATGGGCTGGGGCGGGGTAGCGGTGACAAGGTCTTCTTTGTCCAGAACAGCACTCTGGGTCATGGCTTCAGTCAGTTTGTCCATGGATGAGGGCGGTTCCATAAAAGAAAGATCCTGCGCCGCAGCCACCAAGGTTTCAACCTGTTCAGTTGAGTGGGCGGCACCGGGTTTAACTTCCTTGAGCGCAACAATATATGAGAGCGTTCCGGTTACCAGCACCATGAGCAGGGTGAAGAATACCATCATCATGAGTACGGTCGAGAGCGCATCAACAAAACCCGGCCACGGAGGGCCGCTATCAGCAGACATTTATATTTATCCCCGTAAAATCGTATAACTACGATTTATGAAATGTTAAAATCAATGTGGTCATGATGCACTTCTACATCCACCACAGTGTGGGTTCCCGAAGTGGTGTCGGCGGTGTTTCCTCCTGCACCTTCTTGAGACCCGTTGTAATCCTGATCACTATTCGTATTGAATATATCGTCAGCGGTTGTTCCGGTATCCATGTCGTCAAGACTGAAACTGAATTCGGTTTTTGAAGAGTCTATGGCTGTTCCACCAGAGTCATAACCCTTGAGCTGAAGCACATAGTTTCCTTCAGTAAGCGCAGCAAAATTCTTGCTCCAGTTATCACTAACCGTAACATCTTGAAAACTATCATAAACAGTGTCGCCGGCATCAACTACGCCGTTATTGTTAGTGTCTACGTACAAGCTGGCTTTGACTGAAGCAACGTCAGAATCTTTGCCCAGATCAGCGCTGTAGTTGAGGTCGCTCTTGTCGAGATCAATGTATTGTGATTCCGACTCGTTACCGGCTTTGTCCGTGATTTTTACTTCAGCGTAGTCGTAAGTACTGGAGTCGTCCCTGAAGGAGAGCTCAATATCATCCCCCTCAGTCAGATCGCCGGAACTTGTCTGAGTAGTGTGGCCGTCAGTATCATGCAGAGTTAATTCATATTTGTAATGAGTGTCGGTTGTTAAAGGATCGTTGTCTCCGGTATAGTGCGATTGCTCCAGAGAGACATATCGTTTGGACCCGACAATATCTGCGGTCATATTCAGCTGGGTTTGGTTGATGTCATTGTTGTCCAGCTGGAAATCAACACTTGAAGCATCTGAAGTATTACCGGCCTGATCAATGGCCTTGATGTTTACATTGTAATCGCCGTCAGCGAGCGGATGAGCAGAGTCACTGTCCACGAAATCAAAGTGGTAAGTGCCGTCTGCGTTTACAGTAATATTCTGGATGTGGCTGTCCTGATTTGCACTGTCCAGTGAATTGTATGTCCATGTATCCGCGCCATTGCTGATGACAATGAGGTAGGCCATTTCGGTCGTATAATTAATGGACCTGTCCTCTGTGAATTTGCCTTCAAAGGTAAACGATTCACCGCTGGTCAGAATTGATCCGACTTCTTCATTGAAGCCGCGGTCCGAACTGCTGGACATATCCATAGTCACAGTGGGATCGGTTGTATCAACAACGAGATTAACGGTGACGTTGTTGGCATCGAGCTGGTTGCCCACTCCATCGTAAAATTTCAGGGTATAGGTATAGTTGCCGTCGTCAATGATGTTCATGTCCTGACTGGTAAGATCCAAGAGAGCATTACCTGATCCGTTAACTGAACCGCTGGCAACTACCTGACCGTCAGAGCGGACAAGTTCCACCAGAGATGTGCCTGCAGCTGTTTTAACTAGCAGGTCTGTGGTGTTGTCGTTGGTGTTGATGTTAACAACCTTACCCGTCTGTTCAACATAGGTGCTGACAGTCGTGGGACTACTACCGGTTTCATCAATCTTAGTGAAAGTAACGCCTTCAGCAGCAGCTGGCGGGGTAAGGTCCACGTGGATGGTGTAGTCTCTGGACTGGACGTTCCCCGCCTTATCCACAGTGACCAGCCTGTAGTTATGATCTCCTTCCGCAAGAGCACTTGCATTAGGAACTGTGTAGTTTTGGTAAGCGTTTGCAAAAGTACCGGTTTTTACTGCGGTCAAAGCTCCGGTTGTACCGTCTACATAGTAGAGGACATAAGCCGCTCCGGTATCTCCGATAATGTTCAGTTGCGGAGTGGCATCGTTGGTATAAGTGTCGTCATCATCCGCAAGGTCTATATATGCTGCTCGGGTGGGGCTGAGGTCCACTTCGAACGAGAAATCGTTACTGGTGGAAGAGTTGCCCGCAGTATCGGTGACAGTCACAGATGCGGTGTATTTGCCGTCGGCTAGGTTACCGGGGGTGCATTCCCATTTCCCGTTTTCGTCGGCGGTTACTTCATATTTGGTGATAGTACCGTTCAGGGTGACGGATAAAAGAACCTTGGCCCCGGCTTCTGCATCTCCAGTGAGGACCAGATTGCGGTCATTGGTGATGTTATCTTCATCGTAAGCCACACTCGGATTACGGAACCCGGCTGGGAGGTCTGCATATGAACCGACCTTGGTGCCGCTACTGTTCACAATATCGCCGTCAGCATCAGGAGCAAGGTAGGAATCGTCTCCGGCCTTGATGCCGATGGTCGGTTTCTCAATAACTGTGTCCAGATTAAGCACATCAGGAATTACGAGGTTGCTGCTGTTACCAGCAACGTCTGTGGAGTTTACGGTAACCCGGTACTGGCCGTCCTTGCCATTCAGGATGGTTGCCAGTTCCCCGGTTTCATAGGAACCGTCGCTTTTAATATTATCCGAGTCCACAGTGTATGTGTACTTTTCAGTACTTACAAAAAAGTCTTTGCCGTCAATTACGGTTTTATCAGCTGCAGATATTGTGTGGCTGGTGCCGGTACTGTCAGTGTACGAATAATTCCCGCCTCCGATATCGGTAAGTTCATAAACCCTTTCAGCACTTACTTTGACAGTGCTTCCGGCTTCAACATTACCTTCAATGGTCGGATCATTTGTGATCCAGTCACCATCGGTTCCGGTATCGTTTTTGAGGTCCGCAGTGGGGTCCGGTGTGGAGTTGTCCACATTGAGGGTGAAGTTGTCCGATCTTTTGCCGTTGGCAATAACATAGTACACATTCACGCCTGAAGGATTGGTGCCGAAGTCGTAGGTCCAGACTCCGTCCTCTCCTGATTTGGATGTGCCGATCAGGTTATCGCTGCTGTCATAAATTTTGACTTCCTGAAATGCCACCGCAGTACCGGTCAGGGTCAGCTTGGTGTCTGCGGCGAGCAGGGCAGTACTGGTGACGCCGTCACCAACTACATTGGTGTCGTCATCTGTGGCCAGCTCAACTGTGGGCTTAGCCGCAACATCCTGCAGGATTGTGAACTCAACTTTGTCACTTGTTGCGTTTCCAGCCTTGTCCGTGCTGGTAATAGTTGCAGTGTATTCGCCGCCTTGCAGGTACGGATTATTGCTGCCCTGTCCGTAATGATATTCCCAGTTACCGCTGGCATCAGCGATGGTGCTGGCATCCAGTCTAAGTACCTCGGTTCCGCTTTTATCCGTAATGGAAATAATGGTGGTCACATCGCTCTCGGTGGTGGATGTACCAGCCAGACGAGGTGTCAGGTCGGTGATGGAATTGAGAGCTGAATCTGGATAAACATCACCGTCATCCTCGGTCAGGTTGATTGCCGGAGCGGCAGGGCCATGTGTATCGAGATTGATGGATATTGATTCAGCCTCAACGTTACCCGCCTGATCTTCGGATACAACTATAACCTTGTAGTACTTGTCGCCATCACTAAGATTGGGGGTTGCCACCCAGCTACCATCGCTGCCGACGGTTACTTCGGTAACCAGTGCTGCCTTGTTGGTTTCCATGAAGCTGCGCAATTGGTCATCGTTCATGGAAGTGGGGTCTGCACTGGCATTCAGGTCAGCCTCACTGTCGAAACTTATGACCATCATTCTGGCTTTGCTTCCGGCCTCCGCTTTACCCGAAAGTTCAGGTGTGGAGTCTTTGGTCAGGATGATGTCATTAACACCGATGTCGGTTTCCCCGGTATCGGAATCGGCATCAATAGCCAAAGTCATGTCGTCAGAGTCGTATTCCGAGTCGATGACAACGGTTTTTGTTGTGGCGGTTTGGTTGCCGTAGGCATCAGTTGTAGTGAAAGTAAAAGTATAAGTGCCGTCAGCCAGCGAAGTGGGCATTTCAATATGGTCCGCAGCCAGTTCACCTGCGTCATCATAGGTCTGGCTGAATGAAAACGCAGAATCCCCAGCTTTAGTGGCGGTGACAACGAGTTTAGTCCCGACATCTTTCTGGATATTGAAATCCGGGTCGGAATCACGGGTTATCCAGTCCTGATCTGTGTTCGCACCAAAATACTGGGCAGCTGTGTCCTCGGTCATGGTGATGACCGGGGCCGTTGGGTTGGAAGAAATTACAAGCTGGGAATCGAGGCTGATTGTCCCAGTATTGCCAGCGATATCAGTGATCTTTGCGGTAACATCATAACTGCCGTCTGCAATGGCGCTGTCCGGGGTAATGGTCCAGTTACCGTCTTTGTCCGCAGTAACGCTTTCAGCGTACTCAACATCGTGTCCAAATTTATCAGTACCTTTGATCAGCAGTTCCACCAAAGCAAAAGCTTCGGTGGTTCCCTGCATGGTCGGGGTATGGTCACTGGTTGCATTATCGCCGCTGACCCCGGTATCGGAACCTGCAGCCAGCTTGATGGTGCTGGTGTCGGTGTCGACCTTGTTGTCGATGATCAGAGTTTTGTTCAGGGTAGTGCTGTTACCAGCTGGATCTGTTGCTTTAATTACAACGTCGTTGTTGCCGAGATTAAGCTTGTTATTGTCCAGACTGAGTGAAGAAAGATCAAAGTTGATTTTGCCCGCAGCAGCTTCGGCGTCAGTTACAGTGTGGCTAAAGGTGTGACCGTTTACAGTAACGGTAATGGTAGCACCTTCACTGGCTTCAACGTCTATGCTCAGGTTGTCGTCAATGCTGGTAATCCAGTCGTCGGTGTATGACCCACCGCGTCCGGTATCCAGCCCGCTGCCGAGGGCCGCAGAAATAACCGGGTCAGTGCGGTCGATGTTGATGTCGTAGGTGTCGCTGGATGGGACTGTAGTCTGGTTGCCTGCGGCATCCTCAACAATGATTTTGAAATTATGTTCGCCTTGCGAAATGTATTTGGCGGAATCAGTGTCATCCCCTACATCGAAGGACCATTTGTAGCCGCTTCCGGTGCTGGTGATTGTTGCATCGCCGAGGTATTTGGGATTGCCTGCGCCATCAACGCCGTCGTAAACGCGTACAACGAGTTTGTCCGAACCTTCTTCCAGAGTTCCGGTCAAGGTCAGCTTGGTAGCATTGGTTTCATTGTCCACATCGGAAAGACCGAGAGTTGCGGCATCTTCAACTCCGATATCGCCGACCACAGGAGCTTCATCGTCAATAGTCACAGGGTAGATTGCTGAAGTGGCAGTGTTTCCGGCAGCATCCTCTGCAACCGCGATGAATTGAAGATCGGTGGTATCATTTTCATAGGCGGAAGCATCAAAGGAAACGGTCTGGCCGTTTTTGGCTGAACCGACAAGAGAGCATTTGTAGTCCACGCCACCTACAGTGACGGTGTGAGTCCCGGCTGCATCTACAACATAGACACTGATAGTATCATCGTGGTCTCCGGTAACTTTGAATTCAACGTCGGTATCTTTGGTTCCTGAACCGTCTTTCACGAATCCGGTGATATTATCGCCTACTGTTCCCGGGCCGCCGATGGTGTTACTGGCAGCATCAAGGGCAATGGTCGGGATGCTTATCTGCTGATCGGAAGTAAAGGTGAAAGTTTTGGATGCGTCACTTACGTTACCTGCAGCGTCTTCCACGGTGACGTAGTAGGAGTAATCCTGACCATGCACCAGTCCGGTTACATCGTAGGACCAGCTGATTTTTCCACCTGACTCGGAAATGGAAAGGAGGCCTCCGCCGTCAGTCTGGCTGTGCGCAACTTCAGTTATACTGCCGTCTGCATTTTTACAGTAAAGGGTAACAATAACAGCATCGGCTTTTTCGGAAATTTCTCCAGTAAGGGTAATTGAATTTCCTTTGACTGTAGCTGAGTGTCCGCTGCTATCTGTCTCAATTGCTGCGGGATCAAGTCCGGCAATGGTGATGGTGGATTTTTCCGGGGCGGTGTTGTCGACGGTTACGGTCAGATCTGCGCTTTCAATGTTGCCTGCTACGTCTGTGATTTCAGCAATTATTTTAAGTTGCTCTGCACCTGCTTTACCATAAGTCGAAGCATCAAGAGTGTATTTCCAACTACCGTCCGCTTCTGCCTGAATATAGCCGACAGTGTTGATCAAAGTCTTGTTGCCACTGGCGTCTTCGAAATAGAGGTTAACACGGCCTGCTGATCCGGCTCCTGTTCCGCTGAGATGCAGAATTCTGGCTCCGTCAGGATCGCTTGCTTCGGTTCCGTGCGTGTAGTTATCTGTGTTGTTGCCAAGGAGCCCATGGCTATCAGCGGAATCACTGTCGGCATCAAGGTCAATGGTAAGTCCTTCGGTCGGTGCAGTGCGGTCGACTTCCACTGGCAAGCTGGAAGCTGGCTGATAAATATTACCAGCCATATCCATGGCTTCAACCATGAATGTGTAGGTTCCGTCTGCAGGTATTTTGCTGTTATCTACAGTGTAGGTCCATGCCGTCTTATCCGCGTTGAGACTCGCTGTGCCAAGTTCGGTTTTGGTGCCGTCTGCATTAGCAAGATATACTGTTACCTGTCGTGCATCCTTGTGGATGTTACTGATAGTAAGTTTCAGATCGGTTTCGTTGGTTATTCTGTCATTTGCTGCTGCTTGGACATGATTCCCCATTGAATCAGAAACGGTGTCGAGACTGATGGTCGCACCAGTAGTGAAATCTGTCTTAACCACTACATTCTGAATCTGTTGGGTTGTAGCCAGAGCATTACCCGCATCATCTTGGCCGGCGATGGTGAAGGTGTAGGTTCCATCAGCAAGTTCACTGCCTTCTGGGAATCGGTAGCTCCAGTTACCACTGCTGTTTACGGTGATATCCTTAAGAGTCCCTGTAACCGAACCGTCCGTACTGGTGTAAGTGATGGTCAGGATAGTATCACTTTCACCTGTTCCTTCAATGAGAGGGCGGTTCTGGTTTGTGTATGTTTTCCCCGCATCTTCCGCAAAGGTTACCTTGGAAGTTGAGTCTGCTGTCGCATCGTTATTGAGAGTCGGTGCTGTAGTATCTACCTCAACTTCTAATTTGCTGGATTTAGCTGCACTTTCGCCTGTGCCGTCAGCTATTTGGGCATAGAATTCGTGATCGCCTTCGGCTACCCCTGTTACGCCGAAGCTATATGTGCCATCTGTAGCTGTTTTTTGCCCAATCTTCACACCATCCATATAAATATCAAGGACAGTGCCAGCATCAGCAGAACCGGTAATCGTTAGGTCTGTGTTGTTGGTGATTCCGTCTTCTTTGTAAGAGCCATCTTCGTTCTTAATACCGGACTCAGATTCTTGCGAAAGAGCAATGGTTACATTACTACTATTGGGAGTTGGGGTAGGAATTGGAGGATTTGTTCCACCGCCGATTATTTCTTTTTCTGGTTTTTCAGGATCATCTTTTGGGTCAGGTTGATCAATATCCTGTCCTTGAATCGGATCAATAGGGTCAGGAGTACTGGACAAACTTTCCTGCTGCGCGAACTTGTTGATGTCATCAAACATGCGCTGCTGGGTCTTGAGGATGTCGTCGGTGGGGTCGGTGACAAGTGCTGCCTGAGCGTTCAGAAGTTGACCTTCTCCGAGGTTGCCCTCGTCGGAGTTGCCTTCCTCATCGTCCGAAGGGGTGGAATCATCTGATACGGCTTCCCATTCAGGAGCTTCTTCGTCCTGCTTATCCATGTCCGGCATTTCCGAACGCTGGAACAGGTTAGGGGAATCAAGGGACTGGCCGTTGGAGAATTCCATGTTGACCTGTCCATCGAGACTCATAATGTTACCGACAAAGAGAAATACCTGTTCTTCATTGGTCTGTTTATTGACCAGAATAAGGTCGGCACCTTTGAGAATGTAGTTGTAGTCGTCAGGCGACCCTTGAACATTATATACTGTTGACGGAGAAACTTTCTGAGCGTCAGCCATGATTATTCACCTATAGCAGAGTAGAGAGAATTACTGTTTTCAAATGGAACTTTTTCCACTGGGAGCCCCAGAATTTCGGGGAGTCTGCCTTGTTCGAGAAAAATATTGAGTGCCGCACGAATTCTAGAATAGCGGGCGTTAACTTCGCGCACAGCTGCGCTTGTTTGCCCTTCGCGGGCAGTAATAAGATCGAGAAGGGTTCTGATGCCTAGATCAAACTCACTCAAGTAGAGGCTCATGAGGTTGATACTTGCGTCATAGGCATCACGGGCAAGATCAAATTCTTTTTCAGATGATTTGTAGGCATTGAAGGCATCGGAAAGGATATTCTGAACTTCGAGTTCAGTTGCTTCCTTGGTGGCCTGCAATCTCTTGAGTACGGCCTCTTCTCTTTTTACACCTTCATCGGTGGCATAGCCGTTAAACAGGTTCCAGTTGACGGTGAGCTGGGCATCCAGTGCATTTTCATAACCGTCATATTTTTTGAATTCACTTTTGGCCTGCAATCTGTACCCGAAAGAAGGGTAGTAGTTTGCCTCCACAGTGGAAACCGCCTTTTTCTGTGATTCAATCTCAGCATCGTAAGCCCTGAGGTTTACGTTGTTGGCTTTGGCAATTTCGTAGGCGCCTTCAAGGGTCTCCGAAATTGCCATCTTGGCCATGGCAATGTTGGTTTCTACTTCATTAACCGGCTGCTTGATGATGTTTTCAAGAAGCAGTCTTGCAGTCTTGAGCTGTTGCTTCTGCACAGTGACTTGAGATTCTGTGGACCGCAGCGAGACTTCAACTTTGCGGGCATCAGCCTTGGAGGAGATGCCGGCGTTGTAGCGTTCCCAGAAAGTCTTTAACAGCTTGTTATAGAATTCCAAGGAGTTGTTGTAGACCTGCAAGGTCTCCTGTGCCTGCATCACGCTCAGATATGAGTTAATGGCAAGGGCTGCGATGTCTTCCTGTGTGCGTGCCAGACGGTATTTTGCGCCTACAGCCTTCATCTTGGCACTGTCCACGCTGTCGTCCAGACCTCCGAAGTTGAAGAAAGTCTGGGTCATGGCAACGGAGGATTGGCCGTAACTGGTGGTCTCCGTGTCAAGGTTGTGCGAAGGTCCTGCCTGTGCTGTAAAGTCGATTCGGGGCATGTAAACCTGACGGGCCATGCCGTACTCTGCTGTCTTTTCAAGTAAAGAGTAGCGGGATGATGCCACCAGCGGATGATTGCCGACAGCAAGTTCGCAGGCCCGCTGCAGGGTCAGCGTAGTTGCATTTGCGGCATTTGGGCTGTTTTCCTGTAAGGAAGATCCTTTTTCTCCAGGGTCTTCAATTTTGATTACACCCTGTTTAAAAGACTCAATGTCTTCAGCATTTTTGTACTCTTTGTTTTTGTTCTCCAGACCGGAAAGGCTGACTGTTTCCGTTGAGCTTTCCACTACAGGCTGGGGAGGAGTGCCTTCTGTGGAATTGTCTGCAAAGGAAACATAGCCCTGAATTGTGAGGAGTGCGCAAAGAATACAAGCTGTTCCGAATTTCTTAATCATCTGCCCTGACATATTTTTTACCTGAAATATTTAGTAACAGCTTAGTTTTTGTGCTGTCTTTCGTTCATTATGTTCATGGTTTCAATGCTTCTTTCCAAAGCAGTGACCATAAGGCGCGATTCTTTGATCAGTCTTCCGGTCAGTTCGTTGCCGAGACCGATTTCTTTGGTGGTTTCCACGGACTGATCCTGAACTGTATTAATTGCTTCGGCTGAGCGCTGCTGAAGCAGGGTCAGTTTCAGCAGGAATTTGTTGGTGTTTTCCAGTGATTCAAGCAGGGCGATATTGTTTTTTTCCAATTGAGCGGAGATGGCCGCCATCTGGCTGCCGAGGTCCAGATCAGGTGATATGCTAGCTGCTGTTCCAGACTTGCTCGCCGCATAGTCTGTTTTTTCGTTAAGCCAGTTTTCAAGGCGCTGCTTAAGCTGGTCATGCATGCGGCTTAAGAGGATGGAAAGAATTCCCACAACAGCACTGCCGGCAAGACCGAACAGGGAAGTTGAAAAAGCGGTACCCATTCCTGCCATGGGATTTTTCAATTCAACAATAAGCTGAATCATGACCTGCATGATGGAAGTGTCGCTGGAGTCGGTCAGGCCTCCTGCAAGGGTGGAGAGAATTTCTCCCATGGATTGCAGGGTCAGGGTCAGGCCGAGGAATGTTCCCATAAGACCAAGCAGCACAAGGAATCCACTAAGAAAGGAGATCAAGGAAGAACGTGAAGAAATATTTTGTTCAAGGCTTTCTATAATGGAACGGCTGTCACTGGACGATTTAACGATCAGGACGCCATTTTCCTTGATAGAGCAACCGATGGAAACAAGTACGTTTCCGAGCAATCCTTTATTCAGGTCATCTAATTCAAAGGTGCTTTCTTCAGGTTTTTCACACCAATCAGTGAATGCCGCGAAAAGTTTCATGTCTCTGCGTACAGAAAAAATATAACGAAATGCTGTAGCCACGCTTCCGGCAAATACAACAAGAATGATGGAGTTGATTATTTCAGATGTGGCGAAGAGTGTTTTTAAAAAGGCAAAACTTACCACTACGCTGATGATCACCGCAAGCAGTACAAAAAAAGATAAAGTTAAATATAGTCTATATTTATTGTTATTGTAGGCCATTATAGTTTAATTCCTTATGTTTTTATCTACAAAATAATGCCAGTTCGACACTACATCGCTATAAAAGAATAATAATCAAATGAAAAGTTCTAAAGAAAGTTTATAATACGATTTTAAGAAAGGTATACCGAACGAATGTTCTGGTATGATCGTAATTGGCAGGATAAGCAGGGGCAATTCCTGAAGGTGATTGGAGGCTGTCCAATCTTGCATGAGAATAGATGGGGTTCTGGATTTAAGATGCCCAGAACATCAAGAAAAAAATTTTCCACAGACTCCCTCCCCGGATTAGTGAAATTATATGAATAATGGTGAAGTTATTCTTTGTCGAATAATTGAGCTAATCAAGATATATATTTATATTATTTCCATGCAAATGTGAAGGCTCTCTCCATATATTTTATCGAGACTTATGGCAATATAAAAAATCATTTATGAATGTATGTTTTAATTACTTGAAAACAATAAGGATTATGCGATGATATGCACATTTCTTATTGTTTTTATGAAATATTATGAGTTGATTGTTGCGATATGTTCACCAACTTTAACACTGGTCTCGAAACCGTTACCTGTGTTTTTGAGGATATCGGCATCAATCTGTGCTTTGCCATTCTCAAGAAGCATTATGACGGTCGATCCACCGAATTTAAACCAGCCTTTTTCTTGCCCTTTTTTGACTTCACTGTCCGGTGTGTAGGTCTGTTCAATGGAACCGACCATTGTTGCACCTACTTCACAAAGCAGAATGTCGCCGGCTGCAACGGTTTTAAGAGTGCTATGTTCCCTTTTGTTTTCCCAGTATACGTTAAGCATGTTTTTAACTGCATAGGGTGAAACAGAGAAGTAGTCCCCGTTGATAAGGGTTGAAGCGGAAGCCTTACCTGCAGCAGGAAAGTGGAAGCGGTGATAATCAACCGGTGCAAGTCGAATGATCAGCAGGGTTCCGCCCTCGTATTTTTTGCTGAGCATGCTGTTTTGCAGGAAGCTTTCAAGAGAAAACTTCTGTCCTTTCACAAAGAAAGAATCAAGGCCACTAAGGTTCTCGAAAGCCAGTATTTTACCATCTGCCGGAGAAACTATTGAATCAGGCGCATTATCAATCGGTCTGGCTTCCGGCTTGAGTTCGCGGATAAAGAAGTCGTTGAATGATTTATAGTCTTCCACCGGACGAGTGGCTTCATTCATGTCGATCCCCAATTCTTTTACGAAACCGGGAATTTTCTCTTGTGAGTCCGCAGTGTCCATTTTGCTGCCGTACCATTGGGATATAAATTTTCTTTTAACTATCCCGTGCAGGGCCAGTTTTCCTAAAGGATTGTGGTAAAGCCATTTTAGCCATCCTTCACCCGGAACGGTTTCTTTGCGAAGCTGTCCCGATTCGCGATCAATGTATTCTATATAATCCATATTGTGCCTCGTGTTTGTTCTTTTGGATTGAGGCGATTGATAGCACTTGAAGGATGGTGCGGCAATAAGGAAAAACGGAGGACTCACATGAGCCCTCCGTTTTTTTATGATTTAGAATTTGCGGACGAGATTAATTTTGGGCGGAGTGCGCTGTACCGTACGTTGATATTGTACTGCCGGATGTCCGAATACCATCGTATAGCCAATCTCATGATCTTCGGGAACTCCGAGTCTTCCGGCCAGCTCGGGGAAGAAGTCGTCTACGCACCATTTGAGCATGCCGTCCCACAGGGTTCCGACTCCCATGGATTGAGCCAGCAGGTCAAAGGTTGTCAGCGCTATAAGGCAGTCTTCTTTGGGCAGGGGGATGTTTTTTGATGCACTTGCAATAAGAATATGCGGTGCACCTCGAAGAATTATGTCTATATCATGATTAATGTATGTTTTATGCGCCATTTGCAGGTATTGGAAGCGCATGTCGTTTTCATCGAAGTCTGAGTTGCTCAGCAGCTTGCTGACTTTGGTATAGATTTCCTTGCGAAGGTCTTCAGTTGCTTCTGCTGTGGTTGTTGCGGTGAAGAATACGCCCTGTGCATTGACTCCGGTTGGTGCGTGAAAAGAAGTTTCGAGCAGCTTTGCGATGGTTTTTTCATCAAGTGCTTTCTTTTTATACTTTCGGGTAGAACGGCGCCCCTTGATGAGGGTTTCCATGGAGTGGGCGGTGGGCAATTCATATTGCAGTTCGGTGCTGTTGTCAGGGTTTACTCCCATGATTGATATAGCAGCAGTTGGGCATATCGCCAGACAGTGCTGGCAACGCAGGCATTTGCTTTCGTCCTGAATTACCGGGAAATCTCCATCCTGCATGGTAATGCACATGGGTGGACAGTCTGTGATGCACTTACCGCACTGGATGCAACGGTCTTCGTTAACTTTGAAATTGAGCATGGTTTTCCCTTATTGTTTATTGGGTTTATGTCGGTTAGGGCGCAAGTTTCACCAGCTATTATAGAGAACAATTTTACCGTGTCATCAGATAAATGTTGGAAGGTTAATGTCCTATTTGGTATTCACCTATAAATATCCTTCTTCGTACTGCTGCATTTTTGATTCAAATTCGAATTCGCTTTGAAATGAATCAATTGCTGTCTCCGCAACATCCATATCGCTGATATCAGCTACGTGACTAACAGCGTCACCCTTGTGAACGAGTGGGCTCTGTAATTGTCCAATAATTATACCCTTTGTAGGTGAAATAATTTGATGCTCAGATTCTCCCAAAGGATCTGTGACAAGTCCAAGGACCTGATTCTTTTCTACAATTTCGCCCAATTGGACACGTGGAAGAAATATTCCACTTGCTGAAGCTCGTGCCCATGTTGAATTTTTGGCTATAATCGGCTGCGTATATTTTGATTTTTGTCTCGCTTTTGGAAGCATCCCCAAGTGTCTAAGAACAGAAACTACACCCTGAGTTCCAACCCTGATGGGGATTGGGTCAAATTGCATGGACTGTCCTCCCTCAAATAGAAGCATGGGAATATTTCTGTCGTATGCAGCCTTTCGTAAAGATCCATCACGAAGTTCTGCGTCCAATACTACCGGGGTACCAAAGGCCACGGCCATTTCTTTAATGACAGGGTCGCTTATTACAGCTCTTATTTGCGGTAGGTTGCTCCTAAAATTTGCGCCAGTATGAAAGTCTATTCCATGTGTTGAACGAGCAACTATCTCCTCCATAAAGATTGAAGCCAGCTGTCCTGTTAATGATCCTTTTGGAGAGCCTGGGAAAAATCTATTCAAATCACGGCGATCAGGCAAATAACGTGTTCTGTTTACGAATCCGAAAGTATTAACTACAGGGACGGCGATAAGTGTTCCCCTTAGCGAATTCAAAAGTTTCAATTTGAGCAAACGGCGGATTATTTCAACCCCGTTAATTTCGTCACCATGTACCGCTCCCGACAAAAAAACAGTGGGGCCTTGAATTCTACCATGAACTACGTGGACATCCATATACAGCTCATTACGGTTGTACATTTTTGCTGCAGCAATATTAACCGTCCGACGATGTCCAGGAGGAATTTCTTCTCCGGCAATGCAGAATGGTGAACGCTCTATTTTCATTTTATCCCACGTCCTTCATCCAAAATATCTGGATATTTAATGTGAATCCTGTGGTTTATTTTGTGCGTAATTGCACTAATTTTGCAAGACTAAAATTTAGGTTAGCGGGTATCCGCTGTCAGCTTCAGAGATTGTGGTTAAAGTAATATGCCGCTAGGCTGGGAAATGTTTTTATATGTGACTTTAAGTGTTTTTATGGACTGATAATGTATTGCCCGGACATGTGCCTCAGGCGAAAAGTACGGAATCGGCATTTTGTAATTTCAGAAGGATATTGCCCTATGAGTTTCTTTGATTGGTTGCCTTTCGGGAAAAAGAAAAAGGAAAGTATTGATCCTGAATTAGCGCGGCAGATGCTTACTGACCGCTACAATAGTTTCCGTCTGCTCATTCAGGCCAATACCAGAATGCATGAGTATGTAGCTGAATTGGAGGAGGCTTTACGCGGTTTCACTCCATACGGAATGCACTATGTTCGAGCCCAGTGTACTCGTATTTCCGTTTCAACCTATCAAATGATCAAATATCTTAATGAGCTCAAGCCGGATGGATATACCCGGTTGTATGATCGGTTCAATGAGATACAGGAACGTATTGCTGAGCAGATTGATCCGGTACAGCTTTCCGGAGAAGGGGAGCTGGTCTTAAATCTCAAGGATGTGAGACGGGAACAAATAGATCTTTGCGGTCCTAAAATGGCTTTGCTTGGTGAGGCTGGTGCCAAGCTTGATTTAAATATTCCGCCGGGCTTTGTAGTTTCAACCGCTGCGTTTAATTTGTTTATGGAAGCCGGAGGCTTACAGAAGGAAATTGACTGTCGTATTCAGTCCACGGATTTAAATGACCGTAATGAGATTTTTCAGCTTTCTTCAGCGGTAATGGGATTGATTCTGGAGTCCAAACTGCCTGAAGAGCTTTCTGAGGCGATTTTGGAAGCATACGATAATCTCTGCGTAGACTTGGGCAGGGACGTTAATCTGGCTGTACGTTCAAGTGCGCTCGGTGAGGATCTTGAAGGTGCGGCATTTGCGGGCCAATACCGTTCCATCCTTAACGTCGGCAGGGAGTCTCTGACGGATGCGGTTAAAGAAGTCATGGCATCCAAGTATTCCATGCAGGCCATGGCCTACCGCAATAATCGCGGGTTGCGTGATGAGGATATGGCTATGAGCGTGGGATGCATTGAGATGATTCATGCCAGTTCCTCCGGCGTAGCTTATTCGCGAAGTCCTGTGAATGTCCGTGATCGCAATATTAATATCTATTCCGTGTGGGGACTGCCGAAGGCTGTGGTGGATGGCTCTGCTGAGACTGATGAATTTATCGTGTCGCGAGGTAATCCGGCGCAGGTTTTGAGAGCAGAAATAGCGGAGAAAAACAGCAGGTTCGTATGTGATACTGCGGAGGGCGTCTGTGCTACTGTACAGCTTGGAGAGGAAGCGCTCAAACCTTCACTAAGCGAAGAACAGGCCATTCTGGTGGCAGAGACCGTTACACATTTAGAAGATTTTTTCGGAATCCCACAGGACATAGAATGGGCCTTTACCGCAGACGGAACCTTTATTCTGCTGCAATGCCGTCCGCTCTTACTTGTTGAGAACGAGACTGAAGAGCACGCTTTGGGTGATCCGGATCTGCCTGCTCCGTTGCTTTCAGGAGGCAAAACAGCCAGCCCCGGAGTCGGTATAGGACCTGTGTTTCCCGTCCGTAAGAGTGCGGATAAACTTTCTTTTCCTGACGGCGGGGTAATGCTTCTCAAGCAGGCCCTGCCTAACCGGGCAGCTTTATTGGATCGCTGCAGCGCTGTTATTACTGAGCAGGGCGGTTTGGCCGGACACCTGGCTAACGTTGCCCGTGAGTTCGGGGTCCCGGCTTTATTCGGTGTGAAGGATGCTCTTGAAAAACTTGAAGCAGGACAGATAGTTACTGTTGATGCAGACGGTCATACTGTCTATTCCGGGTCGATGGATTCATTGGTTACTGAGAAGCCGCGCAAGCGACTGATGATGGGTAGCCCCGTACAGGCTTCCCTGCGCAGGGCTGCCCGGTACATTGTCCGTCTTAACCTTACTGATTCGGATTCTCCTGACTTCAGGCCGTCCAAGTGCCGGACTTATCATGATATTATGCGGTTCTGTCATGAAATGGCTGTCCGTGAAATGTTCGGCTTCGGCATCAGCGATGAACATATTGCGGCTGCATCGAGACAGCTCATATGCAATGTGCCCAGACAGTTCTGGATTCTTGATCTTGGTAACGGTGTCAGTGAAGAAAGCGAGATTAACCCAAAATGCGTATTTATGGAGCATGTGCGTTCCATTCCCATGCGTGCGCTCTGGGCCGGTATGCAGGCCGTGGCATGGGACGGTCCTCCTGCCATTCATGGTAAAGGGTTGATGTCGGTCATGTTCGAGGCAACTATGAATCCTAATTTGAATGTGGCTTCGCGTTCTTCGTATACCCAAAAAAATTATTTCATGATTTCAGAGAATTATTGCTGTTTGCAATCCAGATTCGGTTTCCATTTTTGTTCCGTAGAGTCCTTGGTCGGTGAGCGGACATTGGAGAATTATGCCAGTTTCCAGTTCAAGGGCGGTGCTGCAAACCCGGAGCGGAGGATTCTGAGGGCAAGATTTATCGGTGAAATACTTGAGGAACTCGACTTCAGGGTCCGCATTCGGGAGGACAATTTGAATGCACGTCTTGAAGGGCTTACTCGTCAGGACATGGAATACCATCTAAAGGTTTTGGGGTATCTGATTACCCATACCCGCCAGCTGGATATGATTATGACCAGTCCGAATCAGGTGGAGACGTACAGGCAACGTTTCTTCAACGACTTCAAGAAGTTTGAGGTCAAGGACGATGTTCCTGAAACATCGCCGAATTAATTCCCACCGGTTTATATCCGGTTATGTTGTCTGCTTATTCTGTCAGCATCGATGATTTTGTTGCTGCTGATTTCAGTGTCGGCAGGCTTGAGGATGAAGTCGAATGCTCCTGCATTCATGGATGCTTGCGCATTTTTAATGTCCGAATTTCCGGTGAGTAGAATTACTTCCACTGAAGGATAGTCTTTTTTTATAGCCCTGAGCACCTGAATTCCGTTCATGCCGGGCATGTTCATGTCCAGTATAATCACATTGTATGTACTTTTTGTAAGTTGGTGCAGTGCCTCTTCGCCACAGGCGGCAGTGCTGACATCTACTTCCCGCCTGCGGAGTCTTTTGGCGAGAACTGAAGAAAATCCTACTTCGTCGTCAATAATAAGGACTCGAATCTGTTTCATGTTTTCCCCCGTAGTTTTGGGTTTGTCTGTGTGGGCTACAATCTATATGCCAAACTTTCTGTCCGCACGATAAGCATTGCCTGTTCTGGCTGGGTTTACCGCATATCTTCTAGAACAATCTGTTTAGCCGTATTTAAAAAAATCCATCAAATATGAATTAGGACTCTTCCTTTATTCTGCCCTGTTTCTATCGGTGGTTCATTTTGTGCCAGTTGGTTTAGTTTCAACATCTGTGTCTTTGTGAATTTAGTAACAGACGAAGGGGAGATGTCTAATATTGTGTCTATTGGCACAATTTGTACCATATGGGGTGAAATGTATCGATAGAGATTAATTGTGAGCAAAACAGGCTTTTTAGTTGAGTTGATCTTTTGTGGCTAAAACGATTTCAGTGATCTGCTTTATGATAGTAAATATCCATTATTTCAGTGTGTTGTTCTGCTAAGAGCTTTGGGTGGGGCTAAACTGTCCAGTTCGTAGCATGGCACAGCGTTTGCTCTGGGGCATTAGGGACCACTCCCATCAGGGGAGTACGTAGCCTTAAGCAGATAAAAGAGTGGAAACGAATATGCAGACTGAAAATAAGACCTCATACGACAAGCTTTCCCGCAAGGTCGCCCTCATTGTGATCACGGTATCCATTGCACCGTTGATTCTGGTGGGCGGCCTTATCTTTGACCAATTTCGTTCCATTTACCGCGCTAAGGTTTATGCCCATTTAGCTGAGGTGGTGGATAAGCATAAAGACAACGTCAATAACTTCCTGAGCGAGAAGCAGGCTGAGCTGCAGTTTCTGACACGTGCATATTCCTATGATCAGCTGACCGATCCGCTGTTTCTGGAGAAGACTCTCAAGTTCATGCAGCAGCAGTACGGGCTAATTTTTGTGGATCTGGGTGTTGTTGATGAGTCCGGCCGTCAGGTTGCTTATGCCGGTCCATTCAACCTGCTCGGAGCGGACTACTCTGATGCCAACTGGTTCTTGAACAGCCGTGGAAAGGTCACTGGAATCAGCGATGTCTTTATGGGATTGCGGCAATCACCTCATTTCATCATTGCAGTTAACTGCGAACAGGGCGGAGTTGATCCTGACGGGCGCGAGTGGACCTTGCGTGCAACAATCGATTTTCTTGCTTTCTCACATCTCGTCGAAAACATTCGGATCGGTGAGACCGGATACGCATACATACTTAATCGCGGTGGAGTATTCCAGACCAAGCCGCCCGCGAATCGCGAAAGCAACTTAGTGCTGACTCCTTATGAGACCGTCCGCAGATTTCAGGCCGAGGGCGGAGTTCTTGTCCAGCTTTCCCATGGCAGTGACGGGGAAGAATACGTGACTGTCTCTTCACAACTTAAGGATGGGGATTGGAAGCTGGTTTATCAGCAGAATGCGAGTGATGCTTTTTCGGCCATGATCCGCAGTGAATCTTTTACTCTGGCTATTTTTCTTTCCGGGGGAATCGCGATTGTCGTGATGGCCATTTATCTTTCCAGAAAGCTGGTCGTTCGTTTTCAGGCCATAGATGAAGAAAATGAGTTGATGAACAGGCAGATGGTGGAAACCGGGAAGCTGGCTTCCATAGGCGAATTGGCCGCGGGTATAGCACACGAAATCAATAATCCGGTGGCAATAATGATCGAAGAAGCCGGCTGGGTCAAAGACCTGCTCGAAGACGAGGAAGGTGAGATCACCAGCTACGCAGAGATTACCAGGGCTCTTGAGCAGGTTCGCACTCAGGGCGGTCGTTGCAAGGATATCACCCATAAGCTGCTTAGTTTTGCCCGTCAGACCGATTCCCGCGTTGCTGATGTTCAGCTTCCGGATCTTATTGAAGAGATTGTCGAAATTTCGATGCAGCAGGCCCGTTACGCTCAGGTGGAGCTTTCGCTTGAACTGGATAAAGGCATGCCTCCGGTTAGGGCCTCTGTTTCAGAGCTGCAGCAGGTTTTCCTGAACCTGATTAACAACGCAATTCAGGCCATGGAGTCCAAGGGTGGAAAACTTATGATCAGCTGCCATGCTGAGAATGAGCATGCTTTGATCTCAATTGCAGACACAGGACCCGGTATTCCGGCAGCCAATCTGGGAAGAATTTTTGATCCCTTTTTCACCACTAAACCGGTGGGCAAGGGAAGCGGATTAGGACTGTCCATTTGTTACGGGCTTATCCATCAGATGGGTGGTGAGATAGAGGTTGAAAGCGACTTGGGTCGGGGAGCCCGTTTTAATATCTGGTTACCCCTGCCTCATTCCGAAAATGTTCATGAATACAACAAGGAGGAAGATCATGACGGACGTAACCATTCTGTTCGTGGATGATGAGGAAGCTTTTGTAGAAGCTATGGCTAAGAGGCTTGAGCGGCGTAACATGACTGTCCACAAAGCTTATAGCGGTGATGACGGCCTGAATATGCTGGGCAGGATTCCCGGAATTGAAGTGGTCATTCTGGATGTGAAGATGCCCTATAAGGATGGGCTTACCGTGTTGCAGGAAATAAAAAGGGATTTCCCCTTGGTCGAAGTCATTATGCTTACAGGCCATGCAACAGTGGAGTCGGCTATCACCGGCATGCAGAATGGAGCCTTCGATTATCTTATGAAGCCGTGTTCAATTGATGATCTCGTTGAAAAAATACGTGCGGCTATGAAGCTGTATCACGAGCATGAAGATGAAGAAACCATGGCTCGTATCGATGAGATAACCACTCGCATGGCTTAAGGGGCCGATGGTGTTCAGATGAGGAATGACAACAAGGCAATAAAGCTGCTTATGGTCGACGATGAGGTCGGCTTTGCGGAGGTATTGCGTAAACGATTGAGCAGGCGGGGCATTCTTGTCGAAACCGCTTACCGCGGTGAGGACGCAGTGAGAATGCTCCGCGAAAAAGAGTTTGATGTCGCGGTCCTTGATCTGAAGCTTGAAGGCATGGATGGAATCGAAATTTTGAAAGTTTTCAAGATGCTTGCTCCGGAACTGCCGGTTTTGATGCTCACCGGTCACGGCTGTGAAAAAGCCGCAGCTGAGAGCATCAGGTTGGGAGTTGCAGAGTATCTGTCTAAGCCGGTTGATTTCGAACTGCTGCTGGAGAAAGTGCGGCAGGTATGTATCCGGAGGGAGAGTGTCCATGAAAAGGATTAAGGTTCTTCTGGTTGACGATGAAATTGATTTCTCCCGTGTGCTTGCTTGCAGGCTTGCGAAGCGGGGGGTGGATGTCAGCACGGCTTCATGCGCAAATGAAGCCATGGAGACGCTCAGGCTTACTGTGATGGATGTTGTTCTGCTTGATGTCAAAATGCCCGGCAGGGACGGAATCAGGCTTCTTGGAGAGATAAAGCGACTGTATCCGCAGATTGGGGTTTTAATGCTCACTGCTCATATAAGTCCTGATCTCGTTATCTCCTGTCAGGCAATGGGGGCATCCGAGTATCTCCTTAAGCCGGTCGATGCGGATGAACTGATCGAAAAGATCAAGGATGTGGCTGCAAACAGTAATTAAGGTCCGGGGGGCAAGTTTCAAAAAGCTGCCCGGAGCGAAGGTAACAATAGAAATGAATTTGTGAGGATAATCATGAGTTTTTTCAATCAATGGGGTAGATTTATGATGGCCGGGGCCGATTATATGGGCCGCTGGGAGATTGATAATGCAAAGGCGATCATGGGCAGCAAGAAGTTACGCATGCTGCTCGGGCTGATGCTGATTCCCGTAATTTTGGGCGGTATTGCTTTTGCCGATGAGATTGCGCCGATTCTTCCGGATCTTCTCGGCGGTAAAAAAGCCTATAGCCCGGCTTTTTACAGCGTTGGTATTTTCATGGTCTCCATAGCCATCGGGCTTGGTGCGGGACTGATTACAGGCTGTATCGGCGCTGGCGGTGGTTTTATTATCGCCCCTGCACTTATGAGTGCCGGTATTAAGGGTATTCTGGCCGTTGGCACCGATTTATTCCACATTTTTGCCAAGGCGATCATGGGTAGCGTTATCCACCGTAAGATGGGGAACGTTTCCGTACCTCTGGCAGTCGTGTTTCTTATCGGTGCAATACTAGGAGCCACTGCGGGCGGTATTATCAATCGTGTTCTTTATGAAATTAACCCCGTGCTTTCCGATGCATTCATTACCACTGTTTATTCATTGATGCTTGGATTCCTCGGTTCCTACGCCATGTATGACTTCCTGAACGCCCGTAAGGCCGGTTCCGGAGGTTGTGCACACGGCGGCGGAGAAGGAGCTGAACTTGGTTCTCTCAGTAAGTCCCTGCAGTCTGTGAATTTTCCGCCTATGGTAAAATTCGATCAGGACCTTACTCCCGGCGGACGTCAGATCTCTTGGGTCTTTTTAGTCCTTTCAGGTGCACTGGTAGGTCTGGCTGCAGGTATTATGGGCGTAGGCGGAGGATTCCTTACCTTCCCCATATTTGTATACGTACTTGGCGTATCGTCAATGACAACTGTTGGTACTGATATTTTCCAGATTGTTTTTACCGCAGGCTTCGCTTCTATTTCCCAGTATGCCATATACGGGTTCATCTTCTATACCCTTGCAATGGGTATGCTGCTTGGTTCCCTTCTCGGTATTCAGATTGGCGCACTGGTAACCAAGGTTGTTCCCGGTATTACCATTCGCGGATTTTATGCCATGGCTGTTCTGGCCGGGTTTGTTAACCGTATTTTTGCACTGCCCGGAAAGCTGGGTGAAATGGGATACATCCCGATCTCTCCGGCCCTCGGCGATACTCTTAATACTATAGGTATCTGGGCGTTCTTTGTAGTTATAGGCGGTTTTTCGGTCTGGGTTATCGGCACTTTCTTAAAGAATATCCAGAATCTTAAGACAGAAGGGGCACACTAAGATGATTGTTAACAAAAAAGAATTCTCTGGCGGTCTGGCACTTCTCGCAGTTTTCTTCATCGTACTTGCTGTGATGTTCCAGCCCATTTTTAACGGAAAGAATGCAATGGCATATCTTGATGCTATGTATAACTCAATATCCAAGGGGTCTGTGAACTACGTTGCTCCACTGCGAGATGACGTAAAAGCCCCTGCGGTTAAAAAGGATCTGACTCTTAAGTTGACCTATACTACCGGTGTACAGGCTGAACAGTCTGCCAAGTTGTTTGAAAAAGCCGGGGTAAAGGTAAGCTTAAACGGAAAAGCTCTTGAAGTCAGCGGTTCAGTGGCAGATATACTTAATGCCAGCCTTGATGACGCTGATCTCATGTACCATAACAATGCAGAAGCTATTGAAAGCAAGTACGGCATAGAGGCACGAAGGACCACTTTTAACTGGTGGACTTCCTTAGGACTGATGGAAAAGGCTTTGAACGGTCAGGAAGAATTTAAAGTAGCCAAGGTAACATCTACCGTAATGAAGAAGGCAGTTGAAACCGCATACAACTATTACGAGATTGAGCCGCTCAACATTACTGATGAACTCGGACTGGTTATCTTCTCCCTGATCTTTTATGTGGTTTATACTTTGTGGTATGGATTCGCCATCCTGTTTGTGTTCGAAGGATGGGGACTGAATCTCGGGCATTAGAAAATCTGTAAGATTTTCTCAGACATGTGGCGGGCGGTCCGGCTTCCTTCCTTGCCGGATCGTCCGTTCCTGCTTTACTCACTTATAACTTTGCCGTATTCTTGAACATGAGGTTTTTATTATGAATCTTCAGGAATATTATGACACTATAATGCAATTGAGCCATGGCATTGTGGTCACCCTTGATTTGGACGGTGTTATTATTCACGGCAACTCCATGCTTGAATCGTTGTCCGGTTATTCCATGCAGGAGTTGGCCGGAAAGGATTGGTTTGAGACCTTTATACCTGCGGAACAACGTGCTGATTCACGCAAAGAGGTGCTAGATAAGGCCGGAAAAAAAGATATTTCCAGAATATCCGGCAGCATCAGGTCCAGAGGTGGAGATAAAATTTATATCGATTGGAATTTGAAAGCCTTAACGGACTCAGATTCCAGTACTATCAGCATTCTTTGTGTCGGGCAGAACGTTACCGAACATATGCGCCGCCAGAATGGTCTGCTCCGGGAACGGTTCAACCTGATTGAACGCAATAAGGAACTCAACTGTCTATACGAGATCAGTAAGCTCGGTGCTGACGGTGATCTGGATCTAAAAGAGACTCTCAGAAAAATAGTAAATATGCTTCCGTCAGGATTTCAAAATCCGGATAAGACTCACGTCCGGCTGCGTATAGGCAATCTCTGTTGGGAAACAGAAGGGTATCATAAGACGGAGAATGTTTTAGTTGAGCCGATTGAGTCCGGAGCGGACATACGCGGTTCTGTCACTGTATCCGTAGAGTATGCAGGTCCTAAGAGAAAAGGGGAATCCGTTTTCCTTGACGATGAAAATGAATTGTTAGTCACAACAGCGCAGCAGATCGGCCTTATTGTAGGTAAAAAAGAGATCAAAACTGCACGGCAGGAGCTTGAACAGCAGTTGCGGCAAGCGGATAGGTTGGCCAAAATCGGACAATTTTCTGCCGGGGTGGCGCATGAAATCAATGAACCGCTGGCTAATATCCTTGGCTATGCACAACTTGCACTGCAAACTCCTGAACTGCCGGAGCAGGTGCGCATGGATCTCGATAATATTGTTGATTCTTCGTTGCATGCGCGTGAAATCATAAAGAAGATTATGTTTTTCAGCAGGCAGTTGCCGCCTCAATTTATTCCGACAAATTTAAATCAGACTATCCGCGATGCCTTGCGTATAACTGAAACTGCAGCCAAGCGCGGCAATATTGAGACCCGTTGTGAGTTTGATGAAAAACTTCCTCTGGTTTCTGCAGACCCCAGACATATTAAACAGGTCATCGTTAATTTGGCTGCCAATGCCATTCAGGCCATGGATGATGGAGGGGTACTGACCATAAAGACTCTCAGTGATGGTGATGATGTGTATATCATTGTAGATGATAATGGTCCGGGGATTCATGCTGATGATTTAAAGCAGATTTTTAATCCGTTTTTTACCACCAAGGACGTGGATAAGGGGACCGGGTTGGGCCTTTCCGTTGTTTTGGGAATTGTAAAAGCCCATAAAGGATTGATTCAGGTTCACAGTGATTATGGTCAGGGAACCCGTTTTGAGATAGCTATCCCCTGTTTGCAAAATAACCAGTCGGTTGAATAGCCGCACGGATGGAAGATGAGCGAAAAGATTAGGATTCTCGCGGTAGACGACAGTAAGAGTACATTGGAAGTATTAAAGCGTAATCTCGAATCTCAAGGTTACGATGTTCTAACTTGTTTGCGTGTGGATGAGGCTCTGTCTCTGCTTGAAGAATATGAAATCGATATAGTTATAACTGATTTTCGGATGCCGCAGGCCACCGGCTTGGACTTGATCAGGCACGTGCGTGAGAATCATCGTGATGTGGAATTGATGATGATAACCGGATATCCGTCAATTTCCGGTGCGGTGGAGGCTATCAAGGACGGTGCGGGAGAGTATCTTCCCAAACCGTTCACTTCCGAAGAGTTGCAGAGTGCAATGGAGCGCATAGTTGAACGTGTTCAACGCAGGCGGGCACTCAATGCGGTCGAGGTCCCGGACGAAACTTATGGTATTGTCGGAAATTCGCCCGGGATGCTGCGTGTTTTCCGGCGTATCGGCAAAGCTGCCGCAACCAACGCCAACGTACTTATTTCAGGTGAATCCGGTACCGGTAAGGAATTGGTAGCCAGAGCTGTGCACTATCACAGTGACCGTAGAGCTGCTCCTTTTGTTCCGGTTAACTGTGCGGCGATACCCGATTCGTTGGTGGAGAGTGAACTTTTCGGTCACGTCAAAGGAGCCTTTACCGGGGCTAAAGAGGCCAGAGCCGGTTTTTTTGAAATAGCTAACGGTGGTACTGTTTTTCTTGATGAGATAGGCGATGCAAGTCCCAACATGCAGGCCAAGCTATTACGTATTCTGCAATCCAAGGAATACTGCAAGGTTGGTTCGAGTGTTGTGCATACCGTGGATACCCGTATCTTAGCCGCTACGCACAAGGATCTGAAACGGCTTGTTGAGGATGGGTCGTTCCGTGAGGACCTTTATTACCGGTTGCACGTGGTGGATATCCCTGTGCCGTCTCTTGCCGAGCGTGGTGATGATATTCTGATTTTGATCAGTAATTTCTTGGTGAAATTTTCCAAAACCATGCAATGTCCCACTCCGAGTATTACAGACGATGCCCTGACTGCTTTGCGCAATTATTCGTGGCCGGGAAACGTGCGTGAATTGGAAAACCTGATTCAAAGGATGGTGGTTATTGTGGATCACGATCCGATTGAAGTTACGGATTTGCCGCCTAACATGCGTTTCAGTTTGCCGATGGAAGAACGTGTAGACCGTTCTCTGGCTGAAGTGGAACAGGAGCATATTAAAAATGTGCTGATTATGACTGATAATAATAAGACTCGTGCTGCCGAGATACTGGGTATAAATCGTAAAACCCTGCGTGAGAAGTTGAAACGTATGGAAGAGCAGGGCTAGGAAGGGCTTTAAAACGCAGATTGTGAAGTAGATAATTCCAACCAGGGTAGCAAGTCAGTAGTTACTGGCATAATCGTAGTTCTGTGGCTCTTATTTCAGTAAAGTATCCCGGCATGTATTCATGAAAGACTGAAAGCTGGTATCTCTGTGAAAAGACACTTAATCTATCTAAAGGTTTTATATAGATAGTCGATATAACAAGTGTACGTTTTTATCTTTTTAATAGTTTGTATTTTGCGAAGTATACTAACTGGAGTTCGCTATGCCTTCCCCTATTTCAGATCAGTACGGAATTATTGAAAATCAGAATATTTTGCTTGAGCAGCAGGCTGCAGAAAACCAAAAAGTGCAATCAGTTGTGCCAGTTGATGATAATCAAGCAAAATCTCAAGGCCCAGCAGCTAGTGGAGACAAGATATCCTTCTCCAGTACGGCACAGGAACTTGCTAGACATAAGGAAGAACCCGTGGATCTAGCAGATGGACAATATAAGGTTGCCGCAGAAGTCCCTGAGAATTCCGAAGCAGTGACAATGGCTTCCGCGACCATGAAATCCGGACGCACACTGGTCATTGATCGCATTAATACCGCTCCTGAAGAACGCGAGAAAACCAATGAGAGCCTGTATGGCTACAGAGCTAATGTGTATAAGCCCGGCGGGGAGCTGGAATTCAGTTTTATCATGCAGCGCGACACTATTTTCAACGAAAACGAGGACGGTTCGCTGAATGTTCAGGATTATGTTGAGGGGGCCGAAACCTCCGGAGATGATTACATAGTTGGATACGAAGGCAAGAACATGAAAGGCGGCGCCGGTGATGATACCATTGTAGACCTTTCCGGAGATAAAAATGTCAACCAGCGGGATATAAAAAACGGCGGTTCTTCTATTGATACCGGTGATGGTGATGATACTGTGATTCTTTCTAAAGGTGAGTTTGGCAGTGTCAGGAATATAGATACCGGAGATGGCAACGACACTGTACAGGCTCAGGGGGCCATACGTGATGTGGATATCAACACTGGTGCTGGTAATGATGTTGTGCAGGCTAAGACTCATATCATGGATTCAAAGTTGGAGACTGGAGAAGGAAATGATGTTGTGAAGCTGGGTGGAGGTGTAGACTTTTCAGATATTGATACTGGTAATGGCGATGATGTTATCACTGCAAATGATGGTTATTATAAATCTTCCGTCAATACAGGGCGTGGGAATGATATTATCCGTGGTAACTCCTTTTACGGCGGGGCTCTTGATACCGCAGAAGGTGACGATGTAATTGAAGCCATTGTTGTTAAAAGTATTGTGTCCACTGGTAGTGGAGATGACAGTATGCATGGTGGAATTGGTCAAAGTGTCGTTGATACGGGTTCCGGAGATGACTCAATAAGAGGTGAGGGAATAATTGACTCTACAGTTAATACCGGATCTGGTGATGACCGACTAAATTTAACCTCAGGTATTAGTGCTTCTGTTGTTAACACAGAAGTTGGCGATGACAGCATTACTGCTAAAAATACCGGTCACAGCACAATCAACACCGGTTCTGGTGATGATTCAGTTTCAGTTGAAATGGGCTTTATTTACAGCACTATTAACACCGGGTCAGGTAACGATAGCGTCGATGGTGGTAAGCAAACCTATGCAAGCTCAATAAATACCGGTTCTGGTGACGATTCCATTAGCTTTTCTAATGCATATGAAACATCTGTTAAGTCCGGTGAAGGAAATGATTCTCTTTCTTTTGAGCGATTGCATTATCACTCCTCAGTTGACATGGGAGACGGTGATAACAGCATCTCAGGTGCTTCAGTGCATGACAGCTCAATTGAATCGGGTTCAGGTAGTGACCGGATAATCTTGACTGGTGATGTTTTGAACAGCCTTATTGAGATGGGCAAAGGCAACGACTATTTCAAGCTTGCTGGAAATCTTATCAATACAGTCCTCAAGATGCAGGAAGGCGACGACCTAGTGCATATCGAAGGAAATAGCACAAATAGCAAGATTTCCGAAGGTAAAGGTTAAAATACGACTGTTGTTGAGAAAAAAGAAAGGGCTGAGTCTTAAGGTATAGTTATCGAATAGAATCAAGTCGTCATGAATTTTATTTAGATTTTTGAGAGCTCCAGCTCGAGAGCTTATCTTTATCAGTCTTGCCATCGCATGATGGCAAGTAAGATCTCTTTTTGTCATTTGTCACGCCTACATATGGATTGCACAAAAAAATCATTTAAATAGTATAATTCTTACTTTATGGAAAGTTTTACCCTTGAACTCTGCCAAGTAGAAGTGTATTTCCAGCCCTCAAACTAACGAGGGCTTTTTCAATGGACTTTCATCATCTAAAAGAAAAAGGGTTACAAACTTTCGTTTGTAACCCTGTGATTTCTAAGTGGCGGGGCAGGAAGGATTCGAACCCTCGGCCAACGGCTTAGAAGGCCGTTGCTCTATCCAACTGAGCTACTGCCCCGCGAGAGATGCTTATTTATACAAACCGCACTTGGCGGTCAAGCAAAAAATGGAAAAAAGTTTTGAAATTTAAAAATTTTGTAGAATTCAGTGGTTATCTGGATAACCTTGGCCTTTTTCATATGGATTTGAGCCTCGGCAGAATGGAAGAGTTTGTCCGTAACTGGGGTGGAAAGTCCAGCTTTCCTGTGATCCATATTGTCGGAACCAACGGTAAAGGCTCAACTACATCATACCTTACCTCTATTGGATTTGAATACGGGCTTAAGGTCGGGACTTTTACCTCGCCTCATTTTGTTACCCCTCGGGAACGTATCACTATTAACGGTTTCATGCTTTCTGAGGAAGAGTGGTGCGAACTGGCTAATCAGGTTATGGACATCGCCCCTGATGCAGGTTTGACTTACTTTGAGTTGTTAACCTGCATGGCGCTGGTGGCGTTCAAAAATAATGGCGTTGATCTGGCGGTTATGGAAGCCGGGCTTGGCGGTCGTTATGACGCCACCAATACGGTTGATCCAGATTTGACCGTATTTACCCCTATTGGTCTGGACCATGAGAAGGTGCTCGGATCGACTATTGATCTGATTGCAGCAGATAAGGCTGATGCCATGCGTGAGAACGGAACCGCCATTACTGCCGTGCAGGTTTCCGAAGCTAAGGCGGTGCTTGAGTCACGTGCTAAGGAATTAGGTTGTGAACTTTATCATATAAAAGATCAGGAGATTGTTGCGGGCCTTAATCCGTCTCTTGCCGGGGAGCACCAGAAACAAAATGCCGGGCTAGCGGCTTGTGCGTGGCGTTTGTTCTGCGGTAAATCAGATGTTGAGTTTGACGCAGAGAAGGTCCGCAGCGGGGTGGAAAAGGCATTCATTGCCGGAAGGTTACAGATTATAACGTCGGACAGGACTTACATTCTTGATGGAGCGCACAACTCTCATGCATTTGCGGCACTTGAAGCCGAGCTGGCACGTACTGGAATTAAACCGGACGCCATCATTTTCGCCTGTATGAAGGATAAGGATCTTGCTCCGGTGAAGGAAACCCTTTTCCGTTTGACCGACGGCCTGATTATCGCCAGCGGAATTGAAGGTAATGAACGGGCATATCCATATAAAGATTTGGCTGCGGTCCTCGGAGAACGAGCAAAACCTGCCAAAACTATTGACGATGCCATCTCAATGCTTAATTCCGGTGAGAAAACAGTTCTAATCTGCGGGTCCTTGTATTTGCTGGCAGCTTTTTATACAAGATACCCAGAATTTCTGGAAAAATGATTTTTTAATTGGATGAACGTTACGGAGAAAAAATTGTCCAATCTTTTTAAATATCTTCCGTCTGTTGATTCTGTACTGACTCGTCTTGAAGAAGAGGGTGTAATTGATGGATTGCCGAGGACCCTTTCCCGTGATCTGGTTAACGGCTTTCTTGATGTCTGCCGTGAGGAAATCAAGGGTGGTGTTATCACTGAGGAAAAACAGCTTTCCCCGGATGTTCTTTTTCCGCGCTTAACCTGCCATGTGCGGGCTGGAGCAAAACCGCATTTTCGGCGTGTGCTTAACGGAACCGGGGTGGTGGTGCACACCAACCTTGGACGTTCCCTGCTGGCACAGTCCGCTGTTAAAGCTGTGACCGAAGCGTGCGCCTGCTATTCCAACCTTGAATTCGACCTCAAGACTGGAGAGCGGGGCAGCCGTTACAGTCATGTGGAAAAGCTGATCTGCGAAATTACCGGGGCAGAGGCTGCTCTGGTAGTCAACAATAACGCCTCGGCGGTACTTATTACCCTCGAAACCCTTGCCAAAGGTCGTGAGGCAATTGTCTCCCGCGGGCAATTGGTTGAGATAGGAGGCTCTTTCCGTATTCCGGATGTTATGACCAAGAGCGGTGCTTTTCTGCGCGAAGTCGGTGCTACTAACCGCACCCATCTGCGTGATTACGAAAATGCCATCAATGAGGAAACTGCGCTGCTGATGAAGGTGCATACCTCCAATTTCCGGGTTATCGGTTTCACCAAGGAAGTTTCCGGCGGTGAACTGGCTGAACTGGGCCGCAAGCATGACCTTCCGGTTTATGAAGACCTCGGCAGCGGTAACCTGACTAATTTTTCCGGTCTCGGCCTGATGCGCGAACCCACTGTGCAGGAAGTTGTGGCCGAAGATGTGGACGTAGTTTCATTTTCCGGTGACAAAGTTCTCGGTGGACCGCAGGCCGGGATAATTGTCGGTAAAAAGAAATATATCGATGCGATCAAGAAAAATCCGCTCAACCGTGCGGTTCGCATTGATAAAATGACTCTTGCTGCCCTTGAAGCAACTCTGCGGCTTTATCTTGATCCTGAGACAGCCAAGCGCGAAGTTCCCACTGTACGTATGATTACCGAGAAACCTGAGAATCTAAAAAAGCAGGCTCAAGCTCTTGCACGCACTTTGCGGCGTGAATTGGGTGAGACTGCTGAGATCGGCGTACGTGCGGGTGTTTCCCGCGTAGGTGGCGGGGCATTCCCGGAGCAGGATTTGAAAACTTTTCTGGTTAGCGTTGTTCCTAGCGCTAAAGTGACTGTTGAAGAGTTAAAAGAAGGACTTCTTTCAACTGAACCGCCGTTGATAGGACGAATTGAAGAAGACGCATTCTGTCTCGACCCAAGAACACTGAGCCGCGAAGAATACAGACTCTGCGCTGAAGCAATTTCGCAGATTTTAAAAGGATAATCGCACATGAATAAACAACTTGAACATGAACCGAAAAGCTGCTGGGAAATCTTTAAAGACGAAGAACATCAGCAGGGTATGGATGATCTTGCAGCCCGTTACATTGACTTCCTGACCCGCTGCAAAACCGAACGCGAAACTATCAAATACGTCGAAGAAAAACTGATAGAAGCAGGTTTTGAAGATTACCTCGGAGCCGATCAGTGCTTCCGTTCTTTCCGGGATAAAACAATTTTTATTGCCCGCAAGGGTAAAAAGCCGCTCTCTCAGGGGTTTCGTCTGGTTGGTGCTCATGCCGATACGCCGCGTCTCGACCTGAAGCAGCATCCTCTGTACGAAGATCTTGGTATGTCCATGGCTAAGACACACTACTATGGGGGCATTCGCAAATATCAGTGGCTGGCAAGACCTTTGGCCATGCATGGTGTGGTAGTTAAAGCTGACGGAACCAAGGTTGACGTTGTTATAGGTGAAGATCCTAATGATCCGGTTCTTTCCATTCTGGATCTGCTTCCTCACCTTGCTTATAAGCAGGTGGAGAAGAAGGTTACCGATGCTTTTGAAGCCGAAAAACTGAATATTCTTATGGGGCATTCCCTTTCTTTCTCCAAAGGTGAACAAGATGAGGCAGACGGCAACGATACTCCTTCTGTAAAACGCAAGGTGCTTGAGCTGCTTAACGAGAAGTACGACATCGTTGAAGAAGATCTGTTCAGCGCGGAAATGCATATTGTTCCCGCTGGTCCTGCTCGTTACGTCGGTCTGGATAAGTCAATTGTGGGCGGTTACGGACAGGATGACCGTTCATGCGTATTTCTCTCTCTGGAAGCATTTCTCAATGCTCCTGAGCCTGAACATGCCCAGATAGTACTTTTCTACGACAAAGAAGAGGTCGGTTCAGAAGGTTCTACCGGTGCGAAGTCTCTCTTCTTCGAATACTGCCTTGAAGACCTGATTGATGCATGGGAACCCAACGCTAAGATGTCCCGGGTTATGATGGCTGGTAAGGCTCTTTCCACAGACGTGCATGCTGCAATCGACCCCGACTATCAGGATGTGCACGAGAAGCTCAACTCCGCCTATCTTGGTTACGGTCCCTGCTTCTGCAAATTCACCGGACATCGCGGTAAGGTCGGTGCTAACGATGCTCACCCTGAGTTTGTGGCATGGCTGCGTAATATCCTGAGTGATGCCGGAGCACCGTGGCAGATGGCCGAGCTTGGCAAGGTCGATCTTGGCGGTGGTGGAACAGTCGCTAAATTCCTCGCTCTCTACGGCATGGACGTTATCGATTTCGGACCTCCGGTGCTCTCCATGCACAGCCCGTTCGAGTTGACCAGTAAGGCTGACCTGTACGCTACTGAACTGGCATTTAGGACTTTCTTGAAGAATTAAATAAAAATTAACGGGCTACGACGCGAAGCTCGATAAAAGGTTTTGAAAAGGGGAGTCCGGAGGGGAAAAACTTTTGCAAAAGTTTTTCCCCTCTGGCCGCCGGAGGCAAAAGGAGCACTAATGCCTGTTGTTATGGGTACCGCTGGTCATATTGACCATGGTAAGACCAGCTTGATTAAGGCTTTGACCGGAACGGACTGTGACCGTCTGGCCGAGGAAAAGAAACGCGGCATCACTATTGAATTAGGCTTTGCCAGCCTTGATCTTGGCGGTGATGAACATCTGAGTATCATTGATGTTCCGGGGCATGAGAAATTTGTGAAGAACATGGTTGCCGGGGCAGCAGGTATTGATTTCGTGCTGCTGGTCATTGCCGCTGATGAGGGCGTAATGCCCCAGACTCGTGAACATCTGGAAATCTGCACCTTGTTGGGCATTGAAAAGGGCTTCGTGGTCCTGACCAAGGCGGACATGGTTGATGAAGACTGGATGGAGATGGTTCAGGAAGACGTGCGTGAATTCCTTGCGCCGAGTTTTCTGACTGACGCACCGATCCATGCTGTTTCTTCGCATACCGGTCAGGGTTTGGATGAATTGCGTGCGGAGATTGCGATTTTCATGAAAGGTTTTTCTCCGAAACGCAGGACTGATCTGGCTCGTCTGCCTGTGGACCGTGTGTTCACCATGAAAGGGCACGGTACGGTTGTAACTGGAACTTTAATTTCCGGTCAGCTCTCCGTTGGTGATGACGTTGTTCTTTATCCCAAAATGACCGAGACAAAGGTGCGCAGCCTGCAATCGCATGGTTCCTCTGTTGAGACAGCCCCTGCAGGACGCAGGACAGCCATTAACCTGCACGGTCTGGAAGTAGATGATATTGAACGCGGTGAAGTGCTGGGGCGTCCGGGCACTCTTTTCCCGTCCAAGGTCTGGGACGTGGAGCTGACCTGTTTACCTTCTTCCCCGAAAAGTTTGAAACATCGTAAGGAAGTCCATTTTCACCATGGGTCCAAGGAAGTTATGGCTAAAGTTTACTTCCTTGATCGCGAGAAGCTTGAAAAGGGCGAGCAGGCCGTATGCCAGATTCGTTTTGATAAGCCTATGACCGGGGTCTATGGTGATCGCGTGGTGTTGCGGTCTTTTTCTCCCCTGCGCACAATTGCCGGGGGGAGCATCATTAATCCCTTGGGCCGTAAGGTGAAACGTTTTTCAGATGATGTGAAGCGTCTTGAATCACTCATAGCTGCCGAACCGGAAGATCTGGTCCTTACTCAGCTTGATCTGGCCGGCAGGGCCGGACTTACTTTTCAGGAACTTTCAATTCTGAGTAATGTTGCCTCCAAGCAGCTGGAAAAAATGCTCCAGACCATGGGCGGTCAGCAGAAAGTTTTCTTATATGACAAGGAAACCCGCAGCTATGTTTCCGGCACTCATTATGAGAATCTGGAGCAGGGATTGTTGGCTCACCTTGCGGAATTTCATAAGAATGAACCTATGAAACAGGGCGTATCGCGCGGTGAAATCGGTTCAACTTACGGCAAAGGATTGCCGGATAAATTGTTTCATACAATTATTGAACGTCTGCTCAAGAAAAATGATATCGTGGCTGTTCAGGAGATTTTGCACTTGCCTGGGCATAAGGTCTCCCTTGCTTCGGATCAGCAGAAGCTGCGCGATACCTTGATGGATAATTACGAAAAGGGCGGATTGACTCCGCCGAACTTGAAAGATGTGCTCGATCCGCTAGATCTGGTATTTAAAGAGGCCGCCCCTGTCTATAGACTCTTGCAGGATGAAGGGCTACTGGTCAGGATCAAGGATGATATGTATTTCGCCAAGTCCGCAGTGGACGGCTTGCAGAAGACTCTTGAGGGATATTTTGCTGAAAATGAAGAGCTTGGCCCGCAGGATTTTAAGACCTTGGTTGGTCTGTCTCGTAAGTTTTCCATTCCATTGCTTGAATACATGGATAAAGAAAAGGTCACCATTCGAGTTGGTGATAAGCGAAGGTTGCGTAAGCAGAGTTAGTTAAAATTTGAAGCCCGGATTCGAGAGAGTCCGGGCTTTTTTTTTGCGTCTTTTTATAGCTGTGATTGTCTCAGGATGTTATAGTCGGTTTGGTTTGTGAAGAATCAATTTCAAACTGAGGAGCATGGGGATGGTTAGGAAGTTTTATCCGTTGTTGGTAGCAATTCTTTGTGTATTTTTTCTTAGTATGATTTTTGTTTCTCCCGCTCGTTCAGGAGATGCGGAAGATATCCTGAAATTGAAAAATGAAATCATCGAAAAGCAGAATAAAGGGAAGCTCGGTGCGCAGGTATTTCTCCTGTGCAAGAAGGTTCTTAGTTACTCTTCTTATTACCCGCTTCCGGAAAATAAGGTTCAACGAGGTACAAGTTTACTATTATACTACGAGCCTATTAACTGGTTCACGTCAATGCAGCAGGGACGGTATGAGTTTTATCTTACTCAGGATGTAAAGCTGGAAACAGCAACCGGGGAAGTCCTTTTTGAGCGCGAAAAGCTTTTAAGCATGCATTACAATACAGGTAAGCCAATCCTTGATATCTACATGACTAATGATTTTAATCTGGGCAGACTTCCGGCTGGTAAATATCGATATATTGTCTTTCTGCATGACATGATCAGCGGGCAGGAATTCAGGAAGGGGATTGATTTTGAAATTGTGGAATAAAGCGAAAAAGTCCGGAACCGTATTGGCCCCGGACTTTTCTATTTAAGCTGTGGTTGCGGTTAATTGTTTTGGTGAAGTACAGCGGGGCAGGCCTGATTCTTTGTCCACATGGAGAATCGTTTTTGCGACTGCAGCTGAGAAATCTGGGAAGATATTTTCAGCCCCTACAAGTTTATCTGTTCCCAGCCGAGCCATGATTTTTCGGATTCGTGGATTCACCCCGGAAAGAAGAATCTTTACGTTTTGAGCATTAGCCCTGCGAATTACGGTTTCAAGGGCTTCGATGCCTGTGGCGTCCATGGTCGGAACGAGGCGCATGCAGAAAACTATCACTTCCGGTTTTTTGCGGGTGAAGCTCATAACATCGACAAACCTTTGGGCCATTCCGAAGAACATGGGACCGTTGATTTCATAAACCACGACTTTTTCATGTCCGTTCTTGCGGTCAATAATCTCTTCTTCGGGAAGTCCGGTGTCGAGGCTGTGCACGTCGGTCAATTGGCTCATACGCTTCATGAAGAGCATTGCAGCCATAACCACACCAACTTCTACCGCTACGGTCAGGTCTACGAATACAGTCAGCAGCAGGGCTATGAGCATTACCAGGGAGTCCGATTTGGGAGCGAAAAGCAGACGCTTGATGCGGTGCACTTCACTCATGTCCCATGCAACCAGAATGAGGACCCCGGCAAGGCTGGCAAGGGGAATCATGGAGGCCAGCGGAGCGCATACTTTGATAAACATGATTAATGTCAGGGCGTGGACCATGCCTGCCACTGGGGAATGCGCCCCGGCGCGGATATTGGTTGCAGTACGGGCGATAGCTCCGGTTGCAGGCAGTCCTCCGAAAAGGGCTGAACCGATGTTCGCCAATCCTTGAGCAACGAGTTCATTGGATGAGTTGTGGCGGTCACCACTCATTCCGTCCGCAACTGTGGCGCTCAGCAGGGATTCGATTCCGGCAAGGATGGCGATAGTGAAAGCTTCCGGTATCAGGGTTTTCAGCTGCATCAGATCAAGGCCGGAAAACGAAACAGCGTCAGGCAGAATGGTGGGAATTCCGCCGAATCTGCTGCCGATGGTTTCTGTATGCAGCCCCATAATCCATGTTACTACGCTTGCCAATGCAATTCCCACAAAAGGAGCAGGGATGCGGGGGATAAATCTTCTGACCAGCAGCATTGAAACTACGGTCAGCATGCCCAAGCCGAGAGTTGTTGGGTCTGTGCTTGGAAGTGCTACGGCACATGCCTTAAGGCGGGGCAGGAAGTCTGCAGGCATTTGATCAATTTGCAGACCGAGGAAATCCTTGATCTGGGTGGAAAAGATCAGGATACCGATGCCGGAAGTAAATCCGGTGGTTACCGGATAGGGGATGTATTGCAGTAGCTTACCCAGCCCAAGGCAGCCCATTATCAAAAGAAGTATTCCGGCCATGAGGGTGGCAAGAATGAGTCCGTCATAACCGTGGCGGGCAATAATTCCGGAGATGATAATGACAAACGCTCCGGTAGGTCCGCCGATTTGAAAGCGTGTTCCGCCAAAGGCTGAAATAATGAATCCGGCGATGATGGCAGTGAAAAGCCCTGTTGCAGGGCTTGCTCCGGAAGCAATGGCAAAGGCCATGGCCAGCGGCAGGGCAACAATACCGACGGTAATTCCGGCTGCAATATCTTGTCTTAATGTGGTCGGAGAGCAGCCTGATTTAATGAATTTGAAGCTGGTCGGGATGAAACGGTTTAGTTTTGAACAGACGTAAGTGTCCATTGAGAAACCTCCTTGTTCTGGTGGTGTCTCCGTGGGGCTCAGTCGGTGGTCATCTTTTTTTTGAAATGAATTGGCCAGAGGCTGGAACTCGCGCGGAAAAAAGACCCTGATAATGCCGCATAAATTTCATGTCAATGGGGTTTTGAAATAAAACTTTGTGCTTTTATTCCCAAGTATTGCCGGGGATCGTGTGGATCAGCAGACCAAAAAAAAGGACCGGATAAATCCGGTCCTGAAAATATGGGGTGAGTGAGGGGACTTGAACCCCCGGCCACTTGGGCCACAACCAAGTGCTCTACCAACTGAGCTACACCCACCTTAAAAAAGGGGTCAGGGATTCCTGATCCCTAGAGATGTCAAATGGGGTGAGTGAGGGGACTTGAACCCCCGGCCACTTGGGCCACAACCAAGTGCTCTACCAACTGAGCTACACCCACCGCGTCTGTGAGGAGGTGTTTAACTAAGCTGGGTGTGATGGTCAAGAAGTTTTTGAAAAAAAGATCATTTTTTTTGTAATCATCAAATCCTGCAAGTGAAAGAGATGATTAACTTGTTTATAAAGCTGTGTTTTGATCTTAATAGAAAAATAGGCTGCGCACGGTCTTCACTAAAGACCCATTTTGTGCCACAAACAATTTGTTCTTTTGATACTGAAAGCAATCAGGGGTCGCGGAAAGGCAACGTCTTTTCATCAGGCTGCCGCAATGTCGATTTTGAGTTGTTAACTGTGGTAGCTTATTACCTGATAAATATAAGGATTTTTAGATGGATAAATTAGTCATTGAAGGTGGAGTCTCTCTTAACGGCCCAATCAGGGTCAGTGGTTCTAAAAACGCAGCCCTGCCCATTCTGCTGGCTTGCATTTTGCCGGAAGGTCCGGTTTGCCTGAGCAATGTTCCTCGTTTGAGGGATATTCATACTACTCTTAAGCTGCTCGATATTCTCGGCTGTGAAACATCTTTTGATGGTAATACTGTATGCAGCGAGGTTAAGGATCTTAAAATAGAAGCCCCGTATGATCTGGTTAAGACCATGCGTGCTTCCGTTCTCTGTCTTGGTCCCTTGCTGGCCCTGAAAGGCGAAGCCAAGGTTGCTCTTCCCGGCGGTTGTGCCATCGGCGCACGTCCTGTGGATCTGCATCTGACCGCATTTGAGCAGATGGGTGCTACATTTGATCTTGATTCCGGTTACATCCATGGTAAATGCGACAAACTTAAAGGTGCGCATATCCATTTTGATTTCCCCACTGTGGGCGGTACCGAGAACGTGCTCATGGCTGCTTCAATTGCTGAAGGGGAAACCATAATTGAAAACGCTGCCCGTGAACCTGAAGTTGTCGACCTTGCCAAGTTCCTTATTGCTTGCGGCGCAAAGATTTCCGGTCATGGAACAAGCATCATTACTATTCAGGGTGTTCCATCGCTTAAAGGGTGTGACTACAAAATCATGCCTGACCGCATTGAAGCCGGAACCTACATGGTTGCTGCGGCAATGACTGACGGTGAGTTGCTTATTCAGGATTGCCCATTTCATGAACTTGAGTCTGTTGTTTACAAGCTGCGCAAGATGGGCGTTTCTCTCGAGGAAGAGGAAGGCGGTGTCCGCGTACGTCGTGCTAACGGTCTTATTTCCGGTGTTGATATCACCACTCAGCCTTATCCCGGATTCCCCACTGACATGCAGGCTCAGCTCATGACCCTGATGTGTCTGTCCAACGGTGCCGGAACAATCGAAGAAAAGATTTTCGAGAACCGTTTCATGCATGTGCAGGAACTTGTGCGTATGGGCGCTAATATCAAGCTTAAGGGCCGTACTGCCATGATTCGCGGAGTCGAGAAGATGACCGGAGCCCCGGTTATGGCTTCCGATCTGCGGGCCAGTGCTTCCCTTGTTGTTGCAGGCTTAGCCGCTCATGGGCGAACTGATGTTCAGCGTATCTACCATCTCGACAGAGGGTATGAGAAGCTTGAAGACAAGCTTTCAGCAGTAGGCGCGAGGGTTTGGCGCGAGCAAGAGTAGTTGACCTGCCGCTTCATGAAACAGGTTGCGGATGATTTGATTGAAAAGAGCAGGCCCGGAATTCCGGGCCTGTTTTTATGGCAGGTTATTGTCCCTGCATTTGTCTTCGGCATCCTTTCCATTCAATGGTTGCTGCCTTCCATGACCGCTTTGCTGGTCTATCTCTTTCTTGTTTTTTTCTTTCGGCCTGAAAAAAGTGCTGCTTTTTTGATGCTCATGCTGTTCGGTCTTGGGCATTGGTATGGCAATTCTGTCCTTCCTCCCGGTCCCGGACCTATGCCGGAGTGGATGGCTGCCCGTGAAAAGGTGCAGCTTAGCGGTACAATCCAGAGCATTAAGGGGGCGCCGGGAAATCGTCTAAAAATACTGCTTGAAGATGTAAGTTGCCAGAGCAAGTCAGGTGTTACCGATCTCGGCGGATATCTGAACTGGACATGGGACAAGCCGGACCAGTTCCCTTTTGTGGGGCAGCAGGTTTCTTTTGTTGCACGGGTTAAACCTATTCACGGCTTCCGCAACAGCGGTCTTTGGGATTACGATTTTTATTGCCGCACCAAGAATATTCGTTACCGGACTTACACTAAAGGGGAGATCAAAGACGGCGGTTTGATGCCTTATCAACCGCAGGGCTTGCAGAAATTGCGGACTTCTCTGCGTGAGCATATTTTGAAGAATGCTCCACCTACTGACGGAGGGGCTATTTTCCCGGCTCTGCTGACCGGAGATCGCTTTTTCCTTTCCAACGACAGTGTTGAGCTTATTCGCAGGGCCGGGGTCTCGCATATCCTGGCGTTATCCGGTCTGCATGTCGGATTTATCGTGGCTATGGGATTCGGGTTGGCTTGGCTGATCGGCCTGATTTATCCGTGTATTTATTTGCGGATTCCCAAAATGCGTTTGGGTGTGCTGTTCTCTTTTGTCCCGGTTTTGCTCTATCTCTGGCTGGGGCAGTTCAGTCCATCTCTTGTGCGTGCTGTATGTATGTTCGGTTTCTGGGGCCTGCTCATGTTTTTCAACCGGGGCAGAGTCCTTTTGGACGGTCTTTTTCTGGCCGTTGTTGTGATTTTGGTTTTTGTCCCGCTTAGTGTCTTTGATCTGGGATTTCAGCTTTCGGTTTTGGCTGTGGCCGGAATTGCCTTGCTTTATCCTGTGTTTGCACGATTGATGCCTTCAGCCCACAATCCATCGCTTAAAGCAGTCCGTTTCGCGCTGGCAGTTTTTTACGTCAGTTTGTCAGCCAATATTGCCTTACTTCCGCTCATAGTCTGGAATTTCGGGGTACTCATTCCGAATTTTCTTTTCAATATACTTTTTGTGCCCATTATCGGGTCATTTATTATGCCAGTCTGCGGCGTTGGCGGACTCGTCTTTTCATATTTCAGCCCGGAAATTTCGCATTCATTATTTGTGGTCGGGGCAAAGGTTTTTGATTGGCTTCTGCAACTGGTGCGTGAGGCCGCCAGCATAGGTTTGCTGCCGGAATATGCTTTTTACCGTCCACATTGGGAAGAGCTGCTGATTTATTACCTCTTGCTGGGAGCTGTTCTTCTCTTGGTTTATGGAAAATTAAGACAGGCACAATTGTTACTCGTACCTGTTGTACTGCTGCTTGGAGTGCGCTTTTCAGGGGAATTCGGGCCGGATCGGGTACGCATGGATATTCTTGATACCGGACAGTCCCAGTGTGTGGTGATTACCGGTCCTGAAGGAACGCGTACTGTTGTTGATGGTGGCGGCGGATTCGGCAGGACCTTTGATATGGGGCGTTCTATCGTCGGGCCTTGGTTGACTTACGGTCATTTACCGCGAGTGGATAATATTTTCATGACCCATGGGGACAGGGATCATGCCGGAGGCTTGGCCTTTCTTCTGGAAAAGTTTTCTGTGGGCAGTTTTTATTCCAATGGAGATGTTCCCAGCGGGTGGATAGGGGAACGTTTTGAAGCGGCATTTGCAGAAAAGGGGCTAAATCCTCAAATTCTCGTAAGCGGGGAGAAGGTTGTTCTTGAGCCGGGCTTGATCATGGAGGTGTTGCATCCTTCACCTGTGTTCACGGGCAGCACTAACGACCGTTCTTTATATCTTAGACTGCTCTGGAACGGGCATCCGTTGTTATCCATTTCAGGAGATCTGGATCGTAAGGGGATACGGGCTGTTTTAAAGCATACGCAGGATCTTTCTTCCAGCGTACTGCTGCTTCCTCACCATGGTAGCGCCGGGTCGTATTCTCCTGAATTATATGAACGTGTTGCCCCTGCAATGGCTATTGCTGCATGCGGTTTTTTAAATCGTTTTAATTTTGTAGCAAAAAAAGTCATAAGTGAACTGGATAAAAGACACGTATGTATGTATACGACTTCCGCATACGGGATGATTACCGTGGAATGGAATAGTGAAGGGAAGGTGATAACTGGCCCTTGATTTAAAATGCATTTTTCTGATTATTGTTGCGCTGGAAACTTGATTTTCATGTGCAAAAGTGCCAATGTCTACCCATTGACCGAAGTCTATATGTAAAGCCTATGATGAATGGAGGTTTGTCTGCATGCGGGTGCTGATAGTTGATGATGATTTTTATTGCCGCAATATGTTGCATGAGATCATGAAGCCATATGCGCAGTGCGATATCGCCGTTAACGGTGAAGAGGCTGTTTTTGCATTTAAGAAGGGTCTTGAATCTGGAAAAGCGTATGATCTGGTTTGTCTGGATCTTGTTATGCCGGAAATGGACGGACAGCAGGCTTTGCGTGAGATCAGGTCCATTGAGAAAGATTTCAAGGTCGAGGAAAATGGCGCGGTTAAGGTTATCGTTACAACCATGCTTGATGACCGTAAGGAAACCCATGATGCGTTTTTCCTTGGCGGAGCCACCTCTTATCTTGTTAAGCCAATTGAAGAGAACAAGCTTGTGAAGGAGCTCAAAAATCTCGGCTTTTCAGTTTAATCTGGTTTAGAAAATTTCAGGATGAATATTGAGTCCTGTTTTTATATTTTTTGCCCTGAAATCAGGTAAGAATCCGCGGCTATTGCTGCGGATTTTTTTTGCTAAATATTAAAAATTGTTTTATTCAGGGCTATTAGGAATGGAAAACAGAATTGAAGTTCCTTTGGAAGTGGTCTATTGTGGCTCCTTCATATCAAGTTTTATCCGCCATGAGTTGCGGTTTTATATAAGGTTTTTTTACAATGTCACAGATTTTAGGCGTTAAATTTAACGATTTCGGACAGATATATTACTTTTCGTCCGGTCCTTTCGTTGTTCGGGAAGGACATTCGGTCATCGTGAAGACCGAGCAGGGCATGGGGCTCGGCAAGGTTTTTGTCGTGCAACAGGATCTGCCCGAAGATGTTACCGAGGACTCCATTAAAACAATCTACCGTCTTGCAGGCGAGGAAGACCTTGAAGCTGAAGTGGAAAACAAGGAACTTGCCCGCACAGCACACAGGTTTTGTAAAGATTGCATTGATCGCCAGAAGCTCGAGATGAAGCTTGTGGATGTTGAGGTCTTTTTTGATCGCAGCAAGATGATCTTCTACTTTACGGCTCCGGGAAGAATTGATTTTCGTGAGCTCGTTAAGGATTTGGTTAAGGAGTACAGAACCCGTATTGAACTGCGCCAGATTGGTGTACGCCATGAAACCCAGATGCTGGGAGCCATTGGCAACTGCGGTCAGATCTGTTGCTGCAGACGCTTTATGCGTAAGTTCATGCCGGTAACCATCCGCATGGCCAAGGAACAGAATCTTTTCCTTAACCCGACTAAAATTTCCGGTATTTGCGGCAGGTTGCTCTGTTGCTTATCGTTTGAACAGGAAAACTACGAAGATTTCCATCGTAAAAGTCCCAAGACCGGGAAGAAATACAATACCGTTCACGGTACTGTAAGGGTTACACGGACTAACTTTTTCAGGAATACCCTGACCGTTTTGCCTGAGCAGGGTGATGAGATTGAAATTCCCTTGGATGATTGGCCGGATATGATTAAGCCCTCCGGATCTAATCGGAGAGGGGAGCCTGATGCTCGTTCTGATGAACCTCGCAGGGGACGTCCTGAGGACGGAGATAATGGTTGGGAAGACCGCGATGGAGGCAGTTCAAGTCCTCAGCGCTCCCGTCCAGAACGTCCTGAGCGTTCGAGAACTGATCGTACCCGTCCTGAACGTTCAAAAAGCGACAGACCGAAAGCTGAGCGCCCAAGGCCGGAGCGTAAGCCTGTACGCGAGAACGTTGAATCTGAACAATCTGATGAGACAAAAGTCTCAGTGGATATGCTTGAAGAAAAACAGGAGAGCCGCAAGGATGATTCCCTGCAGCAGGAGAACCGGAAGCGTTTCTCCCAAAAGGATCGTCCTCAGCAGAGTCCGGAACAGAAAAGTCCGGAGCAGGATAGCCAACCTGCAGAGCCTGCTAAGTCCGGAGAAAATGATGAATCCGGCAAACCTAATAAGTCTTCACGCCGCCGTCCTTCAAGGCGCAGGCGTAAACGTAAGCCTTCCGGACAACGGAAGAATAAAAGCAATTAATTGTTAGAATAGAAATATTTGCTTATATTCGGGTTCTTCGCTATATGCGTTCTGCCCGTTAGCAGTAAGCAATCTTGCGGCCGGTTGAAAATGTCAGTATTCTCACCCGGCTGTTAAGATTTTTTACGCTGTATTCATTTCGGATTTTTCATGCGGCAGTAGCCGCTTTATATAATTTTTATTAAATCCGATTGTTATCACCTTAACAGGAGTGACTGATTTTGGATTCGTTTTTTATTACAACTCCCATCTATTATGTTAATGCAAAGCCGCACCTCGGCCATGCCTATACAACAATTCTTGCTGATTCCATGAAAAGGTTTCACAAGCTGCTGGGAGATGAAACTTTCTTTCTCACCGGAACAGACGAGCACGGTGACAAGATTGTACAGGCTGCGGAAAAAGGTGGCCAGACACCACGTGAATATGTCGACGAGATAAGCTCTCTGTTCAGCGGAATTTGGCCCGGTCTGCAGATTGATAATGACGATTTCATCAGGACTACTCAGGAAAGGCATATTAAGTGCGTTCAGGAAGTTCTGCAGAAAGTTTACGATAAAGGTGATATTTATTTCGGTGAATATGGCGGTCATTACTGCTTCGGATGTGAAAGATTCTATACAGAGAAGGAACTTGTTGACGGAAAATGTCCGCAGCACGAAACCGTTCCTGAATATATTGCTGAGAAGAACTATTTTTTCAAGATGTCCAAATATCAGGACTGGCTCATCGGGCATATCAATGCCAATCCCGATTTTATCCGCCCTGAAAGATATCGCAATGAAGTGTTGAGCCTTCTCAAGTCCGGCGAGCTTGAAGATCTTTGTATTTCCCGTCCCAAGAGCCGCCTGGAGTGGGGCATTGAGCTGCCCTTTGATGATAAGTTTGTGACTTACGTGTGGTTCGATGCTCTCATTAACTACATTACAGCACTTGAATATCCTGAAGGTGAGAAATTTAAGAAATTCTGGCCTAAGGCCAACCACCTTGTTGCAAAGGATATTCTGAAACCTCACGCAATCTTTTGGCCTACAATGCTGAAAGCTGCTGAAATTGAACCTTTCCAGCATCTTAACGTACACGGCTACTGGCTGATTAAAGATACCAAGATGTCCAAGTCTCTGGGCAACGTTGTTTCTCCGCTGGAAATGGCAGAGAAATACGGTGTTAATGCTTTCCGTTACTTCCTGTTGCGTGAAATGGTTTTCGGCAATGATTCCAGCTTTTCTGAGGAAGCTCTTGTGGGCCGTCTCAATGCTGATCTTGCCAACGACCTCGGCAACCTTTTCAGCCGTACCCTGTCTATGACCCATAAATATTTTGAGGGCAAAGTTCCGGCTCAGGGCGATGAAGGCGAAGAAGATTGCGAAATCAAGAGCCTTGGCCGTAAAGCAATGGCCGAATTCCAGAATAATTTCATGGAAGCGAAATTTTCCCGTGGCCTCGAAGGGCTTTGGGAACTTGTGCGCGGCTTGAACAAATACATTGATACCACTCAGCCTTGGGCTCTTTATAAAGAAGAGAACATGTCCCGCCTTGGCACTGTTATGTATGTCCTGCTTGAAAACATGCGTAAGATTGCAGTTCATCTCTGGCCGGTCATGCCTGAAGCCAGTGAGAAAATGCTGGAACAGCTGGGTATCGTGTTTGCTCCTGAAAAGGTAAACCTGCAGGGCGAAATTGATGTCTGGGGTCTTCTTGATCCGGACACCGAAGTTGCCAAGAAATCCAATCTTTTTCCGAGAGTGGAACTGCCCAAGGAAGAACCTGCTCCCACAGAGAAGGAAGCCAAGAAATCCAAGAAGCAACCCAAGCAGGCCAAGGAAGAAATTCCCGGAGTAATTGAGTTTCCCGATTTCCAGAAAGTGGATATGCGTGTGGGAACCGTGCTTTCCGTAGCTAAACACCCTGATGCTGACAAGCTGCTGCTGGTCAAGATCGATACCGGTGACGATGAGCCTCGTCAGGTTGTGGCCGGGCTGGCTGAATTCTTCAAGCCTGAAGAACTGGAAGGCCGTCAGGTTGTTGTGGTTGTGAACCTTCAGCCTCGCAAGCTGCGCGGTGAAGTGTCTCAGGGCATGATCCTCGCTGTGCGTAACGGCGAAGAGATGCAGCTGCTGAGCGTTAGCGCACCAGTTGCCAACGGATGTAAGGTTTCTTAAATTTATTTTGTGCTAGTAAATGAAAAAGGCAGTCCTGATAGGGCTGCCTTTTTTTATGGATTTTATTGAATTATTAGTCTATTTTATGCGATAAGAGTTTTAAAATGGAATGTGGTATAGGAGGGTGCAGTGAGCTTAATTGAATTTTCTTCTGTAGCAAAAGGCTATACTAAAAGTCCGTTAGGTATAATAGCTCTTTTTATTGTCCTCGTATATGGCTTGGCAGCACTTGTTGTTGGATATGGAAACAACTCAAATATTGAGATCACTCCCTTGATTTATTTTATGAGTATTTTTCCTGTTATTGTATTCTTTGGTTTTATGTGGCTTGTCACAAAGCATCATCGAAAATTGTATGGTCCTTCAGATTTCAAAGACGAGGAAAATTTTTTGAAAACTCAAATTTCCTCCGCCGCTTTGTTAGCGGCAGCTGAAACCAAGTACTCTGGTGATGGTAAGGAATTAAATGGAAATAAGATTGATGAAATAGTTGATTTGCTGATTTCAAATGTTTATCAGAATAAGTCTAGAGAAAAATGGAAAAATAAAATTCTTTGGGTTGATGATGTGCCTGAAAATAATATTTATGAGCGTCAGGCTTTTGAGGCTCAAGGTCTTGAGATAAGGTTGGCTTTGTCTACTGATGAGGCTTTAACTATCATGGATCAGGAGAAATTTGCAGTTGTTATCTCTGATATGGGGCGTGCAGAAGGTACTCAAGAGGGATATGTTTTGCTGGATAAATTAAGGGCTTCAAATGATAACACTCCGTTCATTATTTATGCTGGGTCAAATCTGCCCAAACATAAGCGAATGGCTCGAGAAAGAGGTGCACAGGGTAGTACTAATAGAGCTAACGAGTTGTTTCAACTCGTGATGGGTTTTGTAAATAATGGAAAGTAGAGATTTATGTTGCAAGGTTAGGCTAAGTTGTTTTGAGGCAGTCCTGATAGGGCTGCCTTTTTTTATGTTTTGGGGAGCGGTTAATTTGAAAACTGAAGATTGAATTCCTGCTCCAGAATTTTTTTGGCGCGATTTTCGTTTTCCGCATAAAGATTTGTATCGAAAAGGGCCTGATGTCCGCTCCAGTGTTGTGCAATTTCTGACAAATCCTGATGGGCGCAAGTGTGTCCTTGATGATGAACATCCCTAAACCATGCCATTGCCGTATCATACACTATTCCCAGATTATTCTGGAATTCCTGCCATTCTTCACCCTCTTTTAATTCGCGCTTAACTCCTTCGAATACGTGAGCTCCGAAAGGTCGTGCCGGACCGATTGGAACTGTGGCCGGTCGGGCCTTCTGCATATTGATTAATGCGCACCACTCGTTGACGCGGCATGATGGCAGAGGCCAAGGCTTTTTGCGCAGCGACGGGCACACCATGTAATTCGATACATCCGTGGGGATATATCCTTTGGGATCACTGGCTATGGCTATGAACTCCTTCAGGGTAGGGCGGTAATCCTGATATGTTTCCGGTGAACATAATTTATGGTGGAATGCCGGACATTGGCAGCATAAACCGATTGTTCCGGCGGCTATGTTGTCGCCGATCACTCCCATAAGGAGATTTACCGGATCAGCTGTGAAGTAGACATCGTTGTGGACGGTCAGCACGAAATCTTTATCAGTGTGTTCCCATCCGTATTGATATCTAATTGAGTGGCGGTACGCGTCGTCGGTAAGCAATTCCTCTTCGATATGGTTGATCCAGCGCCAGTCAGAGGGTTTGTAAAGGGTTATGTTGTCCAGTAGGTCCAGAATAAATTGTCTTCCAAGAGCCTCAGTTTCCTCCGGCCTATCCTGAACAAACCAGATGCGGTCAATCCAATGCCCACTGTGTTTCATAAGTGAAAGCAGGGAAAGTGCCGTTTGAAAAGGCTTGCCGTAAGCATTAATGAGCACGTCAATTTTTTTCATATCGGAATCCAAGGCTGGCAGGTTTTTAGAGAATGCTGAATTTTGGAATTTTAAAGCTGACCGTAGTGGGGCGGTGGTGCGTCATCCTGCGGTGAAGCATGGGCAACAGCATCTTTCAGGTCCTTCATCTGACTGACCATGAGCAGGAGTTTTTTCTCAAGATCGGATATCTGTTTTTGCTGGGCGATGATGAACTTGTTCAGCTCTTCAACTGTCTGATCTTGAAGCGCGAGGGCAGTTTCAAGACTTTCTATTCTTTCTTCGGTGGATTTTATATTACTCATAGCTGGAAAATGCCAGAAGAGCTGAGGGAAGGCAAATAAAACAAGCTGGTGGGAGTTAAGCTTTGGTCTTTTTAGGAAGGTCGTATGGAATATCAACACCATTGATGACCAGATCTACAACCCGGCCTTCTGTGCGTTCAACAAAGTCTCTGTAATTTTTAAGGGAATTCATAGTCGCGATAGAATCTTCGGTGCTCGACCAGACACCGTATGTCGCCTTGATCCGGTCATGTACTTTTTTCATTTCCAGAATTGTGAGAGACCACCATGAACCGTCGCTGGCGAGAATTTCAAGGGATTGCCATTTTGCGTCTGAACTCATGGGAAAATCTTCTTGATCTGTTTGGCGAAAATACGTGAAGGGTGTATATTAAAATGCACTGCATTTGTTGCAGTCACAGACCGGAATTGCCATGATCTTTTGGGCCATTTCGCAACCGATGGCATACTGCGCGCTGCGCACTCGTATATTCATACGGCCGTTATTGTTGATGATGTCAACAATTGTGCCGGGGATAATGCCCATGGAAAGAAGTCTGCCGCGGCAGCACTTCCCGGCATCAAAACCGGTTACTCTGACCGACATTCCGCTTTTGTAGCTGGATAGCGGTCTTGCTTCTGCTGTTTGTATCATTGCGTTCATTGCAATTGAAATTTAAAGTCAGTTGTTTGCTTTGTCAATGGTGCGGGAGAGTTATCATATAAATAAGGTGGGCAACTCTATGCTTGCTCATCTGCGAGTAATGATTTATGTCTTTCTGTCTCACCACAAGTCCTAACGCCAATATTTCAAAACCATTATTGGATGGAGTTCATGCCTAAACGCACTGATATCAAGAAAATTATGCTTATCGGCTCCGGGCCGATTGTCATTGGTCAGGCCTGCGAGTTTGACTATTCCGGTACTCAGGCTCTCAAAGCCCTTAAAGAAGAGGGGTACGAAGTTATTCTCGTTAACTCTAACCCCGCAACCATCATGACCGATCCCGTCTTAGCGGATCGAACATATATTGAACCCATCGAACCCGGCACCATTGCCAAAATCATTGAAAAAGAACGACCGGATGCACTGCTGCCTACTCTTGGCGGACAGACCGCACTTAATACCGCGCTTGCTGTTGCAGAAATGGGAGTGCTTGATAAATTCGGTGTTGAATTGATCGGTGCTTCTGTTGAGGTAATTGAAAAAGCCGAGAGCCGCGAGCTTTTCCGTGCAGCCATGGAAAAAATCGGCCTTAAGGTTCCTACCAGTCGTATTGCCCGCAACCTTGATGATGTCCGCCGCTGCGGTAAGGAAATCAGTTTTCCCATCATCATCCGTCCTGCCTTTACCCTTGGTGGTACCGGCGGCGGTGTTGCTTACAACATGGATGATCTGGAAGAGATCGCCATGAAGGGTATTGCTGCCAGCCTTCAGAACGAGGTTATGCTCGAAGAATCCATCCTCGGCTGGAAGGAATACGAGTTGGAGGTCATGCGTGACCGTAAGGATAACTGCGTAATCATCTGTTCCATTGAAAACATCGACCCCATGGGTGTGCATACCGGGGACTCCATCACCGTTGCTCCTGCACAGACTTTGACCGATGTTGAATATCAGATGCTCAGGGATGCATCTCTCGCTATTATGCGTGAAATCGGTGTTGAGACCGGTGGTTCAAACGTACAGTTTGCAATCAACCCGGAAAACGGAGAGCTGGCCATTATCGAAATGAACCCGCGTGTATCCCGTTCTTCCGCACTTGCTTCCAAAGCAACCGGATTCCCCATTGCCAAGATCGCAGCGAAACTTGCGGTTGGTTACACCCTTGATGAGATTCCCAACGATATTACCCGCGAGACAATGGCTTCCTTCGAGCCGACCATTGACTATTGCGTAATCAAGATTCCCAGATTTACCTTTGAAAAATTCCCCGGTTCCGAAGATTTCCTGACCACCGCCATGAAGAGTGTCGGTGAGACCATGGCAATCGGCAGGACTTTTAAGGAGTGCCTGCAGAAAGGTCTGCGCTCTCTTGAAGTCGGAATGCCCGGTTTCGGTAAGGTCTTTGAGCCCAGCGATATCGAGCGCGATAAATTGATCAGCCTGATCCGTAAGCCAAATTCAAAGCGTATGTTCTACCTGCGTGAAGCTTTTCTCGCCGGTATGACCCTTGAGGAAATTTTCGATATCACCAAGATTGATCCCTGGTATCTGCACCAGCTTGAAGATCTTGTTACTTTTGAAAAAGAACTTCGCCAGTTCTCCCTTGAAACCGGACTTTATTCCGGTGACGGGCGGGTTCCGGTTATGTTCAAGAAAGCCAAGGAATACGGTTATTCCGATCCGCAGCTGGCAACAATGTGGAGAGAGACTGAAGAGAACGTCCGTAGTTTCAGGAAAAAACTCGGTCTGGTTCCCACATATTATTTGGTTGATACTTGTGCGGCGGAATTTGAGGCTTACACTCCTTATTTCTACTCCACTTATGAGTCCGGTCAGGAAGCAGAATCCATGCCTGAACGCAAGGTTATGATTCTTGGCGGTGGACCTAACAGGATCGGGCAGGGAATTGAGTTTGACTATTGCTGCTGTCACTCTGCTTTCGCATTGGAAGACATGGGCGTGAAGTCAATCATGGTTAACTCCAACCCCGAGACCGTCTCCACTGACTATGATACTTCCGACAGACTTTATTTTGAGCCGCTTACCTATGAAGATGTGCTCAACATCATTGAGTTTGAAAAACCTGAAGGGGTAATCGTGCAGTTCGGCGGTCAGACTCCTCTGAACCTCGCGATTCCGCTGCTTAAGGCCGGTGTTAATATTCTGGGTACTTCCCCGGATGCAATTGACCGTGCCGAAGACAGGGAAAGATTTCAGGCGCTGCTCAAGAAACTTGATCTCAAGCAGCCGCCGAACGGAACCGCCATGTCTCTCGATGACGCTAAAGCCATTGCTGAGCGTCTTGGTTATCCTTTGGTACTTCGTCCTTCCTATGTCCTCGGCGGACGTGGAATGGATATCGTATACAGTGACGAGGAATTTGATTCCTACTTCCGCGAAGCAGCGGTTGTTTCCCCGCAACACCCCATTCTCATTGACAAGTTCCTTGAGAATGCAGTTGAAGTTGACGTAGATGCCCTTGCTGACGGCGAACAGACTTATGTCGCAGGGGTGATGGAGCACATTGAGGAAGCCGGGATTCACTCCGGTGACTCTGCCTGTGTTCTGCCTCCGCACACCCTCAGCGATGAAATCGTTAAGGAAATTGAGCGTCAGACTGTAGCCCTTGCTGAAGAGCTTGAGATTGTCGGCTTGATGAACATTCAGTTCGCAGTCAAAGACGGTGATATCTACATCATCGAGGTTAACCCACGCGCCTCCAGAACCGTGCCTTTCGTAAGTAAGGCTACCGGTATCCAGCTGGCAAAGATGGCAACCAAAGTCATGCTCGGTGAAAAGCTCAAGGATCTCGATCCTTGGTCCAAGCGTAAAGAAGGTTTCTACTCCGTCAAGGAAGCAGTTTTCCCCTTTAACAGGTTCCCCAACGTAGACGTAATGCTTGGACCTGAAATGCGCTCCACCGGTGAGGTTATGGGTATGGATTATACTCCCGGCCTCGCGTTTATGAAAGCTCAGCTTGGTGCGGGAATAAAGTTGCCCCTTGAGGGAACCGTGTTCATCTCGGTGAAAGACAGGGACAAGGAAGCGATATTGCCTACTGCCAGAAATTTTGAAAGACTTGGTTTCAAGATACTGGCTACCGGCGGAACTGCAGATTTTCTGTTTGAACAGGGAATTGCAACTAAGAAGATTCTTAAGGTTAACGAAGGTCGTCCGCACGTTGTTGACTACATCAAGAACGGAGACATTGACCTTTTGATAAACACCCCGTCCGGTAAGCAGACTGTTTCTGACTCCAAGGAGATCAGGCAGACAACATTGCTTTACGGACTGGCATATACAACCACTGTCGCGGGTGCTCACGCCATGAGTCTGGCAATTGAGGAACAACGCGGTAAAGGGCTTGATGTGCAGTGCTTACAGCGCTATCACGATATGTAAAAAGTATATAAACAGGAAAACGGACCGGGCATAACGCACGGTCCTTTTCCTTTTTAGGGTGATTCCTCAGGCTTATATGCCTTGGAGTTCCCGTTTGTATTGGATTGTTTTGCAAAAAACGTAGCCGTAATTTTAAAGCTTACATTGCAAGAGCAGGAAAGATGAAAAAAGAATATTGCGGACTGTTCGGGATTTATGGACATCCCGAAGCAGCAAGAATGACATACTTTGGCCTTTACGCTATGCAGCATCGCGGACAGGAATCTGCCGGGATAGTTACATGGGATGGTACAAGCATCCGTGAGCAGAAGGGCATGGGCCTTGTTGCTGATGTTTTCAATGAACGTCATTTGGGTAAAGAACTTAAAGGCGACATTGGTGTCGGACATATCCGTTATTCCACTACCGGGGCTTCTCTGATCAGGAACGCGCAGCCTTTTCTCGTTAAATTCGGTGATCTGCATCTGGCGATCGCTCATAACGGAAACCTCGTAAACACCCTTGAACTGCGTCATGAGCTTGAGGCACAGGGATCAATTTTCCAGACTACCATGGATTCTGAGGTCTTTGTCCACCTGATTGCCAAGAATCTTAACGGTAATACAATTGAAGACGCTGTCATGGAGGCCTGCCGTAAGGTTAAGGGAGCATTCTCCCTGCTGATCATGGCTAATGATAAGCTTATTGCTGTTAAAGACCCCAACGGGTTCCGTCCGTTGGCTATCGGACGTGTAGGTGATAATTATACTTTTGCTTCTGAGACTTGTGCATTTGACCTGATTGATGCTGAGGAAATTCGTCCTCTAAATGCAGGTGAAATGGTCGTAGTGGAAGGCGGCAAACTGACTTCCTACACCTATTGCGAAAGCGCTCCTAAGCGTCAGTGTATTTTTGAGCTTATTTATTTCGCACGTCCTGACTCTACCGTTTTCGGTGAAGTTGTTTATGAAAGACGTAAGAAAATGGGTGCAGTTCTCGCAGAAGAACAGCCGGTTGATGTAGATTTCGTCATGCCTTTTCCTGACTCCGGTAACTATGCTGCTGTAGGTTTTTCCCAGCAGTCCGGTCTGCCGCTTGAGTTGGCGATGATTCGCAACCATTATGTAGGCCGTACTTTTATTCAGCCTTCTCAGGATATGCGCGATTTCAGCGTACGGGTTAAACTTAACCCGGTTAAATCCATGATCAAGGGTAAGAAAATTATGATCGTGGAAGATTCTATTGTCCGCGGAACAACTACCCGGACCAGAATCAAAAAGCTGCGTGAACTCGGTGCCCGTGAGATTCACATGCGGGTCAGCTGCCCGCCGATCCGCTTCCCTTGCTACTACGGTATTGATTTCTCTTCCAAAGGAGAGCTTATTGCCGCCAACAGCACTGAAGAGGAAATTGCACGTTTCCTCGGCCTTGATTCACTGCACTACCTGTCCATCGAAGGGCTGCTCAGTTCAGTGGAAGACAAGGATTCATACTGCCTTGCATGCTTCAACGGTGATTATCCCATTGCTCCCTGCAAGGGATATGGAAAAATGTGCCTTGAAAATGAAGGCTAAAAGAACCGGGAGTCTTTGATTATCATGAGCGATCCTTTTGTCTGTGCCAGATGTGCCGCCAAGGGGCCGACATGTTGTGAACTGACTCCGGGAACAGAGGAAGTTTGCTTCCCTGTCTCAGAATATGAACGGGAACGCATCATTGAGTGCGTTCCCGATTCCGGTGGGTTTGCTTTACAAGTAAATACGCCTGTTTTTATTGAAAATTTACTTCGACTTTTTCCGGGGCAACGCAGAAGAGTAAAAGAGCTTTTTCCCCCGGGTGGAATGCATTACCGGTTGGAAGTTGATTCCAATGGAAAATGTTTGTTTCTTGGTAGCGAGGGCTGTGTTATCCCCAAAGAAGTCCGGCCCTTGTATTGCCGGCTTTTTCCTTTTTGGACAAACGAAAATGGCAGAATTACACTTCTTGAAGTTGAAAAATGCCTCGCTCAGCATGAAAATAAGACTCCGGGCAAGCTTTTTAAAGCTCTTGGAATTACGCAGGCCGAAGTGCGAGAATTGCATAGCAGGCTGAGAATAGCTTGGGGCTTTGTTCCCCATGCAGATGACTGATGAGAATCACAAATGAAAAAAGTATATAAAATCCTACTGATAGTGACGTTGGCGATGGGAATCCTCGGCGTAGGGTCCATTGCCGGACTTTATTTCTGGGCTGCCAGCGATCTGCCCGGATTCAAAAATATTACCGACTATAATCCTCCTCTGGTTACCACTGTTTATTCCCGCAACCACAAGGTTCTCGGATATTTTTATAAGGAAAAGCGTTTTCTGGTCCGCATGGACGAGATGACTCCGCTGTTGCCAAAGGCTTTTCTGGCAGCCGAAGATGCTTCTTTTTATCAGCATGACGGTGTTGATTTTACCGCTATTTCCCGTGCTTTTGTTGCCAACATGAAAAGCGGCGCAAAGACTCAGGGCGGAAGTACCATTACCCAGCAGATTATTAAGCGTTTGCTCCTGTCTCCTGAGAAGAGCTACAAGCGTAAGATCAAGGAAGCCATCCTCGCTTTCCGTTTGGAGCATTATCTTGAAAAAGATGAAATCCTGACCATTTACCTGAACCAGATTTATCTTGGAGCAGGAGCTTACGGAGTTGAAGCCGCAGCGCGTACCTATTTTGGAAAGCATGTAACTGAGCTTACTGTTGCTGAATGTGCACTGCTGGCAGGATTGCCGCAGGCTCCAAGCCGTTATGATCCTCTGCGTCACCCTGAAAGGGCAAAGGCCCGTCAGCTCTATGTGCTTGGACAGATGTATGAGCATAATTGGATTACCCGCGATGAGTACAACAAGGCTGTGGAGCAGCCTCTTGTCTACAAGAGCATGGAAGATCCTTCATGGAAGCACGGTCCCTATTTTCTTGAAGAAGTTCGTCGCTGGCTGATTGATAAATATGGTGAGGAGACTGTCTACACAGGTGGTCTTAATGTTTACACCACTTGTGATATCAAGCATCAGGACGCAGCCGATGAAGCTGTTAGGGAGGGGCTTGAATCCTCCACTAGACGTCGTGGCTGGAGAGGGCCTTTGCTGGAACTTGAGCCTGCTGAATATGCCGGATTCCTCGCTTCTGAAATTATTCCTGAACCGGAACTGCGTCCCGGGAAATGGGTCAAGGTTCTGGTTACCAAGGTTTCCAACAAGGAAGCTGCTGTTAAGTTCGGCAAGTACGCTGCAACTATGCCTGTTACAAGCATGCAATGGTGCCGTACTCCTGATGTGAAGAAAGCTCCTGAAGATGTCCGCCCCCAGAAGGATGCCACCAAGATACTCAAAAAGGGTGACGTGGTCTGGGCAAGGCTTGATAAGGCTTTTTTCAAAGACGGCAGCGAAGTCAACTTCAATCAGGTTGATCCTGAAACCGATACTTTGGGTGATGTCAGTTGGCTGGTTTCTCTGATGCAGAAGCCTGTTGTGCAGGGAGCTCTTGTTTCCATGGACCCCAAGAATGGCGATGTTCTGGCAATGGTCGGAGGTTATGCCTTCGGCGGAAATCAGGGAAGCCAGTTTAACCGTGCAACTCAGGCTAAACGTCAGCCCGGTTCTGCTTTCAAGCCTATTGTTTATTCAACAGCTATGGATAATGGTTTTACCACAGCTTCAATCCTGATGGATGCTCCTTTCGTGTACACTGACATGGAAGCCGGGAAGCTTTGGAAACCGCAGAACTTCGAAGGTGTATTCTACGGACCTACCTTACTGCGCACAGCTCTGGTTAAATCCAGAAACCTTGTGACAATCAGGCTGGCCCGCAAGATGAGCATTGATAAAATTATCCAGCGCGCTAAAGACATGGGCCTTGAAGCTGATTTTCCCAGAGACCTTTCTGTGGCACTTGGCTCCGGTTCTGTAACCCTGCTGAATATGGTTGAAGCCTATTCAACTTTCGCAAGAGGCGGTTCCCGCGTAAAAGCCCGTTTGGTTCTTTCAGTGAACAGTGCATGGGGAGAATTGCTTTATGATTCCAAACCGGAATTTACCGATGCCATCAGCCCGCAGACTGCCTACATTATGTGTGACCTGATGAAAGAGGTTGTCCAGCATGGAACCGGCTGGAGAGCAAAAGTTTTGCGCCGTCCGGTTGCCGGTAAGACCGGAACAACCAACAATGAGCAGGATGCATGGTACATGGGATTTTCTCCCTATCTTGTAACCGGTGTATTTGTCGGCTTTGACCAGCTGACTCCCATGGGTAAATGGGAGACCGGTTCACGTGCTGCCAGCCCGCTTTGGGTTTCTTACCGCATGAAGGTGGAAAATGATTATCCATATGAGGATTTTCCGCAGCCTGACGGTGTTGTAATGGCTAAAATTGATGCTGCTTCCGGTCTGCTTGCCGGACCTAATTCCAAGGAAACCTACTTCTTGCCGTTCAAGGAAGGTACGCAGCCCACAAGGACCGCATCCGGTTCCGGCGAGGATGGAGATTCCGGCGGTTCAGGTTCCAGTGAGGATTTGTTTAAGCAGACTTTCTAGCTGATATTCAATAATAAGATATTAATCCCCCCCTGTACTGAAAAGTATAAGGGGGGATTTTTTTTGATTAGTATAAAAATACTTTCTTGTGTTACATTCTTGTTACGGAATTTTAGCAGGTGTAATGGCGGCACTTATGCAGTTGCAGCGAATTCGCATTAGTCCTTTAGGACGGAGGGAATATGAGCTTACTGGATAAATTTAAAATCAAGACCAAGTTTTTAGGTAATATTTTAATTGTCCTCAGTTTGTGTGCTTCTGCATTGGGAATGTATCAGTTCGCACTGACTGAAACCGGGAATGGATATACTGATGTTCTCAGTGAAGAGGTTTTTATTTCTCAGCAGGTCCAGAAAGCAGAAATAGCTATGCTTGAAGCCCGCAGGTCTGAAAAGGATTTTATGCTGCGCAATGATATGAAATATCCTCCGCGGGTTGAAAAGAGTGTGTCAGAGATAGTTGCTGCCATGGATAATGTTGCCATGGTCGGACATAATACGGGAGTAAATGAGATAGGAAACCTTGCGGCGACAATTAAAGATGATGCATTGCAATATTTGAAGATATTCAAGGAAGTCGTTCAAAGTTATGTGCGAAAAGGGCTGACTCCTGAAGAAGGCCTGCAGGGTGAATTCCGGGCTGCTGCTCATATGATAATGAACCGCGTGCCGGAATTTGCAGTAGATGATTTATATTTGCAGTGGTTGCAGATGCGCCGGTATGAAAAAGATTTTATGAGAACCGGGAGTGCAAAATACCATACGCAGTTTCTTGCAGCAGTGAATGCCTATAAAAATGGGTTGGATAAAAGTCCATGTGCTGAGGATGCTAAAAAGCTGCAGCTCAAGGAACTTGGAATATACACTCAAGCCATGGAAAGGATTATGCAGGGGGTGCCTGCTGAACTTAAGTCTTCACTATACCTGCAGGCGCGTACCTCTGCCGGGAATATGGAAAAGGCTTTGCAGTCTGTCTTTGTACCGCAGGTTCAATCTTTAATTCTTTCGGTGCGCAGGAACGAGAAGGATTATTTGCTCCGTGGAAGCGAAAAGTATGTAAAGAAAACTCTTGCTGACCTTGAAAAATTGAAGGCTGCTTTTGTTGATTCGTCTATACCGGAGAAAGTAAGGGCCGGGATTGAACAAGGAATTGGGGTATATCGTGCTTCTTTTATGGCTCTTGTAGATGAAAATAACCGTATAGCTGAACAGAATAATGATATGCGTGGTGCAGTTCATGCTATTGAACCTGAGTTGATAAAAATCAGGACCATGGCGGAAGAGCGCATGGGGCAACGGACAGTTGCGCTTGAAGTCGAGGCCGGGATCTTTTCAAAGACGGCAATGGGCCTCGGTGGTGTTGCTCTATTTATAGGCATTGTGATTTCCTTGCTGGTTACTAATTCTATTGCCCGCCCGTTACGTACGGCAGAGAGCACAGTCATGAGGATGGCCAATGGTGATCTTAATCAGAATGTGCAGTCTGCCAGCCGCGATGAAACCGGAGTAATGCTAAATGCCATGGGGAATATGATCTACAGGCTTCGTGATGTTGTTACCGGAGTTAATTCTGCTGTATCGAATATTGCGGCGGGCAGTGAGGAACTGGCTGCAACAGCTGAATCCATGTCTCAGGGGTCATCCGAGCAGGCTTCAAGTGTGGAAGAGCTTTCCGCCTCAATCAACTCTGTTACTATGTCCATTGAAAAGAACGTCCATAATTCTCAAGAAACGTCTAAAATTGCAGCTAAAGCTGCGGCTAAAGCAGATGAAAGCGGGCAGGTCGTATCCGGAGCTGTCGGAGCGATGAAAGATATTGCCGAGAAGATTACCATCATTGAGGATATCGCACGCCAGACAAATTTACTGGCACTTAATGCCGCAATCGAGGCTGCAAGAGCCGGAGAGCACGGCAAGGGCTTCGCTGTTGTCGCCGCAGAGGTTCGCAAGCTTGCAGAGCGCAGTGGAATCGCAGCCGGTGAGATTAGCGAGCTTTCCACCAGTACGCTCAGGGTTGCAGATAAGGCTGTACAGATGCTTAATGAATTGGTCCCGGAAATCGGCAAGACCTCCGATTTGGTAGAAGAAATTAATGCCACCTGTGCGGAACAGGATGAGTCGATTAAGCAGATTGGTGCGGCCGTAGCGCAGGTAGAAGTGGCAACGCAGACCTCTGCTTCTGCGGCAGAGGAGGTTTCAGCAACATCGCAGGAACTGGCCGGTCAGGCAGAGACCCTGCGCAGGATGATGGGGTATTTTAAGTGTGATTCAGCGGGGCATTGCGAAGTAGCCGATTTGGATGAACCAAAGGCTCTTGCTTCTGCCGATGTCTACGATGGGATGGATAGGTTCTAAAAAAAACGGGGGATATCAAACGATATCCCCCGTTTTCATCAAATGGCTTACTCAGGGTAGGTGGAAATGCCACCGTGGGCGGCAGACCAATCAACGGGGTTGTTGAGGAATTTTTCCACTTCATCCAGAGATTTGGTGTCGAAGTACTTTTCTTTCTTGGCAACGTTGAGGATATCCCACCAAGTTGCGAGAGAAAGCATTTCCAGTCCGGCAGAAGCAAGGGTTTCCTTGGTCTTGGGGAAGATGCCGTAGTGGAAGAGTACGAAAGTATGAGTCACTTCAGCTCCGGCATGGCGCAGAGCCTGTGCGAAGTTGATCTTGCTGCGACCGTCGGTAGTCAGGTCTTCAACCAGCAGGACCTTGGAGCCTTCTGCAAAATCACCTTCGATCTGAGCGTCACGGCCGAATCCTTTGGGTTTTTTGCGTACGTACTGCATGGGCAGCATGAGGCGGTCAGAGAGCCATGCGGCGAATGGGATACCTGCAGTTTCGCCACCTGCAACGCAGTCGATGGACTCGAAGCCGCATTCACGCAGGATAATGGATGCTCCGAAATCCATCAGGGTATTACGGACTCTGGGAAAGGAAATGAGCTTGCGGCAGTCAATATAGACCGGGCTGGCCCAGCCGGAGGTGAACTTGAAGGGCTCATCTGCACGGAAGTGAACTGCTTCTACTTCGATGAGCATTTTCGCTGTGATTTCAGCGATGGTTTCTTTGTCAGGAAAGCTGGTAGGAACCATTTTTTCTCCTTGTGTTAGTTGTATCGCGAAAAAAAAGCTGAACCGAAATATAACGGTTCAGCTGGTATCAATCAACCAAATCCCAAAATAAGGGAGTATCGGGTTTGAATATCTTTACGATATCTCCTCCGACTTTAATCTGCCAGTCCATTTCAACGGGGTTTTCTCGTTTGACTAAAGTAACAGTGCTGCCATTGGGAGAAAAACCGTAAAATCTGGCACCGTATATGGAAGTAAACCCTTCGAGTTTGTCCAGAGCATTCAGCTCGTCAAACACTTGAGTTACATATCCTATTGATGTGGGGGCATTGAATATGCCCGCCGCTGCTCCGGCCTTTTCTTTGGCACGGGCAGGATGGGGGGCAGAATCAGTGCCGAGGAAAAATCTTTCATCACCGGATACGGCGGCCCTGCGCACAGCCTCGCGGTCTTCGAAGGTTTTGGCTACGGGCAGGCAGTACATGTAGGGATTCATACCGCCTTTGAAAAGGTCATTGCGGGTCAGCAGCAGATGGTGCGGGGTAATGGTCGCGACCATGTTTTCATCCTGCTTAAGAACGTAGTCAACTCCGGCCTTACTGGTCAGGTGTTCGAATACTATTTTGAGTTCAGGGAAATCTTTACGTACCGGTTCAAGCACCCGTTCAATAAATACTGCTTCACGGTCAAAAACGTCCACTTCCGAGTCGGTGACTTCGCCGTGTACGGAAAGGGGCAAGCCTATTTCCTGCATGGCATTCAGAACAGGATAGACCTTTTTAATGTCTGTAACTCCATTGTCGGAGTTCGTGGTCGCACCGGCTGGGAAAAGTTTAACCGCATGAAATGCTTTGACTGCGTATGCTGTATGAATGTCTTCTGCAGAAGTTGAATCCGTAAGGTAGCAGGTCATGAGCGGTTCAAAATTAGAACCTTCAGGACGGGCATCAATTATTCTTTTACGGTACTCTTCAGCCTGTTTTGCGGTGGTCACCGGAACCATGAGGTTGGGCATGACAATGGCCCGACCGTAAATTTTTGCACTGGAAGGAAGCACTGCCGCAAGCATTTCACCTTCGCGCAGGTGAAGATGCCAATCATCAGGTCGTATGATGGTTATTTCGTTGTTCATAAGTTGAACTCCGTGATTGTGCGGTGCAGTACTGAAAGGCCCCGGATAAAGTCTTCCATGTCCATTGCCTCTTCCGGGTTGTGAGAGCCGTTGCGGTTGCGCACGAATATCATGCCTGTGGAAACACCCGCGTTGGCGAAGAGCGAGGCATCGTGCCCAGCTCCACTGGGAATAGCTTCTACAGGTAAGCCTTCCGCAATGCAAGCATTGTTTATACGATCCACTATTTCCTGATCAATAACAGCAGGCGGAGTTTTAACCGGCTTGTCGAATTCGAATTTAACCCTGCGCTCATAAGTGATCGTAGCACATTCGGAGTGGAGCAGGGCTTCAATGGCCGCTAGGGTATGCTCATACTGGCTGCGGGCTTCAAAGCTGAAAGTTACTTCGCCGGGAATACGCGACATGGCATGGTGCTGCTGGTCGGTGCAGAGTATACCGCAGGTCGCCACCAGATCACCACCATGCTGAAGGATGGTGGTCCAGTGATCATCAATACGTGTGATAAGTTCAGCGGTGGCAAATACCGCATCCTTGCGCAGCCAGCGGGGAACAGCTCCGGAATGACCGGCTTCACCTATGCATTTGATCCTGCGATGGCGGATGTTGCCCCGGATTCCGGTTACTGCGGCAACGGGAAGGTTGCGGGCGATCATGACCGGACCCTGCTCAATATGCAGCTCAAAGAAAGCTTTGATCTTTGAAGTGTCGATGAGCACTTCTCCCTTGGCAATGCGTTCTACATCAGCTCCGCAATCGATCATATGATCTTTTAAGGGACGGCTGTCATCACGCTGGAGGAGTTCCTGTTCAGATTCTTCCAGCTTACCGAGCAATGCTTTGGAACCTAGATAGCAGGCACCGAACCATGCGCTCTCTTCTCCGCGCAGAGCGATAACCTTTACCGGAACTTCAAGAGTCTTGCCGCTGCGTTTAATCTCTGCAAGGCAGAGCAGGCCAGCAATTACTCCGGCGGCACCGTCATAGTTTCCGCCTTGAGGTACTGAATCAAGGTGTGATCCGATAAGGATATATTCTTTGTCCTCCGGGATCTTTTCAAGTTCAACAACAAGGTTTGCGGCATTGTCGCGGTAGGTGATTAAACCTTCTTTGTGAGCGAATTTTTCAATCAGCTCAAAGGCCCGTGTTTCAGCTTCTCCATATGAAGGGCGGGACACACCTGCCACATCTCGGGACAGTTTTTCCAGATCATCAAAAAGCTTTTCTGCTTCTGCTGTGAGATGATCAAGGGAAGCCTTGTGTTGCGGAATCGGATGCGGACTGTTGCTGTTGCCTGTTCCGCCCATATTGCTGGTCATTGCGTTAATCATGTTAGATTACCTTTTTAGGGAGCAACAAGGCTGGGCAGGAAAGTTGCCACGCCGGGAACGTAGGTTACCAGAAGGAGGACCAGAATATTAATGAACAGGAACGGCCATACCCCGTTGATGATGGACATGACAGGCTTTTCCAGAGTGGAGGAAGCCACGAAGATGTCCAGCCCGAAGGGGGGGGTGATCATGCCGATGCAGATGTTCAGGCAGACGATCTCACCGAAATGGATAGGATCGATACCCATGGAAAGTGCAACCGGATAAAGGGGAGGCACAAGGATCAGCAAAGCTGAGTTGGGATCGATGAACATTCCGGCAAGGAAAAATGCTACGTTAACGATCATCAGAAAAGTGATCGGACCGGCCTGAATGTCATTAAGGAAATTGGTGATCAGAACCGGAACCTGAGCCAGCGTTACAAAGTAGGAAAGTACGCTGCCCATAGCCAGCAGGATGAAAATAATGGTGGTTGATATTGCTGCCCGTTCAGTGATGCTGATTAATCTGGCGAAGGACAGGTTCTTGTACACGAAAGCTTCAATAAGAATAGCATAGACAACTGATACCGCGGCGGCTTCAGTCGGAGTGAACAGTCCGGAGTAGATACCACCGAGAATAATGATCGGCAGGCCCAGTGCCCAAGCAGCTGATTTGAAAACAGAAAAGAAAGGAACCGTTGCTTTTTCGCCACGACCAACGCTTTTACGCACGGATTCAAATATCACCAGTCCAGCAAAAGCCAGTCCGAGAGCCAAGCCTACGCCGAGACCGCCGATGAACAATCCTGTGATGGAGGTTCCGGTCATCCAGCCGTAAATAATCAGGGTAATGCTGGGCGGAATGAGCAAGGCTGTTTCCGCGCTGGAGACGATCAGGCCGAGGCTGAATTTTTCACTGAACCCGGTCTTACGTAGTTCCGGGTACATAAGTTTGCCCATGGCGGCAACGGTTGCCGGTGCTGATCCGGATACGGAACCGAAAGCCATGGAACCGAAAATTGTGGTGTGTCCGATGCCGCCGAGACGGTGTCCGGTGTAATATTTGATAAGATCTGTGAGACGCTTGGCAATTTGTCCGGAAGCCATGAGTTCTGCGGCAAAAATGAAGAAAGGAATTGCCAGAAGAGTGGAAAAGTTGATTCCGCCTACCAGCTTCTGGATCAGTACCGGATCGGGAATACGGGGGAACAAAAAGGTTTTGGTCAGGAATGCGGGTACGCCGAGTACCAGCAGCATTTCAAAACCGCAGACGAGCATTAAAAGGGCGATGAGGATAATTACAGGAGTCATGTGCTGCTACCTTATATTACTTGGTCAGGGTGGTGATGGGCCGGGTGTGGCGATCGTTAATACTCAAGAGTTCGAGCAGGTAGCGCAGTGCCAGCAGTCCGAATCCAACAGTAGGCGCAATATAGAGCCAGTACATGGGCAGTCCCAAAGTGGGGCTGAGCTGTCCGGTGCGCATTACGAATTTAACAAGGGCTATACCCAGCCAGACCAGATAGCAGCTGAAAACGGTTCCGGTCAGGTTGATCAGGATGCTGACTGCCTTGCGCGGCAGTTCGGGCATTTTTTCGAAAAGTGTGGTTACGGCTACCTGACGCCCGCGTTCAAGGGCGAGGCCGAGAGCGAGAAAAACAGCCCAGACCATGAGCAAACGTGTAGCTTCATCAATCCATGCGAAAGTGCTGGCGTATTGAGGCATTGTCTCCCTGACCAGAACATTAAAAGTATACAAGCCGACCATGATCAGGTTGATGGAAATGATCAGCACTCTTTCAATTAAACGTATCCCGTTCAGCAGGGAACCAAGCAACTTACGCATCCTAAAAACTCCTGGTGTAGCTACCCATAAAACTAATAAGTCTTCAGGCAATAATCTTCACCAAATTCTAATCTCATGAATATACTTAACAAAAGGCAGGAGAGGACATCCTCTCCTGCCGGAATGAACGTCTTACTATTTTACAATACGTGCGTATTCTTCTTCGTAAAGCTTGATCAGGTTTTCACCTTCAGCACCTGCGCGGGCAAGGTAAGCAGCTTTGGTTCTGGGGTACATGAGTTCACGCATGGCAGCGCGGTCTGCAGCCTGCAGGGGAGTAACCTGAACGCCTGCTTTCTTGATAACTTCAAGAGCGTCTTTCTGAGCCTGTTCTTTGTGGGCTTCAACACCGGGCATTACTTCAATGAAAGTATCCACGATGATTTTCTGGTAATTTTCAGGAAGGGATTCCCAGTAGGAGGGGTTGAAGAGAACATAGTCTTCCATTGCACCGTGCTCGGAAGTCACGAGGTATTTCTGTACTTCGTAGAACTTCATACGCTGGATGGTGTCGAGGGGGTTTTCTTCGCCGTCTACAACACCGTTCTGGAGAGCTGTGTAAAGTTCACCGAAAGGTAGTGCGATTGCGGAAGCGCCGATCGCTGCAAACTGCTCGATGAGAATTTTGGAGTCCATTACGCGGAAGGACTGGCCTTTGTAGTCCGCGATGGTAGAGATAGGCTTGTTGGAGGTAAAGTTCTTACGACCGTTGGGCCAGGTTGCGATTGCTTTGAAACCTCTGGACTCAAAGGATTTGAGCAGCGCTTTACCGAATTTACCCTGACGCAGTTCCTGTGCTTTTACACGGTCAACAGGAAGCAGGAAGGGAATGTCCATGATGGAAACCGCAGGGTTGAATCCGCCGAGGAAAGCTGCGGCGGAGACAGTACCTTCAATGGTTCCGAACTGTACGCCTTCGTTCATCTGGCGCTGGTTGCCAAGCTGAGAAGAAGGGAAAATTTTGAATTCAACTTCGCCGTTGGTGCGCTCTTTAACGAGCTTGGCGACTTTTTCCAGACCCTGATGACGTGGCTGCAGGGGGGATTCAAGGTGACCGATGCGTGCCTCGTATTTAGCGGCGTTGGCGGAAATAACTCCACCCATCACCATACACAAAGCAAGAGCTACTGTAACAATTCGTCCGAAAAATTTCATTCTGGAAGCCTCCTGAAAGTGTGAGCGTGAATCTGGCAGGCAGAATCACATGATCAAGTCGAACCGAAATCAATGATTCCGGTATGTTCCCGACTGGCAATCGGGTTTTGATTGCAAATTTAACAGCCAGCAAAATGAATTAAAAGGAAATTCTTTTTTGCTTGCAGTTATGATTTGATTTGGTGAATTTCAATCAAAAAATAGATTTTTGTCAACATAAATCTCATTTTTGAAACAATTCAAAAAAACATTCACAAAAATGAGATTTTGAGTCATAATTGATAACGATAATGGCAAAAGCGACTGTCTGTTAATGAATTTATACATATAAGATAGGCTGGACAGTTGAAATTAAGCTTTCATGGAGACGGGCGAATGAATGAACTTAGTCCCAAGGAGATAGGCCAGCGCTTGAAAGCGTTCAGGCTGGGCAGTAAATACAGCACCGAGGAAATTGCCGCTAAGATCGGTATTTCCCGGGCGGCTTTGTACAGATATGAAAAAGGGGACCCGCCTAAGCTGGAAACTTTAGAATCTATAGCCGACTTGCTTGGAGTTTCACTTACGTCATTGATGGGAGTCGGAGTAGAGTATATTTCTTCAGCGATCAGCTTTTTCGAGCGTATGCGCCAGAACGAAGCTGAGTCAGAGCAGCTTGCAGTGATGTTCGGCTTGTTTTCCTATCTGCTTACTACAGATGAATTTGATGAATATCTTGAGATTTCCATTAAAGAAGGCTTGCCGCAAGAATTGCGGGATGATCCTGGCATATTAAGCCGTGTTTCTGAAATTTTATCAGTGCTGCGGGAGCGCAAAAAAGGATATTACCAGCGCAGGCCGAGTATGGTGAACCTTGCCTCTGCCACCAATCTTGAGCAGTTTTTGCGTAGTGGGTTTGTAGGAACCTTTGATCTGCCCGAAGAGGAATTGCAGAAGCGGCGTGATGTGGCGCGGCGCGAGGTGGAAAATGTAATCAACCTCCTTGAGGAACAGCCCATCGGTGTACAGATCGGTTTACTTATTGATTCTGTTCCCAGCACGCATTTTCAGATTTTCCGCCAGTCAGAAAGATCTACTCTCTGTTTAAGTCCTTATAAGCTCTGTCATTTTCCCAATGTACGGCTAGGCGTGGGCATGTTAACATCAGCTCCCGAGGCGCTTGAGTTGCATCAGAAGATGATTACCGAGCTTTGGGGACCTGCTCTCAAGGGACGCAGGGCTGCAGATTACCTGCGCAAGATGATTGAAGACTGCAAATAAGAAAACGGGTCCCGCACAATTGTGCAGAACCCGTTGTAGAGCTTAATGGAAGTTTTTGGGATTCTTATAATAAACTTAAATCCCAGTTGAAATTGCTGGTGCGTTGCGGTTCAGGTACTGCGCGGGGCCATGGTTCCTCAATATTAAGGAACATGGTGTAGCCGGAGTTCTCCAGTACCTTGCGTTCTGCTCCGAAATCGAGCGGCCAGCCGGGATAAATCCAATATGTCTGTCCGTATTGGCGGGCCCAGCAGATTTCTTTTTTCTGGCTGTAGATGGGGCTCATCAGCTCTGTATCGTCGGCCATGATTCTTGAAAGGCCGAGCGGCCACATACCGGAAAGGACAAATCCCAGCGGAAGCGGGCTGTTCTGCGGCAGGGCGAGGAAGTCATCGCGGGCCAGTTCCGGGCTGACGTATGCGGATGAAAAGCCCATATCGGCCAGCATTTCGATGGTCACCGGGTTGGATACGTTGCAGAAGGGACCGGCGTGAAAGCGGACTTTTGCATCTTTCGGGAAAAAGGCTTTCTGCCAGGGAGCGTTGAGTACGAAATCGCGTCCACCACCGCTCAGGCAGATGTCGATAATTTTCTGGACTTCCTTTTCCTCGTTAGGCCAGACCACCGGGGGCAGATGCCACCAGATTTTGGAAACAGCCGGACGCGGGGTGCGCTTAAGGGCGTTCATGGAAAGCCAGACATCGGTGCCGAATTTGGTTTTTCCTTTGGGCGGATTGCGCTGCAGAGTGTGGCGCGCTGTTCTTTCCGGATGCGGACATGGCTGCGGCAGGTCAATGACCATCTCGCTGGCTACGTTTTCCGCAACTTTGATCTTTGAAAGTTTTGACTCAAGTTTTTTTAGAGCTTTGGTCAGCCCTTCTTCGCGGCGGTCAATGAGGAATACACGGGTGCCGGATTTCAGGCGTGTTTTGCCTTTGACCGGAATGGAGACCTTGCCCCTTTTGGGGATGAATTTGCGGATCTTCATGGTCTGGTGCCCGGGCTGGTCCTGATAACCGATACGCAGGAAATCTCCGGCAAGGAGTTCCTGTCTACAGTTAAAGTAAGGCTTTCCGTCTTTCTCCTGCTTGATAAGACCGATGAGGAAACCGGAACCGGTTTCGTTGGACGGATCAAGCGGGGTATACGGACGCTGTGGCAGGAACACAGAGTGTGAAGACGGTCTGCCCAGAGCGAGTTCGAGCAGTTCTACGGCATCCTTTTTGGCCTTGGCGTCATTGGGGTTGTCGCGCAGCATTTTGTAAGCTGCTACTGTGTAGTAGACGTAGTGGGGGCCTTTTTTACGGCCTTCGATTTTCCATGAGCTTACCTTGGGAATAGCAAGGGTCGGCTTGGTCAGCACATCGAGGCTGAGGTCGAGGCAGGAGAAAAGGCGTTTGGGTGCATCTTTGCGTTTGGCTCCGCCGTAAAGTCTGCGGCAGGGCTGTACGCAACGTCCGCGCAGGCTGCTCTTGCCTCCGAAAAAGGAGCTCCAGTAGCAGCGTCCGGAAACGGAATAGCAGAGAGCGCCGTGGACGAACATCTCAAGGGTCATGGAATCAGGGCAGGCATCGGCCATCATTCTGATTTCATCAAGGTTCAGTTCGCGGGGCACAACAACGCGGTCTACGCCCAGTTCTTCTGCGGTCTTGAGTGCCGCAGGGTGGCTGACGTTGGCGAGGGTGGAAAGATGCAGTTCCCCTTCAAATCCGGCCTGACGGGCGATCTCGACCATGGCAATGTCCTGAATGATCAGGGCATCCGGTTTGACCGTACGGGAGACTCGCTCCACAAGTCGTGCAGCGGAGTTGACATCATCAGGCTTGATGAGGGTATTCATGGGAATGTGGGTGCGAACTCCGTTCTCACGGCCCAGTTCGGCAAGGGCTGCAAGCTCACTAGTAGCGAAATTATAAGCTTCCATGCGAGCGGAAAAATGTTTAAGTCCGGCATATACGGCGTCCGCACCTGCGGCTATGGCTGCAAGGAAAGAGGATTTATCGCCTGCCGGAGCAAGAATTTCTGGTTTATGTTCATTCATAATGTATCACGCTTATGCCGCAAAGTGCGGTCAGCAAAAATCTACAGGATTAAATCATGAGTGCAAACAATTGCAGGGCTGTTAAAGTCATTAGCAACAAGCCCCTCGGATTATCCTCACCCGGTGAGGAAATAGTCGAACTCAAACTCGAATATCCGGACTGGAAGCCGGGTTGGCGGGCCGGACAGTTCGTCATGATCAGGCCCGTTTCATGGCCTTTGGACCTCGTTTGGGGACGTCCTTTTTCCATTTGTAACGCAGATGAGACCAGTCTGACCATCCTTTTTCAGGTTGTCGGTCGTGGAACAGCGCGTCTGCTGGAACTTAAAGAGGGCGATGAAGTAAATATCTGGGGGCCGTTGGGTAACTTCTTCAGTAAACCGCAGAACCGCCCCATACTCATGCTCGCCGGAGGGATGGGTTTAGCCCCCTTTTGCGGATATGTCGATACCCATCCGCAGCCTGAAAATCTGAAATTATTCTTCGCACACCGTCCGCCGCTGGAAAATTACCCTTACAAGGGTTTGGCAGGCAAGGTCGATGTTGAAGATATCCGTGAAACCAAGCCCGCAGATATCTCTACCATTATCGCAAGGGTGGAGGAGTTGGTTAAGGAATACGCAGAGAAAGACGGCCTTATCGTGGCTTGCGGACCTCATCCGTTCCTGAAAACCATCTGGAACGCTGCCAACAAATACGGCGCAGATGCGGAACTTTCACTTGAAAACCGCATGGCTTGCGGTGTTGGTGCATGCCTCGGTTGTGTCTGTAAGGATAGCGACGATCACCATACTCAGGTTTGTACCACCGGTCCTGTTTTCAAAGCCAATAATCTCAGTCTGGAGGATTAAGAAATGGATGTATCAATTGATTTTGCCGGACTGAAGCTTAAAAACCCCATCCTCACCGCATCCGGTACTTTCGGTTTCGGCCTCGAGTTTCAGCGTTTCGGCGATCTTGAATCTCTGGGCGGAATCGTGGTTAAAGGACTTTCTCTCAAGCCGAGGGAAGGGAATCCTATGCCCCGTATTGCGGAAACTCCTTGCGGTATGCTTAATGCCATCGGCATTCAGAATCCCGGTGTAGAGGAATTCATTAATAACAAGCTGCCTAAGCTACCTTGGAAGACCCTGCCAGTTCTGGCAAACCTTTACGCCACCGATGCTCAAGAGTTCGGCGAATTAGCTGGCGTTCTTGCCGGAGAAGAAGGTGTTGCAGCCCTTGAGGTCAATGTTTCCTGTCCCAACGTAAAAGAGGGCGGCATTGCATTCGGTCAGGATCCCAAGCAGATCACCAAGGTTGCTGAGGCTGTAAAGAAGAACGCCGGTAACAAACCGGTTATCATCAAGCTTTCTCCCAATGTCACCGATATCACTGTCTGCGCTAAAGCAGCTGAAGACGGCGGGGCTGATGCGCTTTCATTGATTAATACCTTGTCCGGTATGGCTGTTGATATTGAGCGCAGAACTCCGCGTCTTGCCAACGTAATCGGCGGTTTGTCCGGTCCGGCTGTGAAACCTGTAGCGCTTAGATGTGTCTATCAGGCAGTAAATGCAGTAAAAATTCCGGTTATGGGACTTGGCGGTATCACCACTGCTGAAGACGCTGCTGAATTCCTGCTTGTTGGAGCCAGAGCTGTGCAGATCGGTACCGGAAACTTCCTCAGTCCGGATACTGCCTTCAAGGTGGCTGAAGAGCTGCCCAAGGTACTGGAAAGGATAAAAGCCGAGTCTCTTGATGAGTTTATCGGAAGTCTGAAGCTGACTAAATAGGTTCATTTTTAATTTAAGTTAGAATAATTGGGAAAAGTTGAAAAAAGTGCTTGCCAAGCAAGTCTGATTTAGCTAAACCCTTTTTCACCCAAGCGGAGAGGTGTCCGAGTCCGGCTTAAGGAGCACGCCTGGAAAGCGTGTTTAGGTAACACTAACGGAGGTTCAAATCCTCTCCTCTCCGCCAGCTTGAATTTACAAAGCCCCTTGCAACGATGTTGCAAGGGGCTTTTTCGTGTTCTTCCCTAGTTTCTTACTGCACAAGATCAAAATACATGGCCTTGCCTCCTGACGTGTAACATCCACTTTTGAACCGGATGATATTGTTACGGTCAATATCTGTTACGTATCCCTCTGTACAGGATCCGCCACTTGTAACAACGTAGCTCTTACCTGATTTGGATATTCGGTAGCGTTGTTTTTGTGAGTGCATCTTTACTTTTCCTGTTGTTGCGCTTTTATTGCCGGATATGAATGTGCCATCTCCATTAAATAGGTACATGCGGTAATGATAGCTGCCGCCCCAGTAATCTTTTTTGTCGGCGATGAAGGTTCCTGCTATTTTCGGGTACGGGCTGGCAGAAGCTCCGGATTGGCCCATACTCAAAGAATTATCCGGTATTTTTTTGAAGTACATTGCTTTCCCACCGGGGCTGTAGCATCCACTTTTAAATCTTCTTATTTGATTGTTCTCGGTGTCGGTTACATAGCCGTCTGTGCAGGAACCACCGCTGCTTAAAACAATATTATTGCTTGATTTTGAAATCTTGTAGCGTTTACTTTTGTTGTCCATTTGAATTTTGCCGTTTGCCGCATTCTTGGTTCCGGTTGTAAGTGTGCCGTCACCATTGAAACGGTATATGCGGTAGTAGTGCTGGCCGCCCCAGTAATCTTTTTGATCTGTTATGAATGTTCCTGATATTGTGGGGAGAGAATTTCCGGTTGTATGCTGCTGAGTGCTGTAAGGTGTGTTTGCGTAGGGATTGTTGCTTGAGCTTGCCTGCTGGTTTCCATAGGGGGTGTTTGCTGAATTTCCTGCGCCCAGAGGAAGCCCGCCTTGCTGCTGATTGTGATTTTGTTGGCCTGCGCCGGGATAGTACCATGTGTTCATGGAATTCCTGAGCTGATGCCATGCCTGACTATGGCCTTTTAATGCAAAACCTTGAAAAACATAATTTATTCCATTGTATCTGGAAGCGACCATGTGTGAATCAAACTGGTTGCCGTCACGAGTCTGGCTGGAATATGTACGGGTTACGGCTGGATAGCCAGAAACCTGGCCGGGGACCTCGGATACTTTGTTCTGGAAGGGGAGACCGCGCTGGGTCATTTCTCTGGCCCAGATATCAAGAAGGGCTCCTAGAGGGACTTGCTGTCCGGGGGCTGCGTATAGTTCGATAGCAGCATCCTGAGCGGGAGAGATGCATTGTTTTATCAGATCGTTGCCTCTTGCGGCTATGTTGTCATTCCAGCCTGGTGGACATTGAAGACCTTGTGACATGTCAGTTGCGAACAGTGGGGATGCAGAGAAAAGAATGGTGGTGATAAACAAAAGTATAAATTTATTGGTGTGCTTCATTACATACTCCTATGGGTTTTGGGGTATGTTAGCTTATTGTAGATGATAATTCTATAGCGCGGCGTTTATATGTCGATTTGCGGGGTTGTTATAGAGAATAATAGAGTGGATTTTCATTGTGAAAAAGTCTGGAATTAAGCTGGATTATTTATAATCGATTAAAATTAGGATTTAATTTTAAATAATTAGAAAAAGTACTTGCCAAGCACTTTTGATTTAGATAAACACGTCTTCCCAAGCGGAGAGGTGTCCGAGTCCGGCTTAAGGAGCACGCCTGGAAAGCGTGTTTAGGTAACACTAACGGAGGTTCAAATCCTCTCCTCTCCGCCAGCTTGAATTTACAAAGCCCCTTGTAACGATGTTGCGAGGGGCTTTTTCGTGCATAGTTGAAATTAGTATAAAAATCCTAACTCAGCAAAATTTATATTTAATTCAAAATAATTGAAAAAAGTGCTTGCCAAGCATGTTCGATTTAGCTAAACCCTTTTTCACCCAAGCGGAGAGGTGTCCGAGTCCGGCTTAAGGAGCACGCCTGGAAAGCGTGTATAGTTAACGCTATCGGAGGTTCAAATCCTCTCCTCTCCGCCAGCTTGAATTTACAAAGCCCCTTGCAACGATGTTGCAAGGGGCTTTTTCGTGTCGGAAAGATTTGCAGGTAGGCTTTTTTACGGCTTGTTTGAAATTCGCAGGTATGACTTTACCTTGCGGACTCCTTCCACAGCCTTTGCGTGGGCTATGGACTTGTCGATTTCGGCTTGAGTCTTTACCAGTCCCAGCAGTACGACCTGACATTGTACGACCTTTACTTCAATGTTTGTGGACCAGATGTCTCCGTCTCCGATTAAGGCTGACTTCACAGCGGCTAAAATGGAAAGGTTTTCGGTTGTGCCACAGGTTGGATCTTCTTTTTTGGGAAGCAGGTAGGTGGTAATGTCTGTTACTCCTTCAGTGCTTCGGGCGATAGATATGGCTTTCGATTTTTGGGCATAGTTCTCATATTCACCGACCAGATATACATGCCCCACGAAGGTATAGGGCTCAATGCCCATTACTGATACTTCATCATCGTCCAGGTAGGCTTTCATTATGGCGGCTGATATGGATGCATCGGAAGTTTGTTGGCTCAAGCTGCGTTCGTCCAGCGCTGCTTTATAAGCTGTGCTGCAGCCGGCGCTGAAGATGGTTGCGATCAGGATTAATAAAGGAAGTAATGCTCTGGGGGGCATGGCTTTCTCCTTGTTTGTGGTGTGACTGATTGAAGGGCAGTATTTAATTCTATTATGAACAAGTCTTTTGGGCAAAGGATTCTTTTTGGATTGCTGTTACTTGCACTTAAGAGCAATTTGACTTTCCAACCCACAAGTCTATGATAGCGCGGGTTTTATATCTATAAATAATGAGGAAAATATAATGATTTTACCCGGAATGGCTAAAGACGATGTGGTTCTTGTTAAGGCGGACGGCAAACGTATTGAAGGGTTGAAGGCGGTTGTCTCCATGCGCAGAATTGTGACTTTTCATACTGAAGTTGAGATCGAGCCAAAGGATATAATGATCAAAAAGCGTGCTGACGGTGCGCAGGAGGCATATCTTGTACTTGATCCTATGTTCAATCACGCAGGAGATGGTATTCCTGAAAATTATCAGATTACCGTGCGCAGGATTGATGTGCCTGAGTAGGGTGGTGCAGTATATTTGAACGCAAAAAAGCCGTGGACGAATCCACGGCTTTTTTCTTTTGCTTTTGCAAAAGAAAAAAGCCACTGATTTCTCAGTGGCTTTTCGGGGTTCCTTCTTGTGGTCGGGATGAGAGGATTTGAACCTCCGACCCCTTGAACCCCATTCAAGTGCGCTCCCAGGCTGCGCTACATCCCGACTCAAGTGAAGAAGGATTTATGTGGAATCCTTGTAAGTGTCAATCATTAATTTAAGTTATTATTTTTATATTGTTTGGTTACATGTTCAGTTGTAGAAAAAATCAGAATCTATCACCTTGTAATGAAATAAAAAAATAGTTCAGTGGTTGAAAAAATATTTATTCAGGAATAGTGTGCTTTATAAGCCTCTGGAGGAGATTTGCGATACCTTGCCGCTTTGCTTTCCATTTTTATGCATATTCTTATCGTGATTTTCATGTTTAATTTTGTGGAGTTGACTCACGATCAGGGTAGCGATGGTTTTGGCATCGAGCTTGTTTCTCTTGCTGAGAAGAAGGCGGTTGCAGTGCATGAACCGGCGCAGAAAGTGGAGCCGGTGCTTAAGGAAAAGGTAAAAACTAAGCCTAAGCAATTTAAAGAGAGCATTCGCCCTGATCGACTGCAGAGGCGTGCTTCCGAAAGAATAGTTGAACGGGCAGAGCGCAAAACTGTTCCTACGAGTAGCAAGTCTACACCGAAGCCTGCACCGAAGTCAGTGCCCGAGCCTGCTCCTAGTACGCATAAGTCATATCCTCATATTGAAACCGGAACTTCAGATAACCCTAATGCCGTGATTCTGCGGCAGGGGAAGGGTATCGCTGTGGGTAACTCAACCATGGTGCTTAAGCGCGGATCTGAGGCTAGGTCGCTTTCTGCCTTAGCAGCGTATTCATTTGATGAGGATGATTTTCGCGGGCATTATGAAACGTCTACCGGACGACAGGTGGTCATTATTGATGCCCGCACGGAGCATGGAAGATTGATTCTGCATGACCGCAAGAGTGGCTTGATTCGCAAGCTTAAAAAATATGAGCACGGGAACTTTATATACACTTACGGTCCTTCATTTGATGAAGATGAACCTGTACAAGGTTCGGTTGTCTTTCTGCCCGGAGATGAGCATTGGATACATAGGTTTATGTGGCTGCCGGAAGGCGAGGCTGCTGAATACCCCGTAAAAGGGAGAGTGGATGCTTTAACTGCCGGGAAGGAGAATAATCGACATGATTTGTTTGTTCCGGCTGCAAAGGGAGTTTTTCCGGCGGTGGTGCTTGGTAGTTTCGGTATGGATATTCCCAGTGAGCAGTTTACTGAAGTAGCCAGACATCTTTGCGGACGTGATGTTGTTGTGCTGCGCGTCGATAGTCTTGATGGCGTGAGTTTAGATAAGGCTTTCAATGAGTTGCGCAGCCATTCAAAAGTTGATCCTGATCGTATAGGTGTATGGTTCAGAGGTTACGGGGTAAAGAAAATGCCCCGCATGGATTTGCCTGCAGGGCTTTTTAAGTTTGTCATCCTGACAATAGATCATCCTGACGAATGCCTATTTCCAGAAAGGCTGGCGTCTGTTTTTGCTGACGGTCTACCGACTTTTATCGGCTTTAGGGGAGTCAACGACGACTGGAAGAGTGTTTTGCCGGTTATGTTGACCGGATTCCAGTCTGCCCCCCATCAAATTGTCATGATTGATGATACCCATTCCGGTGTGGAAGGAATGGGGACAGACCAAGATTGGATCGATTGCTTATCCGGCGATTTTGTCAACAGCATTTCCGCCTGGCTTGATTCAAACTAGTCAGACGCGTTAGTGTGTGTGCGGATTTGTTGACAACTTGTGAGATAGAGTCAGAGATTGAAGTGCAGGACTTAGTCCTGATCGTCTTCCGTTTTAGAGTTGGAAGAGCTACTTTTTTCCTGTTCATCCAGAGATTTGACCATGGCAGCAATGTGCTTGCTAACAGAACGATACTTGTGAGGATTGTTCTTTTCCAACTTTTTCAAAGCTTCTGAAGTCTCTTCTATGGTACTGTTTTTATTCATAAAAACCTCCTGTACGGTTTGGCCGTAGCTACTTTCGTCTTGAGATTTTCCAGCCCGAATCAACAAATGCATAATACACTATTTTTATCCTTTGTCCAGACCGCGTTGCTGAGATAAAAAATCATGTAATCAGGACTATGTGATGAGCAGTATTTTTGTCTTGTTTTTGTAGGTGTATAATCCTTTATTTTGACTCTGTGAATTTTATAACAAGATTGAATTTTGTATTTATACATTAAAATTTAATGCATTTACTTCTTTACTGAATTGAAGATTGCTGAATTATATTGTTTGAACATAGCATTAAAGGAAATTTATTTCTCTACATCATTTTTAATCAAAAATATTGCTTTTGGGTGAATTGAGGGTTTCTTAATCCGTGAAAATCATTGTTTTATGTAGATAAGTTCTAAATTTTATCGTATGCAACAAGTCAGGTGTAAATTGTAGTTCAACCGAAAATCCTGATTGTGGACTTGAACATTTTTATGTATCAGTCCTTTTCACGAATCTAGACAAGCCAACACTGGAGGAAGAAATGAGTAATCCTAAAGAGTTCATTTTATATAGTGGCGGTGCATCCGGCACAGAAAGCGAGTTCGGAGTGAATGCTGAAAAGTACGGCCTGCAGGAAGTTAACTACAGTTTTGAAGGTCATCAGAATGCCCGTCAGCGCGGTCTGCGTGTTCTCACTGAAAAAGAGCTTGAAAGCAAGGATGTCAGCCTGACTTATGTCTCTAAGCTGATGAACCGCAGCTTTACCCGCGCTCCTATTTTTCGCAAGGTTCTGCAGTCCATCTGCTGGCAGGTTAACAGCGGCCATGAGATTTTCATCATCGGTAATATCCTTGAAGACGGTACTGTAAAAGGCGGAACCGGTTGGGGTGCCGAGTTCGCAAAAATCTGCAACAAGCCTCTCCATGTGTTTTCGCAGGATAAAAACTGCTGGTTCTGTTGGGAAAAGGAAAAATGGTCTGCTTGTGCTGATCCTAAAATTACCCATCGTCACTTTACTGCTACCGGTACCCGCTTTCTTGAGGATAACGGTAGAAAAGCCATTGGAAAGCTTTTTGAAGACAGTTTCAAATAGAATAGCTTTCGGACTTAGAGGATTTAAAACCCCGTTCCAAATGGAGCGGGGTTTTTATTTTGCTTTTTTAATTTAGTTTGAAGAAGAGTATGGCTGAATGAAGTTGTTCGGCCTGCGCTGAAAGCTCTTCAGATGTTGCCGCTACCTGCTCTGATGATGAAGCATTTTGCTGGATCACCATCTCAAGTTGGTCGGATGATTGTTTGATGCTTGTTATTTCACTATCTTGTTTATCGCAGGATTCGGCTATTTCCTTTATGAGTTCGGTCGTTTTTTGGATTTCAGGCATGAGCTCTTTCAGATTGTTTTCCGTTTCTTTTGCTATGCTTAGGCTGTTTGAAGAAAGGTCGCTGATTTCCGTAGCCGCAATCCTGCTTCTTTCTGCAAGTTTACGAACTTCGGCAGCCACAACAGCGAATCCCTTGCCGTGTTCACCTGCTCTTGCTGCTTCGATTGCAGCGTTGAGGGCGAGCAGGTTGGTTTGTCTCGCAATTTCTTCGACTATGATGATTTTGTTGGCAATGTCAGTCATTGCTATCAGGTTCTTTTGAACAGCCTGACTACCATCTCGGGTTGTCTTGGCGGCGATGGAGGTTATCTTTTCTGTTTTACGTGCGTTTTCTGCTGTTTCACGAATACTTCCGCTCATATGTGCGATAGCGGAGCTTAAATCTGTAACTGCATTTGTCTGTTCAACAGCCCCTTGTGACAGGGCTTGCGCCGAAGCTGAAAGCTGCTCACTGCCTGCCGATACATTTTCAGTAGATCGTTGAACATCGTTAACAACTTTTTTTATTTTGGAGATCATATTTACAATGGATTTGAATGCTCCTCGGGTATTGTTTGTCTTTAATCTGAGGTTTAGATTACCTTGTGACATTTGTTCTGCGATCTCGGAAAGCTCAGCAGGTTCCGCACCTATCAAGGCGGTTATCCTGTTTGCAAAAGCCGTGGCAGCTACGGTCAACAGCAAGCCTATGACGACTGCTGCTATGACAACCATGTAGATCATGGAGCGGATGGTCTGGCGCAATTCTTCTTTTTTCAGTGCCAGATCCTGATCAATGTCGTCAGTGTATACGCCCATGCCAATGATCCAACCCCATGGTTGAAATAGTTTCACAAAAGAAAGTTTGGGGTACACTCCGGGTTTGTCCGGTTTTCCCCACCAGTAATTTACAGTCCCTTTACCTTTGGCCTTGGCCACTGCGACCATTTCTTTGAAAAGGGCTTTTCCTTTTTTGTCTTTGAAGCCGGATAAATCCTTTCCGTTGAGATCAGGGTTTATTGGGTGCATGACCATTTTGGCATCAAGGTCATTTACCCAGAAATAGTTGCCGTCTTGCATGCGCATTTGTGCCAGCTGGGCAAGGGCATTGCGTTGCATCTCAGCTGTAATGTCATCAACCCATGCTCCTGTTCCAATAACCCAGCCTAGTTCAGGGATTAGTTTTACATAGGATACTTTCTGAGTGTCTTTTTGGGTGTCCGGTTTTTTCCACCAATAGTCGACCATGCCTTCTCCGCCTTTTCGGCAAATATTTACCATCTCCTTAAATAGATACTTACCTTTGCTGTCCTGCATATTGGATAGGTTTTTCCCATCAAGATGTGTGGAAACAGGATGCATGACCATGCTTGCTTCCATATCGTTGATCCAGATATAGTTGTTTTTGTCATAGCGGATTGATCTTATGAGATTCTTTAGTTTCTCGGTAAGTTCGGTCTTGGAGAATTTCTTTGAATGGGTATCATTGTAGTTTTTTAATTGGCTAGTAACTGATTCGATGATTTTTTTTTAGAGAATCAGCTTTTTCTCTTTTTAGTAATTCAATATTTTTTGATTTATTGAAGTACGCAGTAACTGTCTTATCAGCCATATTAACAAGCTCTGTGAGTTTCATTCTCTTTTGATCAAAGATTTTGTCACGGTATGTATTTATTTCATGCTCAGAGTACTTGTTTAATTGGTAGATGAAGATGGAACAGAGTGACGCGATAGAGATAATCATTGTTGCTATTTGAAAAATAGTGAGTTTACTCTTTAGTTTCATAATAGTTCCCCTTCATGCTTTGTATGAATGCACCTGCGAGATGCATTGTAATAAATAATATATTAAAATAGTATTTGTGTACACGTTTAGTAAGGTATTATTTAGAACTAGTGAGTAGGGTAAATAATTATCATATACTCTTGACTAACAGGTGGGTTTCTCAGTAGAAAAAAGTCATCTTAATTCTCAGGGCGGGGTGAAATTCCCCACCGGCGGTGATTCTTTAAGATTTAAAGACAGCCCGCGAGCGCCTTTTCAATCGGTGAAAAGGGTCAGCAGATCCGGTGAGACTCCGGAGCCGACGGTTAAAGTCCGGATGAAAGAGAATGAGACAGTCATAACGCACGTGGTCTTCCCTACACATGCGCGCTGTTCCCTTGTGAATAGCTGTCTATTCTATCGCCCTGATTCTGGTAACTGAAATATGGAGATTTACCATGAATCAGAATCTATTATCCCAGTATGGTACCCCTGTTGAGAGGGTAGAGAAAGGTCTTCAGGCATTGCGTGAAGGTCGTGGAATTCTTGTAACTGATAATGAAAGTCGCGAGAATGAAGGCGATCTTATCTTTTCTGCGGAAAAACTTAGTGATGAGCAGATGGCTATGATGATCCGCGAATGCAGCGGGATCGTCTGCCTGTGCCTGACTGAGGAAAAGACCCAGCAGCTTGGCTTGCCCATGATGGTTGAGTCTAATTCCAGCCGTTATCAGACTGGATTCACCGTAACTATCGAAGCCGCTGAGGGTGTTACCACCGGTGTTTCTGCTGCTGACCGTGTCACCACGGTAAAGGCTGCTATTGCTGATGGTGCCCAGCCTGCTGATTTGCACAGGCCCGGCCATGTATTCCCCCTGCGTGCGCGGGCGGGTGGTGTTCTGGAAAGAGAAGGACACACTGAAGCCACCGTGGACATGATGAGTCTTGCAGGTCTTAATCCCTGTGGAGTTCTCTGTGAGCTGACAAATCCTGACGGAACGATGGCTAGACTGCCGGAGATTGTGGAATTCGGACAGAAACACGATATTCCCGTCCTGACCGTAGACGATATAATTAATTACAGAATTCAGTTTGCAAAAAAAGCATCGTGATGTATAGTTAAGGCAAGCAATTTTCCAGAATTGACACTCTAACTCCTGATTCAAACCGGCAATTTGGATCAACACCGACATTTAATAGAAAAGGCCCGTCATGATACTGAGCGGGCCTTTTCTTATTTAAAATTGCAGTTTTTGTAGGAAGATGATTGATTATTTTTCGTAAACACAGCCGATGCAGCAGAGGAAAGTAGCTTCCTCAGTGTCGCTGATGTTGCGCATGCCGTGCGGCTCCATACAATCTGAAAATACGAAGTCTCCGGGGCCGCAGATTTTGCTTTCGACAATTTCATCTGTTTTCGGGTCGTAAGCGAAGCATTCGAACTGTCCTTTTTCCACGTAAACAGTCTGAAGATAGAAATGGCTGTGAGCCGGAATCTCTCCGCCCGGTTCAACTGTGAAGTGACGCAGGCCGTATTCGGGCTGTCCGTTTTCATCCTGACCGGATTTGGAGAGCCAGCGGATAGTTACGCCTTTTACCTCGTGGTTTTCGCCTTTGTAGCCGATTTGCTGAACTTTGATACCTTCAACCTCTTTAACGTTTTTTGCGTCCATATTTTTCTCCGGGATTATGATTTGTTTTTGTGGTTGAGTCGGTATATTTAAGCAGAAACAAGGGCTGAGATAAAGTGCTGTCACTGAATTTTTAAATTTCACAATAGCCCTAACGAACTATTTTTAAAGTAATTTTAAAAATAAGTTAGAATTTTCAGTAATAAGGCTTGACAGTTTCAGCCGGAATCAATAGGTATTTCATCTCGTCGCAACGACGAAAAGTTTTTTGACAGAGAGGCCGGATGGCGGGTGCGCTGTGAACCCCGTCAGGTCCGAAAGGAAGCAGCGGTAACGGTTTATCCCGGGTGTCCGGTCTCGCTGAAAGAAGGGTGTGTTCTTCATGAACATACCCTTTTTTATTGCCCAATTTTGGTGCTGTGCTTGCTTTCCTGCATGAATCGGGGCAATCTTTTTACGTCGTTATTAAGAAATCCTGCGGGATAATCATTAATTCAAAATCAGGCTAATCTAATGAAGTTTGGTAAAGTTGCCGCGTTTCTAGTCAAAGTAATATTAGTATGTGCACTCTCCGGCGGACTGGCAGTCGCGTTTAATATTGCCCGTCCAAAACCATATACATTTGCAGAGCTAAGCCATCCCCAGCCGCCCGAAATTTTGGAAATAACTACAGATGCGTTGGTAAAGAAATTTTCTTCCGGAGAATATTCTTTTGTAGATGCTCGTAGTGATATGGAATACGCCATGGGACATATTCCCGGAGCAGTTAATATCCCCTCATGGGCAATTGGGGATGAATTGGCGGGGCTCGTCGCTTTGGTTGATCCTGATCGTCCCGTCGTTGTTTATTGTGACGGCCTTTCCTGCGGTAAGAGTCTCATTGTAGCCAAGAAACTGGTGGAACAGGGGTTCAGGGATGTGTCAGTGTATGCTGACGGTATAGACGGCTGGATCGGAGCCGGAATGGATTTGGAGGCGAACTAATGGAATTCAGATCATTACCCCGCATCATTCTCGGGATTGTTTTTATTGTTGCCAGTCTGGATAAGATTGTTGATCCACTGGCTTTTGCTGAGATCGTTAAGAATTATCAGATTTTGCCGGAAATGATGATCGGTCCTGTGGCTTTCTTTCTGCCGTGGCTCGAATTTGTTTGCGGAGCCATGTTGGTCTGTGGTGTTTTCGTGGACACTGTAGTAGCGATTCTGGTGGCCATGCTGCTTGTTTTTATCGCAGCTCTCTCCGTTAACATTTTTCGCGGAATAGATGTGGCCTGCGGCTGTTTCTCCACTGATGCATCAACAGCTTCTGACATGCAGATTACTATTGTTCGGGATGGTGTCCTGCTGGTGATCGCCGGGTTGGCTTTGAAGTTGAGGAAGTCTGAGCTGGTTTAATTTATTTTGTACAAATAAGTAAAGAGCCCTTAAGCCGTTAACGGCTTAAGGGCTCTTTTATGGACATTGACTATTCAATATTATGGAAAGGGTTGACCTTGCCGTGGGGGCTTTCAGGAACACCTAAGATAGTTACATCTTTTACTCCGTCTATATTCGTTGCAATACTTTTAACCTGGGCAACGATTTTTGTTTTCAGGCTGCTTACTGGCTTGGAGAAATGCACTGTTATATGACCGTCATTACATACAATATTAGCATGTGGCGCAACTCCGATAAGCTCCACTTTTACGTATGCAGCAGTGGCTATGTTATCGATTATTTGTTGTGATTCAGTTGTTGTCTTAAATGCGTCTTTTTGAACAGCACTACAGATAAAATCTACTGCATCATCAACTGACAGTGATCCAATATGGATAACCATATCATAAAGTCTACTGTCCCAAGTATCAATTCCATATACTTGAAGGCCCCATTTTCTGCGTTCTTCATCGTCCTTTTGTAGGATATATCTTGCTTCGTCTTCGCATATATTTTCTCTTTTGCATTCTTCGCGGACCCTATCTTCCATGTCTGCAGTAATTCTGACTTTAAAAACATGCGGGATACCTAATAAAAAATACTGTCCGGCTAAACCATGATAAACAAGGTTGTCCTTCTGGGCATGCTGCAAGAGAGAACTTCGTATGTGGGCAAGATATCTCTCTTTTCCGTGCATGAAACGCTCAAGCACAGAAGGAGAGTCATGAAGTGCCCGGACAAGTTTAACTTCTGGTATATCGAATTCTTTTGATGATTCTAAGAGAATGTCTCGCGAGATGCATTTGTATTGCATCTTTTCAGCCACTTTTTCAGCAATTTCCTTTCCCCGACTGTATGAGCCTCTCGAAATAGTAATGATGGACATAACGCGCTCCGTGAATTTCATGTTTAATGAAAAAGATTCTACATGTTTATTACACGTTAAGCCTAAAAAGGAATAAATGCTAGCGAACTATGGTTAAAAATCTAACTTGTGACGTTTAGCTCCTGAGGATACGTAATCGAACCTTTTAGGTGTTTAACGACAATTTACCTTTATAGCTCCTTCTACTCATCTAAAAAAATAAGCTTCACAGTGAATTATCGCATTGTGAAGCCTTTTCATTTGGTTTGTTGTGGAGTGTACGTTTTCGGATAAGTAGCGCAATGTATACGTAAAGAGACGCACGAATGATTGGTGACGTGCAACAGTGGGAAATAGCCGGAATTCAGCATAGTTGTAGTTATGTCTGAATCCCGGCTACTTTCTTTTTTACATATTTCCTTTCATGTCTTGAGGAAATTTTTCCTTAGACTGTTGTTGAAAGAGAATAAAGAAGTACAGAAGTCTGTTATTCAACCGAATAGATATGTTCCGATGTCTGGTAACACTCAGTTACACGAATAGACTCGGTGTTAATTTAGCTGAATCACTTCTATTGTTTTGAACCTTTGCCTGTTTGTGGCGCAGGTATATATGTATCGCTATTTAAATGGTTTATATCAACCTCCAACAGTCGTATGGTTGCTTGAAAAACATCCCCACGATGCTTTCAATAAAAAAACCACCCAATACAGGATATGATTTTATAGCAAAGAATGAGCCAAATAGTAATAATCTTTTATGTCGGCTGGTTGTGTCTTTGACGAAGAGTTACTAGTGGTCCATAATTGAACCACTATGGTGAAGTTGTTTGTGATTAATTGGACAATTGAGTCAGCTTTTGATTCATCGTCCCTTTATTTCAGCATGTTGTGGGTTAAGAATGTCTTTCTGATACACTGTAAATGCTAAATAGTCATAATGACCCTCATGTTTATGACGATTTAAATTGAAGAGCGTTGCATAAGCATGTTACTAAGTGTGTAATAATTATAAATTTCTTGTTTTACAGTTGATTATGGTTGTTTGTTTGCTATGCTTAAGGGTAAATATTTAAGCTTTTTTTTTTGCTTTTCCTGTGTGTTGTATTAAATCGGACCATTGGTGCGAAAAGAAACCAACTTGCATTGTTCTTGATCTAGTTGTTTATAGCTATGTGAAAATCTAATGGTAGAGGCTGCACGTTGAAGAAGACCGTTATGAATTTCAGGCATAAGGTATTGGGTGAATTCATTGAAACAAAGCAGGATACCGTTATGGCGGTCTTTGCCACTGCCTTTTTTTCAACTTTCGGGGTAGGCGCATACACCTTTTCTTTGTCCTTGAGCGCTGATTCCATCGGGTTGTCCGCATCCTGGCTTGGGCTTGCCTTTTCCGGATATTTTTTGGCCCGTCTTATTCTCGCGCCACTGGCAGGGTGCAGTGCGGATTATTTTGGCCCAATCCCTCTGCTGCGATGGGCCTGTGGGATCGGAACTGCTGTTCCGTGCCTTTATCATTTTTTCCCAATGGTGGAATCACTGGGGATAATTCAGATTTGTCTCGGATTCTGCGCTGGTATAGTTAAGCCGGTGAGTATGTCCCTGCTTGGTCAGTGCGCTGGGCGAAAGGAGAGAGGGCGTTTCTTTGCCCTGTATAATACCTGTTTATACTCTGCATTCATCATCGGTCCGATTGCCGGAGGAGCCGGGATAGGGCTCCAAGGGAAGCTGGGATTTGTGTCCTTGATCTGGCCGGCGTTGGGGATGGGGGTATCATTTGTAGCCCTTCTAATGAACAGGGCCGAAAACGCTCCCGCTTCGAGCCAAAAACAAAAAGAAAATGAAGGCTCACCGTGGCGTGAGGCCGGTTTTCTACCCCTTCTTTTGGCCGTATTGGGTAGAACAGCAGGGGCTTCCGTTGTAATCACTTTTCTGCCCCGGTTGATCAGTGATCATTTTGGCTTGAGCGGTTCTTTGGCCGGGTTTCTATTCGCTCTTCCTAATCTGGCAATCATTTTGGCAATGCCCGTAACAGGACGCTGGGCCGATTCGCGAGACCGTGCCGGTTTAACCTTTTTGGGCATGGGGTTTTGTGCGGCCTGTCTTTTTGGTCTGGGACAGCCTGTTTCTTTATGGATTTTTTCTTTGCTTGTTGCGGGTATGGGCTTTGGTTCGGCATTGTCGCTTCCGGCTTCCATGTCTTTGGCTGCAGACATGAGAGGAGCGAAAGGGCGGGTTATGGGTGTTTTTCTGGGAGTTTCTAATCTCGGTTTTGTCCTTGGTCCCGGGATTGCCGGATTTGCCGCCGAGGCAGGCGGTATGGCAGATGCTTTTGAACTCACAGCCCTGTTTGGAGGATTATGTCTGCTGCCCACGTTAATTTCCATGACTAAAAAGGCTTTATGCTGATTGATTCTAATGCATTAAGTAATTTTAAAGAGGCATGCAGTTAATTTTACTAACTGGTTGACCTTGCCCATTTCTTTAGATATGGAATAAGTCCAATACAAAAACTTCGTGCGTAATTCCCCACACTTTCCGAGGAATCTACTCGGAACGCAGTGAAGCTTAATTTAGTCCCCCACACCACCCATCAGGAGACGTCTTGGCGCATGCGCTGAGACGGGTTGTACTGTTGCACCCGTTTTTAAGTCCGTTAACCCTTTAGGGACAAGGTGTATTCTCCATGATAAAACTCAAAAAAGGACTCGATATTCCTATCTCGGGCGAGCCCGCACTGGATATTTTCGAAGAAAAATCTCCCAGTACCGTGGCTGTCCTCGGTGGTGACTATGTCGGAATGAAACCGAGCATGGCCGTTGCTGAGGGAGATACGGTCAAGCTGGGACAGCCCATCTTTGCGGATAAAAAGATTGACGGCGTCGTCTTTACCGCACCGGGAGCCGGAAAGGTCCTTGCTGTTAACAGAGGTGAGCGCAGGATTTTACAATCTGTGGTCATCGAACTTGATGAAGCTGCCGGCGAAGTGGAGTTCCCGGCATATGATTCAGACAAACTGCTCGGCCTGGATCGGGAAAAGGTTGTCGATAATCTAGTGAAATCCGGTATGTGGACCGCGTTTCGTACGCGTCCCTTCAGCAAGACTCCGGCCCCGGAATCCGAACCTCGTTCAATCTTTGTCACAGCTATGGATACCAATCCGCTAGCTATGGACCCAGCTCCCATTATTTGGAAAGAATCCGACGCATGGTTGGATGGTTTGCGCGTACTTACCTGCATTAACGATACAATTAATGTCTGCGTTACCGGCGGGACTGCGCTGCCACTGATTCAGGAAGTGAAAATGCATATGTTTTCGGGACCGCATCCTGCCGGTCTGCCTGGAACCCATATACATTTCGTTGATCCGGTAGGTCCTTCCAAGACGGTTTGGCACATAGGCTATCAGGATGTCATTGCCATAGGTAAACTTTTTACCACCGGCAGGCTTGCCACCGAACGTTATGTCGCTCTCTCCGGTCCGATGGTTAACCGTCCGCGTATCATCAAAACCCGCATGGGCGCTAATCTTGATGAAATGCTGGCCGGTGAACTCAAGGGCGGAGCTGTCAGGGCTATTTCCGGTTCGGTTCTGACCGGGACAAAAGCAGAGGGGCCACTGGCCTTTTTAGGTCGTTTCCACAATCAGGTCTCAGTCCTTACTGAAGGCGGGGAAAGTGAACTCTTGGGCTGGCTGGCTCCGGGTTGCAATAAATTCTCCGTTAAATCCATATTTGCATCGGCTTTCAGTAAAAAGATAAAGCGCTTTGATATGAATACGCTTTTGGGAGGCAGTCACCGTGCCATCTTCCCCACCGGGGCTTATGAGCAGGTTATGCCGCTGGACATCCTGCCGACTTATCTGGTCCGGGCTATGGCGGTCATGGATACGGATGAAGCGCAGGCCCTCGGTTGTCTGGAGCTGGATGAGGAAGACCTCGCCCTGTTGTCCTTCGTGGATTGCGGCAAGAATGATTTCGGGCTCATGCTGCGCGAAGTCCTCACTCAAATTGAGAAGGAAGGGTAAGGCATATGAGAAAACTGCTTGATAAAATGCATGGTGCCGTCACCGGGGATGGGAAATACAAGAAGTATTATCCGGTCTACGAGATGGTGGACACTTTTTTATATTCGCCGACCGAAACCAGTTCCGGGTCGCCACACGTGCGCGATGCCATTGATTTGAAAAGGGTCATGATTACTGTAGTCTTCGCTCTGATTCCCTGTTTTTACATGGCAATGTGGAACACCGGTTATCAGGCTAACGCCGCGCTGGCTTCCATGGGGCTTGAAGCGGGTACAGGATGGCGCTGGAGCGTCATGAGCGGACTAGGGCTGAGTGCCAACCCTGAAAGTTTCGGGGCCAACATCATGTTGGGTGCTCTTTACTTCTTTCCAATTTATATCGTCTGCAATATCGCCGGTGGATTCTGGGAAACCTTGTTTGCCGTTATTCGCAAACATGAAATCAACGAAGGTTTTCTGGTCACCGGTTCGCTTATTCCGTTGATTGTTCCTCCGCATATCCCGCTCTGGCAGGTCGCTCTGGCAACCAGTTTCGGTGTGGTTATCGGTAAGGAAATCTTCGGCGGAACAGGCAAGAACATCCTCAACCCGGCCCTTCTGGCCCGCGCCTTTCTTTTCTTCGCTTATCCTGCCCATATCTCAGGCAACAGTGTCTGGGTACCGGTAGACGGATTTTCCGGTGCCACTCCGTTGGCTCTGGCTGCCGAAGGAGGAATAAATGCGGTAATGGCCAAATATTCATGGTGGGACTGCTTCATCGGAACCATTCCGGGTTCCTTGGGTGAAACATCAACTCTGGCCTGCCTGATCGGCGGGGCCGTTCTGGTCTTCACCGGAATTGCTTCATGGCGGATTATGGTTTCACTGCTGGGCGGAGCCTTTGCAGTTGCGATCATTTTTAATGCTGTCAGCAGCGGAACCAATCCCATGATGACTGTCAGCCCGCTCTGGCATCTGGTCATGGGTGGTTTGGCTTTCGGAATGGTCTACATGGCCACTGACCCGGTTTCATCGTCAATGACTCACAAAGGTCAATTCTATTATGGTGCCCTTATCGGAATCATGATTGTCCTGATCCGTACGGTCAATCCGGCCTATCCTGAAGGAGTCATGTTGGCGATTCTGTTCGGTAACGTGTGTGCCCCATTTATAGATAGCCTCGTGATGCGGGCCAACATCAAGCGTAGGACGGTGCGCAGTGTCTAACGATTCCACAAAAAAAGTATTTACTGTGGCGTTTTCCCTGTGTCTGGTCTGTTCGCTGCTTGTCTCGGCTGCAGCTGTGGGCCTTAAATCCATTCAGGAAGATAACAAGGTCAAGGAACGCAAGGAAAATATTCTCAAGGCTGCGGGCATCTACAATGAAGATGTGCCTGTAGACGAACTTTATAAACAGATAGAAGCCAAGGTCGTCGATCTGGCTACCGGTGAATATGTTGATATGGACGCTGCCGGATATGATCAGCGTAAAGCGGCCAAGGACCCTGCTACCAGTGTTGTCATCCCTTCCGCAGATGATCAGGCAGGTATCGGACGTCATGCGAAGTATGCCAACGTCTATCTTCTCAAAGACGGAGACAGTTTGAAGCGTGTGGTTTTACCCATTCACGGGAAGGGACTATGGTCGACCATGTACGGTTTCATTGCTCTTGATCCTGATTTGAACACGGTCAAGAATTTTGGCTTCTATGAGCATGCCGAAACTCCCGGCCTTGGCGGAGAAGTGGACAATTCGGATTGGAAAGCCCTGTGGGTGGACAAAAAAGTCTACAACGCAAAAGGGGATCCGGTGATCGATGTGATCAAGGGATCGGTTAACGCCGAAGACCCGCAGGCTGCTTACAAGGTGGATGGTCTGGCCGGGGCTACCCTTACTTCCCGCGGTGTTTCCAATCTGGTGCGTTACTGGCTGGGACAGGGCGGATTCGCACCCTACCTCAAGCGACTTGCAACCGAGGGAGGTGAACATAATGGCTAAGTTCAAAGAAATAATGCTCAAGCCGCTTCTGGAGGATAACCCCATTGCGGTTCAGATTCTCGGTATTTGTTCCGCTCTGGCTGTAACCACCAAGCTGGAAACTGCTTTCGTAATGAGTCTTGCAGTAATGTTCGTTACTGCGGCTTCAAACGCATCGGTCAGTTCCATACGGCAGCATATACCGTCGAGTATCCGTATCATTGTCATGATGACTATCATCGCGACGTTGGTAATCATTGTTGACCAGTTCCTGAAGGCTTTTGCCTACGGGGTCAGCAAACAGCTTTCGGTCTTCGTAGGACTGATCATAACAAACTGCATAGTCATGGGGCGTGCAGAGGCATTTGCCATGCAGAATTCCCCGAAGCTGAGTCTTGCCGATGGTATCGGTAACGGTCTGGGCTATGGACTGGTACTTCTCACTGTAGCCTTCCTGCGCGAATTTTTCGGCTCAGGTAAGGTTTTCGGTTTTAGCATTCTCAAGTTGACTTCCGAAGGTGGGTGGTATGAACCCAACGGCCTTATGCTCCTGCCGCCCAGTGCATTCTTTATCATCGGGCTGCTTATCTGGTCGGTTAACATCTATGAAAAGCGTAAGAACAAACGCTAGCCAAGGAGTGAACCGTGGAACATCTGCTTAATATATTTGTAAAATCGATTTTTATCGAAAACATGGCGTTAGCCTTCTTTCTGGGGATGTGTACCTATCTGGCCGTATCCAAGAAAGTTGCTACCGCTCTTGGCCTTGGTGTGGCTGTCGTAGTGGTCATGACCATTACCGTCCCGGTTAACAACCTGCTCTACAACTACTTCCTGCGGGAAGGAGCTTTGGCGTGGGCCGGATTCGGAGAGACTGATCTGACCTTTGTCGGCCTTATTTCCTACATCGGTGTTATCGCGGCCATTGTCCAGATTATGGAGATGACCCTCGATAAGTACGTGCCGTCCCTATACAATGCGTTGGGGATTTTTCTGCCGCTGATCACGGTTAACTGCGCCATCCTCGGTGCCTCCCTCTTTATGGTGGAGCGTGATTACAACTTCGTGGAATCCGTGACTTTCGGTTTCGGTTCCGGTGTCGGCTGGGCTCTGGCTATCGTTCTTCTGGCCGGTATCCGTGAGAAGATGAAGTATTCGGACGTGCCGGAAGGGCTGGAGGGACTGGGGATCACCTTTATTGTGGTCGGACTGATGTCCTTTGGATTCCTGTCCTTTTCCGGAATCCAGATGTAGGCGGGCCGGACGTTTTTAAGCGTCCGCTGATATACGAACCGTTAAACTGTGGGGAAAAACCATGGTTGAAATAATACTCGGTGTTGTGATGTTTACCGGCGTGGTTCTTGCGCTGTGTGTGTTCATCCTTCTAGCCCGGGCCAAGCTTGTCCCGAGCGGCGAGGTGAACATCGAAATTAACAATGATCCGGAAAAAACAATTGAAGTTCGTCCCGGAACCAAGCTGCTCGGTGCGCTGGCGGAAAAGGAAATATATGTTCCTTCGGCCTGCGGTGGCGGTGGTTCCTGCGGACAGTGCAAATGCAAGGTTTTTGAAGGTGGCGGAGATATTCTGCCCACGGAAACCTCCCATGTCAGCAAACGCGAGGCCCGCGAAGGCGTCCGTCTTGCCTGTCAGGTTAATGTTAAACAGGATATGAAGATTGAGGTTCCGGCTGAAATCTTTGATATCAAGAAGTGGGAATGCACAGTTAAATCCAATATTCCACGTGCTACTTTCATTAAAGAGCTCACTCTTGAACTGCCTGAAGGTGAAAATGTGGATTTCCGTGCCGGTGGCTACATTCAGATCGAAGCTCCGGCCCACACTGTCAATTACAAGGACTTCGAAGTCGGCGACAAATTCAGGGAAGACTGGGATAAATTTGATCTCTGGAGATATACTTCGGTGGTCAAGGAACCCATTGTCCGGGCCTATTCCATGGCCAACTACCCTGAGGAAAAGGGCATAATCATGCTTAACGTGCGTGTCTGCCCGCCGCCTCCATTCGCTCCTGATGCCCCTCCCGGGCAGATGTCTTCGTTTATCTACAGTCTGAAGCCCGGAGACAAAGTTACAATTTCCGGACCTTACGGTGAGTTCTTTGCCCGTGATACTGATGCCGAAATGGTTTTTATCGGTGGCGGCGCGGGTATGGCTCCCATGCGCTCACACATCTTCGACCAGCTCAAGCGCCTTAGCACAACGCGTAAGGTCAGCTACTGGTATGGAGCGCGCAGCCTGCGGGAGATGTTCTATGTAGAGGAATTCGACAAGCTGGCCGAGGAGTGTCCGAACTTCACATGGCATGTAGCACTGTCCGATCCTTTGCCAGAGGACAATTGGAGTGGCTATACCGGCTTTATTCATAATGTCCTGTTTGAGAACTATATTAAGCAGCATCCTGCCCCTGAAGATTGCGAATTCTACATGTGTGGGCCGCCGATGATGGCTTCCGCAGTTGAAAAGATGCTTATGGATCAGGGTGTGGAAAAGGAAAACATAATGTATGACAACTTCGGCGGATAACCTGCTGCATCAGGTTATCCACAGGTAGCCCTTTGCCGGGGATTGTTTCCCCGGCAAAGGGTCTTCAGAAAAAGCAAGTAAGGATGAAGGTATGAAGTGGTTTTCAGGGACATTGGCTAAAGTGATCGGATTAATTGTCCTGTTGCTTCTTTTAGCCCTTATGCTGGTCGGGTGCGGAAACTCATCTGATCCCGTTCGAATTCAGGGTAGGGCCATTGGCACTACGTATTCCATTACTGCTTACGGTCTGCCGGAGAATCTTTCCCCTGAAGATTTGCGTAAGGGAGTAGAACTGGTTGTGGCTGGAGTAAATTCGGCTATGTCCTTATTTAAACCGGATTCCGAACTGTCACGTTTTAATGCTTATCGTAAAGATGATTGGTTCCTTGTGTCCAAAGAACTTGCCGATGTGGTGCATACAGCTAAAGCAGTTAATCGCATAACCGGCGGTGCCTTTGACATTACCATCGCACCATTGGTCAACCTTTGGGGATTCGGACCTGATAAAAGGCCTGAGATCATCCCGACTGAGGATGAAATTAAAGAGGCTAAGGCAAATGTCGGATCTGATCTGATAGAGGTCCGTTTTGACCCTCCTGCCCTTAAAAAACTCACCCCGGCTATTACCCTTGATCTGGCAGCCATTGCCAAGGGCTATTGCGTGGATGCAGTCAGTTCCTGGCTTAAAGCCAGTGGCGTATCAAGCTATATGGTTGAGATCGGTGGAGAGATACGGACAGTCGGAGTAAAGCCGGACAATGCTCCGTGGCGTATTGCAGTTGAAAAGCCGGTAAGTATGGAGCGTTCAGTGCAAGCACTGATCAATCTTTCCGATGAAGCCATGGCGACATCAGGCGATTACCGCAACTATTATGAGATAGATGGTAAAAGATATTCGCATATAATTGATCCCGGTACCGGACGACCCATTACGCACACTCTTGTATCGGTAAGTGTCGTAGATGAAACCTGCTCCCGTGCCGATGCATTTGCCACCGGCCTGACAGTGCTTGGGCCCGAAAGAGGCATTGCACTGGCCAAGGAATGCAATCTGTCCGCTTTTTTCATTGTGAAAACCCCGGATGGATTATCAGAAATTGTCACCGGCAATTTCCCTCAACACGAAAAATTGAATTGAGGAGATGTTTCATGGAAACTGTTTTGATGGCGGCCGCTGTTTTCGGTCTTGTGTTTTTAGCGTTGGCTATCGGAGTAATTTTTAAAAGAAACTGCATCCGTGGTTCCTGCCAAGGTTCCATCCAGTCCGGAGACGGTTCCGGTTGCAGGTGCGGAAAATATGACTTTGACAAGAAGCTTATAGATAAAAAACATTCATCACTTAAGCCGCTGTAACAGCGATCAGGAGTATTGATATGATGGCAAATGTCCAGACCGCAAAAGATGTGATTGCGCAGACCAAGGCCTTTCACAAGAGGCTTGGCTCTTTCTATAAAGAACTTTCGGATACTGCTGAAAAGGAACGGGTTAAGCTTTTATTGGATTACATGAGTCGTCACCATGACCGGCTTGCTGCTATAATGGATGAATACGGAGATGGATTGTCCGAGCACATCTTGAATACATGGTTTATGTATGTGCATAAGGAGTGTGACCTTTCTCCATTTTTCAGTGCAAAATTAGGCCCTGATATGACGACTCAAGAGGTTATGAAAGTTGCCATTGATTTGGATAAATGTCTGTTGGAAACCTATGAAGCGATGATTCAGAATGATATCCCTGATGATGTCAGCGAAGTATTTCAGGGTCTTCTCGATATGGAGAAGCGTGAAAACATAAGATTGGCTAAGAGTGCTTTGAGAGTCGAAACATTGTAATGTTTGTTTTGGTAACTTAGAATCTAGCCATTTCTTAGCTCCAAAAATAGTTTAGCCTCATAATGTCTTATGACGTTGTGGGGCTTTTGGTTTCGGGTGAAGCTAAATCAAGGTTTTATCCCGGTTAATGGGCATAAAAAAAGCCTGTTCACGCGAACAGGCTTGAAAAATTAGTTAAGTAAAAAAGGTGAGTAAGGGAATATCCTTTTTAATAAAATTACGTCTGGATGAGTTTTTTTTTATTCCCCCGTTTGTCCCTTTTGATTTGTTGTTTTCAAGCCTGCCTTGAAACCCCATGCTGTTTCATAAGTGCGTAATAACGAGCTCTGGAAAGGCCTGAGATGCGACATCCCTGAGCGACATCGCCATCTGTGATTTCAACCAGCTTGATCAGGTAGTCTTTCTCTATTTCAGCAGTATGTGCGTTACGATAGGTTTTCAGGTCCGGCAGACTTGTTGTCGTTTGGGCTGTCTCTATCCGGGATGTATTAGCTGTGTTTTTTCCTATTGTCTGCCGTGCCAGCCGAGCCCGCATGCTTTTGGGTAGGTGGTGGGAATGGAGAGTTGTTTCATTTCGACTGAGTGTAACGGCCTGTTCTACCGTATTCACCAATTCGCGGATGTTGCCGGGCCAGTCATATTGCAGGAGTACTTCCAGAAAATCCGGTGAAAAATCCCGGTAAGGCAGTTGGAAGCGTTTGCAATAGCGGCGGATATGATGGCAGGCCAGTTCATTGATGTCCTCAGAAATGTCCCTGAGTGAGGACAGCTGGATTTGGCTTCCGAGAAGTCTGTACAGAAGGTCTCTTCTGAATTGCCCGTTTTCCACCATTGTTTCGAGATCTTTGTTCGTTGCAGCCAGCAGTCTGAAGTCACTGGCTGTTTCTCTGGCACTGCCTACAGCCCGGAAAGTGCGTCCTTCCAATACTCTTAGAAATACCTTTTGAAGCGATAATGGAAGCTCGCCCACCTCATCAAGGAAAAGGGTGCCTCCGTCAGCCTGCTTGACAAGCCCCACCGAATTGCTGTCCGCACTCGTATAAGCCCCTCGTTCATGGCCGAAAAGCAGATTCTCGGCGAGTGTGTCCGGCAGGGCTGCGCAGTCTACGACGATAAAGGGTTTGTTCCGGCGTTTGCTGTTCTTGTGTATGGCTCGGGCAAAAAGCTCCTTGCCTGTGCCTGTTTCTCCATTGATAAGTATGCTTGATTCAGATGCTGCAGCCCGTGCTGCGTTGTTCAGGCATGATTTCAATCTTCTGCTGCTTCCGACTATGCCTTCCCGTTTAAATTGTGCCGGTTTGGCCGCTGAGCTTTTTTCAATATGAGATTCCATTGCCAGATTGATCTGTGCAAGCAGGCAATGTTTATTCGGAGGTTTGGTGAGATAATGATAGGCCCCGTTCTGAATGGCCCGTTCGGCAGTGTCCGGGTCACGGTTGCTGGAGAGGATAATGACCTCCGGAAATGATGGTATCTCCCGTATTGACGAAAGATAATCCATGCCGTCTCCATCCGGGAGATCGTCACCGAGCAATACTGTTTTATAGCTGCCGAGGTGCAGCATGGCCATGGCTTTTGAAAGTGAATCACATCTGTCCACAGGCAGATTGTTGTGGGCCAGGTCTCTCTGTAAAGTTTCGGTAAAAGAGTTGTTGCCATCAATGATGAGTATGTCAGTCATCAATAAAATTCTCCGTTAATATCTCTATTGGAAATTCCCCTACAAACCATAGCACAATTAGGTGAGTGATTGCCAACTCTGTCTTCATATTCTGTATAAAAAAAGGGCATAAGAATCTTTAAATGTATTAAATAATTAAGGTCTTTTTTTGTGAGACAGGGTGCTGAAGTGAGAAAAGAGAGGGTGTTCAATTGCAATGTGCAGTGATCATTAAGGTCGTTGCCTTAAGTACTCACTTTGGGGGGAGTCAAACTTCGTAAAATAAGATTTGTCTTGTCGTGCAAGACTAAAGATTGCGTTTTTGGACTGTTATCAGGATGTCCGGAGTCAGGAGGATGAGATCAATTAATGGAGATCTCAGTCTATATTCAATTCGGTATGCATCTTGTTTAGGGAGAAAGTGAGATGAGACGGATGTAGAGTGCAAAGAGTACTCATTATGTATTTGTTCTTTAAAATAGCAGCAATAGCTATGCATCGTTGAAGTCGGATAATGCGCGGATATATGGAGAAGAAGTCTCATAGTCTCCATATAGATTTCTAGAAAACAGGATACATGGGCAGACTGGCAAGGAGGAACGTCGGATGAGGCGAAAATGGGATGCCAGAACAAAAGCCAGGATCGTTTTGGAAGGGCTTACAAATGGAGGCATAAGCGAATTGTGCCGTACTCATGATCTTCGTCCGGGGCAGTATTATAAATGGCGGGGACAATTTTTAGAAAACTGCCATTTGATTTTCGAGAAGCAGCCCGGTCCTCCGACTGAATCCGAGTTGGCAGTAGAAAATGAGAAGCTCAAGCGGCTGGTGGGTGAACTTACTTTGGAATTGAATAACGGCAAGAACATTCGTTGACCATATTTTGGAGGCGTAATCATGGCAAAAAAGATCGGCGTATATGTCTGCCATTGCGGATCGAATATTGCGGGCAGGGTTAATTGCGAAAAGGTTGCCGATTTTGCAAGGCAACTTAAGGATGTTGCGGTTGCCCGTGATTATCAGTTCATGTGTTCGGACCCCGGTCAGGAAATGATTATTCGGGATATTCGTGAAAATGGCCTTAGCCGCGTTGTGGTTGCATCCTGTTCTCCCCGGCTGCACGAAAAGACTTTTCAGAAAGCCTGTGCCCGTGCCGGTCTCAATCCTTATCTGATGCAGCATTGCTGTATCCGTGAGCATTGCTCATGGATTACGGGAGATTCTGATCAGGCTACCGCCAAGGCCATGCACATTGTCGAGGCGGCAGTGCACAGGGTCGTCAGGCATCAGGAGCTATTTTCCCGTGAGGTGGATGTTTTACCCGATGTCATGGTGGTCGGTGCAGGGATTGCAGGAATTCAGGCTGCTCTCGACATCGCAAAGTCCGGACACAAGGTCCACCTTGTGGAAAAAGCACCATCAATCGGTGGACATATGGCCCAGTTCGACAAGACTTTTCCCACCCTCGACTGTGCCGCCTGTATTTCCACTCCCAAGATGGTGGCGGTCTCTCAGGAACCCAATATCAATCTTATGACCTGGAGCGAGGTTGAGGACGTTTCAGGATTTGTCGGCAATTATACCGTTACTGTTTTGCGTAAGCCCCGTTATGTCAATGAGACGGTCTGTACTGGTTGCGGAGCCTGTCTGGAGAAGTGCCCGACCAAGGCCATCAGCGAGTTTAACGAAGGGCTGGGCACACGTAAGGCCATTTACCGCAATTCGCCTCAGGCTGTACCGAATACGCCGGTCATAGACGGCACAGTCTGTAAGAAGATTACCACGGATAAGTGTGGAATCTGCCAGAAGATATGTCCCACCGGGGCCATTGATTACACCATGCAGGAGAAGCGCGAGGTCTTCAATGTGGGCAGTATTGTCCTTGCTACCGGATACGACACAATGGATCCCACTCCCATCGCTGAATACGGATTCGGCAGGTATGATGAAGTTTATACCGCCCTGCAGTTCGAGCGCTTGAACAATGCTGTCGGCCCGACCGGTGGCAAGATAGTAATGAAAAACGGTCAGCCGCCGGAAAGTGTTGCCATAATCCATTGCGTGGGTAGTCGCGACAAGAATTATCACGAGTACTGTTCCCGGACCTGCTGCATGTATGCCCTTAAATATGATCATCTTATCAAGGATAAGGTGGGGCATGATGTCAGTGTCTACAATTTTTATATTGATATGCGCTGCTTCGGTAAGGGGTATGAGGAGTTTTTCAAGCGGGTTCAGGAAGAGGGCGTGACCTTTATCCGTGGCCGTCCCGCAGAAATTGTTCAGGAAGGCGAAAAGCTGGTTGTGGTCGGCGAGGATACCCTGCTCGGCATGGATGTTCGGGTTCCGGCGGACATGGTTATTCTCTGTACTGCCATGGAGCCACGGGCGGACATGACTGATGTCGCTCGCATTTTCGGCGTATCGCAGGGACAGGACGGGTTCTTTCTGGAAGAGCACCCCAAGCTCGGCCCGGTTTCGACTGCCACGGATGGAATCTTTCTGGCCGGAGCCTGTCAGGGACCGAAGGATATTCCTGATGCTGTGGCCCACGCTTCAGGCGGAGCTGCTCAGGCTCTGGCGTTGGCAGCAAAGGGAAAGGTTTCCATTTCACCCACCACATCGTGGATCAATCCGGATATCTGTATAGGATGCAAGATCTGTATTAACCTCTGCGCCTATTCCGCAATCGAATTTGATGAACGGAGGCAGGTATCGGTCATTAATGAAGCAATGTGCAAGGGTTGCGGCAGCTGCGCCGGATACTGTCCGAGCGGAGCAGCCCAGATCAAGCACTTCAGCGAGAACCAGATATTTGACGAAATTGACGGTCTTCTGGGGATGATGCCGGAAGCCGTTGTTGAACTACCCATTGAAAGTCGGGCCGAGGAATAGGCTTGAGGAGACGGTCATGAGCGAACAATTCGAACCGACAATAGTGGCTTTTGTCTGTAACTGGTGCACCTATACCGCGGCAGATCTCGCCGGGACTTCAAGGATGGTGCAGCAACCCAACCTGAGGCTGGTGAGGATGATGTGTACTGGCATGGTGGACCCCAAGTACGTCATCAAGGCTCTGCTTTCCGGGGCTGACGGAGTTCTGGTCAGTGGGTGCCATCCCGGTGATTGCCATTACATCAACGGCAACTACAAGGCCCGGCGCAGGGTAAAGCTGTTGAATGAGATACTGCCTCAGTTCGGCATTGAAAAGGAAAGATTGAAGTTGACCTGGGTCGGTGCCAGTGAAGGAAATGAATTTGCGGCCACGGTAAATAATTTCATTAATGAAATACGTGAAATGGGTCCCATGGAAGCTCGTTCCATGGCGGTTATCTAACGCTGCGGACCAGGAGGTTGTGACATGGCGACCACTGCAAGAATAAAGGTTGAAGAAAAGAATCCTGTTCAGGCTTTGCAGGGATTTTTGAAAGGGCTTTTGAGTGATGAAGCTTTGGGCGGCATTATGGTGCCTGTCCATCTGTTCGGCAAGGGCATGCCCATGCCCACGCTGGTGACTGATCCAGACCAGCTGTCTGCGGCTGATCCTCTGGCTCCGGCATACCCCATGAACAGCGCAAAGCTCCTGTCTCGACTGACCCGCGGACAGTCCGGGGAAAAGATCGCCGCGGTCATGCGCCCATGCGAGATCAGGGCATTTGTCGAGTTGGTCAAACTGAATCAGGGCAGTCTCGACAGCATCATAATTGTGGGCATGGATTGTGCCGGGGCATACGGCAATACCGATTACCTGAAGGTTGTCGGCGACAATGACCCGATCAATACTACCATTGATTTTCTCGGCCAGCACGGCTGCACAAATGAAACTGCTGTGGACGGTGTGGATATAGCTTCCGCCTGTCGAGTCTGTGAGCATCCTGCTCCGGCAAATGCCGACATCATAATTGGAATCGCCGGCGCTGACCTGCACTCGAGCATACCGGTCTCGGCGGCCAGTGCTCGCGGTGAGGCCCTGCTCAACAGCCTGGGCCTGCCCGAGGAACAGTCTTCCAACGGGCGTGAAAAGACTCTTAAGGAGATTATTGAACGCAGGACTGCGGCACGCGATGCCATGATGGAAGAAACAAGGGCCCTGACCGGAACTTTAGCGGGGCTTTCAGAATACTTTTCATCATGTGTCAACTGCTACAATTGCCGCGTGGCCTGTCCGGTCTGTTACTGCAAGGAATGTGTTTTCAATACTGATGTCTTTGAGCACAAGCCGTGGCAGTTTATGGGCTGGGCTAAGCGCAAGGGCAGTCTGAAGCTGCCCACGGACACTGTTTTCTATCACCTGACCAGAATGACCCATATGAGTACGGCCTGTGTTGGATGCGGACAGTGTTCCAATGCCTGTCCCAACGATATCCCGGTAATGGAATTGTTCAGGACCGTTGCCGCGCAAACACAACAGGGGTTTGATTATCTACCGGGCAGGAGCCTTAATGAGCCGCCGCCGTTGTCGGTGTTCAAGGAAGATGAATTTCAGGAAACGGTATCGCATATGGCCTAGTATCGCGCTAAGTAGCGGGAGGACTTTATGAGAAAGCAATATGGAGCACTGGTGGTCGGAGCGGGTATAGGCGGAATTAGAGCCGCTCTGGATCTGGCTGTTACCGGGCACAAGGTGGCTCTTATCGATAGACGGCCCAATCACGGCGGGATTCTGGCCCAGCTGGACCATCAATTTCCGTCTGACCATTGCGGTATGTGTCGAATGCTGCCGCTGATGTCGCGGGATTCATCAAGTCAGTACTGCCTGCGTAAGGGGCTCTTTCACGATAACATCGATATCATGCTTTCCACCGAGCTGGTTGAGCTTGAGGGCGAGCCCGGAAAGTTTCTAGTCTCGCTTAACCGGAAATCTCCCCTGATCGACCCTGAAAAGTGTGTCAGCTGCGGCAAGTGTTCCGAAGTCTGTCCGGTCAGGGTTCCCAGTGAATTCAATGCCGGACTGACGAATAGAGCAGCAGTATATCTTCCGGTTCCCCATGCCATACCCAATCATTATGTCCTCGATCTCGATAACTGCCAGCGCTGCTGGAAGTGTTTTGAAGCCTGTCCTACCGGAGCGATTGATTTCAAGTTCTCCGAACGCGAAGAATTTCATATTCTTATTGCCGACAGTGATCCTGAAATTGTCTCTTTTATGAAAGAGAGTCTGCAGGAGCAGAATTTCACTTTGCATTTTGCTTCATCGGGACGCGATGTTGTCGATATGCTTTCCGGTGATCAAAAAATCGGTCTGGTGCTGCTGGGGATGAACTTTGAGGACATGGCTGCTGACCGCGTGCTGACCCGTTGCCATGAATTGCGTCCGGGCCTGCCGGTAGTAGCCATGCCCGGTCTCGGTCAGGAAGAAAACGCAGCTGATCTCGTAATGCAGGGCGCACGTGATTATCTGGTCAAGCCTTTAGGGCAGAAGCGTTTTGTGCCGTGGCTGGATAAGCTCTACATGCGTATTATGTCCGACACGACCGAGGAGTTGATGGTCGGCGCGGTGGTTCTTGCCGGTGGATTCGATTGTTATAATCCGAAGATGGACCCACAGGGGGGCGAGGATATCTGGAGCTATAGTCATCCCGGCGTTGTTACCGCTATTGAATTTGAACGTCTGTTGAGCGGGACCGGACCATCCGGGGGTAAGCTTGTCAGGCCGGGAGACAATAAGCCGGTAGAGAAAATTGCCTGGATTCAATGTGTCGGTTCCCGTGATGTGCAGAAGGGAGCGGATTATTGTTCGGGAATCTGTTGCATGTTTTCCATCAAGGAATCCGTGTTGGCTAAAAAGGCCACTGGCGGCAAGGTTGATGCCACTATCTTCTATATGGATATGCGTACTGTTGGTAAGGATTACCAGCGCTATCGCCAGCGTGCAGAAACCGAGCTTGGGGTGCGTTTTGTTCCGAGCAGGCCACACTCCGTGACCCCGGATGAAGGCAGTCAGGGCCTTAAAATCGAATATCTGAGTCCAGCAGGGGAGTTGGAAGTCGAGAGCTTTGATATGGTTGTTCTGGCCGTGGGAGCGCGCCCTCCGGCAGGTATGGAAAAGTTTGCCCGGACCACCGGTATTGAACTCAATGACTGGGGTTTTGCCGACAGGAAATCTTATGCGCCTGAAAAGACCAGCCGGGTCGGTGTTTTTTCCGCAGGTGCTTTTAACGAACCCAGAGATATTTCTGATTCAGTTATTCAGGCTGGTGCTGCTGCTCAGGGCGCATCCAGACTGATCAAAGTCTATGACGTCCTTGCGGGTATTGAAACTGAGCCTGAGCCTGAATACCCGGATGTTTCAAGGCAGGCAGCCCGGACTTATGTCGCTGTCTGTACCTCCTGCCCGACTCTTGGACAGGAAGTGGACCTGAGTGAACTAAGCGCCCGTCTGGCTAAAATCCATTCCGTATGCAAGGTCGTCTCAGTCAATGGAGCCTGCACGGCAGAGGGCTGGGATGAAATCAGGCAGGGCGTTGCCGAATTTAAGCCCAACCGGGTGCTTATTGGGGCTTGTATGCCCTATGCCTATATCCCCCGCCTCAAGGAGTTGGGCCAGAGCATCGGGCTGAATCCTGCGCTTATGGATGTGGTTGATATCTACAGTCCGACCTTTGAACCGGACCTGAAGGACAGGCCGGAAAAGAAAATCTACGCTTCTCTGGCTTCTGCTGCTGCTCGTTTGCAGGGCGTGGACCCCGTTCCTCCACCGGTCATGGTAGACGTGACCAGATCCGCCTTGATTGTGGGCGGAGGATTGGCGGGTATGACTTCCGCCATGGCTGTGGCAGATCAGGGATACGGGGTCTGTCTGGTAGAGTCTGAAGAAGAACTCGGCGGTATGGCCATGCGCTTACATACCCAGCTTGACGGTTCCGATCCGCGTAAGTTCATGGAGGAACTGATCGGGCAAGTCATGAAACACCCCAACATAAAGGTATTCAAGGATTCTCGGGTAGTTCTTTCCAGAGGAAGTGCCGGAAAATTCAGGTCAGCCATTGCCAGCCCGGAAGGAGTTTTTCCTCTTGAACACGGAGTGACCATCCTCGCCACCGGAGCGCAGGAGGGCAAGATTTATGAAAGCGGTTTCTGCGTGCACAAGTCAGTGATGACTCATTTGACCCTTGAGGAAAGGCTGGCCTCCGGTGTGATTGATGCCGGGGAATTGTCTACTGTTGCCATGATTCAGTGCTGGCGCTCGCTAACTGAGGACCGCAAGTACTGTAGCAAGGTCTGCTGTCCTGAAATGTTGAAGAATGTCCTGACTCTCAAGGAACGTAATCCCGACCTTCCCATCTATGTCTTTTACCGGGACATCATGGCCCCCGGTTTTCTTGAAAGTTATTACACTCAGGCCCGCAAGGCCGGGGCCGTCTTTATTCGTTTCGATCCTGACAATCCACCAAAAGTTGAATTCGATGAGGGTAGGCCGGTGATCACTGCCTATGATTCCGTGCTTGGGGATAACGTTCAGATAAGTGCGGATATCTTGTCCCTTTCCAGCGGGCTTGATCCCAATGATGTGGATGATCTGCAGGAAATCTTTGGCGTAGAGGTCAACTCTGACGGATTTTATCAGGAAGCTGACTTCAAGTGGCGTCCTGTGGATTTCCTCAAGCAGGGTATCTACATGTGCGGAACTGCGGTCGCGCCCAAGCGTATGCATGAGACCGTGGCTTCGGCAAAGGCTGCTGCCCAGCGGGCCTTGCGTATTCTGAATGCCGAGAAGATCGCTCGTGAGACCGTTGTCGCATCAGTCCGTCACTCTCTGTGCTCACTTTGTCAGGCTTGTGTTTCCGCCTGCCCGTACGGGGCGAGGGTTGTTGATCTGGAAGCTGAGCAGATCGCAGTTGACGAGATTCTCTGTCAGGGATGCGGGGTTTGCGCCGCGGTCTGTCCCAATAGCGCTACTGTGCTCAAGGGGTTCCACGACGGACCGATGCTGTCAGTAATTGATGCTGTTTTGGAGGAACCGGCATAGGGCCGGATTATCACGATATTTCAAGGATGGTGAACCATGAAAGGTATAGACAGACAGGCGTGGAGTCCGGCGGACGAAGAGACACGATCGGTGCTTGCCGAACTTAAGGAGACGGTGGGGGCCTGCATGCAGTGTGGCACCTGCACGGCGTCCTGTCCCAACGGGTTTGCCATGGATGTTTCGCCGCGCGCCATGTGGAGAATGATTCAGTTCGACATGTTGGATCGGATTCTTAAGAGCCATACTTTCTGGCTCTGTTCGTCCTGTTATATGTGCACCCTGCGCTGCCCCAGAGGACTGAAGCTGACTTCGGCCATGGGTATGCTCAAACGGCTTGCACGGTTGAGGTCCGGGCAGGATGTGGCGGAAACCGGGGATTTTTATGAGGCATTCATGAGCAATGTTGAGACGTATGGCCGTGTTCAGGAATTGAGCCTGATGAACGGATACTTCATGAAAAGCATGAATCCTGTCCTGCCGCTGTCTTTTATACCGCTGGGGATAAAAATGCTCAGCAAAGGCAAGCTGCATCTTCCCGATACGATGCAGCGGGATACGCTGAAGGCCATGTTTGCCAAGGCCCGTGAAATGGAGGGACGCTGATGAAGTACGCATACTATCCCGGATGTTCCTTGCTTGAAAGTGCGCACGAATTTGATGTGTCTGTCAGGGCCGTCATGAATGCGCTGGGTGTGGAGCTGGAGGAAATTCCCGATTGGACCTGTTGCGGGGCCAGTGCCGCGGAACCGGTCAGTCGATTGATGAATTACGCACTTCCTGCACGTAATCTGGCTATTGCGGAAGAAAGGCTAAGCGGTCTGGATATTCTTGCACCGTGCAGTGCCTGTTACCTCAACCTGCTCAAGGTCAACCGTGAGGTTTTCGGAAACCGCAAGCTTCACGAAGAGGTGAATGAGGTGCTGGGCGTTTCCGGTCTGGCCTACACGGGATCGGTCCGGGTTCGCCACCTGTGTGATGTCCTGCTTAATGATATCGGTCCGGAAAGTATTGCAGCTGTGGTGGTCGACGGGCTGGAGAGCATGCGGGTGGCTCCTTATTACGGCTGCCAGATTCTACGTCCGTATACTGTTTTTGATGACCCCCGCAGGCCGAAGTCCATGGAACCTGTTTTAAAAGCTTTGGGAGCCGAGGTGTTCGAGTGGGATTCGGGCAACCGTTGTTGCGGGGCCTCGCTTATGATGGGGCACCGGGATGTGGCTCTGCACTCGGTAGGTTCCATTCTAAGCGCTGCGGCTGAAGCGGATGTCATCGTGACAGTCTGTCCTTTGTGCCAGATGAATCTTGAGGCTTATCAGGATCAACTTGCAGGAGGCGGCGTGAAGCATGTGCCGGTCATTTACCTGTCGCAGCTTATGGGGATGGCTTTTGGATTGGGAGAGGAAAAGACTCAACTTAATAAGAATCTGACTGTGACGGCCGGCGTCAGGAAGGATTTTGCCGACAAGGTCTGGGCTCGAGAGACTGTTCCCGAGCATGGCGGAAACGTAACAGATGTTGAACCGTAAACCCTAACCAAGGGGGACATTATGTTTAAGGACATTATTGTGGGGATTACTCCTACCGGAATCGATGATTGCGCGGTTAAGGCTGCTGTGGAATTTGCCCGGAAGTTTGAGGCTAACCTTTACTTGGTACATGTGGCCGGAATGGAGCAGGGATGGGGAGCGATAGAGCATCTGGCCCCTTCCGGTGAAACCGGGAAGCTTAAGGAGCAGATCTCCGAAATGTACGGACCTCTGCTCGGTGATCTTCCCAACTCCGAAATTATGGTTGTTCCTGGTATCCCCCACAGCGAACTTTTGCGTCTGGCCCGGAAGAAGAATACGGACCTCATCATCATGGGGCCTCATACCAAGGAGTATGAGGAACAGCGTTCCAAGATGTGGGGCATGGCCGGAAGTACTCTGGAACGGGTTAGCCAGAGGGCTCGTTGCCCGGTCATGATCGTGCACAAGGATGTAGTTACCAAGGAACCTCTTTTTGAAAACATTCTTGTTGCCACGGACTTCTCCGATCAGGCGGAGTGCGCCGTCAGCTACGGTGGACAGATGGCCCGTCAGTATAAGTCCAACCTGAGCGTAATTCATGTTGCGGACGGGGAAGCTGAAGGGGACAGTGAAGCCCGGCTTGAAAAGGCTTATGGATCCCGTCTGGCCGGATTGAATGCCTCATTTGAGGGGTGTCAGGGTCAGCCTTCAATGGAAATCCTGAAGAAGGCCCAGCAGGGCAATGCCGACTTGGTAATTATGGCTCACCATTCCAAGGAACAGGATCCTGAGAAGGCATTCCTTGGTTCTACCGTAGTTCAGGTTGCTCTTAATGCCACCTGTCCGACCATGAGTGTTAACCATCACTTCGATTTACGTTGCGGCCTGATGTATGACCAGACCGGAGCCGTTGTGCAGGCTGAAGCGTCAGCATAGTTTCCGGCTGCGGGCTGATTATTGAATTAAAAATCGAATTCCCGGGGGGAGTTACTCCCCCCGGAGTAATGAACGGTTAATCTCCGTAACATAAGGAGTAGTCCATGAACATGGTTGTGCCGAAAACGATGGATTCAGGGGTCCGGGAATTTTTGAATAAGTTCGATTTCAGCGCCTGTCTTGTATGTGGAACCTGCTCCAACGGGTGCCCGATTACCGGTACTCCCGGCATGGAGGGTTGGAATACCCGTAAGGTTATGCGCATGCTTGCCTACGGTATGGTCGACGAAGTGGTTGAATCCAAATTCCCATGGCTTTGTACCGGCTGCGGACGGTGTGCCTATTCCTGTCCCATGGGTATAGATATTCCTGCGGTCATGGCTCATATGAAAAGTATGCGTGAACGTGACAAGGTGCCGGGATCACTCCATAAGGGAACTATGAATAATGTGGATTCCGGTAACAATCTGGCTATACCCAAAGACGATTATCTCATGGGAATGGCAGATCTGGGCGAAGAAATGTCGGAAGAATGTCCTGGTTTTTATGTCCCGGTGGACAAGCAGGATGCAGATATCCTTTTTTTCCCCAACTCCAAGGAAGTATATGGTGACTACGAAGACCAGTTCTGGTGGTGGAAGGTGTTTTACGCCGCCAAAGAAAACTGGACCGTTCCTTCCGAAGGATGGGAAGCAGTGGACTGGGCTCTGTTTACCGGCAACTATGAAGCCAACAAGGTTTTGGCCCAGCGTAAGATCGATTACATGAAGAAATACAATATCAAGCGTATGATTATGCCGGACTGCGGCGGTGGTTCATATGGATGTCGTACCGGTATGGAAAAATGCGTTCTGGAGGACCCGAGGAACGAGGTTGGTTTCACCTATCTCTATGATTATCTGGTGCAGATAATCCGCGAGGGACGCATCAAACTTGATAAGTCCGTGAATGCCGGGAAACGTTTTACCTGGCATGACTCCTGTAAGCATGGCCGCGAACTGGCCCGTCATTTCGGTAAGGGCTTTTTCGAAGAGCCGCGCTGGATTATCAACCAGTGCGTGGATGATTTTGTTGAGATGACACCCAATCGGGGCTTGAATTATTGCTGCGGTGCTGGTGGAGGCATGTGGCCTGCTCCCTATGAGGATGAATCCGCATGGCATGCAAGACATAAGTACGACCAGATTAAGAGGAGCGGCGCGGATGTTGTTCTTGTTGGTTGTTCCAACTGTCGGGACCAGATCATGAAGCGCATTCCCAAGTATTATACCGACTACAAGTATGAGGTTAAATACATCTGGCAACTTGTTGCTGAAACGTTGATCCTTGAGCCTTGGGAAGAGGATATGGTTGCCAGAGCCAAGAAAGAGGCTGAAGCGCAATGGGAAAAGTTCGGGGTGGATACTTCTGCAGAGGAGTATTAGTCGGACCGGAAATGTGAAATATACTAGTTATATTCTCTGAATATGTTATTGGATCCTTAGAATACTCATCTGTTACTTGTTGAATTTAATCAGGAAGATATTTATACAGTTAAACCCCACAGTGCGTTTGCGCATTGTGGGGTTCTTTGTTTTGGGTGTAGAGAATGGTAAGATTGTGCGTATAATCTGGACGTCTTTTTTAGTAAGATATTTTATTTATTGCTGTGGCCAAATGATAACCATCCTGATGATTGAGAGTTATTCTAAACTTTTCTACCAGGTCTAACCACTATCTGATTTTCCAGAAAATTACGGATGCCTTGCAGCTTTCATGGACCATACCGTCCTGCGCGGAGGACATAACGTTCTGTTTAATAAGCTCTTCTGTTTGCGGGGTAAGTTCTGTGTATTTTGCATAGAATAGCTTCTGTTGATGTATTTTGCTTTCAGCAGATCTTTGGGTGGAATAATTTACAATGCGAACTTCCGGCAGGCGACCCATGGCATAGAGAAGATTGTAGGCCAGCGGGAATTCAGAATATCCGGGCTGCGGAACATCTCCCATGATGGAATTCCACATGCCGTCGCTGTGTCCGCTTGTTTCTCCTCCGGCACCGCCCACAACGCAGCAGAGGTTGCGTGATACCGACTCCAGACGTTCCAGCTGTACCCGTAGGTCGCGGAACATCCACATGGTGATGGCGGAAAGAGCCAAGTCAAAATGACTTTTGAGGCCTTCTGTGTCCACGTCCTGCCAGATTTTGGGAATGACTTTATATTGATCAACTCCGGCCTTTTCAGCATTGGTCTGCAGTTGTTTTCTCATTTCTCCGGCAGGTTCCACTGCTGTTACCCGATGTCCGGCCTGTCCCATGGGTACTAGTATGCTGCCCGGTCCGCAGCCAACATCCAGCACTTCGGCTTGCTCAGGCAGTCTTGAGCTGAGGGCGGAAAGGATACTGCGTCCGAAGCTATAGTCGCAGGCCTTGCGACCTACGGAAAAATCTTCTGCTCTGGCTTGCCAGTAGTTTAGGTGGGCGTTGCCCACATACATTGTTTCGCGGGTATCCCAGCGTTCGGCCCACTTTTTTTCCCAATGCTCCACGCTTTGTTTCTCATTCACTGTCTTCTCCAGCATGCTTGTATTCTTATTCATCAGGATCTCCACCACATCAGCGACATTACTGCCGGAACTTCGTAAAATCCGGCATTGTTTCTGCTCTCCACGTGCTGCTTAATCAGTTCACTGTCTTCAGTTGAGACCGTGCGATACTTAGAAACGAGATTTGTCCACATGGATCTTGCTGAATCCGTGGAGCGGCGCATGGTATAACTGACATTGGACAGGTCTGCAGGTCTGCCCAGCTCATTTAATATATTGTAAAGATACAGGGACCGGTCCAGTTCCGGTGCATTGATCCCCAGTTTGCGTTGCATCTGATGATTCTCTGCGTCCCCAATTCCCATGGTGTCTGCCAGACAGCAGAAGCCGCGTGAGATTCTGCTCATTTCACTGATCAGTTCTTCAATGTCAGGGAACTGCCATGCTGCATGGCAGAGAAAGACGAGGTCGAAACTGTTGTCCTGAGCTTGAGCGGCAAATGAAGCAAAATCCGCAACTTCAACTTTAATATTTTTGACCTCGGCGGAGTCGGCGTTGGCTTCCAGCAGGTTCGCCATGGATTGGGCCGGTTCTACTGCAATTACTCCTTTTGAGTGGCGGGCAAGGGGGAGTGTTACTGCTCCGACTCCTGATGCGATTTCAAGAACTAATGAATTTGTATCAATAATTCCCTCTTCAGTTAGGATTTCGCACATCTTTTTGCCATATCCGAATCTGCTTGATGTTATAAAATCATTATAGTCTTCGGCTCTTCGGTTCCAGTATCCCGTGTCGCTCCGAGCAGCCATGTCCTCCATCTGGTTACTCCAGATTTCTTTCCAAGATGTAGTTTTTTGCAGATTCATCATTAGCCCTTGTTATTGATTGTGGTTGTTTGTGATGTCTTTGTCGATGCTAGTATGTTTTTTAATACTTGATGCATGTCACTTTTTTCTTTAGCGTGTCAACAATTTAATCAAGATGGAGGAATCATGTTACTGAACTGTCGCCTGTCCCTTAAAATATTTATGCTGAGCCTATTTCTGGTTGTTGCGTTGAGCTCCGCAGTTTTTGCCGCTGAAAGTGTGTTGAACGTTGCAGGACCGTGGGGTCCTAAGACACTGGACATTCAAAAAACCGGATATGTGTTTAAGCGTCTGGGAGTTACTGAGAATTTAATCGAAGTGGGTCAAGATCTGGAGCTGAAGCCCGGTCTGGCTGAGTCCTGGGTGGTTTCACCGGATAAGAAGACCTGGACTTTCACCCTCCGCAAGGGAATCGTTTTTCACGACGGAACCGCTCTCAGTGCCGAGGTGGTCAAGTCCTGTCTGGAACGGTTGCAGAAAAAAGGCTCCCTGCTAAAAGCAGTCCCGCTTGAAAGTATTGAGGCTCCTGATGATCACACTCTCGTGCTGAAGACGTCGGAGCCTTTTGCTCCGCTGGGAGCATATCTGTCCATGGGTGAAACTTCTCCTCTGGCAATATCTTCTTTTGATGCTGCGGGTGAAATTGTTAAGCCTGTGGGAACCGGGCCTTTTGTATTTGAAAGCTGGAAAGTGAAGGATCACGTTACCACCAAGCGCAACCCTGATTACTGGGGCGAAAAGGCGAAGATTGCCAAGGTAGTTTATCGCGGTGTTCCCAATGCCATTACTCGTCTGGGCATGCTCCGCGCCGGAGACCTAGACATCGCTATGATTTTGCCGCCTGATTCTGTCGCATCGATAAAGAAGTCCGATAAATTCGAAATTTTTAGAACTGCGGTAGGTCGATGCCGTATGGTGGCATTGAATATGGCGGAAGGGCCTTTTGCCGATGTGCTTGTGCGAAAGGCTGCCAGCATGGCTGTAAACCGCGATGACCTTGTCAAGTACGTACTTGAGGGAATGGGGGAATCCGCAACTACTTTATATCCTCCCATGGTTTATTGGGCGAATGATAAGTTGAAAGGGTTTTCTTTTGATCAAGCAGGAGCAAAGAAGCTACTTGATCAGGCCGGTTGGAAGGATGCTGACGGTGATGGCGTAAGGGAGAAGGACGGTAAAAAGCTTAAGGTCAAGCTGGTTACTTATCCAGAGCGTGCAGCTTTGCCTCCTACTGCTGAAGTTGTGCAGGCTCAGTTGAACGAGGTCGGCTTTGATGTAGAACTGGTTGTAACTCAGGTTGACGCAGCACAGTCAATCCGCAACAGAGGCGATTTCGATATGTTCCTGGTCGGACGTGGACTGCTGTTTGTTCCAGACCCGGATTACAATCTTATGAAGGACTACTATTCTGCCAACACTGTCAAAAAGGGCTGGGGTGCTTACCACTTTAGTAATCCCAAAGTCGATGAACTCCTGTTGGAAGGCAGAAAGGTTTTCAAACAGGTTGAACGTAAATCCATCTATGATCAGGTTCAGGCAATACTCATGGAGGAAGTCCCTATGATATTCCTCAACTACTATGTGAATGTGGATGCTGTGGCCAAAGGTGTTGAAGGATACACAATGCATCCTACTGAAAGCAGCTATCATCTGGAAACCGTTACCCTGAAAAAGTAACAGTGTTTTTGTTCATAATAAAAAGAATCGCATCGCTGGCTCCGGTTATGTTCGGGGTCAGCGTTGCGGCTTTTCTATCACTGGTACTTAGTCCGGGGAATCCGGCTGAAATAGCTCTGCGCTCATTAACCGAATCGGAGACACCTCCGAAGGCTGCCGTGTTGGAGCTTGAAAAAGAAATGGGACTGGATCGGCCTATACATGTTCAGTACTGGCGCTGGCTCAAGAGGACCGTTGGAGGGGATCTTGGCCGTTCCTATCAAACAGGACAGACTGTGGTTTCCGAAATAAAGCAGGCTTTAGGTCCATCCGCGCTATTGGCGGGAACAGCAATTTTGTTGGCCTTGTTTATAGTTCTCCCTCTCGGTTCCATTTCCGCTGCCATGTCTGGAACGTGGGTGGATAAAGCCACTATGGCCGGGTCGTTGGCGGTCGTTTCTGTTCCGGATTTTTGCATTGCAATCATACTTTTCCTGATCTTTTCCGTGCAAATGGATCTGTTGCCTGTTGCAGGATACGGATCAATTGCAAACCTGATCCTTCCGGCATTGACTCTGGCTATTTCCAGTTCCGGGATAACAACGCGGCTGATGCGTACATGCATGGTTCAGGCTCTCGAGGAAAAGTATGTAATCACCGCACGCTCAAAAGGCATGGGGGAGTATCGTGTAACCGGACGCCACGCTATGAAGAATGCTCTTCCTCCGGTATTGACCTATCTGGGAGCGCAGATGGGGTATCTGTTCGGCGGAGCTGTGGTGGTTGAGTCAATTTTTCTCTGGCCCGGTCTGGGAAGTTTGCTAGTCGAGGCGGTCAAGGCCCGTGATATTTATGTTGTTCAGGGATGCGTGCTGGTCATTGCCTGTATCTATGTCTTAATCAATCTTGCCATGGATATAATTCAGGCAGGTCTTGATTCAAGAATTCGGGAGGGGCTCAGTCATGCAGGATAGTCGATTGACCCCCGGTATGTTGATCGGGCTGATTCTATGTCTTGGCCTTATGTTTTGCGCGATATTCGCTCCTGAAATAGCTCCGCATGACCCGGATCGGCAGCATCTTGCCCATAGGCTGGAGGGGCCGAGTGAAAAGTTTCCCCTCGGGGCGGACAAGCTGGGGCGTTGTGTTGCCAGCCGCATTATTCACGGATTGCGTCCGTCGCTAGGTCTTGCTGTTTCTGTTACAGCCATGGCTGCTTTGGTTGGAACTCTCTTTGGTGTGTGCGCCGCATATTTTCGACCCCTCGATGCTTTGCTTATGCGGATCACCGATTGCTTCTTTGCTTTTCCGGGCTTTGTCATGGCTCTTATCGCCATCAGTATCATGGGGCCGAGCACGACCAGTCTGGTTATAGCTTTAGGACTGCCGGGATGGCCGAAATATGCCAGAGTTGTCCGGTCTAAAGCCTTAGCCCTGCGCGAATGCGGATATGTTGAAGCCAGTCGGGCTATTGGGGCGGGGCCTCTTTACATTCTTCGATATTGCATTCTGCCCGGAGTTTTGCCCTCTGTGATAACTATTTCCACACTGGGTATAGGGGGCAAGGTTATTCACATCGCCGGGTTGGGTTTTCTGGGGCTGGGGGTACAGCCACCAACTCCGGAATGGGGGACTATGCTCATTAAAGGAATACCCGTGCTTGAATCTGCCCCTCACATTTCTCTTTCAGCAATGGCGGCGATTTCAGTAAGTGTCCTTGCTTTTACCCTGCTGGGGGAAGGACTGCGGAATATGCTTGATCCGCGCAGCAACCTTTCAGACTGGCGCAAAATGCAAACTGTCTCCTGAGGATATATGTATGAATAAACTGTATCAAGAAGACAGAAGGTTGCTTCAGGTCAATAACTTGAAAGTCCATTTTAAATCTGCGGATGGCATTGTCCGGGCTGTGGATAAAGTGAGCTTCAGCCTTAAACGCGGAGAGAAGGCTTGCCTTGTCGGTGAATCCGGCTGCGGAAAAACTATTCTGGCTTTGTCGTTGCTGCGTTTGCTTCCTCCCGGGGCTAAACTGGCCGGCGAGGTCCTGTTTCAAGGTGTAGATTTGCTACAGATCCCGGAAAAGGAAATGCGGATGGTCAGGCGTCAGGGCATGGGGATGATTTTTGAACAGCCCTCGGCTTACCTTAACCCGCTTTTTCCTGTTGGGTGGCAGGTCGCTGAAGTGGTCAGGCTAAGCCGCGGTTGCAGTAGGCGGGATGCAAAAAGAAGGGCGTTGCGCCTTCTTGATTTGGCCCGCATACCTGAAGCCCGAAAAAGATACAGACAGTTTCCGCATCAATTGTCAGGTGGCATGAGACAGCGGGTTATGATTTCCATGGCTTTAGCCAAAGATCCTGCTCTGCTTGTGGCGGATGAACCGACTACAGCTCTCGATCCAACAGTAAGACGCAGTATCCTTACATTGTTACGGGACTGCCTTGATGAGACCGGGGCTGCTCTCTTGTGTATTACCCATGATTGGGAAGCCGCACGCAGGCTCTGCGAGACTGCTGCTGTAATGTATGCCGGACAGATTCTTGAGGTTGGTCCAGCCGGACAGGTTCTGGATAGTCCGAAGCATCCCTACGCATCGGCTTTGCGCCGTTCCATGGGTGGGGAAAGGCCTGAACCGATACCGGGAAATCCTCCGGCTCTGACCGATTTGCCGTGCGGGTGTAGATTTCAGCCCAGATGTAACTGCTCATCTGAACAGTGTGCTTCAGTTGTTCCTGAATTCAATGGAGGAGTGCGTTGCCACAACCATCAGTGATTGAGATTAAGGGTTTGCGCAAGAGTTACGGTTCCGGTTTCTTTTTAAGGCAGGTTAATACGGCGGTAAGAGATGTCTCGTTGAATATTGCACCGGGAAGGACTCTTGCCGTTGTCGGAGAATCTGGTTGTGGCAAGACCACATTGGCTCGTATGGCGGCAGGGTTACTTAAGCCGGATTTCGGTTTCATAACATTCAGGGGTAAAAATTTTGCTCACTGGGATAGAAAGGACTTGCGCAAAAGTATACAGGTGGTTTTTCAGGATGCGGACGGGTCGCTTAACCCGAGTTTCAGTGCCCGTGATTTGCTGCTGGAACCTCTATTGCTTCATGGTTTGCCTCGTAGTGAAGCAGAAGAGCGACTGCCCGAATTGCTTTCCATGGTTGGATTGGTGACGGATCTGTTGCAGCGCCATCCGCATGAGATGTCCGGCGGGCAACGTCAACGCATAGGGATCGCAAGGGCTATGTCCCTTTCCCCGGAACTGGTTATTGCCGATGAACCTGTTTCTTCGTTGGACCGCTCCATTCAGGCTCAGATTCTTAGCCTGTTGCAATCCTTTCAGGAGAACAATGGAGTCTCATATCTTTATATATCCCATGATCTTGGTTCAGTGAGGGCTATTGCCCATGAGGTGGCAGTCATGCTCGGCGGAGTGTTCGTTGAGACCGGACCGGCGGAAGAAGTTTTCAGTAATCCTATTCATCCGTACACGAAGCTGCTTCTTACCGATGAAAATCATGCAGAGCCGCATTTCGAACATGATTTTATGGATATTGAAAACAGACAGAGTACAGAAAACGGATGCCCATTTGCCTTCTATTGCAAGCACTCCGAAACGCAATGCATAAGGGACGTCAGCGGACTAATTGAGGTTGAACCGGGACGATTGGTGCGTTGCAGGGCAATGCGCAGAATTACTTGAAATTTTCTAACTGATTTGACCTTTACCTTTTGATCTTAGACTTAAAAAAGTGAGAGTAGTTATGCATCTTGATTCAGAAAAGAATATATTAGGCAACCACCATGCTCATGACCACGCTTCCGGCGAAGAATGCGTACACGGCTGCCACCACCACGACCATCATGACCATTGCGATCACCATCACGGTGATCATAGTCATTCATATGATTATGCGCCCGGACCACTGGAGGGTAAAACCGGAATTTTGCTGACCGCTTTTGGCTGCGCTCTGCCTGATACCCATTATCTTTATGATAGATTTGAAGATGAGGTCCGGGAAAGATATCCGGATATGGATGTTCGTTGGGCTTTCACAGCAAACCGCATTCGCAGGAAATTGAGCAGTCGTGGTATCCCTGCCTTTTCTGTTGCGGAAGCTCTTTCACAGATGATTGATGACGGATTCAGTCATGTGGCGGTGCAGTCCCTGCACACTTTGCCCGGAGTTGAATATGACTGGGTGGAGCAGCAGGCTCGATCCATGTGTCATCCTCGTAAGGGACTCAGTCGGGTGACCCTTGGGGCTCCCATGCTCAATAAGATGGAAGATCTTGACCATACTGTGCAGGCTGTATCCGGCTATCTGCCGCCGGACCGCAAGGAAGATGAAGGGGTTATCCTTATTGGGCACGGAACCTATCACAAGGGACATACTGCCTATATGGCATTGGAAGGTTTGCTTTCCAGATCATTGCCCAATGTGCTTGTGGGTACACTCATGGACAAGTCAGGGCCTGCAGAACTTGGCTCCCACTTTTTGGACCGGGGAATCAGTAAGATCCATCTCGTTCCTTTCATGTGCGTTCCCGGTCATCATGTACAGGTTGACTTGTTTGGTGAGGGCGAGAAGTCGTGGAAGAGTATACTTTCTGGCATGGGTTGCGAAGTTCTGCCAGTGTTTAAAGGTTCTCTGGAACATAAAGATTTTCGGAATATCTGGCATGATCATTTGGCTGAGGCAGTTGCTGAATTGAAAGTGGATTAATCGTTTTTTTTCCTGTCCGCAAACTGTCTGCAAATTTGCGTATAGAATTTGGTAGTTTTAGGTTTTTTCGGCAGTTTTGAAAATGGACTGAAACAGATCTAGGTCGCAGGTATTAAGGGATAACGGGCATTCCAGGCGGAAAATTTAATCTCCTGTCAGTCAATTCGTATTCAGCATGGCGTTAGGGGCATTCCGTTTGTTGGCCCCATTAAAATATAGCCTCACAGTGTGTTAGCGCATAGTGGGGCTCTTTTGCTTTAGTAATAAGGTGTTGGAAGAGTTGCTACAACCGCTTTGTTTTTTATCGAGTGATAGAAAACTCAGGTGCTGTTTTAGCAGAAACCTCAATGGACTAGAATATTTTAAGGGTATTACCGTCCGTATTCCATGGATGCGGCTATATTCAGGCTGAAATATTAGAAAAGATATTCCAGGGGATTGAGCTTCGACCCTTCAGCGTTTGCAGGGGCAATAAGCTATGTTCCAGAGTCCTTTTCAGCTCCTGTGGAAAGGGCGGAACCCTTAGGAAGTCATAAAAAGAGCCTGTTTACGCGAACAGGCTTGAAATATTAGGACAGCAAAAAGGTGAGTAAAATTTGTTAATTTTACTCACCTTTTTGCTGTAAACGATTGAAATAATTGGCGGGCAATACAAGATTCGAACTTGTGACCTTCAGCTCCGGAGGCTACGGAATCGTATCCTGTGTATGTTATTTCAGGTAGTTAACACCCGTTCTTTTCTCTTATATTACGTTCTCACCTGCTAAAAAGGTGAGTGAAAGGTGAGTAAAAATTATTTTATTAAATGAGAGAAAAGGGAAGAAGGATAAATCAAGACGGTTGCCTAATAACAGAAGGCAAACTGGGGTTATTATGACCTAGTCTCTACAGTGAACGGTTCATATTTCTCACACAATTATCACTTGCAGAACTAATTATTGAACCTAGCGAACGTTATATAACGATTTTTTGACCGTGACATATCCAGTGTGTTGCCTGTAAGCGACTAAATTACAGTCTTATTTTGCTGTATGTTTTGTGTCTTGCTTCATCTTTAATTTTAATTTTGTCGTAAGAGCTTTGTTTGACAAAGTTCCTACAGACTCTTAGTTGAAAATGAATTTTAATTTCACAAAATACCCAGCCATTATAGGAGTGTAAAATGATTTTAGAAAATGTCCTTAAATGCGTAGGAAATACGCCGTGTTTTGGCTTGAATTTAGGCAATGGCATTGTCCATGCCAAGGCTGAATTTATGAATCCCAGTGGTTCTGTGAAGGACCGTGTAGCAGCAAGAATCATCGACCTTGCAATCAAGGACGGAAGTTTGCGTCCGGGGATGTGTATTGCTGAAGCTTCCAGCGGCAATATGGGTATTTCGTTGGCTATGGCCGGTGCTGCCTACGGTTATGATGTTACAATTTATATGTGCGAGACCGCGAGTATTGAACGTCGGAATTTAATGCGTATGCTCGGCGCGAATGTGATACTTACGCCAGCACATCAGAGTGTCGGCGGGGCAGTCGAGGCGCTTAAAGTTGATGCCGTTTCAAATCCGAATTTATTTCTAGTTAATCAATTCAGCAACAAAGAAAATATACTTGCCCATTACAATGGAACAGGAAAGGAAATCTGGGCAGATACGGACGGCAAAATTGATTGTTTCATAAATGGAATAGGCAGTGGCGGGACATTGATGGGTGTAGGTTCCTATTTGAGAGAACGTAATCCTGATGTGCACTTGATTGCCGTTGAGCCTAAAGGCGCGGCCGCGCTCCTTGGGCATAAACCTAAAATACACAGTATTGAAGGTATCGGGGATGGTTTTCTGCCTGAAATTGTCGACCCGCAATCCATAGATTCCATTATTGAAATTTCGGATTCTCAGGCTATTAAGTATGCGCATATGCTGGCGCGCGAAATGGGCATTTTTGTTGGAATGTCAGCAGGGGCAAATCTTGCGGCTGCCGTAATGATAATGGAAGAACATCCAGATTGGCGTGTGGCTACAATTCTTCCAGACCGGGCAGAGCGTTATTTTAGTACTCAACTGTTTAATGAACAGAATGACCTCGTTGATAAAGGTCCTGCCGCTGCATAAATATATAAAAACAGTCTATTTAAGCTTTATAAAATTTAATTCTAATGAATTGAATTTGACTCAACAAGAGCAGTGTCCAGACGGCTTTAAACGCGTCTGGGCGCTGCTCTTGTTTTGTATTATCAATTATTTCACCTGATTTGTTTCTGTCGATGAAAGGAATAATTCACATGATGTAAGATTGATATTGAAAGTCAATATAAACAGGTCCTGAAACAACTAAATCCTCATGAGGTGCAAAGGAAAACAAACTTATGGGGCTTTATCAGGAGTGAAAGAATGAAGATGAAGAAGATCTATGGAGCTATGTCGCTGGTCGTCGCGCTGTTGCTGACGACCGCTGCATATGCTGAGGAAAAAAAAGAGTATCAACTCGAAAGCATGACGGTAACAGCCCAGAAAGTTGGCGAGGACATTCAGGATGTACCGATCAGTATTTCTGCATTCTCAGATGTGACGCTCGAGGAAAAGGAAATCAACAAATTCGACGAGTTGATCCAGTATGTCCCTAACATGTTTTTGCGCCAAAACAGTGTGGACAGTGAGATCGTGATCAGGGGTATCTCCTCTTACGCGAGCTCTCTGTTTTCTACAGCCGGTTTTTATGTGGATGGTGTCAACTATCCTATCCACCAGATGCAGGACATGGATTTTATAGATATTGAACGCGTTGAAGTACTAAAGGGACCTCAAGGTGTTCTATATGGTCGAAACTCTCAGTCCGGTGTTGTGAGTATCATTACAAAGCAACCTTCAAATGAATTCTCTGCAAAATTATATGCTGATATTGGTGCATGGAATACTGAGAATTCAAAATTTATTTTTAGAGAGGGCTTTAATGCAAATATTCCTCTGAAAGAAGATATCTTCAATATGAGAGTAAGCTTTCAAAAGGAAGATTCTAAGGGATGGATGGAGAATATTTATAGTAATGATGATGCCATGGAAGTGGATCATATTGGTGGTAGGGCTACTGCTCTTTGGACTCCAAATGATGATCTGAATATTACATTTATCTTTGAAGGCAGAAATAAAGATGATGGTATTGGGGTCTATCGTTTTAAAAGCGGTGAGTATTCTACGCCCCGTAATGAGATTGCATGGGATGGCAGCAATAGAAACGAAGTCTATTCCGATTCTGAGATTATCAAAATGGAATATGATGCAGGTTATTTTGATATTACTTCCATTACTGGTCGTCATGGATATTTTCAAAAGTATGTCAACGATTATGACATGAGTACTCAAGCCTATGGTGATTCCGGAAGTACTTACGATGTACAGGTTATCAGTGAAGAGTTCAGACTTTCTTCCAAGGAAGATAAAAATGCTGTGATTGACTGGCTTGGCGGAATTTATGCCTACAAAGAGGATCTGAATACAGATTATTTCGGATATGGAAAGCATAATACTGACCAAGATAACTGGGGGACAGCTCTCTTTGGTCAGGGAACATGGAATATGACTCCTGATTGGCACCTCACTTTGGGGGCGCGTGTAGATTACGTTAATTTGGATGGTAAAAAGGACCTTGATCTCACAGATTACGGGGAAGGAACAAGCACTCTTAAAGGCAGTATCAGCTCTGTTGAATTTCTCCCTAGTGCAACCATTGCTTATGACATTACTCCGGACATAGCTTCTTACGCCAAGGTTAGCCGAGGGTATCTCGCCGGTGGTTTTGACTACGCTACCTCAGTCACTGATGAGCAGTTCAAATACGATCCTGAATATAGCATGAACTACGAATTAGGCATGAAGTCTACTTGGCTTGATAAAAGTCTGACTGCAAACGTAGCCATGTTTTATATTGATATTACCGATAAACAAGTGGCCCAGTTAGAGCCTACTGCCACCAACCCAGACAACAGACGAATTGTTAACGCCGCTAAAGCTCAGTCCTATGGTGCAGAGTTAGAACTCCAGTTTAAGCCTATTGACGGGCTCCTGCTTTCTTCTTCTGTCGGTTATGTGGACAGCCGTTTGCGTGATTGGAAAACAGTTGAAGATCCTTTTGATTACGACGGTAAGAAAACTCCCGGCTCTCCTGACTGGACCTACACTTTCGGTGCTACCTACCGTTGGGATAACGGTTTCATGGTCAGTGCTGATTGCACCGGTCTCAGTTCCTACTACACAGATCCCAAAAACCAGAATGAAGTTGACGGACGTTTCTTAGTTAATCCGAGTATCGGATACGAAGGTGAAAACTTCGATGTGGTTCTCTGGGCGAAAAACGTTTTCAACGAAAATTACACCGAGAACGAATGGGATTGGGCCGGCAGTACTTTGGTTCAGCAGGGTGAACCGGGATCATACGGTATCCGGGTTGGCTATCACTTCTAAAAGATTGAATCCGGCCCGTATCAGGAATACGGGCCGGATAATACTAAGGAGAATAATATGGCTAGAAAATTATGGATAAACATGAATGAGTCTTTTGGCTTGCATAAATCTCTTGAAACTCCTCCGTGGCATTATTTCGTAAGTCTCGGTTACGGCCATGTCGTCCCCAACGATGATTTTGTTGATGTAGCTTTAACTTTGGATTCATTCGAGTTGCTTTCTCCTTCTATGAAAAAGACAGCTTTGCGTCTTCCTGAAGGTAAGGTGGAGAGCCTTGAGTCTGCTGCCGGGGCAACAGTTAGTATCGGCGATGTTGCACCGCGAAAAATAGCTTTTAATGGTGATGCTGAAAAAGGGGTTCATCAGGTCGTTGCTGCTACAAAAGAGGAGTTTTTCGCTCTCTGGGAGGAAGACGGTAAAGTACAAACCGCGAATCTTCCCCTGAATGAAGTTGCTGATAAAAATGTACTTACCAGCGTAAAATATCAGGCTTTCGCTAAAACTTTTCTGAAAAATGAAGAGTGGAAACAGCCGGAAGCTTTGGGCCACTCTCTTGAAATAATCCCTTTGACGGACCTCAGTGATGTCCATGTCGGTGACTGGGTCACATTTCAGGTTGATTTTATGGGCAAACCATTCACCTGCACTCAGGAATCCATGGAGTTCCTCCTAGCTTCTTCCAACACTTTTGGAGGAGAGGGAGGAGGTGATTTGGAAGGGTTCTTTCTTTCAGCCTACATCGTTAATGGACGTGCCAGAATCAAATTACCTACAGCTGGACAATGGCTCATCAATGTTTTTTCCAGACAGGATGTCACCCCTGACAATGAATTGAAAGAGTTAAGCGACAGCTGCCGCAAGGTCTACTACGGCAGTAGCGTCACCTTTAACGTGAAAGCCTAAAAAGTAATTATAAGGGGGGCGTATGACGCTCCCCGTATTCAGAGAGAAATATAATGACTGAACGATCTTATGCTTTTTTTTCTTCCTTGGGAGAGCTGCTGGTTAAACGCAGATGGATTTGCTTTCTCCTTGTAATCGTTCTCAGCGCATCTGCTGTGTTCTTGTCACAAGGGTTGAAGTTTAACGGATCTCTTAAAGTCTGGTTTGTTGAAGACGATCCCGCCATGCAGCGTCTTGATGATTTTAAGAGAGAATTCGGCAATGACCATTTTGTTTATCTGCTCGCAGAGCCTGCTGAAGGCGGTGATGTTTTTACTCCGGATACAGTAAATTTACTGCGTGATCTGGCAAATGAACTGGAAGCCGAAGTTCCGTATCTTAAGGATATGAACTGGGTTGGTAATGCTGAGACAGTTGATTCCATGGTGGGCGGAATCAAGATCGTACGTCTGTTTGACGAAGATGTTCCTGAAGACGGCGGTGAAATGCTCGAAAGAAGGGGGCGGGCACTTGCGGAAGAAGATTTTGTCGGGCGTTTTATTTCCTCGGGTGGCGATGTGGCCGGGATTCTCCTCGAAATGGATGCTTATCCTGAGGGAGCCGCAAACCCTGAGTCAATGGTTGCGTATAAAGTATACTCGGTCCTTAAAAAGGATAAGTACTCAAAATTGAAGACATGGGTGGTTGGTGAGCCCGCATTCATGTTCAATTACAATGTGCTGGCAGGGAAGGAGACCCCTATGCTTTTCGGACTCTGCATACTGGTGCAGTTGATCCTGCTGGCTTTGCTAACTAGGTCTTTTCGTTCTTCGGTCGCTCCATTGCTTGTCGTTGTGTTGAGTGTCATATGGACATTCGGGTTAATCGGTTTAATTGGATTTGACTTGAACCTATTGATCATTGGACTTCCTGTTATTCTGGTCTGCGTGGGCATCGGTGATGCCGTTCATGTTATTGTTGCCTTTAATTCTGAATACCGAGCCGGGGTTCCCCGTAAAGAGGCTTTGAAGAATGCTGTGGCCAAGGTGGCCCTGCCTTGTCTGCTGACCTCTGCCACTACTGCAGCTGGTTTCTTTTCATTTATTACAGCTCCCATGGAGCCTTTTCGGGAAATGGCTTTATATGTTCCCGGAGGTGTTTTTGCCGCGTTGATTCTGACTTTTCTACTGGTGCCCTTTATCTTCTCCTTCGGGCGGGAACACCCCAGGAAGATGGTTGAGAATATTGCAGAACGGAAAAGTGATGTCTTTGACAAAGTATTTGGAAAGATAGCTGATCTGGTGCTTTCCGCTCCCAAAAAAATATCGGTTTTATTCTCCATTGTAGCGTTAATGGGGCTTATTGGCGCTTTCTATGTTCAGATTGAGACAAATAATACCCATTTGCTGACCAAAGAAGTGCTCATGAGGCAGGCCATAGAACATGTGGACTCTTCCATGGGTGGCTCAATGGCTATCGAAGTTATTCTGGATACCAATACACCTGATGGCGTTAAAAAAGTCGAATTCCTTAAGCATATGCAGGAGCTGGAGAATATTATTGAACAGAATCCGCTGGTGGCTGACACAACAAGTGTTCTTGATGCGCTTAGAAAAGTGCGTCGAGCCATGCATGGAGGAGATGAAGCTTATTACGCCTTGCCGGAGAATGACAAAGCGGCTTCAGAATATCTTTTTCTCTACGAAATGTCGGGCGGTGATCAGTTGGATAAGATGTTATCTTTTGACGGCTCGGTTGCCCGTATCAATGTAAGGACTTCTGCCCTTGGAACAAGGGAAGCGCGCCAGTTGCGGGAAGAAATTCTTGCTGAGGCTGCAAAGTTTATCCCTGAAAATGTAAAGGTGGAAACAACTGGTTCCGTGGACCTTTCTGTAGCTCTTACTGACAATATCGCGTTGGGGCAGAATACCAGTTTCGCTATGGCCTTTGTAGCCATTACCCTGATGATGATTTTGTCCATGCGTTCAATCAAGGTCGGTATTCTGAGTATGGTGCCGAATGTCTTTCCCGTCTTGATGGTTATGGGGCTGCTCGGAGCGGCCGGTATTTTCATGGATACGGTTGTGATGAGTGTTAGTGCCATGATTATCGGTGTTGCGGTGGACGACACGGTTCACTTCTTTATCCGTCTTCGCCGGGAATTTGAGGCATCGGGCAAATATGAATCCGCTGTCCGGGCAACCATAATGGGTGCCGGTAGACCGTTGCTGTTCACCACACTGGCTCTGTCTCTAGGCTTTGCGACACTGATGTTCTCGGTAATGACCGGTTGGATCAAGGTTGGAGCTCTTGCCGGATATGCATTTTCATGTGCGCTTCTGGCAGACTTGTTCTTAGCTCCGGCTCTGGTGCTGATCTTTAAGCCTTTCGGACCTGAGAAAGAATAAGGAGAAGAAAATGTCAGCTTGGATTATGCCGGAAATTAAAAACTCAGCACGGGGACGGCTGTTCTGCTTTCCCTTTGCCGGTGGCGGAGCTTCTGCTTATCGCAACTGGCTGGGTGAATCATCTGATGATCTGGAGATTATAGCCATACAGCCTCCGGGACGTGAAAACAGAATGGGGGACCGCCCCTTGGAAAGCATGGATGAAATTGTAACCGAAGCTGTACGTGAGATTATGAAGTTTGGCGATTGTCCGTTTTCATTTTTCGGACATAGCCTTGGAGCCAGAGTCGCTTTCGAATGCGTGCGTAGGCTTCGTCAACTGAACTGCCCGCTACCGGAGCATTTATTTGTTTCCGGCAGCAGGTCTCCTGAGATCCCGGAACCGAAACCATTGCACCACCTCGATGACAGCAGCTTTGTGGAAGAGTTGAAACGTTTTAGCGGTACTCCGCAGGTCATCCTTGAGAACAGGGAGTTGATGGAGTTGTTTCTGCCCATCCTGCGTGCTGATTTTACTGTGGACGAGACATATAGCTTTGTTGAAGCAGCACCTCTGACAGTACCTGTTACTGCTTTTTGTGGCACTGATGACGAAGAAGCGACCCTTGAGGAAATGGAAGGGTGGCGCAGGCATACAGCCAGCTCTTTCTTCTTGCATTCTGTGAAAGGGGAGCACTTTTTTATCCTTGAATCTTGGCGTGATGTTCTTGGGTGTATCCGTGAAACACTCTCTTCGCACGAATCATTCTATTTACGCGATGCAGTATAAAACTGAATTGGGAGGAGAATCAGGGGCTGGCCCGGTTTCCTCCCTATTTCCTGAATTGCGGTTGAAGTCTGTCTCCTACGAAGATTTGGCCGTCTTTCTAGCATCTGCGCGGAATTCTGATTTTTGGTTGTCCAAGGAAACTATTCATATCTGGAAAATCATAAATAAAGGGCAGACGGTCCCTTCCGGGTATCTGGCTTTACTTTCCGAAGATGAAAAGAAGCGTGCTTCTCTCATGTCCACCCCGCTTTTGAAGTCCAGTTTTTTGTATTTCCGTATTTTCTTGCGTTGTCTGCTGTCTTTGTATGTCGGTAGTGGGCCTCAAGAACTGTGTTTCTCTTACAATGATTATGGAAAACCAAAGCTTGGTAGTGAAAATATATTTTTTAATATTTCCCATTCTGGCGATCTGGCTGTTGCTGCGTTCTCCGGCTGCAATGAACTGGGAGTGGATATTGAACGTGTAAGACCAGTTCCGGAAGCCGTGGAGATCGCTCGAAATTCTTTTTCCCGTATTGAAACGCGCTGGATTAGCGCGGTGGAAGGGATGGAGCGCTATAAACGTTTTTTGCGTTGCTGGGTCATACGTGAAGCCTGCGTAAAGGCCATAGGAACAGGACTTTCCATGCCGCTTAATTCATTTGAGGTCCAGTTGCCGGAAATGGCCGGAATTAATCAAAAAGGATCATTATATGGACGGCCTTTTGTCGTGGGTCTGGACTCTGAGCATCGGTTGTTAGTGCGTGAATTTTTCCTTGATGATTCTTATCTGGGAGCATTGGCGGTTTTGCATAAGCACCCGAATTTCTTACTATCATGCTGAATCTTGAACAAGTAGTAGGTGTCCTTTTATGAAAAAGATCGGAATCTTAGGTGGGTATGGAAAGGTTGGAAGTGTTGCAGCTGACCATCTGGCCAAAATCGATGGTGTTGAATTGTTGATTGCCGGACGCAATGAAAGTGCAGCCTTAAATGCCGCCATTGAACTGGAAAGCAATTACGCGAATGAAAGCGGTAAATCGTTTCAGGGGATTGGGGTAGATGTTCATGACCCTTCTTCTCTAGCTGCGTTCTGTGAGCAGTGCGATGTGGTTTTGAATTGCACCGGACCAACAGCACTTATCGGTGATGTGGTGGCAAGATCCGCAATACTTAATGGCGCGCATTTCGTTGATCCCGGCGGATATGATTATGTCTTGGATCAACTTGAAGATCTACGCGATAAGGCAGCTGAGAAAAATCTTAATATTTGTTTTGCCGCAGGCATTGTGCCAGGAATTTCCGCATTACTTCCTGCTCTGGCAGCAGCTGATTTCACTGAGGTTCATACCCTGAATTGTTATTTTGCCGGGGAAGACAGCTGGTCTTATGGCTCTGCTTACGACATGACCTGCGGCATGCACGAACTCAGTCAGCTTGGCCCCTGCATGATTTATAAGGGCGAAGAACAGAAGCTGGCCTTTCCTGAAAGGGTAATTCACTTTCCTACACTTCCGGAGCCAATGGGGAAGAGTTTGGCCCAGCCTTTTTATACCAAGGAATTCAAGAGATTCTGCAAGCACATAGCTGCAGAGGAGGCTCGTTGTTTCTGGGTTAATACCGGGCTTGCCTTCTTTTTGGCTTTGGGAGCTGTCCGCTTATTTAAGCTGTACCGTTCAGGTAGCCAGATAGAGCGTTCTGCAAAAATGTTGTGCCGCGCTTCGGCTATGGATGGCAAAAGAAGACCCCCCAAAGGTTATATGCTCTGCACTGTAATCAAAGGAATTTGTGACGGGACCCAAAAGACAAAGACCTATTGGCTGTATTTTCCTGATTCATACACTGGAACCGGACTTGCTTCCGGGCTGATGGCGCAAAAGATTGCTGAGGCCCCGTCAGAAAAGTCAGTAATGGGCTTTTTACCGGACATGGTTGAGGCTTCTGAGATTTTATCCGTTTTGGAAAATGAAGGAATTCGCCTGCAAGTGAAGGCTGGAGGAATATAGATGTTTAAGAAAATGTTCATGGTGATAATGATGGTTATGGCGTTCTCCTCTCCGGCTGCGGCCATTACCGGGCAGGAAGTTGCTGAACGTATGGATGCTGTTGATGTCAGCAAATGCGGTCAGATGGATGTGGTTATGGTTATCAGCCGTGGTGAGCAGAAAATGGCCCGGGCTATGACAGTGCGTAAGAAGAAATTTGATGATTCGGAAAAGCAGGTTATCCACTTTGCAAGACCCGCGGATGTGCGCGGCACTTCATATCTGACATGGTCCTATAAGGATGTCGGTATGGAAGATGATATGTGGGTTTATATGCCCTCGGAATCGTTGGTGCGCAGGATAAGCGGGGGAGGCAAGAAAGGTCCTTTCATGCGTAGCGATTATGCCAACGAGGATATCTCCCGTCGGGAGGTCGTGGATGACAAACACACATTGGTCGGTGAAGAGAATCTTTTCGGGGTAGATTGCTATGTCGTTGAAATGGTTCCGGTGCTGCCCGCAAAGACGAATTATACCAAACGATTGGTTTGGATTCGCAAGGATATCTGGCTACCCGCAAAAATCGAGTATTACAATAAGAAAAACGCCATGTTCAAGGAGCTTCTGTATGGCGGCTATAAAAAGATACAGGGTATCTGGACAACTACCCGCCAGAAAATGACAACTCCCGCACGCGGCACTGAAACGATCATGGAGTACCGTAACGTTGAATACAACACTGGTCTTGATGACGCTATTTTTCAGCAGACTGATTTGAAGCGCTGATATTGGAATTGATTTTGTCCAAGACTGAAAAAATGAATACATATAAAAGAGTTGTGTCTATTGATCTGGTGTTGAGAAACAGCTTTTACCTGTTATTGCTGGGGATATTGGCGATGCTGGGCATTGCCTGTCTTTCCAGTACTGTCTGCGCGGAAGAGAGTGCTTCTTCCGCACAGGTTCAGGAATACAGCTCGAACGCGGTTCAAGGGGACCCGTTTGCCGTTGAAGGAGATTCATTTGATTCTCTGATTGAGGAAAGCCCGGAGCTTTCCACGCTTGATGAAGATGATAATAAATTTGCTCTCGGTGGATATCTTGAGTCGCGGAACCAGTTATCATTGGTTCATTTTGATGAGCCGATCTCCCTGCGCCAGAGACTTCGGCTTGAGGGAGGTTGGAAGCATAAAGAGTTTTCTGCTTTCGTCAGTACTGATACTGATCTCGAAGCAGCAGCCTATACATGGGAAGGGGAGAACAGGGCTAAGTCTTTTGAGCTTAAAGAGTGTTATTTGACCTACGATACTGAGTCACTTGATATGCTTATCGGGCGCAAAATCCATCGTTGGGGAACTGGTGACGGTGTAAACCCTCTGGATTTAATCAACCCTCTGGATGTCAGGGATCCTGTAGCGGCAGGTAATGCTGATAACCGTGTACCAACATTTTTGATGAGTACTACTTATTCAGTCGGCGCATGGTCATTGGAAGGAGTTCTTCTACCTAGAGGAAGTGTAAACGACCAGTTGCATCAGGGGAATCCTTGGCCCCCTAAAGGTTTGCGTGATCTGTATACCCTTGAAGATCAGGGAGAACTGAACCTTGAGGGGCGGGATGTCCCAGATGAGTGGTTCAGTGATATGGAATTTGGGGGAAAACTTACGGCGACTCTAGGCAAGATCGACCTTTCATTTATCGCATATTCCGGTTTCATCAATTCTCCATTATATAAATATGATGCCGGAACTGCCGGAGTTCCTTCCTATACGCCTGTATATCCCAGTTTTTCAGCTTTTGGTTTTAACTTCGCCTCCAGTCTTGGTGATTCTTCCACTTTGCGGGGCGAGTTCGCCTACAAGCCTTCGTATCCTGTGGCTATTGTTGAGGGCGATGGTATTGGCCGTCGTGACCTCTGGCAGGGTGTTCTCGGCGTGGATTATGACTATGAAGGTGCGTATTATCTTAACATTCAGTTTTTTGCCGATTTGTTCGCGGGCAACCTCTTAGGGGAGTCCGGCACTGTGAACAGTCCCAGAAGTAGGTATGGCATCACCTATGAGTTAAGCGGTAAGTATTTTAATGATGATTTGAAAGCTGGCGTACGCGGTTCTGCGTACGCCAGCAATGACGGAACGCTGACTGATATTTTCAGTGAGTACCAGTTCGGTGACAATTGGAAGTTGTCTTCCGGGGTTATGATCTGGACAGGTGATGCATCAGGAACAATGGGACAATATGATTCGAACGATACGCTCTATATGACAGTCAGATATTCATTTTAAAAGAACAGCTAGACTATCAGGGCAGATATGCTTCTTTGTTGCTGCTTTAAGTGTTCAGCCTGATAACGTTTCGGCTGCAGTCCGTATTGGTCGACAAACGCGCGTGACAGGTGGCTTGGGCTGGAGAATCCGCATTCATAAGCAACTTCGGCAACACTCCTTCTTCCGTCTTCAAGCATTCTTCTTGAGCACTCCAGTCTTTCCTGCCTCAAAACTCCGAAAACGGTATTGCCGTATATTGTTTTAAAAAGCTGATTGAGTCGAGTGTGAGTTATGCCGGCCTGTTTAGCCAGATCCAGAAGCGAAGGCGGAGACGCAATATCCCGCATCAGTATTTCGTATGCTCGCATGACCGCCTGATGCTCGTAAGTCGTGATTTTTTTTGTTTTTATCAATGCACAATCAAGAAGGCTGAGCTGAGTGTACATGAGCTCAAGTGCTTTGTATTCAAGGAATATCTTTTTCATCGAACCGTTAAGCATGCATTCCATAATCTGCTGTGCTGTTATTTGAATGGGTAGCGGCAATTCTGTTTTGTGAAAGAACGGTAGTGGATTTTTTGACTTGATCTTCGCATGAAGCTGCGGGCAGACTGAGTGTCCGGCTTCATCAACAAGATGAAGCAGTGTTTCAGGATGAATCTGCAGACCGACAGATTGTAGTGGTACTCCTTTTTGTGTTGTAGAAATTCCTTTAGTTTCAGGTAGATAAGATAAGGTTAGTTTTTGGCTGTCAGTTTTAATTGAATGTTGTTTTTGAGTTTTATCAATAACATTAAGTCGCGTGTCCCCCGACAAGCAGTACAGAAATTCGACTGGTGCGGAATCGGATTCAAATTCAAATTGTACAGTTTCTTCCAATGCCGGAAGATTCTGGACAATTAACTTGATGCCGCTCCTGATCTGATACTCCTCCCACGCTACCTCCTCTTGCGACTCCAGAAGCCATTTGTTTGAAACATTATCACAATGTTTCCAGTTGTTTGTGTTGATTACAACCATAGTTTCCTCCAATTCAGAGGCAACATAACACCGCCTCTTTGATATCGCAAGTCATTATCAAGTTGAAGTGTGCGGAATATGAAATAAATGACAAGACCGCCATTATATGTAGGCGGCCTTGTTCATATGTGGGTAGGATATTTCAGCTTGAGTGCAAGTTAATTTGTCATCAGTGTACGCAGGTATACCGGAAGCAGTTCCTCTATCTTCGGAAATACAATTGTGCTTTTATCCAAAGCTTCCTTTGCATTTGTATTATCGAAAACGAGCTGCCTCGATATTTTTTCCGGATCAACTTTCTGTGGGAAAATAGGCAGTAGCGGAAGCAGTGAATTGCCCGGTTTCTCGATCCGTTTACGCCATTCGCCATAAGGAACAACATCGAGTTGCGCTCCGGCCTTATGCATGGCCGCTATAAGGGTGGATGCCTGTACAGGGTTGAAGCCGTCAATGTTGAAAAAGCGTTTATCGGAATTGCTCAGGGCAATATGGGTTATTGCCTCGCCTACAACATCGACAGGCAGGAAGTTTTCAGTACGGTCAAGGTCAGGAAAGCAGCCAGCCTGCATTGAACCTTTGACAATGCGGTAAAGGAAATCTTCCTTGTTCCAACCTCCGGTGCGGCTTGATCCGGTAACAAGCCCGGGGCGGTAAATACTTACCGGTACACCATGTTCTGCGGCCTGATTGAGAACTTTTTCAGCAATCCATTTGCTTTGCGGGTATCCGCCGAAAACTTGCATATCCTGATCTATGGGTTCTTCTTCATATATCCTGAGTGAGGTCTCGGCTCTGATAGGGCTGAATACGGAAACGGTTGAGATGTGATGAATGTGCTTCAGCCGTCCGGTGCATGCCAGTCTTACTGCTTCTCTTACACCCCGGACATTGGGACCGAGTAGGGTTTCGTATGAATAGATATAGTGAACCAGTGCTCCGGAATGGAAGATGGAGTCGGCTTCATCTGCCAGATGTTCGAATTCATCGGGACTAAGTCCGTAGCGTTCTTCAGACAGGTCGCCGGGAATTACCTCGATTTTATGTAGGTCCTTTTGAAAATCAAGGCTGTAGTCAGATGCAGTCTTGAGTATCCTTTCAAGGCCGTGTTCTTTGTCTTTTGCCCTTACAAGGCAGAATATTGTTTCTACCTGACTCTTCAGAAGTGCAGCAAGAATATGGCTTCCCACGAAACCGGTAGCTCCGGTAATGAACGGTTTCTTGATTTCCACAGGTTTTACTGCGCTGAGTTTTACAAGGTTCGCAGGGACCAGCGAGCCGATGCTGTTTGCTGATGGATGTTTTGCAAGCACGGATGTGTGCAGGATATCGACGACTTTTTCAGGCTCTTTTGCGGCTTTCTGTTTTTCCCGAGAATCCGTGCTGTGCTCCTCCTGAGTGCGGAAATGGTTGGCAAGGCCGCGTATTGTCGGAGATTCAAAGAATCTGGGCAGGGCAAATTCCGTGTCAAAGGCTTTACGTAATTCAAGGGTTATGCGTGCAGCAAGGACTGAGTCTCCTCCAGCTGAAAAGAAATCCATTTCCGGGTGGGTCTTCTCCCGTTGCAACAGGGAGTTCCAGATCTCGGCGACCTTCATTTCAGTTTCATTCAGCCGGGGTTCTCCGTCCATTGGTGAGCTTGTCTCTTTCGTCGGTTCAGGCAGAGCCTTGCGGTCAATCTTTCCACTGGGAGTAACCGGGAACTCTTCAAGCTGCATGAAATGGGACGGAACCATATAGCGGGGCAGCATCTTGGATGCGTAGTCTCTGAGTTCCTCCTCTCTAGCTGTTCCAATGTAATAGCAGACCAGTTTGGTTGTGGCCCCGGTTCGTAGCGCCACAACAGATAGGTTGCTGATTTTCGCATGGTTGCCCATAATGTATTCAACTTCAGCAGGTTCAACCCGGTGGCCGTTGACCTTGATCTGAAAATCCCGTCGTCCGGCAATCGTTAGAATCCCTTCAGCGGTGACGGTTCCCAAATCTCCGGTACGGTAGAGCCGTTGACCCGTGTCCGGGTGATGGATGAATGCCTTGTCGGTTCTGGTTTTGTCTTTGTAGTAGCCCATAGCCAGGCCTTTACCTCCGATATACAGATCTCCCAGTACATGCGCGGGGCAGGGGTGCAGGGATTCGTCAAGTACATACCACTGCTGGTTATCCATGGGATAGCCGTAGGGGATGGGACCGTCTGAAGGCCTGTGATCTGTAATAGGCAGGGATATTGACCAGATCGACGCTTCTGTCGCTCCGCCAAGGCTGTGGATGGCGGAATTGGTCGCAATCTTTTTCATCCGGGCAGGAGTATCCGGTGAAATTTTGTCCCCGCTGAGCATCACAGTGCGCAGAAGCGGAAGATATTTATTGCTGGATTCGGCATATTCAATGGCCAACTGAAGCAGGGCCGGGGCTGAGTTCCAGGCCGTGCACTGGTAGAGCGATAGGCATTCAAGCCAGTGTGCGGGGTCTCTCTGGCCTTTGTCGTCCGGAAGAACCAGAGCTGCTCCGGCGGCAAAGGCTCCGAAAATGTCATACACGGACAAGTCGAAGGTCAGTCGTGAGACTCCGAAGATTCTGTCATTACGGTTGATTGAATATCTTCTGTTGATGTCCAGAACCGTGTTGACTGCGGCTTCATGGCTTATTGCCACCCCTTTGGGTTTCCCGGTGGAACCAGAGGTATAGATTACATAGGCCAGTTCATCCGGTTGCGCCGGGGTTCGGTCCAGCAGTTTTTCTTCGTCATGATCCGGTTGCAGGGCGGATACAATCTCTTCTGTAAGCACAATTTTCAGTCCGGCTTCTTTGATTAATGTTTCGCGCCGTAATTCCGGAAGTTCATGATCAATGGGTACAAATGCCGCTCCAGAAGCGCATATACCGACAACAGTGGCTATCTGCATTGCTCCTTTAGGAATGCTGATCCCCACAGGAGTTCCGGCGGTGATGTCTTTTTTCTCTAGCCATTGAGCTACAGCTTCGGCCTGACGGGTCAGTTTGGCATAGGTCCACAGCCCTTCTGAGGTAATCACTGCGGGTCCGTTCGGATTTGTTCGGAGGGCGTCTTGAAAGAGTGAAAACAGTGTCTTAGGCGGTAATTCCGCTTCTGTTTTGTTCATCTTCTCAATGAGATTAGCTGTCCACCGGGGCAGGACATCAAAAGAGTTCTGCTGCCATGCGGAGTCGCTTTCAGCCAGAGATTCAAGAATCTGTACATAGGCCGCAAGCATGTCGTCGATCATGGATTCATGGAATAGTTCATCAACGGCATCCCAATGTATGACCAGTTCTCCTTGTTCTTCGTGGACCTGATTATCGAGCCATACTTGAGGAGTCTGGCTGATATTGAAACCGCGTTCTCCCATTGCTTCAAGCAGGCGTGGGCCTGAACTGCCGGAAATGTTGCTGGTAAACACCACCGGATAACTTTCACCGAAAGACATGCGTCCGCTTCTGGTCAGCCTGCGGATCACTTGAACTCCGGTCAGGGATGAATATTCCATATCCTGCCAGAAGCGATTTTGTATTGCTGCCACGCGTTCTTGAAACGGTTTGCTCGGGGCATGGTTTATTTCAAGCAGGCTGAGGCTGGTAAAGTCCCCAACGATATCATTAACCTGAGCGTGATAAGGTTGCCTGTTGAACAAGGTGATGTTTAGGCAGAAGTTATTGGAGCAGTTCCAGCGGGCCAGAACGTCCGCATATACGGCCATGAGCAGAAGAGAAGCGGTAAAGCCTTTTGTCTGTGCCTTCTTTTTAAGTGTGTTCCACTTATCCTTGGATATGATAGCTAGATGTTGCTTGAATTTTGGACTGGTGATTGTCTCCGGTGCGACAGCCAGCGGCAGGTCGGGGCCATGGGGTAATTCAGGCAAGCGTTCATCCCAGTAGGTTGATGCCGCTTCGAGTGCCTGCCGACCTTCCACGGAATTTTGCCATTGCTTATGGTCAGCCATATATTGTTCAAAGGTATAATCCAGATTGTTGAACAAGCCCTGACTGCATGCTTTTTCTGGGGATTTATTTTCAGCAGCTTCATAGATATCGCGAAGTTCGCGCATGATGATTTGCAGGCTACGGGCATCCGCTAGGAGCAGGTCAATGCTTACGCATATACGGGTAATATCTTCAGATAATCGAACTGTCTGCACGGTATACAAGGGCCACTTAGATGTGTCGTGAACCTTGTGCGATAGCTCGTTACGAACCTCATTCATTTTTTGTTGTCCCGTCTCTTCGGATAGTTCTCGCAGGTCGTGATGTTTTATTTCAAATGTGGGAACAGAGGCAGAAGTACGTTGCATTCCGTCTGCGGTAATGGTCATGCGGAGCATGGGATGGCGTTTAATCAATTCATCCCAGCTTGCGGAGTAACGCTGGCGGTCCAGATTTTCAAAATCGTATTCAGCGTAACTATGGCAGGAGACATCTCCCAAAGGCAGACTGCTGCTTCTTCCTGCCCAGTATGCGTACTGGGTGTCGGTCAGTTCGAAATCCCTTGTTCTTCCTTCTGTTTTGTTTTTCGGAGCAGGGTTGGTAGTTTCCGCGATACCTGTCTTTGTACGCACCAGTTCGCATATGTTTTTAATTGTCGGGTTGGCAAAGACTTCAGCCGGGCTGAGTTTCACGCCCAATTTCTTACGAAGCTTCTGGGACAGTTGCAGGAAGAGCAGGGAATCCAGACCGGACATGAGCAGGTTTTCTTCTATGGTCGGTGAACTGTTCGACTTAAGAAGATCGGACACAGATTTAATGAGAAATGCTTCAAGATTGTCACTTATGCATTCTTCATGAGTCTGGATTGAATCTGTTTGCTTTGAGTCCTTTTGGGCGGCAATCTGTTCGCTAAGTGAAAACCACGGTTCATTACCTGCTACGCTCATTTTGTCATAAAATAATGGCCAGTTGTTGGCTGTAGCATGAAGCACCGGTGCTGATTGGGGAATTGATTCCAGCACCGTGATCGCGCTGTCGGCATTTAAGGCATGTATGCCGATAGATTCGCGCTGTTCATGGCCATGCTCATCGTCTTTGAGCATACCGCAGTCATTGAAAGGCCCCCAGCAAATGCAGGTGGATGGCAGTCCTTGGGCTTGGCGCATTTCACTAAGAGCTTCAAGGTATCCGTTTGCTGCGCTGTAAGCCCCGGCGTTTGCAATCCCGTGCAGGGTGGCAATTGATGAAAACATCACGAAAATGTCCGGTTCCATGGAGGTGGTCATTTCATGGAGCAGGCTTGCACCTTTGATTTTCGCTGAGGTCCGGCGTCGGAATTCCTCCGGGGTGAGGTTTGCCACCGGGCTGTGATTGCTTTCCCCGGCCAGATGGTACACTGCGCCAATCTCAGGTACAGCTTTGCCGCAGTTCTTAAACAGTCCATTTACATCATCACGCTTTGCTATATCCGCAGCGTAAAAATGGATTTGGATGTTTTGCTTTCGCAAGCCCTCCCATTCTTTCTGTACGGGAGATTTTGGTTCATTTCTGGAGGTTAACAGGAAATTGCGGCAGCCGTTCTGTATAAGCCGTTTGATGAGGGCGCGGCCAAGTCCGCCAGTAGCTCCGCTGATTAATGCGGTCTTGCCTTGGGGAACGGCGAGCATATTGCTACGGAATCTGGAAATTGACTTTTCCGCATCAAGACTTTTTAGAACCGGAGTCAGCAGTTGCCCGCGACGATAGACATACTGACCGCAAGGGGTAGACTGGTCCAGTACATTCAGAACAGCCTCTTGGAGGGCGTTCCAGTTATTCAGGTTTATGCTGGTCACTGTGGTCTGCGGATTCTCAGTAGCAAATACCCGGGCAAGTTCCCAGATTGCTCTTTGCTCCGGTTTTGTGCTTTCACCTGCAACCGAAATTGCCCCCGATACCGCAAGAATGAGGGAACGTACACTGCTGAAATTTGACAGATAGGAGAAGAAGCGCACGTGCTCATCCAGATCAGTGTTTTGGGCAACGTAGATAATATCCAATTGCTGATCGCGTGAATGGCCCTTTGATGTGAAGAGTTCCTCCTCCAGATTTTCCAGAGTTTCTGTAGTCATGTTTTCAGCTTTAATCGATCTGACCGGGTGTGATCCGATTGAATCAAGCGAAAAGGAATTAGATAATCCTGAATGGATAAGCGCAAATGACCGTTTATAGTTGAATATTTCATCGGGTGCTGTTTCCGCTTCAAACGGCTGCCAGTCTAAGAAAGTCAGTTTTGGTGTGTGGCTGGCGGCATGGTCGCTGAACTTGGCATCATCAGGAATTCTGACTAGCTCCATTCCGGAAATGGTTAGGACTCTTTGTTCTTCTGGAGTACTCAGGACTATATCACAAAGCACGGATTCAGGATTGTTTTCATGTAACTGTACGGAGCACTTCAGCCTTTCATCGTGAGAATTATGGAAAGAAACTGATCTGGCATTTATTGGTGCCAGAATGCAGGGCGGGCTGAATAATTCCGGGAATGCTCCTAAAAGCTGGATGCCGGGATCAATCAAAGAAGGATGCACATCCAGACCGCCTCCGCCAGCCAGTAATTCTTTTTCCAGAATGATATCGGCGTGAACTGCATTTTCAGTTACACGGATATTTTCAAACCGCCACAATGGTGCTCCTTCAGCATTTTTACCCATGGATTGCAAAGAGGGCGGAAACATATCAGGCGAGAATGAGGTTTCCCCTGCGGCGATGTTAGTCGCTGTTTTATATGTCGGGATGTCTGCACTAATCTCGGCTGTTGTGCACTCAAGCCATTGCCTCTTATTTTCCTGAAGAATCTTAATCTCTCCATTCTCATTAGGGAGAATGTGTACGGAAACCGGGGTTTCACTGGAAAGCAGCACCGGAGCTTTGAATTTGATGTTCTCGAGGCTTATCGCGCTTTTGTCTCCTTTGAAATTCTTCCAGACATCAGACATGAGAGTTGCCAGCACTCCCAGCGGAGCCATATGTTTTCCATTGATGATGTGATTTTGCAGGGCCGGAACACGTTGAACGTCGATGGTTGCCTTGAATGTAGGAAGGGGATGGTTTTCACGGCGTAATTGTAGAGGGTGGTTTGATATTTCAGGAGTGTTTATTTCCTGAGAAGACATTGCCTCAATTTGGTGCTGATTGTTTTTTATGCTTCTCGGAGCCCAGTATACATCTTTTTTGAAAGCGTATGTGGGCAGAGAAATCATCTGCGCTTCCTTAGAAACTAGGGGAGTCCAGTTGATTGTGGAACCGAGCTTATAAAGCTCTGCTGTTGTCGCAGCTGTGCTGATTTTTGGATCCACTCCTTTGCGCATGCTGCTAATAATTTGTGTGTCCTGTGCCAGAAAGCGTTTTGCCATTCCTTCAAGAACGGCATGGGGACCGACTTCGAGAATGATGTCGCATCCGGTTTCCAGAAGAGCTTTAGCTGCTGCGGTAAATTGTACAGGCTGGCGCAGGTGGTCGGCCCAATATTCGGAATCGGTTATAAATTTAGGCTCTTGTTGTCCTGTAACGCAGGAAATATAATTTATGACCGGAGTATTAAGATCAACCGTCCTTACTTCCCGTTCAAATTCGGAAACAATCGGATCCAGCTGGTGGGAATGAAATGCATGGGACACATCCAAAGAGCGGAATATTATATCTTGTCCTTCTGCAATGCTTTCGAATTTCTTAAGGGATTCAAGCGGTCCGGCGAGCACAGTATGTTCCGGGCCGTTTATTGCTGCTATGTCCAGATTACTGAAGGAATTTTCATTGGTAAGTTTTTGCAGATTTTCCTTGTCAGTAAAGAAGGCTGTCATGCCCCCACCTGCGGGCAGAGAGGAGCACAGAGCACCCCTAAGGCAGATAAGGCGTGCTGAGGTTTGAAGCGGCATGACATTTGCCGCGCAGGCGGCTGCATATTCTCCGATACTGTGGCCCATTACAGCATGGGGAGTTATTCCGAGAGAGAACCAGTGTTTGTACAGTCCGTATTCAATGGCGAATATGGCGGGCTGGGCATACTTAGTGTCTTCAAGATATTTAGTATTGTCATTAAAAAGGACATTGAAAAGGGGGGTGTCCAGATGATCCTGCATGGCCTCCGCAACTTTATCCACAGCTTTACTAAAGACCTTCGAGCTTTGGTAAAGTCCTTTACCCATGCCGGCATATTGGCTGCCCTGACCGGTGAACATGAAACCGATTCTTGGTTTTTTGCTTGTGGCGACATTTATGACCGGGGATTTCAGTTTTTCTGCCAGATCATGGCAATTTTCTCCGAATACGGCGGTTCGGCAATCAAAGTGTCTGCGTCCTTTGCAGAGAGTGCGCATGACGGACGCCGGTGAAATGGTGGGATTCTTTTTCAGATTCTGCGCTAGAGAAGAGCATAATTCGGACAGGCTTTCTTCGTTTTTGGCGGAGACAGGTAAAATGAATTGCTCTTCCTCTGTTGTCATTTTAGGAGCGGATTCCACTGGCGGACTTTCAAGAATTATATGCACATTGGAACCGCCCACACCGAAAGAACTGACCCCGGCAAATCTTTTGCCATCATCAGTGTTCCACGGGCGCAGTTCAGCTATGGGCAGGAAGGGCGTAGTCTCGAAGGGAATACGCGGGTTGGGTTTATTGAAATGCAGTGAAGGAGGCATTTCCGCATGCTTAAGGGCCAGTGCGGTCTTGATTAAGCTGCATACTCCTGCTGCTGTATCAAGGTGCCCCACGTTGGTTTTGACCGAAGCGATGGCGCAATATCCGCAATCCTGAGTGTATTTGCGGTAGGCATTGGTCAGGGCTTGTATCTCAATGGGGTCGCCGAGGGCTGTCCCGGTTCCGTGCGCTTCAAGATAGCTGATATCGCGTGCTGAAATATCGGCAAGTGAAAGGGCATCCTGAATAACTTCAGACTGTCCCGACACGCTGGGCGCGGTGAATCCGGCTTTGTCGGAGCCGTCATTGTTCATGGCGGAACCGCGTATTACCGCGTAAATGTAGTCCTTATCGCGCAGGGCATCTTCCAGCGGTTTTAAGAGTACCACACCGACTCCGTTTCCAGCGCAAATACCCTGCGCATTTTCATCAAATGCCCTGCATTTGGCATCCGGGGAGCAGATCATGCCTTCTTCGTATATATAGCCGATATGCTGGGGAACTGTGATGGATGCGCCGCCAGCGAGGGCTGTGTCGCACTCTCCGGTGAGCAGGCTTTGTATGGCCATATGAACTGCGGCAAGGGAACTTGAGCAGGCCGACTGGACAGTGACACTCGGTCCGGTAAGGCCTAATTTGAACGAAGTCCTGGTTGCAATGTAGTCTTTATCGTTACCGATGAGTGCCCCGAATGCGGCACTGGTTCCGGTAGTGTTAGGATCAACCATGGTATCAAGGTAGGAGCTCATTTTGGTTGCGGCAAAGACCCCGGTTCGTGTGTTTTTGATCCCGGCGAGGGCTCCGTCCTCAAGAGCTGCCCATGCGCATTGCAGAAAAATTCTCTGCTGGGGGTCCATGCGCAGGGCTTCGGCTGCGGAGTAACCGAAAAAATCTGCGTCAAAACTTTCAATATTTTCGATCGGATATCCACGCTTAACATAATCAGGGTCGGAAAGAGTTTCCTGCAGGACTCCGTTGGCGATTAGTTCGTCATCAGTGTATTCGGCCAGTACATCCACACCGTTTCTGAGGTTGTCCCAGAAGGTGTCTTTGTCTTTTGCTCCGGGGAAACGGCATCCAATACCAATAATGGCTATAAAGTCAGCTGTGTTGTATTCGCTCATCGTTTTATCCATTCTTATTGTTAGACGCGGGCTTTGCGGCGGTTGCGTCTTCTGTTTCGGGAAGTATTCTGTTTGGGACTATCCTGATCCGGGGCTTCTGTCTCAGAAGGTTGATTGAGCATGGATTGCAATGCTTCAGCCAACTTGCTGATACTCGGATTGGCAAAGATTGTTACAGCATCAAGGGATATACCCAGTTCACGGGTCAGGCTGTTCTGTAAGCGGATCAGGTGCAGGGAGTTTGCACCGAGATCAAAGAAGCTGGCACCGTGATCGGAGCAGTCTCCTCCGGTGAGTTCGTTAAGCTTTTCTTCGATTGTTTCGGCAAATTTTTCTATGGAGCGGGTTGTACCTGTATCATCTGAAGCGAAAGCAGCTGATTTATCAGTCGCTTCGCTATCTAGTTTGGGAGTGGCTTTATACATCGAATGTTCAGCAGACGGTTTCGGCAGTGCTTTGCGATCTACTTTGCCGTTGGCAGTCAGTGGTAGTTTGTCCAGCAGGACCAGATAGTCAGGAAGCATATATGGGGGCAAAGCCTCGGTAAGCCTGGCGACAATGCTTTCTTCTAAGTTATGTTCCTGTCTTTTTTCACTCTGACAATAGACGGCCAGACGTTTTTCTGTTCCTTCGCCGATAATAGTCGCTGCGGCATTGATTACCTGTGGAGTCCGAATTGCGGCAGATTCTATTTCACCCAGCTCAATGCGATGACCGCGCAGTTTGATCTGGCTGTCATTTCTGCCGACGAAACGGATCGTTCCATCAGGGTGGAAGTAGCCAAGGTCCCCGGTGCGGTATAAACGTTCTCCACTGCGGGGGTGCCTGATGAAATGGGCAGCTGTCTTGTCTTGGTCTCCAAGATATTCGAGTGCCAGTCCGTCACCGCCGATATATAATTCACCAACAGCCCATTCCGGTTTGGGAGACAGGTCATGAGAAAGCACGTGAAATTGCTGGTTATACATGGGAGAGCCATAAGGAATGTTTTGCCATTGCTTATTCATCTTCTCTATCGGGTAGAGGATGGACCAAATTGAAGCCTCGGTTGCTCCGCCAAGTGAAACGATTTGGCAGGAATCACTCAAAGCCCTTATTCTTTGCGGCAGGGTCAGCGGAATCCAATCGCCGCTCATCATGCACAAGCGTAGGGAGGATGGAAGTTTTTTGTTCGTAGCCTCACAATATTCCACAAGCATTTCCATAAGCATGGGAACTGTGTTCCAGATGGTGATCTGTTGCTGTTTTAGCAGTTCCAGCCAGCGAAGCGGGTCTTTTTCTCTTTCCGGTTCGGGCATAACCAATGTTCCTCCAGCATCGAGAATTCCGAAAATATCAAAGACGGAAAGGTCGAAGGTGAGGTTGGCTAGTCCTAAAACAGAGTCTTCGGGGGTGATCTGAAAACGGGTTTTCAAATCGTCGAAGGTATTGCAGGGGCCTTGATGGTTCAAGACTACCCCTTTGGGATCACCGGTGGAGCCGGATGTGTAGATGCAGTAGGCTGTGTCGGATGGTGAGCCTTTTTGTTCCCAGTTAAAGTAGTCCGGTATTCCCGGTTCATCAGTCAGCAAATCATAGTTTTCGGGAATATTCTTGGCGGTATCCGGACTGGTGATTACCAGTTTGCATTTTGCGTTATCGAGTATTTTGCAGGTGCGTTGTACAGGACTTTCCGGTGAGATAGGGATGTAGTGGCAGCCAGCCAGAAGAGTTCCTAAAACGGCTGCAATCTGACGAATTCCTTTAGGCTGGATCACTGCTACCGCACTTGCGGGAGTAATATCGCGTTTTTGAATTTCCGAAGCGATTGCCACAGCTTTAGTGTACAGCTCCCCATAATTGAGAGTCACTTCTGCGGTTGTCAGTGCCGGAGCTTCCGGCTGACGTTCAACATGGTACATGAATCCGTCAATAAGGAATCTGGTTCCTTGCGGAGCAGCCTGATCCGGTATAGTGCCGGGTTTCTCTGCCGTATTGTTATATGATTTGCGGCGCTCAGCCTGTGGCTGCGGCAGACGCACTGCTTCGATAAAGGTCCAGTCGTCTGACTCAGCAAGTCTGTAAAGTAGGTCTTTATAAGATGAGAACATGTCTTCGATCATTCCCTGCGGAAATAGTTCGGCTACATAGTCCCAGTTAAATACCAGACCTTCCTTGTTCTCATAAACCTGATGGTCCAACCAGATCTGCGGGGTCTGGGTCAGGCAGTATTTCTGGACACCGAAGGAGTCTATGACTGAAGCATCCCTGCCAAGAGCTTCCGAACCGATGGCACTGGTGAAAACCACTGGCACTACGGCATGGTCGTCCCCGGCAATTTTGGCCATTTCGCGCATTACCTCAACTCCGCCGAAGTGGCGGTGGTCGAGGTCCTTCCATAGCCTGCGCTGAAGAAGTCCTGCGTATTCGGAAAAATTATCGGACAGGGATTTTGCAGCGTGATCCGGTGTTTCAAGCAGCGTAAGGGAAGTAAAGTCCCCGACGATACTGTTAATATCCTTATGGATCGGGGCCCTGTTGAACAGAGTCAGGTTGATGGAGAATCTTGGCGATTTACTCCATGCGGCAATGGTTTTGGTATAAGCGGCGCAAAGCAGCGATGATGGAGTGATATTTGAGTTCGATGCCTTTTGTTTGATTGTCTTCCAGATTTGCGGTTCAAGACTGTGCTCAAGCCTTGAGAAATGAGGGATTCCTATCTCCTCCGGTCTTTTGACAAGAGAAAGATCCGGGCCTGCAGGCAGGGATTTAAGTCTATTCATCCAATATTTTTTAGCTTGAGCATAGGAGTCGCTTTTTCTGAACTCGCGTTCAGCCATGATGTAATCACGGAAAGTTAAGTCCAGTACTGGGAGGGTCGCCTTTCTATTTTCCTTTGCTGCGACATAAAGTTTTTTCCATTCCTCCATGACCAGAAACAGGCTCCATATATCCACGCAAAGAGCATCAAAGCTCATGTGGATGCGCATGTTTTTGTCATCGGTTCTGCTTAAGCGAATATCAAACAGGGGCCACTGAGCTGGATTAAGGACCTGATGTGAAAGTTCGGCACGGACTTTCTCAAGCTCTGCCTGTTTTTCCTGTTTAGAATTTTTGCGTAAATCAGAGTAAGGAAAATTCAGCCAGTCCGTTTCAGCAAGTACTTGCTGTCTGCCGTCATCATCTACAATAGCGCGTAGCATGGGGTGACGTTTAATCAACTCGTTCCATGTATATTCCAGCAGTTCGGCATCAGTCAGCCAGCTATCTATTTCAAGATAGATATGAGTGGAAATGCCGCCCAAAGCGTAAAGGTTTCCGCGTCCGATCCAATATGCCTGCTGAATGTCAGACAGCGGGAAGGAGGCGTTGGCTTCTTCAGGGCAGGAAATGAGTATCGGCAATTCCTGACGTTGCGTTGTCTGTTCTTCAAGCCATTTTGCTTGTTTGCGCAGGGTTGAAAGTTCGAAAACTTTACCCAGTGGTAATTCTTTGTCCATTTTTTTGCGGATTGCGGCAGCGAGCCTGATAGCCAGCAGTGAATCTCCGCCAAGAGCAAAGAAGTCTGATTCAAGTGATGGAGTATCGGTTCCAAGAATACTGGTCCAGATTTCCTGCAGAACCTTTTCTTCTGCGGTAAGGTGCTGCTGTTCAGCTGCGGTGTGCCGGGGATCTAGTGCTCTTTCCGGTACAATCAGTTTCTGGCGGTCTATTTTCCCGCTGGGGGATGTCGGCCATTCCTGCACCTCAACAATTTCATCCGGATGCATGTAGTCTGGAAGCATTTTTTTGCAGGCTTCAATAATTTCTTCCGAAGTCTTCTCGGAATCTGATTCGGTTCTAAAGAACAAGGCTAATACCTTGCCTCCCGAGGGGCGCGTGGCAGCAATGGCAATTGCGTCAATTACATTGTCCGCACTTGTGGCTGCGGCTTCAATTTCACCTAATTCAATGCGGTGCCCCCTGATTTTGACCTGAAAGTCATCCCGTCCGAGGAATTCTATATTCCCGCAGGGGAGCCAACGTCCCAAGTCTCCGGTCTTGTACAAGGTTTCGCCGGTTATGGGATGAGATATGAATGCCGCAGCAGTTTTTTCGGGATCATTGTAGTATCCGTCCGCAAGTCCTTTTCCACCGATATAGAGATCGCCGACAGCCCAGTCCGGCCTGTTCCCGCCATTGTGGGAAAGAACATGGAAGGTCTGGTTGGTCATGGCTTTGCCGTAGGGAATACTTTTCCAGTCCGGTTCAACCCGTCCTACGGGGTAATGAATCGACCAGATTGAAGCTTCTGTAGCTCCTCCAAGACTGTGAAGTTCCATGGCTGGGAGAACCCGTTTAGCTCTCTCCGGCAGGGTAACCGGAATCCAGTCTCCGCTGATCATTGCAAGCCGCAGTGAAGGTGTTTCGCTGGAGCTATGCCTGTTCTCCATGGAGGTTATCAGCATTTCAAGCTGTGCGGGCACGGAGTTCCAGAGGGTTGCCCGGTGTTGATCCATGATCTGCAACCATGCTTCCGGGTTTCGTAGTTCATCTTGTGCAGGCAGAATTAAGGTTGCTCCGACTCCGAGTACTCCGAAAATATCATAAACAGATAAATCGAAGTTCAGACGGGCCAGTCCCATAACCCGGTCTTCGGAAGTCACCCTGAAGCGACGGTTGATGTCTTCGCAGGTATTTCTTGCTGCTGCGTGCGAGATTGCCACGCCTTTGGGTGTTCCGGTAGAGCCTGAAGTAAAGATTATGTAGGCCAGTTGTTCCGGGGAGCAGGGATTTTCAGTGCCGTAATATTTTTGGGGTTCGGCTTCTAAAATTCTGTCCACGTCAATTCGTTGTATATGTTCCGGCAATTCTATTTTCTGTTTCGATAGAGTCAGAACCGAGCGCAGATCAGCCTGCTTTATGATTGCTGAGATTCTTTCTTTCGGTAGATCAGGATCTATGGGCAGGTAAGTTCCTCCGGCTTGGAGTACGCCGATGGTTGAAGCCGTTTGCAGCCAATGTTTAGGGATTAGGACCGCAACTGGTTCCGCTTGCTTAATGCTTAATTCGGCCAGTGTCGCAGCGATGGAATTGATAGCCTCGCCAAGGCGCTCATAGCTGATTTTTTTATCGCCGCTGATTATGGCGGTTCTTTCCGGGTTAGTATGGATCATTTCCATGATCGGCGAGTGCAGTAGACCGGAGGGCAGATAGGCGTTAGTGTCATTGGAAGCAATGCGTTGCCTGCGTTGTGATTCAGGGAGGCGTACCGCGATTTGTTTATTCCATGCTGATCTGCTTTCAGCGAGATTTATCAGCAGTTTGCTGTAACTCTCGAACATGGCCTCAATCATACCCTCTGGAAAACGGTCTTCAACGAAATCCCAGTTCCATTTTAAGTCGCCTGCATCTTCCCACGCCTGATGGTCGAGGTGGACCTGAGGGGTCTGGAAGATTCCAAAGGGCACTTCACGTATCAATCCTTCCGGAAGGGTGTCAGGAAAGAATCCTCGAGGTTCATTTCTGGTGATGGGCAGCAGGCTGGTGAAGACCACAGGCATTGCGGAAGGTAAGCCCGCTGCCCGTAGTTTCCTCAGGATTTTTACGCCGGAGTAAATGCGGTGTTCGAGGTTTTGCCACAGGTCGTCCTGAATTGACTGCGCCCGTTGCAGGAATGTTTTATCTCTCAAGGAAACAGAGTGCGGCATGGATGATGTAAAGTCACCGGCCAGATGCGGTATATCATTATGCCCCGTAGGTCTGTTGAACATTGTCAGGGTGAGGGTGAAATCCGGAGATTTGCTCCATGCCCCGATCACTTCCGCAAAGACAGCCAAAAGCAGCCCTGAAGGGGTGAGGTTGTATTCGGAAGCCATGGATTTGAGGTTGCGCCAATGAGCGGCTGTAAGTTTGCCGCTGCGGCGGACAAAACGTCCGGCTCCTTCCTGACTAGATACGGTAGGCAGTTCCGGTGCCGGGGCGATTGATGTTAATTTCTGGGACCAATATGCTTCAGCAGCTTCGTAACTATCCGATTTTTCGGTCTGCTTCTCGTGCATTACGCAGTCACGAAAAGTAAGACTCAAAGCCGGAAACTTATTTGCAGCCTGTTTAACCATGTCTTCCAAATTCTGCGAAGGTTCAGGAACTGCGTTATAAAGAGCGGATAGTTCTCTTGCCAGAATAAGCAGTGTCATTCCATCCCCGATGAGGAGATCGAAACTGATGTGCAGACGGGTGGATTGATCCGGCTTTCTGGAAGCGCGAAGCGCGAACAACGGCCATGTGTCGCTGGAATGAACCGTGTGTGACATGGAGTCGCGGACGGCCTCCAGTTCAATCTCTGCCTGTTCTTCAGCCATTGAACTCAGGTTTTCTGTGGAGATTGAATATCTTGGAGTTTTTTCGAGAACCTGCTGTTTCCCGTCTTCGTGGATTATGGTTCGAAGCATAGGGTGACGTTCAATAAGCGTATTGACAGCCATATCGGCTTTTTCCTTGTTAAAGGAATTCAGGTCCAGCTCCAGATAGAGGTGGCAGGATACTCCGCCGGATTCCATGTCTTCCCGTCCAACCCAGTATGCGTGCTGGATGTCGGTAAGGGGGAAGGGAGTGTTCTGGTTTTCAGGATCAGTTTTTAGCTGGATGGATTTTGTCTGTTCGTTCCGTATTTCAGATTCTTCAGAGGTCTCAGAGGGCAGCTTTTCCAGAATAGCTGCGGGCGACCCTTGCATAACGTCTGCCAGAGGTATTTTGCATCCTGTTTTAGAAGCGATGGTTTCAACCATGCGGAAGGCCATCAGGGAATCCATACCTTGCGAAGCAAGCGGGACATTCATGAGAATGTTCTCCGGTTTGGTCCACATCTCCTCTGCAATCCATCCAAGCAGGAGTTTTGCGGTCCCGGACAGTTCTGCGTTTTCCTTTTGCTTGGAAGATCCGCTTTGAGTCTCTTTTAGCAGTCCTTTAAGACTTGTTTTTCCTTGTTCAGCTTTGTCTACTGAATCCGTCGGAGGTAAGAGGAATTTTGTTTTGTTGAACTTTGTGGGGGGAAGAGAAACCACGCTCCCTTCGGGGAAGACTTTATCCCATTTAATCTTCTGTCCGGCTTGAAGGAGGTCGGATAGTGCTGCGGTTTCAGCTGCGGTTCTTTTTTTGTCAGAAAGTTGTTTTGCAGCAATCCATGAGCCGGAGAAATCAGGAATGATTCGTTTAGCCATTGCTGTTAAAATAGGTTTCGGTCCGACTTCGGTGATGCTGTCTACACCGAAACCTTCGAGACTTTTTACTCCCTGCAGGAATTGAACTCCCTTGCGCATATGCGCGCACCAGTAGTCAGCGCTTTGCAGCATGTAGCCGATGGCAATCTCACCGGTGACGTTTGAAACTATGGGAATGGAAGGAGGGGAGTAGGATATTTTTTGTGCTGTATTGTGAAACTCTGCAAGAGCAGGTTCCAGCAATTTAGAGTGGAAAGCATGGGAGACTGAAAGCTGTACGGTTTTGATGTTTTGCGATTCCAGCTCAGAAATTATGGGTTTTAATAGTTCCAGATTGCCACTGATAACAATGTTTTCTGGCCCGTTTACCGCAGCAATGTCCACTAGATCGTTATAATCATTAAGAATGTTTTGGATTTGCTCCTGAGGAGTGAGAACAGCGTACATGCCTCCGGCAGAAGTTCCTGAAGCAGGCAGTTTCTGTATTGCTTCTCCCCGTTTAATGACAAGTGACAGAGCATCTTCAAGAGAGAATACTCCGGCAAGGCAGGCGGCGACATATTCTCCGACACTGTGTCCCAGCATGATTGCCGGTTCTATGCCCCATTCCATCCAGAGGCGGGCCAGAGAATATTCATATGCAAATAAAGCGGGCTGGGTATAATTAGTTTGGTTGAGTTTTTCCTGTGATGATTCGAAGAGAAGGTTCTTCAGGTTTACGCCCAATTCAGAAGACGCGATGTCAGCGCAATGATCTATCTGTTTTTTGAAAAACGGGAAGGAGTTGTAAAGCTCAAGTCCCATGCCCGGATGCTGCGAGCCTTGTCCTGTAAAAAGAAAGGCTGTTTTATGCGGTTTGTTTTTTATCGAATCGTAATTTCCTGATTCGGAAAATTCCCGCAGCTGCTTAATTATCCCGTCATAATCTGGCGCGGATAATACCGTTCCTACCTGTTCAGAGTTGGCGGCGCGTCCACTTGTATAGGCGATATTTTCGAAAAATTGAGGACCTTGCTGTTCGAGATAATTAGTGTAGGTTATGGTTTTGTCCCGCAAACGTTTAGGAGTGTCGGCCCCTATGGGCAGGATGAACTCTTTATTGTTTTTTCGGGAGAATATTTTCCCTTCTGCTTTGGGGGATTCTTCCAGAAGCACATGTGCATTCGCTCCACCTATGCTGAAACTGCTGACTCCGGCCCTCTTGGGTTGATTTCCGGTCTCCGGCCATCTAGTGTTGGACTGGGGTAGCAAAAATGATGATTTAAATTTTTCCAGACGATGGTTGAGTTTCTTGAATGCGTGTTGGGCTGGGATTTCTTCATGCTGCATGCAAAGGACAGTCTTAATAAGTCCGGCTACGCCTGCCGCAGATTCCGCATGACCAATGCATGGCTTTACAGAACCTAATATTACAGGGTGTTGACGTTGCTCATGCCGATAAACTTTTGAAATCGCTTCCACTTCAATGGGATCGCCAAGTGGAGTACCGGTTCCGTGCGTCTCAATGTACTGAATCTGTTCCTGCTTCAGACCTGCGTTGTCCAATGCCTGTTGCAGAAGTCTTTGCTGAGCTTCTCCGTTGGGGGCTGTGATACCGTTGCTTCGTCCATCCTGATTGGCTGCTGTTCCGGCGATTATTGCCTGAATGGGGTCGCCGTCTTTGATAGCCTTATCTAGTGGCTTCAGTGCTACAACCCCGAGTCCTTCCGATCTGATATAGCCGTCAGCGGAATCATCAAAAGTTTTGCATCGTGCATCACGGGCCATAAGTCCCGCTTGCGAGCAGAGAATGTGCATTTCCGGGGAAAGTATTACGTTTACCCCTCCGGCCAGAGCCATATCGCATTCTCCTGCGGCCAGAGATTTTACAGCCATGTGAATCGCGGAAAGAGAAGCTGAAGATGCCGTATCTACAGCCATGCTGGGGCCCGTCAGGTCAAGGTGATAAGAAATTCTATGGGCGGCCATGCTGCCGAACATCCCGGTGGCCGAGTGCATATCCAGATCCTGCCGATACTGTTTTACCCGGCTTGCGTAGTCGTTGTTGAAAATCCCAATGAAAACACCGGTGTTGGATTTCGCCAGACTGCGCGGAGTCATTCCCGCATGTTCAAGGGCTCTCCATGCCGCTTGCAGCAGCAGGCGGTGTTGTGGGTCCATAACCATTGCTTCCCGTGGGGAAATTCCGAACAATTCTGCATCGAAGGCTTCCATATCATCTATAAATCCGCCTTTGTTTACGTAACTTTTACCTTTTTCGGAATTTGGTGAGTAAAAAATACTTTTGTTCCAACGGCTGTCCGGAATGATGCTCAGTCCGTGGTCTCCGCTGTTCATCAGGTTCCAGTAGCTTTCGAGTGAGTTACCGCACCCGGGAAATGAGCATGACATACCAATAATAGCGATGCGCCCGTCTGGTTGGTTGCTTTGGGGCTGCTTCGCCGGTGCGGGAAAAGTATTTTTGCGTTCCAAAACAAGTCTGGAGAAATCTTGGATAGTAGGATGTGAGAAAATATCGGCAGTAGTTATTTCAACTGAATATTTTTGTGAGGTCTTGGCGGCAAGATTGGATAATTCAAGCGAAGATAAGCCCTGATCAGCCAGAGGAGTATTATGGCAGATAGTTGCCGAAGTTTGTTTTTGTATCTGCTTTAGTAGCCAGTCGGAAACGTTATCGTAATTATATCCATCTAATTCTTGTATATTAAGCATGCTGAGTACCTGAATAAGTGTATCCCCGCTTTCGTGGGGATATGGGTTTTAGGGGTTGGCTGTGAAGCTGACAGTCGCACACGAAAAAACTTTGCTGCATTTTTTCGCTAGGTTGGATAGAGGGCCTTTGGGTGAGGTCTGCTGTGTAACGTAGACATTGGCTACCCAGTGACCTGCTGTTGGGATTCGGAATTTGGCTTTTCCGTTCATAATGTATGCTGAAAGGAAGTAGCCGTCCGGTCCACCAAAGGTGTCACTGGTGAGAGTCATATAGTTAATTGCGTTGCTGTCGGTGTTTACGGGGTTACCCATGAAAGAAATATCAAAGGAAACCATGTCACCCTTGCGAACATCGGAGAGATTGCTTTCGGGGGTAATTTCCAGATCAAATCCGGCCGGTTTGGGCTTGGTCCATTTACCTATGCTGTAGAAGGCTTTTGCGTTCAGGGAGTAACGGAAGCTTTCCAGCACTTCTCCAACGTTTGTAAGTTGATCCATGGGTTTTGCCGCCATGCGCATCTTTCCGTTTTTATCTTTGTAGCGGGAAAAGAAGCTGACTTTGCTGGTCGCAGCTACCTGATATGTTCCTTCAGGAGAGTCTTTTTTCAGAGCAATCTTTCTTATCCCGATATCGCCGGTGACGATGTCCGCATAAGGAGTCTCAGTTACGGTCTCCACAGCTGATTTCGGAAGGGGAAGTTCGACTTCGGTTCCATCCGGGGCAGTAATGTAATACTTGACGATATTTGCTGAAGCAGTAGGGGAGGAGAGCAGGTCATCAAGGGGAGCGAAATGGCCCCAGCCCAGGCTTGTGAGCACATGCCCAGGTTCATGCATGTGGGATTCAAATAGGTTTACCCATAAGGAATGAGCATGGGCGGCGTGAGCTGGAAGCACTAGCGCACATAGACAAAGGGTCATGGTGTAGAATGTTCTTTTTAACAAGATTATTTCTCCTAAGCTTTGTAGTTATTGAAACTATATTCCATCTTCTCTGACTTGATGTCCCGGACCGGCGTCGAGTTCCACTTCATAGGGCTCTGCGGGGCGCACAAAGATACATGTTCCCAGTTCATCGGTTTCACCCTGCCAGAGCAAAGAATTGTCTTTGGTTCTGTATATTTTTACAGGGGTTTTGACGGCCATTTCACCTGTGGAATACATTCCTTCAACCTCAATCGTGTTTTCGTCGATGTCGGTCAGGGACATAAACAGTGAGTGCGCGTATGCTTGCGAACTCAAAAGCAGAATAAATAATCCTACGAGAATGCTTTTAATTTTCATTTTCAATCCTTTTATGAAAATATAAGATGACAATTTTACTCATGCAAAGATGTGTTTACGGTAATTGCATCGGCGATTTCTAACATCTGCTGATTATTTTATTTCAACTTGAGAATTGTTTTGCTTTTGCAGGTGAATATGAAAAAATATAATTTTTTTGAAGTAAAAATAGTTTGTTATTTAGTGCTTTTTCCTTGCTTGAGCTGTGGGTGCATGAACACTAAATGCCGGATTCCTATATAGGAATCCGGCATTTAGGCGTGGGGTCTTTTGCCCTTTGTGAGGAATTTTCAGGCCTTGTCTATTCAATGCTTTCCATTTGAGCCGTCTCAATATCAAGCAGAACTTCCAGATAGCCGGAAGCACGCTTTTTGAAATTGCCGCCGGTGATTGTTTTTAGTTCCTGCTTTGCTTTTTGCCAGTCCTTTAATTCCCATGCGCAAAGAGCCATATAGAATCTGGCCTTGCCCCCATCCTTTGTTCCCAGTACAGGTTGAAAAGCTTTGTATGCATCGTTAAACTGTCGGGCTTTAAAGAGGAGTAAGCCTTTTTTTAAGCAGGTTGATTTGTTTTCGGAGTAACGATCCATTATGTTCAACGCCTTACTTATACGCCCTGCTGAAGCGTAAAGCGCAGCAATCTTGAGAGCCTGTTCTGCACTGACTGTCGTTCCGTAGGCTCGTTCCAATGTTGTCGCAGCTAACAACGGGGCTTCCTTGTATCTGTATATGGAGGACAGTTTTTCCAATTCATGTTGTGAAGGATGCTTCAAACTATAGGCGATTTCCAGTGCCGCTGCAGTCTTTGCGAGTTGCTCTTTGTCCATATAGAGTTTGGCCAGAAGCTTCCAGTAAGCCGAGTCATCAGGAACTTGCTCCAAGTATTTCAGCAGCATGGCTTTTGCTTTATCCGGCTGTCCATTTTCGAGAAGTGCATGAATGGCTAGGGATATCCACTCTTTGTCAGGATTTTTTGTCTGGGATATAAGTTTTTGCAGTACTCTGATCGAAGATTTGAAGTTGTCGCCTTTGTAGTACATTGATCCCGCCTGAAATAATGTCTTGGGATCAGCAGGCTTTTGCAGGGTATAGGTCTTCTCCAAGAATCTGCCCGCTTCATTGTAGCGTTCCAGTTTATACGCAGTGACTGCTGTATTGCGGCAGAGGTGGATATTCTCCGGGTGGAGAGTAAAGCCTTGTTTGAAAATGTCGTATGCCTGTTTATCATCTTCTGTTTGCAGATAGGCTCCGCCAAGCACAAGAAAAACTTGAGCATCCACAGTTTCAGTGGTGGAGTCTATGTATTTCTTTATTACGGCGGCAGCTTCAGCGTATTTCTCCTCATCCAACAGTAATTGAGCTTTGTACAGATTCTGACGGGCCTGCGGGGGGAGTTTGGCAAAGCCGGTACGAACAAAACAGAATACTGCCAGCAATATAATTGTAAAAATGGATATGGTTTTCATCGTGTCAGCTCGAATTTGAATGGAAGCAGGACCCATGTGTCCACATTTTCTCCATGATATTTTCCGGGTTTGAATCTCCAGCGCCTTGCAGCCTTAAGAGCTGCCTGTTCGAAAATGCCGGAGGGACTGGCTGAATAGACGGAAAAGTTTACAGGATTTCCTTTGCTGGTAACCAACATGCGCACCACGACTTCTCCTTCAATTCGTTTACGCTTTGCTCCATAGGGATATTCAGGAGGGTAATTTCTGGTAATTTGTGGCATTTCATCCACTTCATCCATTTCAAAGCCGACTCCGCCTAATTCCATGCGGGGAATGGAAATTCCGCCTTTCAGGCCGGGATGCATGTCAGCCTTGAAATTTGGAGTGTTAATATCCATTCTTGGTTTAGTATTCTTTGGGCGGTTGGTTTTTGATGAGAATGTCTTATGCAATTGCTTTGGTGGCTTGGGGTCGTCCAGTATTTTGCGTTCAAGTGGTTCCACCGGTTCTTCTTTCTGATCTTGTGCAATACGGATTGCTCCATTAACAACCGGATTTACGGACGGTTTTTCCGCAGTGTTGAGTAGAACTACCCCGATATATATCAGCCCGGCGATCATGACGGAGCCAAGGCAGGCTGCAACAAAGTCTCCGGTTCCTCGTGTGTTCCGGAGCATTATTTTTTCCTCGCCGCGAGGCTGATGTTCTGCACTCCGGCAAGGCGGCATTGATCAAGAACCTGTACAGCGGCTCCGGTCATGCTGTCTTTGTCTGCGACAATTACAACAGCTCCTTCAGGCGTTTCTGCAAGAAAACGTTCCATATAAGCCCGAACCGAGCGGATATCTAAGGGTCTTCCTTCAATAAAAATTTGTCCTTCCGCAGTAAGGCCTAAAATGACATTAGCCTTTTCTTTGGTCTCCGCGCTTTGCGCAGAAGGGCGCTGCACATCAACTCCCGCTTCGCGTACGAAGCTGGTGGTTACAATGAAGAAGATAAGTAAAATGAAAACCATATCAATGAGGGGAGTCATGTTGATTTCACTGCCTCCGCCTCGTCTGGTGCGTGAATGACGGATACTTCTCATCTGGCTATCCCTTTCTGAGTGCTTAGGCTGTCGGTCTGTTCTTGAAGGCAAATGCAAAATAATTCCATCCGGGATTTCAGTTTTTCCCCCTTGCGCAGAAGTATTCCTCCCAGAATCAGTCCCGGAACAGCGGCTACCAGACCGCTTTGAGTTGTGACTAAAGCTTCGGATATACCTGAAGCCAGAGCACGTGCGTTTCCGGTTCCGAACTGGGCAATTACATCAAAGGTCGAAATCATACCGGTTACTGTCCCCAGAAGGCCAAGCAGTGGAGCCGCGGCCGCAAGAATCAGGATAGTACCGATGTTGCACATGGTGGTGAACTCATGACGCACACGTATTGATTTCAGCAGTTCCCTGTTTAAATCAGGATCATTACCGTTCGCATCCATATGCTCAGAGAGAATATCGAATTGCCACACCGGGAGTTTTATTTTGCATGATTGCGGCTCATTTTCATACATTTCAAGGCATTTAGCCGGAGAAAGCTCCTTATTGCTTTCACGAAAAAAGCGAAGACTCTTATATATGGCTAAAGTCCACATGATGAGTGAGAGGAGCAGCAGCGCAATCATAATATCGCCGCCGGCTTGAAAATGTTCAGTCAGGAGTTCCATGATGTTAAATTGCTGCATGGTGCTCGTCTCTACTTTTGAGTTTGCCTTTCTTCATCAGGGCAACAGCGAATCCGGATCCTTTTTCTTCCATGTCACTAATGATTTTATCCACGCGGCGGTCCAAAATATGATGCAGAATCATGATTGGGACTGCCACAGCCAGCCCTAACTGAGTAGTGACCAGTGCTTCGGATATGCCCCCGGACATCATCCGGGGATCTCCCGTGCCGTATAAAGTTATGATCTGGAAAGTGCTGATCATGCCGGTAACTGTACCCAAAAGACCCAGCAGCGGGGCAACTGCAGCTAGAACATTTAGCGAGGGCAGGGAACGTTCCAAAATCGGGAGTTCCTTGAGCAGGCCTTCTTGAAATGCATTTTCGATAATTTCTCGTGCCTGTCCCATGTAATTCAGGGTATGTCCGATGATACGGCAGGTGGGGTATTGAGATTGTTCATTGCAGAAAGTGCGGCATTTATCCCATTCATCGTTGGCAATCATATTCAGGATCTTTCCCATGTTGCGGTCCGAGTTGCTGCGGATTCTGCTAAGGGTATAGAACCGTTCGATAACTAGAATGAAAGCTGCTATCCCAACGATTATTATGGGCCAGACCAGCAGCCCCCCCGCACTCAGCCATTCTTGTATACTTTTCTGTTGCTGAGCCAGTCGGGCAAAAGAAGCTCCGTTTGAGATATCCACAGGAAAAGCAACACCATTGTTATCCAGAAAACTGTTCATAGTTTTGGATAGTGACCAACCCGGATCTCCCTTCACAGCTATGAGCTTGTCGCCGCCGGGGGAAGGGCGCAGAAAACCTAATGTCCCATCGGGCTGGCGGTAGGCTGAGGTGAATGAGCCGATGCGGAGTACTTCACCCGATTTTTCAGTCCCATCTGTTCCGGTGAATTTTCCCTCGCGCCGGTCAATTTTGCCGGATGCAATCATTTCATCCATGAACAGGCCTAGCAGATTCTGGATACCGCTTAATCCGGCAAATGTGTTGGCTTTCAATACTTCTTTTAAAATGACAGTTCGTTCCGGGTGTTCAGGAGTGGTCAGGCTTTCATGGAAATAATCCCGTGCCTGCTTGGCTGAGGTACGAATAGTTCCGTCTATGGTTTGGATTTCCTGAGCCTGCTCGGCTAATTCCTTATTAAGTTGTTTTTCTTCCTTGAGGAGTTCTTCATATTTGGCTTTGAGAGAATCAAATTTATTCTGTTTAGAGTTGATGCTGTTGTCGAGTTGCTGTTTTTCAGCTTTCAGCTCACTTTGTTCTTTTGCAATAAGGGCCTTGGTTGTTTTCGCATTTTGTTTAGCTTCCAAAGCAATGCTGCCAACGGTTTTTGCGGTGTCAGTCCAGCTCTGCGCATCTGCACAGAAAGGAAACGATAAGCAAAGTAAAAGACAATATAAGACTATTTTCATTTCGCCACTCCCAGCGGAAGTTTCAATAATTCAACAGCGCGCTTTCTTTCCGCCATGTCTTTGGCGCGGTGTAGGGTCAAAGCATATGTGGGGGCCAGAGTTTTCCACGTGTTTGAGTCCTTATCCCAGATTCCGATCTCAGAGCCGTCTGTTGTCTGGTAGTAAAGGGCTGCCCGGCCAAGGCGAAAGATAGTGACCTGGGTAGTTTTCCCGTTAATCATTAATTCCTGTGTGGAAGTGGAGATATTTTGGCCGTATTCAGTCTCGACAAGTAATGCTTCGAATACCCGGCGTAGTTTTTCACTGAGTTGCAAATGGTAATCATCCAGAGAGTCACGTAAGAACTGAATTCTGCGGGTTCTTTCATCGTTCAGAAAGGGCAGGTCGGATTTCACGAAGAGTTCCAGCTGATCAACAACTGTTTCCAAAAACGGTTCAAGCTCCATCTTAATTCGTTTCGCTTCTTCTTTGCGCCGCTTCAGCTCTGCTATTACTCCTTCCTGTTTATTGACGTATCTGCTGTATTTCTGGTTCTGAAATTCCAGCCAAGCCTCAGTGGCTTTCATCTCACGAATCTCATCGGATTTCTGTTCTTTAAGATCTGCCCAGTTCTGATATTGTCGTTGCGCTTTTGCCTCTATAGCTACAGCTTTAGAGGCTTGTTCGTGTACAGTTTTGACCTGCGTATTACCCATGGCCGGGGCACATATCAGTAGCTGTGGAATAAGAGAAAGAAGGATAAATTTATTCATAGAGTCTCCTGACAATTGAACATTTGGAATATTGAAAATCGCATTTGTATATAGGCAATTCCTATTGAACGGTTCTAACATTTGATGAATTAATTATTGTTGATTGTGAATCTCAATTGCAATATAGAGGGGGTTCTTCCCGTAGTCCGGGTTGACATGCATGATCCTAAGGTTGCTCCCTTATGCCACTTAAATCGTAACTAATCCCCTCCAAAAACTTTCATGTATGCCTAAGCTCCTGCATTTATGTGCATAGCAGGATCAGGTCCTGCTTCCACATAAATGTCTATGGATTGGATTATTTTAATGGGCTTGCCGTGCGTGTTCTACGGATGCGGTAACTTTTAAGTTGAAATCTCCAGAGAAATTTTCCGGGGGATTGAGCTTCGACCCTTCAGCATTTGCAGGGGCAATAGGCTATGTTCCAGAGTCGTTTTCAGTTCTTGCGGAAAGGCAGGAACCCTTAAGAAGTCATAAAAAAAGCCTGTTCACGTGAACAGGCTTGAAAAGTTAGGCTAGCAAAAAAGGTGAGTTAGTTTTCTAAAATATTCACCAAATTCAACTGTAAACTATTGAAATAATTGGCGGGCAATACAAGATTCGAACTTGTGACCTTCAGCTCCGGAGGCTGACACTCTATCCAACTGAGCTAATTGCCCGCGCAGAAAGCTTTACTATCCATCACTGTGCCAATCTGTCAAGAAAAAACTCCTTTATTTTGCGAACTGTTTGTAAGTTTTGGGAAGAATTTTATTGTTTTGCGTTAGTTGAAATTTAATATGGTGTTTGGCTGCTGTTGGAATTGCTGTGCTTAGCGTTATCTAAATATCAATTTGTTTTCTCAATGCAACACTCCTGTTGCTGAAATTGTCACAATCTATTGACTCAAGTGGTTTGTTTGAGTAATTTCGAAAATAACTTTTTCGGAATCGCTTATATGGTGTTCGTTGTCGTTCATAAATGTTCATCTGAAAGCAGATTTCATTGGGGTGGATTTATTTTCTTTTGAACCTTTGGAGGCAGAGGGTGCTATGAAGATCAAATTGATGATTGGGGTTGGCGTGTGTGCTGTTCTGAGTGCGTTGTCAGTGTTTACCGCAGCGGAATTCGGGACTGATTTGAAATTTGTGTTACAGATTGCAGCCGTGTCTGTTCTTGTGATTGTCCTGTTGGGAGGGATGGTCACTGTTCAGATGGTGAGCAGAGGGGCTGCGAAAAAATCAGATGCTATTGCCAAGTATCTGAAGGGTGTTGAAGAAGGGGACTTTAATTCTAATCGGCCTGAGTCTTGTGAAGGGGATCTCGGTCAGCTTGGCAAGCAAGTCTGTTCTACTATTGATGTTCTTAAAAAAAGGATCGGTTTTTCAGAAGGGGTACTTAATGCCATTGCCGAGGCGTATCCTTTTATGACCTGTGATGCCGAGGCGAAAGTTAATTACGTTGGTAATCGGCTTTTCAAGATTTCCGGTAAAACCGGCAAGCCTGAAGATTATTACGGTTTAACAACCGGTGGGTATGTGTACGGCGACAACTCACGTAAAACAAGGACAGACCGTGTTGTGAGCGAGGGCATCCGCATTGAAGGCGAGACTTCTTTTGAGGGTGACGGCGGTCTTCATGAATTACAGTTTTCCGGCGAGCCATTTTATGATCTTGATGATGAATTGTGCGGAGCTTTGACCATTTACTTCGACCTTACTGAGGTTAAACAGCAGCAGCGTGAAATTCAGGAAAATGCCGAAAGGGTCGCTAATGTTGCGGCTGAACTTGTAGATATTACCGGACAGGTTAATACTGCTGCCGGAGTGATCGCTTCACAGATTGAAGAAGCGGCTAAGGGCGCGGCTTTACAGTCTGAGCGGATTACTGAAACTGCTTCCGCCATGGAAGAGATGAACAGCACAACCCTTGAAGTGGCCCGTAACGCTGTTGATGCTGCGGATAATGCCACAGCAGCGGCTAATAATGCTCACGAAGGCCAGAACGAAGGCCGCAAGCTGGTTGAATCTATTGAGACTATGAATACACATGCCACAAATCTGGGTACTTTCATGAGTGATCTTGGAAAGCAGACAGATTCCGTGGGAAGTGTTATAACGGTTATTCAGGATATTGCTGATCAGACTAACCTGTTGGCTTTGAACGCTGCAATTGAGGCAGCCCGGGCAGGTGAAGCAGGGCGCGGATTTGCGGTTGTTGCCGACGAAGTGCGTAAGCTTGCTGAGAAGACCATGACTGCTACCGATGAGGTAGGCAAAGCAATCAAGGCCATTCAGGACGGGGCGCAGAGGTCCATTGAAGGTGTGCGCCTTGCAAGCAATGCCGTTGAGCAGTCAACAGAAATTGCGCACAGCTCCGGTCAGACACTAGAACGAATTGCGGAAATCGTTAACGGTACCTCTGATCAGGTTCAGTCCATTGCAACTGCGGCGGAACAACAATCCGCGACCAGTGAGGAGATCAACCGGGCAGTTGATGACATCAACTCCATCGCCGCCCAGACAGCGGAAGGCATGCATGCCGCCAATGAAGCCAGTTCCGAATTGGTCCGGATGAGCGATGAGCTTAATACTTTAATTAAACAGCTTTCTTCCTAGTACAGTCCCGTACTCCATTGTCCGAAGCAGGTCGCATTGTTTATACAGTGCGGCCTGTTTCACTTTGTAAGGTCGGGACCTTGACCCCGTAGTGTAACCATCATACTCCGGCTTAAGTCGTGCTTGAGGGGGATAGTTTGCAAAGCTTGAAATTATATTTTGTTGTGGCGATTCTGGGTTTTATTACAGGGTGTTCGTCGATTGATGTTGTTAATGAGCCTGTTCCGGAGATTTTGCAGGCGGAGAAGGTTTGCATCATTGAACATGATGGTACCCGTGAACTCTTTAAGACAACTCTTAAGGAATGGATGCGGGATCAAGGAATTACGCCGGACGTTTATCCGCAGGATACTTCCGTAGATATTTGCGAATGGACTATCACTTACGAAGGACGGTGGTCATGGATGGTCGGTTTGTACCTGGCTGATGCAAAGATCTCAGCTTATCGTGATGGCTACGAGGCCGGGCGAGCATGGTTGGGTATAGGAAAATGGGATGGCTACAAATGGGAAAACGGAAAAGTCCGCATTTATAAATTGATGGACATGCTTTCCGGTAAAGTCGGCCATTACGAATTACCAACTATACAGAATGATAAAGCCGATTAATCCGTAAAAGCTTGTGCAAAAAACGTCCCTTCAGTGAGGGGACGTTTTTTTTATTCGAAACCGTGAGCTGTGATCCGAAATGTGCTATTCTCTAGATGAACCACAATAATCTCAGCAAGGAGCGTGAGTATGGGTGTCAGTTGGGGAGTACGGGTCAGGGTGGTTATTCTTTTCCTTTTGGGGGCAATTCTGTCTTTTCCGGGCGCGCTGCTGGTTCTGTCCGGATTTATGGAGCCTGATATGGGGTCGGATGATGCTTTGGCCATGTTTTTTATGGGCGGTTTGCTCAGTTTTTGTGGATTGCTGATCTGGTGGATGATGCGCAAGGTCTACCGCCGTGGCAAGTATATGACTGCCCGTATGTGCCGGACGCAGGATGATGAGGACGCTGCTATGGGGATGGCTATGGCCCAAACTCATTATATAGCTTCAACCATGCATGACTCTGCTGACAATGATTTTGACTCAGGGGATGTTGATTCTGATATTGATACGGATTTCGATTCCGGCGGCGATTTTGATATCAATGATTGATCAGCAGGATTTGTTGATCAGTTTTGAATACGCCTTGGCGGTGATCCCGTAGACGCTTTTGAATTGGCGGTTGAAATGCGAGAGGTCATAGAATCCGCAATCGAGCATGACTGCGTACAATTCTTCTCCGCTATCAAGGAGCTTTTTGGCCTGTTCAGTCCTGCAACTGAGGAAGAACTGGTATGGCGAGAGTCCTTTCATTGCCTTGAATTGACGGATGAAGTGGAATTTGGACATCTGCACTTCCTTGCAGATTTCATCGAGTTTCAGCGGTGCTTCGAAATTGTCGTGCATCATTTCAACCGCGCGTTGTACCGCCTTGTAATTACGGGGGGTACGCCGTTGTTCTACTGTATTCGCTGTCCGGTCTATGACGTCCATGATCAGCTCGCTGGTCAGCAGGTCTCCTTTGCCTGTTTCGATTGAACGGGTCAGGTTAACAATGTTTGCTGCCAGTTTCGGATCATTAATTATAGGAGTGGAGAATTTCAGCACATCCTTTTTGCCGGATACTTTTTCAAACAGCTCCCGCGGGATGTAGGTCATAACATATTCAAGTCCTGTTTCACCTCCGGAGCAGCCGTCATGCAATTGTTCCGGGCTGAAAAGCATGATTCCGCCCGGTTTTGAATACAGCATTTCCCCTTCCAACCAATATTTTTGAATTCCTTGCAGGGTCACTCCTATGGCGTATTCCTCATGGGAGTGCTTCCTGTATTTGAATTCATCAAATCTGGCTGAAAGAACGGTCAGGTCTTCATGATGTGTGTAGTTGAATTCCCGCATAACTAATATACTTAAAGTAAGTTTTGCAGTCCGGAAATGGACCATGCGCAGTAAACCATGGTCAATGACAGGATGATGTTTGCCTGTTTCTGGTATGGGCGCAGGTAGCGACGGAAGAACGTTCCCAGCACAACCCATGAGCTGTAGGCGCAGAAACCGATGAATGTCAGTATAAGCACGTACAGGGCAATGTCCATAGGATCAGAGAAAGCAGGGATTACAAAACTGCCAATGACGGTCAGGGTGAAAAGCACTACTTTCGGGTTGATGAACTGCATGGTGAATCCGGTCATGAATCCACCGCTCTTTTTCGAGTTTCCGCCGTCATCCATGTGCAGAATTTTCCATGCAAGGTAGAGCATGTAGCCTGTCCCGATAATAGCCATGACGGTTTGGATCTGCGGCATCATTTTAAAAAGGTAGCTGCTCAGGGCTGCGGAAAGGCTCAGTAATATGCCGAAAGCCAGTGTTGCCCCGGCCACGAATTCAAGTGCTTTTTTGTGGCCGTGGTTTTGCGCTGTGGAAAATATTACAATGTTTGAAGGTCCGGGGGTGAATGTCACCACAATGCTGTAGGCCAGAAATGCCAGTATGTTCATACGTCTTTCTCCTCATTTTCAGTATGAGTAGAAATTGGCACAGGCTGGTTTTATCCGGATAGTACAAAGTTGCTCAGTTTGCTGATGTCTTCAGCGCAGGCATCCTCCTTCGCGGCAACGGCTCAGTTCCTCGTGGTCGAGAATATCAATTTCTGAACCATCAACTGAAATTAAGCCGTTGGAACTCATTTTCTTCATGGTTCGGGATAGGGCTTCAGGAGTGATTCCAATAATTTTGGAAAGTTCGCGATAGGATATATCCATGGTTATCCTCCCATTTTTTTCACGGCTGAGGAAGTAGGCTGCGAGTCGTGAAGGGACCTGCTTGAGTGATAGAGAGTCTATCATTTCCATGGCATCCTTAAGCCGTCTGGACATTACCCGCATCATCTGCATCAGGATAGTGGGGTCTTCCTGAACCAGTTTTTCATATTCAGTTGGGTTGATGAAAAGGACCCGGCTGTCTTCCAGAGCACTCATGTTCGCCGGGAGCACTCCATCGGAAAAGACTGAACACAGGCAGAACGGTTCTCCGGGACCGAATACGAAGATTGTCTGCTCTTTGCCTTCGTCGGAAATTTTGAAAAGTTTAACTTTCCCAGTCAGCAAAACATGTAGCCCCTTGGATGCTTTGTCTTCGCTAAAGAAAATTGATTTACGGGGGATTTCATTAACTACTGCATACTTGGATAGTCTTTCCAGCTGTTCTTTTTTTAATTTGGCAAAAAGGGGCAGCTCGCTGATTTCTTTTTCAATGTCTTTTTTATTCATAGTTTGTCCCAAATGCGATCCTGTTGATCGAGGTCAATGTGCGTTTGAATTGTATGGGGTAGTTTTTAACTCATGAGGGCGGGGTAGAGCAATGAATGAACTTTAATGAATTGGAGAAGGATATGTGGACTATATTACAGAAAATTACAAAGAATTTGATTCTGGCTATTCCGGTGATGATGGTTGCGGGATTTATTTATGGATTGAGCTTTGATCCAACTTGGTTGAAATCAATGATTATTCCGTTCACTTTTTTGATGGTCTATCCCATGATGGTTACCCTGAAGGTTAAAAAAGTTTTTGAAGGAGGGGATGGCAAAGCTCAGCTCCTGACCCAGATGATCAATTTCGGAATTGTTCCTTTTGTCGCCTTTGGGTTCGGTATGTATTTCTTTTCTGATAGGCCCTATATGGCTTTGGGATTGTTGCTTGCGGGATTGGTCCCGACTAGCGGAATGACCATTTCATGGACCGGGTTTGCCAAGGGGAATATGTCCGCAGCGGTAAAAATGACTGTGGTAGGTCTAGTTGCCGGTTCTTTGCTGACCCCGGTTTTCGTAAAGTTGCTGATGGGCGCTTCTATTGAGATTAACCTAATGGCGGTATTTAAACAGATTGTATTTATCGTTTTTCTGCCTATGGGGCTTGGCTTTTTGACCCAGAAATTCATGATCAAGAGATATGGTCAGGCTGATTTTCAGAAATATGTCGGTCCGAAATTCCCGACTATCTCAACTCTTGGTGTGCTTGGGATCGTATTTGTGGCTCTTGCCCTTAAGGCCAAGACCATTGCTTCAGCACCGGAAGTTTTGCTCAGCATCCTCGTTCCGTTATTGCTTCTTTACCTGTTCAATTTTACCTTGAGCACTTTGGTCGGTAAGACATTGCTGCCGCGAGGAGACGCAATTGCCCTTGTGTATGGTTCAGTCATGCGAAACCTGTCTATCGCACTGGCAATCGCTATTAATGCATTCGGAGCGCAAGGATCGGATGCTGCTCTTGTAATTGCGGTGGCATACATTATTCAGGTGCAGTCGGCGGCATGGTATGTGCGTTTCACGGATAAGATATTTGGAAATAGCCAGCCAAAACCAGCCCGATTTGCCTGTCAGGGATGATAGAGTTTAGAAGAATGCACCGTGTAAGTGCTTAGAAAAATGGAAATAAGCCACATATATTTTTATGTGGCTTATTTTTTTTAAAATTAAGATTTGACATTGAAAATCGTTTTCAATATCTTGTATTCAAGCACGACGGAAAATAGCTTTCAAACAATTTCAAATATATCTCAGGAGAATCATATGTGTAATCTCGGAAAAGCATGGCAGTTGAACAGGGAAGGTATGCAGGCCTGTAACAAGGGCGATTTCAAAAAAGCGGAAAATAATCTGAGGGCAGCGATTCAAATGTCTCAGTGCAAGTCCAAGAAGATTCATCGGGCTACCTTGCATAACAATCTTGCTGTTGTCTTGCAGATGTGCGGCAAAGAAGATGAGGCGGTACATGCATATGATCTCGCTATCGGCTTCCTTAACCCCGGCCACAAAGGGCAGGCAGCCTTGATAGAGCGGTTTGAATCAAAGCGGAAAGCACTAAAGCAGAAGCTTGCAGCATAAATTTTAATCAATACGCATCTCCTCCTTGCTTAAGCGGGATCCTGTAGCGGGGTTCCGCTTTATTATTAATGATACGTGTAAGCGGGCATCCACTGGGAATTTAGGGATAAAATTCAATTTATATTCATTATTTGTGAATCAACTCCTTTAAGGGGGTTGACTTTGTGTGGAAACTGCCTAAATAATCCCAGTTCTTTTGTTGGAACAATGTGAAAGACTTCACGTTGGCCGACACAAGCCAAAGTACACAACTGCCGTAGCGGTTTGCTCGTGGCAGATATATTTTCTAGGAGGATGCCTAAGATGGATTTTAATATTGAAGAAGTTTCAGCGGTAGAAAGAGAGATTAAAGTTTCCGTACCTGCTGAAGAAGTTGGTGCAGCTCTGGATGCAACCGTTGCCCTGTACAAAGTACAGACCCCGGTTAAAGGTTTCAGAAAGGGTAAAGTTCCTGCTTCTGTTATCCAGTCAAAGTACAAAAAACAGATCATCAGCGAAGCTACCACTGACCTGATCAACTACCAGATCAACGATATCCTCAACGGCCAGTCCTTCGTTCCCGTTTCCAAAATTGACGTTGACGCTAAGGAACTCGTTCGCGGTGAAGATTTCAGCTATGTAATCAAGTTCGAAATCGTTCCTGAATTCGATACTCCCGGTTACCTCGGTCTTTCCGTTGAAGAAGAGCGTGCCGAAGTTTCCGAAGATGAACTGAAAGACGTTGAAACCAGACTGCTCCAGTCCATGGCTAAGATCGCTCCCATTGAGGAAGATCGTCCTGCTAAGGACGGCGAACTCGCTTCCGTAACTTTCTCCGCAGAAATGGACGGCGAGCCTATCCCCGGCGTACAGGCTGACAACTTCGACCTGCCCATCGGTGAAGGTCACTCTCTTGAAGAGTTCGAAGAGTTCGTTAAGACCCTGAAAGCTGGTGAGTCCGGTGAAACTGACATCACTTTCCCTGAAGATTTCATCAACTCCGATCTCGCAGGCAAGACCGCAACCATGAAGGTTACTGTTCACGCCGTTAAAGAACGCAAAATGCCCGAACTTACCGACGATGTTGTTAAGCAGGCCGGCGGTTTTGAATCCGTTGAAAAAATGCGTGAGATCATTAAGCAGTCCTACTCTGCAAACCGCAAGCAGCTCAACAAGTCTGCAGCTCAGACCAAGCTGATCAGCGGTATCGTTAAAGAACTCGACTTCCCGCTGCCTCCTTCCCTCATGGAAGACCGCCTGCAGCGTATGGTTGCTGATGTTATCGGCCGCGCAGAGCGTTCCGGTAAGAGCTTTGAGTCTCTCGGCAAATCCTTGGAAGAGCTCCGTGAAGAACAGCGTCCCATGGCTGAAGAGTCCGTACGCACTGAAATCTTCCTGCTCAACGTTGCTAAGCGTGAAGAGCTTTCCGTAGAACCTCAGGAAGTTGAAGGCGCTCTCTACCAGATCGCACAGCAGACCAGACAGGATCTTAGCTCCGTTAAGTCCTACTACGAAGAGAACAACCTCCTTGTTCCTCTCAAGGACCGTCTCCTTGCTGACAAGGCTGCCGAGTTCATCTACGAAAACGCAGACGTTACTGAAATCGATCCTGTTAAAAAGGACGACAAGTAATCTCGACCGTTTAAATATACATGTTAGGCGGCGTGGTTATCTTACCGCGCCGCCTTTTGATTTTTTTTGAAAACGGGTTGTTAATAATTCTATATGCGGTTAACAAGTTGTAGAGTTTGACCCGCCGGATTTGTGCTTGTACTCAAGCATTCAAATGATTAGGATGAATTATCACGTGATTATCCGTACCGGATCGGGCGGTTTTCATTAATTTCAATTCCCTTTTATAAATAAATATTTCCGGGAGATATAGATGTCTGGAACCATACCTATTGTTGTTGAAACTACCGGGCGCACAGAACGCGCTTACGATATTTATTCCCGTCTTCTTAAGGATAGAATCATCCTGCTCAGCGGCGAAGTTAATGACCATGTTGCCAGCGTTATTTGCGCACAGCTTCTTTTTCTGGAGTCAGAAGATCCTGATAAAGAAATTTACATGTATATCAACTCTCCCGGCGGCGTAGTTACTGCCGGCATGGCTATTTACGATACAATGCAGTATATCTCTGCTCCTGTGGCAACCCTGTGTATGGGACAGGCTGCCAGCATGGGCGCTTTCCTGCTCAGCGCAGGAGAGAAAGGGCAGCGTTATTCCCTGCCGCATAGCCGTATCCTCATTCACCAGCCTCTGGGCGGTGCGCAGGGTCAGGCTACTGACATTGATATTCAGGCCCGTGAAATCTTAAGACTTAGAAAATCCCTCAACTCTATCATGGCGGCAAACACCGGCAGGACTGTAGAAGAGATTGAGAAGGATACTGATCGCGATAACTTCATGTCTGCTCAGGAAGCTGTTAAATACGGCCTCATCGACAAGGTTTTGGAGACTCGCGGAAATATTGAATCCAAGGAAGGTTAATTCCTGATGAGTAATGAAAAACAAGGTTCAGGACAGGACCTTCATTGCTCCTTTTGCTCCAAGTCTCAGGATGAGGTGCAGCGTCTGATCGCCGGACCTGATGTTTACATTTGCGACGAGTGTGTTCAGCTTTGTAATGACATCATGGCTCAGGAAGCGGTCGGTGAGGAGTTTGATGCAGGTAAGCTCCTGTCTCCACAGGAAATTAAAGAACTGCTTGATGAATATGTAATCGGTCAGGAGCACCCCAAGAAGATTCTGGCTGTAGCAGTTCACAATCACTATAAGCGTGTGTACTACACCCAGTCCAGCGGCTCTGATGACGTTGAAATCGATAAGAGCAACATTCTGCTGATCGGGCCTACAGGTTCCGGTAAAACCCTGCTGGCTCAGACTCTGGCAAGAGTACTTAAAGTTCCTTTTGCCATTGCAGATGCCACCACACTGACCGAAGCCGGTTACGTGGGAGAGGATGTGGAAAACATTCTCGTGCAGCTCTTGCAGAACGCTGACTATGACATTGACGCCGCATCCCGCGGAATCATCTACATTGATGAGATCGACAAGATTTCCCGCAAGGGTGACAGTCCTTCCATCACTCGCGATGTTTCCGGTGAAGGCGTGCAGCAGGCTCTGCTCAAGATCATTGAAGGAACCGAAGCCAACATTCCTCCCAAGGGCGGTCGTAAGCATCCCCAGCAGGAATTTATCAGGCTCGATACCTCCAATATCCTGTTTATCCTCGGCGGTGCGTTTATCGGTCTGGATACCATCGTGCAGCAGCGCATGTCCGGTTCCGGTATCGGTTTCGGTGCAAAGGTTGAGCAGAAGTCAGATAAGGGAATCAGTGAACTGTTTGCTAAAGCAGAACCCGCGGATTTGGTCAAATTCGGTCTTATTCCCGAGTTTGTCGGCCGTATCCCGGTTCAGACCGCTCTTTCCGAGCTGAGCGAAGAAGATCTCGTGCGTATCCTTCAGGAGCCTAAAAACGCTCTGGTCAAGCAGTACAAGAAAATGTTCGAACTGGACGGCGTACGCCTGACTTTTACTGCTAACGCTATGAAGTCTATTGCAGCCAAAGCTGTGCAGCGTAAAACCGGTGCACGCGGTCTGCGCAACGTGCTTGAATCCATCATGCTTGATATCATGTACAGGCTTCCCTCCATGAGTGGAGTCAAAGAGTGCGTGATCAATAAAAGCGTTGTTGAAAATGGAATGGAACCCATTCTGTTCTTTCACAATGAAGTGAAAAGCGCATAGCTGAAATTTGTTTTGGTTTTTATGTAGCCCCCGTTTCTGTCAGGAGCGGGGGCTTTTTATTATGCAGATTTTTGAATTATTTTATTATGAGAAAGGATGTTTTTTAATTGTATGGGATTGGCTTTATCCGAGTAATGTCGTATGAAAAATTTTACTCAAATTTTATATTTTCAGGTCGGCCAGTTCATGAAGAAAATTATATTAATTGCTACCTTAGCTCTTTTGGTGATTTTTTCTTTTTGCCCTGTTATTTCAGCTGCAAAGTCCCAAGCTTTGCTTATAAGTTCTTATCATCCCGGATTCCCGACATTCTTTTCACAGATAGATGGTCTTAAATCAGTACTTGATCCGGCGGGAGTTCATCTTGACGTAGAGTTTATGGATTCCAAGCGGTTTATGAACAAAAAAAATCTTTCCGCTTTCCGTAACATGCTTAAGATGAAGATTGATTCGGTGGATAAATATGATGTTGTAATCACTTCTGATGATAATGCCTTAAATTTTGTATTAAAAAATAAAAATGAGTTTTTCCCGGACACTCCGGTTATATTTTGCGGGGTCAATGATCAATCTCTGGCCCGTTCTCTGGATAGTAATGAGAATATTACCGGTGTCATTGAGGCCGTTTCCATGCGGGAAAATATCAGAATCATCATTGATTTAGTACCTGGACTCAAAACGGTTTATCTTATCGTGGATGATACTCCCAGTGGGCAGGCAGATCTGCAATTGGCCGACAGTGTACATCATGAGTTCTCAGATCTTAAGCTTGTCGAGATTCCTTTAAAAAGAATGAACTGGACGGAAATGAAAGATGTGCTTGGCAGGCTTCCTGCTGATAGTGCTGTTCTTTTGCTTTCCGCTTATCGGGATAAAGATGGGGTCGCGAAGTCTTTTGAGGGAGGTTTGCAGGAGATTATTTCAAGCAGCAATCGTCCTGTTTTTCATATTTATGAACATGGCATCGGGAATGGGCTTATAGGCGGTAAAGTTATTTCGCACTATGAACAAGGTGCTATTGCAGGGCGTATAGCTCTCGATATCCTGAATGGTAAATCCATCAAAGACATACCGGTAGTGGAGGATGGAGAAGCCAATAGGTTTGTTTTTGACCGTGTCGTTCTTGATCACTTTAAAATCAAAGATTCAAAATTACCAGCCGGATCTATTATTTTGAACGAGAAGCATTCGGTATGGGGAGTCCATAAAATTGAGATTGTAGCCGGGCTTTTTGTTATCGCAGTACTGCTTGTTTTTTCCATCGCATTATCCGTAGCGTATATGAAATTGCGCAATGCTCAGGAAGAGGTCCGCCTGAGCAGGGAACGTTTTGCTCTTGCAATGGCCGCCAATAAGGATGGTGTCTGGGATTGGAACATTATTACTGACGATGTGTATTACAGCCCCGGCTATAAGGCTATGCTCGGATATGGTGAAAATGAATTTCCGTCACATGTTGCTTCATGGGTTGATCTTATTCATAAAGATGACCGTGCTCATGCTTTCGAAATCAACAGTAAGTGTATCAATAATGAAATAGAGAACTTTGAAGTCGAATTCCGCATGCAGGACAAGGATGGTAAATGGCTATGGATTCTTGGGCGCGGAAATGCCGTGGAAAGGGATGATTCCGGCAAGGCCATTCGGATGATCGGCACTCATACCGATATTACTGAGTTAAAAAGTTCACTTGAGGAAATCAGACATCTGCGTAATCAGTTGAAAAGTATTATTGATTCCATGCCTTTCATTCTGGTTGGTCTAAACAGTGAAGGACGGGTTACCCATTGGAACATGAAGGCTTCAGAAGTGGCCGGAGTCAGCGGTGATGAGGCTGTGGGAAGATTGGTTGAAGAGGTATTTCCGAGGCTTTCACCTTATATGGAGCAGGTCAGGGAGTCATTGCGCAGTCAAAATGTATGGACTGACCCAAGGGTTTCCCGCAAGCAAGATGGGGATGTCTTTTACGATGATATTATGATTTACCCGCTTTCCGCTGGAGAACAGAATGGTGTTGTTGTCCAGGTTGAAGATGTTACGGAGCGGGTTAGACTTGAAGACATGCTGGTCCAGAATGAAAAGATGCTTTCGGTTGGAGGTCTTGCAGCCGGCATGGCGCATGAAATCAATAATCCGCTTGGGGTAATTGCTCAGGGTGCCCAGAATATATCCAGACGAGTATTAGGTGATCTTCCGGGAAATAAACGTGCTGCAGATAAATGGAATATTAATCTCGATGAGCTGCATGGTTATATGCGTGACCGGGATATTCCCAAGATCATTAACGGCATAACAGCTTCCGTTGATAGGGCCGGAAAAATAGTTCGGAACATGCTTAGCTTCAGCCGTAAGAATCAGGATAATTTTAAGAGGCATGACCTTTCTGAGTTGCTCGAGAATACAATTGAGCTTGCGGATAATGAATACAACCTTTCGACTAAATATGATTTTAAGAAGATCGAAATAGTACGTGAGTTTGAAGATGATCTGTCTACTGTCTTATGTGAAGGAAGTGAGATTCAGCAGGTCTTTTTGAATCTATTGAAAAACAGTGCCCAGTCCATGACTTCGAAGAAGTATGAAAAAGGCGGTCCCAAATTTATACTCCGGGCATATGAAAAAAAGGACTGGGTCAATATTGAAATAGAAGATAACGGGCAGGGCATGGCTGAGAGTGTGCGCAAACGCATATTTGAACCTTTCTACACAACCAAGAAAGTTGGTGAGGGAACCGGCCTTGGTCTTGCTATCTCATATTTCATTATAGCAGATCTGCATAAAGGGAATATGGAAGTATATTCGTCGCCCGGAAATTGGACAAAGTTTGTTATCTCGTTGCCTATACGGCAGTCCGTTTTGGGACAACACTGTACATGTATTAATAAAAATTAACATTTTCGGGCTGAGCGGGGTAATCGATCTTTGTTTTTCTCCGATACGTGTTGTTGTCATCGTCAGCTATTAATTTTTATGTATAATGTAATTAATGATGGTTTGTGGTTTGACAAAACGGTAGCAGGTATTATTTCATGTTTCTGTATGGTTATAAGTTTTATTTTTTGAAAATTAATCGTCATGGTTATAGGTTTAACTGACGTTCCGAAATAACTTTTTTACCTGATTAGGTGTCCATCCTGTGAACTGACATAGTGTTTGTTCTAGTTTGGTTTAAGACGTTTCCGGGTTAAAAGCAGGAGGATAAATGTCGTCCACAGTTTTTGAAGGTGGCAATACATCCACTGAACAGAATATTCTTCCGATGATGTCACTGCGGGAAGTAGTTATGTTCCCGCGTTCAATTGTGCCTCTTTTTGTCGGTAGGGAATCTTCAATCAAAGCGATTGAGGAAGCCATTTCCGATTACGACAAAAAGATTTTTCTGGTCACTCAGGAGTTTCCAGAAAAAGAAAAGCCCGAACCGGAAGATCTTTTCCGGGTAGGTACTGTCAGTAAGATCCTGCAGATGCTCAGGCTTCCCGACGGTACTATCAAGGTGCTTTTCGAAGGTATGTACCGTGCCAGTTGGGATCCTGATTCTGATGAAGTCGTTTTCGGTGAGAATTTTCCGCTGGTGAATATTGAGCGGGTTGATGATCTTCCGGCCGAAGAGCATACAACCGAGGCTCTGGTGCGTTCCGTTCACGAAGCCCTTGAAAAATTCGGCAAGGTGAACAAGAAAATAGCTCCTGAAACCATTCTGGCTATTTCTACCATCCGGACTGCCGGGAAGCTGGCTGATTCAATCATGCCGCACCTTAAGGTGGAGTTTCTCAAGAAGCAGAATATTCTTGAGATGGTTGATCCCATCGAAAGGCTGGAAGCCGTTTATGAGCTGCTGCTTGGTGAAATTGAAATCGTGTCTATTGAGAAACGCGTTAAGAACCGTGTCAAAGGGCAGATGGAAAAGAATCAGCGTGAGTATTATCTCAATGAGCAGCTCAAGGCTATCAATAAGGAAATGGGGCGTGAGGATGATCCTCAGGCGGAAGCCCATGATCTTGAAGAGCAGCTTAATGAAAAGAACATGGAAGAAGAGTCCCGGGAGCGGGTGCGCAAGGAAATCAAAAAATTGCGCCAGATGGCTCCCTCCTCTGCAGAATATACCGTTGTCCGCAACTATGTGGATTGGGTTATGGAGCTTCCATGGAACAAATACAAGAAAACCAAGCTGGATATAGCTGAAGCACGCAAGATTCTGGATGAAGATCACTACGGTCTTGAAAAGCCCAAAGAGCGCATCCTTGAATATATGGCTGTGCAGTCTTTGGTCGAAACCATCAAAGGTCCCATCCTTTGTTTTGCAGGCCCTCCCGGTGTAGGTAAAACCTCTATCGCCCGTTCCATTGCCCGGGCTATGGGGCGTGAGTTCGTACGTCTCTCCCTTGGTGGCGTTCGCGATGAAGCCGAGATCCGTGGTCACCGACGTACTTATGTCGGAGCGCTTCCGGGTAAGATCATCCAGTCATTGAGACGTTGCGAATACAGCAACCCGGTTATCTGTCTTGATGAGGTGGATAAGATGAGTACCGACTTCAGGGGCGATCCATCTGCGGCTCTCCTTGAAGTTCTTGATCCGGAGCAGAACGGAACATTCAACGATCATTACCTTGATCTTGATTACGATCTCTCCAAGGTCTTTTTCATCACTACCGCTAACGACCTCCATTCTATTCCGCTGCCTCTGCAGGACAGGATGGAGATTATCAGGCTTCCCGGTTATCTCGAAACCGAGAAAATCCATATTGCAAAAGACTTCCTGCTGCCGAAGCAGATAGGGGAACATGGTCTTAAGGAAGATAACCTTGCTGTTTCCGATAATGCCATGATCGATATCATTCGCACCTACACCCGTGAGGCGGGAGTGCGTAACCTTGAGCGCGAGCTTGCCAAGGTCTGTCGTAAGACTGCAATGCAGATCGTGGAATCCGGAGACAAAAGCAAGAGTGTTCATGTGACCACCGCTAATCTGAGTAAGATTCTCGGGGTCCATAAATTCCGTTACGGAGCCAGTGAAGACCGGTCTCTGGTCGGTGTTTCCACAGGTCTTGCCTATACTCAGGTGGGCGGTGAAATGCTCATGGTGGAAGTCGTGCTTATGCCCGGTAAGGGCAAAGTTGTTATCACCGGTAAGCTCGGTGAAGTCATGCAGGAATCTGCTCAGGCAGCACTTTCATACATCCGTTCCCGTTCCGATCTTTTTGGACTGAAACCGGATTTTCATGAGAAGATTGATATTCACGTACACGTACCCGAAGGAGCCACTCCCAAGGATGGTCCTTCAGCCGGTATTACCCTGTGTACTGCTATCGCCTCTGCGTTCCTTAATGTTCCTGTCCGCCATGATCTGGCGATGACCGGGGAAATAACCCTGCGCGGTCGTGTCCTTCCTATCGGCGGCTTGAGGGAAAAGCTTCTGGCTGCACATAGAGGTCTTTCCAAGACTGTGCTTATTCCCATCGATAATAAGAAAGATCTTAAGGATGTGCCTGATGTAATTCTTAAGGATCTTGAAATTATTCCGGTGGAAAATATGGATGAAGTGCTCAGTTGTGCTTTGGATAACCTTACCGCTGAAGAGTTGTTCCGCGGGCGAGACAGCGCTACGCCTATCGCGCTTAACTTGATCAAGGATGAGTATCAGACCCAGCCGCACTAAGTTTCATATACAAATTGATTTTAGAAGAGGATGTCCTTTTTGGGACATCCTCTTTTTCTTTGAGGTCAAAAGTACTGCGGTTTTATCTAAGCGGACTTTCATGTTATGATGGAGTATGAAGTCGCGCTATCGGATATATAAAGGTTGTGAGTTCGCGTGTAAGTTTCGGCGCGCGATAACTGTTGTCTTTATTTTCCTTTTTGTGCTTACAATTTATATTTGTTCAGAAGCTTCCAATCATAATGATCTCAATAAAATTTTGCGCGAATCTATTCGGGAATTGAAAATTCCGGGTGCGGTGATGATGGTGGAAACTCCGGAAGGGCAGGTCTGGGCTTTTCGGGCAGGCGTACGCAGGATCGGCAGCCTCAAGCCTATGGGGAACAATCTTAAATTCCGCATCGGCAGTATAACCAAGACTTTTGTGGCTTCAGTAATACTAATGCTGGTGGATGAGGGAAAAATCAGCCTTGATGCCGAAGTATCTGAAGTCTTGCCGGATGTAGTTACTGAAGGCAGCCTTCTTACTATTCGTAATCTATTACAGATGCGCAGCTGTCTGGGTAATTTTACAATTGATCAGGATTTCTTGCATTTGTTCAGGGAGCGGCCGTGGATGCATTGGAGCCCGGAACATTTACTGCAATTCGGAAATAAGAATCATTGCAGGGAAGGCAGGATATTTGAGTATAATAATTCGAACTATGTTCTTTTGGGGTTGATCATTGAAAAAATTACTGGGGATACTTTTGAGAATCAGGTTTATCAGCGCATACTCAAGCCCTTGGGGTTAAAATCAACTACATTCCCAGTGAAAAGCGCCAATATCTCTGAGCCATTTGCGCGGGGCCATGACTACAACCCTCAAACCGGAAAAATCAAAGACTTGACTCTTAAGATCAATCCGTCATGGGCGTGGTGTTCTGGAAACGGCGTTTCCACCGCTTCGGATATGATGATTTGGCTGAAGGCGTATTTAAATGGATTCGGGATAAATGCAGGTCTTAAGTCCGAACAGATGGATTTCCGCCCGGTAACTTACGATGGTATTTCTTATGGTCTTGGGGTTATGAATAAATATACAGCTATAGGCCATAACGGTAATTTTGCCGGTATATATACTTCTCTGGCTTTCAAGTTCAGGGGGTATTATTTTGTAATTCTGACTAATGGTCAGGCAGAGGGTGGAGGACGTAAAGCAACTGCAGAGTCCGTTTTCTGGCGAGTGATAGAGAGGTCGAAGATATTTAATTAGAAGCTGAAGCTGAATCCCAGTCCAAGTCCCATAGCGCTGGGAGGAGCGTCAGGTCCGGCATGAGTCTCTGTGGGCTGGTTGTCCAGGCCGAAAATTAATCCTGTCTGCATGTCGTCGGTGATGTCTAATCCAGTTACAAAGTCAGTGAATGAGAATTCTTTTTCCATGCTTGCAACGGTTTGTTGCTCTTTGGATTTCGTCTCTTCGACATACCCGAAATCAGCAGCAAAGATATTGTTGGATCCGAAGAGCAGCAGTGCTGATGTTACTACTATTGATTTCCACATGTTTCACCTTCCCGTTGAGTTGCGGAAATTTCTCCCCTTGTCGTATAGAATTATACAAAATATGGACCATTGTGTTGTATGTTCAATAATTCAATTGGATATTTAAAATTGAACTTATTCCATATTTGAGCAGCTAGGAAAAATGATCGATTTTTACTAGCTGCCTTACGGCAGGAACCTTCCGAAGCAGCGATCCAGATATGTCGGTAAGGTGGATAGATTTATGAGTAATTAGTTTTCAAATACGAACTAATTTAGTTCGGCTTTGAATTTTAGGCTGAGTCCAATAGTGTATGATTTTCGAAATGAGACAGTTTTGGTTCGTTTGACGATAAGATTGACGTGAATAAGAAAATAATTCTAATTTTTATAAAGTTTTTTCTTTCAAAATAGAAATGAGATTTCAGATTGTTACAGTTGTGTTACGATCTTTTATCATTATTCTGCAACAAAACCCCTATTGACAATAACTTCAATCACTCTAAAGTGGCTTAAATTTCTCGCGAAAAGCAGAAAATTTATGTTGTTGCAGTGGGTTTTGAAGGGCTCCTTTACAGGGGTCGGAGGATCATTAAAATGCGGGCTGATCCTGCCTGAACTTCGCAATTACCTATATGCAATGTTGAATTGTGACCTTCGTGGATTTGCTGTGTGGAGTGATATGGTCAATTGTTGCGAAGGGAGCGTTGCAGCTTCGTGCTGTTTTTTCAGCATGAAGCATAACTCTAAACGGTAAGGAATGTGAAAATGTTTAGAAGGATTGTTCGCCCGTTGGTTCTGGCGGTCTGTCTGGCAATGGTTGCGGCTACTGCATTTGCAGGTGCGCCTAAGTACGTATTTTACTTCATCGGTGATGGTCTTGGACCCACCCAGCGCATGGCAGCTGAACTCTACAACAAAATGGAAAAGAATGACGCAGAAGCTAAGCTGCTCATGAACACTTTTCCCCAGTCTGCACTGGTTACCACTTATTCCGACAACACCCTGATCACCGACTCTGCAGCAGGCGGTACCGCGCTGGCATGTGGTTTCAAAACCACCAACGGCTATCTCGGCAAACTGCCTGACGGCACCGACATCAAATCTGTTGCTGAAGCAGCAAAAGAAAATGGTTACGCAGTAGGTATCATCACCACAACTCGTCTGACCCATGCTACTCCGGCAGCTTTTTCCTCTCACAACCCCGATCGTAACGCAGAAAACGCTATCGCAGTAGATCAGGCTGATTCCGGCTTTGATTTCTTCGCTGGCGGCGGATACCGTCATTATGTTGCCAAAGACAATGCTCAGGGCCTCAAGTCCAAGCGTAAGGATGATGTAGACGTTGTTAAGATGTTTGCTGATCAGGGATACAAGACTTTCGTTGGTGATTCCACCCGTGATGCTTTCCGTGCTTACAAGGCTAAAAAAGGCGAGAAAGTTTTCGCAGCTCTGACCTACAGCCACCTTCCTTACGAAGTTGAGCGCCGTAACAGCAAGATGACCGAAAACAAACTGCCTGCTCTCTACGAACTGACCGAGAAGGCTGTTCAGTCTCTCTCCGCTCAGGAAAAGCCTTTCTTTCTTATGATTGAAGGCGGCCGTATTGACCACGCTGCACACGCTCATGATGCAAAGTCCACTATCCTGGATACCATTGCTATGGATGACGCTGTTAAAGTTGCATATGACTTCTACCAGAAACATCCTGAAGAAACTCTCATTGTAACTGCTGCCGACCACGAAACCGGTGGTGTTGCACTGGGTATCTCCATGGACTCCAAAGGTTACTTCCTCAACCTTAAAGAACTCGAAAAAGTTCAGGTCTCCGCTGAAGATAACCTCGATAAATACTACAACAAGCTGTGTGCAAAAGAGTCTGATCTCAAGAAACGTCACGCTGCTTTTATCGCATACGCTGAAAAAGAATGGGGTCTGACCGATCGTACTGCTGCTGAAGACAAAATCCTTGCTGATGCAATGGTTGTTCAGGACAAGAACCAGAACCTGCCCGAGGACAAGCAGACCAACTACGGTTATGCTTACACCCCGACCATGGTTGCTGTTACCGACCTGATCTCCCAGCGCGCACGTATGTTCTGGACCTCTTTTGTTCACACCGGAACATTCATTCCTGCAACCTCCATAGGTGTAGGTTCCGAGAAGTTTAACGGCTTCATCGATAACACCGATATCCCCAACCGTATGGCTGAAGTCATGGAAGTTAAACTTTCTGACAGCAAGCACACCGATTCCAAGGCTCTGCTGGGTAAAACCTTCGGTCCTCAGGAAAAATACGCCAAGATTCCTTACAACAAATAGTTGTTACGGATAAAAGGCATATTTGCTTATGATTTAAAGGTCCCCGCATGAGCGGGGGCCTTTTTCCATATCAAGAGGTATCCATGAAAAGGTTTATATCTCCGATATTATTTATCCTGATGATTGTCGGGATTGTCGGACTTTTGAAATATGAGCAGGCCGGACCTGATCCGTATTCCGGGATGCATGAGTTACGTGCCACTGTTACCGGTGTGGATAACTCCGCTTTGGTGGAAATGGGTACTGCTCGTATCGGTGGACAGCACGTAACCGCGATTTTAATGGAAGGTGAGGTCAAAGGTCAGACTGTCATCGGCGTTAACCAGTTAACAGGGCAGCCGGAAATGGATGAAATTTTTCATCCCGGTGATACTATCCTTATGGCTGTGCGCATTAATGACGGTAAGGCTGTGGAAGCCCGTGCCGTAAACCAGTATCGGCAAGGCTGGGAACTGGCGCTGTTTGGTTTGTTTGTAATCATTCTGTTGATTTATGCCCGTTCAATAGGCCTTAAAGCCCTGTTCAGCTTTATCACCAGTTTTTACATTATCTGGAAATTTTTCATTCCCGGATTGCTTGACGGCGGCAATCCAATCATGCTGACCGTTGTCACCCTTACTTTGCTTACTGTGGTGATCATCACTTGTGTTGCCGGATTTTCGCGGGTTACTGTGGTGGCTACATTGGGGACTCTAAGCGGTTTGTTGCTGGCATTGACCCTGACACTGTTCTTTGGCGAGAAGCTGAAAATGGCGGGTATGACAGCTCCATTTGCGACTATGCTGGTCTTTTCCGGTCATTATACACTGGATCTGCTTGATATATTTTATGCTTCGGTCATTTTAGGTGCTTCAGGTGCGGCTATGGATATTGCCATGGACGTTGCCGCTTCCATGAACGAAGTTATGGATAAGAAGCCTGATATCACCCGTAATGAGCTGATCAAGTCCGGCTTCAATGTCGGGCGCATGGTTACCGGAACAATGACCACAACATTATTGCTGGCTTACTCCGGCGGCTATCTGACTATGCTTATGCTTTTCGTAACGAAGGGAACATCTTTTACCCGTATGCTTAATTTTAAGCTGGTGGCGGCTGAGATCTTCCGAACCTTGGTCGGGAGTGTCGGGCTGGTGCTGGTGGCACCGATAACGGCAATCTTAGCAGGATTTATCTTGTGCGGATTTAATGAGATTAAAAAGACATCAAATTAAAAAAGTCCCGGACAGAAATTGTCCGGGACTTTTGTTTTATATTCGACCTTGTTTTTTTATTTCAACTTGCTGGTGATATTATTCTTGATCCAGCTTCCATCCCACCATTCCACGGGATTCACTGGTATACCGGAGCAGATGACACCGTAATGCAGGTGGTCTCCGCCAGCCATGCCGGTGGCACCGGTCTTACCGATTATCTGTCCTTTTGCGACCATATCTCCGGGCGCCACATCAATTTGGCTCAGGTGCGAGTAAAGGGTCTGAAGACCGAGACCGTGGTCGATAATGACTGCATTGCCGTAGATGCCGAAGTCTGATTCAGCAAGTACAACCCGTCCGTTGTTTGCAGCCGGAATCGGAGCCTGACGTGTGCTGGCAAGGTCAATTCCCAGATGGGTCTGTTTGTCGATTACTTCACCTGAATAGTAGTAGCTGCGTTTGTCACCGAATCCTGCACGGGTGGCAGCATTCGGAAGTCTTTTGAAGCTGCCTTCGAACAGGAAGGTCGGGGAGGTCTCTTTAGCAACGCGATGGAGTTCCGCACGGTTTTTCTTGCGTAGCTCGCGGTTAACTTTAAGGAAGAGCTGAACCTGACTGGGCAGTCCGGGGTAATCTCCTTCAAACTGGGGCATTTTTGTATTCAGGAAACGGTCGGAGATGTTGATCCGGTCATGGCGGTAGGTTTTACCGTTGGCATGATACCAGAATGAACCTTTGCGCACGTTGCCGGCTGCATCTTCAGCCATTAGCACCGGATTAAAATCTTTCTTGTCGGTGTAGTAAGGCATTGCGAAAAGACAGGCATAACTTCCGTCCGGCTGTTTGTAGCCCGGAAAAAAATCTTCATTAACCTGTACGCCGGTTTTGGACGGATTTTCATCTAAATTATAGATCAGCAGTCCGCAGCCGCCCTGATTGAAATTGTGGGTGGTGGATTGAACGGTAATTTTGGGAGCGATGGTATCAAGGGTGTAGTTGCCTCTGGCAATTACAGCATTGCCGCTGCCGAAACCGGCCAGGGAAGTATCCACAGCCCAAACTGCCAGTTCAAACGGCCCTTCTTTGATCTGCTTTTTCTTAATCAGAATGTCTTCATTGTAATCGAAGGTTCCCTTGGGAAGATTTTTTTCTGTGAGAGTCAGTTTTTTCTCTCCCTGAGAAAGTACGATTTTAACCGCCTTAAGTCCGGATTGAGTATCGCTGATATTTACGTTGATAGGGGTCTCATAGGTGACGAATCCTTTCGCCGGCGTCAAAGCTGCCTGCGGTGCTGTTGTGTCTTTATAGAGCAGGTAAGCCCCTGTGCCTATCACGGCAACGAGAATTATCAGGAGGAGAATCTGTCCGATACGACTTTTTTTCTTAGCCATTACATATCCTTAAATTGTTTAATCGTTAGTGTCGTACATCGTTCGTACTCCCGCCCACAATAAACATAAATGGGCACATGGTTCAACCTACAACATTGTTAAAAAAGGAACTATCTATAAGTGGTATTTGTTTCATCTATACATGTATCAATTTTGTATCAGATATTGTTGACGAAAAATGCTGGAATGTGTATTTGGTTTTAAAAAATATCGTCGCCGTGGCGGTTTTTTTTACTTAGTAAGGACAGTGCCTTACTACGCCGGCAACCACCAAGGAGGTAGGGATGAGTTTGACCAGGCGAGATTTCGTGAAAATGTGCACAGGAACTGTGGCTGGATTTGGGATTTCCCAGATGTTCAACCCCAGTGTAGTGCATGCGCTGAAAAAGTTTGTACCGAATGTTTTCTGGCTGCAGGGACAGGGCTGCACCGGTTGTTCGGTTTCCATTCTCAACTCAGTGCACCCCTCTATCGCAGAGGTTCTACTTGATGTAATTAACCTTGATTACCATCCGACCATTATGGGTTCCGAAGGCCACGAAGCCTGGGATTTCATGATGAGTCAGGCTGAAGCTAATAAGGGCAAGTACATCGTTATCGTTGAAGGTGCCGTTCCCACAGCTGAGAACGGTCATTTCTGTATTGTCGGTGCAGATGCAAACCACAAAGAATACACCATGGCTGAAGCCACTCTCGAGATGGCCAAAAACGCTGCTGTGGTTGTTAACGTTGGTACCTGCTCTGCATACGGCGGTATCCCCGCTGCTGAAGGAAACCTTACCGGCTCCATGTCTGTAACCAATTTCCTCGCAGAAAACGGCGTGAAGACTCCCGTTGTTAACATTCCGGGCTGTCCTCCCCATCCTGACTGGATGGTAGGCACCCTCGTTGTCGCAATCAATGCCATTGAAGAAAAAGGACTGCAGGGCGGTCTGGCTGAAGTCGTTAAGATTCTTGATGACAACGGTCGTCCCAAACCTTTCTTCGGTGAGAACATCCATGATAATTGCCCTTATCTTGAGAAGTTCGAGAACGATGAATACGCTGAAATCTTCACTGATCCCGTTAAATGCCGTTACGAGCTGGGCTGTAAAGGCCCCAGCGCCAACTCCGATTGCTTCAAACGCAAATGGAACGGCGGCGTTAACTGGTGTGTTGAAAACTCAGTATGTATTGGCTGTGTAGAACCGGGATTCCCGGATGAAATGTCCCCCTTCTACGAAGCCGGTTAACCGGAAAGGAGTATAAATCCTTATGTCTTCAAAATCTCATGCACCCGCCGGTAAAGACGGGAAAATTAAGATTGCCATTGATCCGGTAACCCGTATCGAAGGTCACCTTAAGGCTGAGGTCGTAGTTAAAGACGGTAAAGTAACCGACGCATGGCTCTCCGGCGGCATGTACCGTGGTTTCGAGAACATCCTTATCGGACGTGATCCCCGCGATGCAGCCCAGCTGACCCAGCGTCTGTGCGGTGTTTGCCCCACAGCTCACTCTACTGCTTCCACCCGCGCTCTTGATGATGCTTTTGGTGTTAAGCTGACCACTAACGGTCGCGTAACCAAAAACCTCATTTTCGGTGCTAACTACCTGCAGTCTCACATTCTGCATTTCTATCATCTTGCAGCTCTGGACTTCGTACGCGGTCCCGGCAAAGCTCCCTTTGTCCCCCGCTTTGAACATCCTGACCTGCGTCTTGATGAAAAAACCAACAAGGTAGCTGTTGACCAGTACGTTAAGGCTCTTGAAATCCGCCGTATCTGCCACGAAATGGTAGCTCTGTTCGGTGGTAAAATGCCTCACGTTTCCGGTCAGGTCGTTGGTGGTGCAACTGAAATTCCGAGCAAGGAAAAGCTTGCTGAATACGCAAGCCGCTTCAAACAGGTTCAGAAATTCATTGAAGAAACCTACGTACCCACCGTTTACCTTATCGGTTCCGTCTACAAAGATCTGTTCAAGATCGGTGGCGGTTACAAAAACGCTATGGCTTACGGCGTATTCCCCATGGATGATGCTGAATCAGAATTCCTGCTCAAGCCCGGTGTTTACATCGACGGCAAAGATGCTGGTTTCGATCAGAAACTCATCAAGGAATACACCAAGTACGCATGGTACACTGATGAGTGTTCCGACCTTCATCCGAGCGAAGGAAAAACCATTCCGGATGTTCACAAGAAGGACGCTTACAGCTTCTGTAAGGCTTCCCGCTACAACGGCAAAGCTGTTGAAGTTGGTCCCCTTGCACGTATGTGGGTTCATAACCCCGAGCTCAGCCCCATGGGTAAAAAACAGCTCAAGGATCTCTTCGGCATCGAAGCCAAGATGTTCCGCGATCTGGGCGAAGACATGGCATTCTCCCTCATGGGCCGCCACGTTGCACGCGCAGAAGAAGCTTACATGGTTGCAAACGCAATCCAGGATGCATGGCTCAAGGAAGTTAAGCCTGGCGAAGAAACTTACGTCAAGACTGAAATTCCTGTGTCCGCAGAAGGTCTCGGTCTTACCGAAGCACCCCGCGGTTCCTTGCTGCACTACATCAACATCAAGGATTCCAAGACTGCGAACTACCAGATGATCCCCGCGACCCTCTGGAACAGCACCCCGCGTGATGACAAAGGTCATCGCGGTACAATCGAGGAAGCCCTCGTAGGTACTCCGGTTCCTGATCCGAAGAACCCTGTTGACATCTCAAGGATCATTCGATCCTTTGACCCGTGACTGGGTTGTGCCGTGCACGTGCTGCACGCAGAGACCGGTGAAGAGCATGTTGTTCACGTAGGCGAAGGTTGCTAACGTAACGACGTTTCACTGTATATAAACTCCCGGACGCAGGGTTCCTGTGTCCGGGAGTTTCCCTTTCATACGATTATGATTTATTCGTATGATGATTTTGAGGCGGAATTGTTAATAGCTTTATTTAAAACTATTAAGGATTCCAAAGGGGATTATCCCCTTTGGCCGCTGGAGGCGAAATCTTTCGTCAAAGGCGCGAAGCGCATCAACTAAGGATTTCATAATGAAGAAACTGTTGGTACTTGGGATTGGTAACATTCTCCTCGGCGATGAGGGCGTCGGGGTGCATGCTGTAGAAGAACTGAAGAAAGAAGAATGGCCCGAATACGTTCACTTAGTGGATGGCGGCACATTCACCCACGATATTTTTCATATTCTGGAAGGCTACGACGGCCTGCTGGTGCTCGATATCGTCCATGGCGGAAAGGACGGTGGCACAGTCTACTATCTTGAGGAAAAAGATATCATAGATAATGAAAAGCAGCGTTTGTCCCTGCATGATATTGATCTGGTCGATTCTCTGAATATGGCCGGAGCAGTAGGTAAGCGTCCGGAGATGCGTATCTTAGGCATGGAGCCTGAGAACTACACTGACTGGTCCATGGAAATGACCGATACCTGCAAAGCTGTATTCCCCGGTTATGTTGAAAGGGCCCGTCAGGAGATCAAGCGCTTTATTGAGGAGTTTGGTCAGTAGGGCGGTTTGATTTTTGGTTGGATTATAGATTTTGATAAACGGCAGTTCCTTTTTGGGGCTGCCGTTTTTTCTTCCCCCAAGGACAACTAGCCACACAAACCCCACAAATATACGCCGCCACGTTTCCATAACCCGATACCTTATTTAAATGATCCACGCAGGACGATAAGTCCACGGCTTCATTGCGCGATGAATAATGCAGCACGGTATTGACGTTTTTTATTGCTCCGGCAGGGCATGCGTCGGTGCATTTGGTGCACTTTCCGCAACGGTTTTTGATTGGCTCATCTGCCGGAATGTCTAGGTTTGTGAGGATGGTTACCAGCCGAATGCGCGGGCCGTATTGCGGAGTAACCAGTAATAATGATTTGCCTTGCCAACCTAATCCGGCATTAATTGCTACTGCTTTGTGTGAGATATAGGATATAAAGCGTTCTTCGCAGAGGATTTGGCTGGCCGGAATGGGGAGTGCTTTTCCGCCATTGTTCTGGATAAAACTGCTTACACGGCAGGCTATGTTGTCGAGCAGGGCATTAACACGCTGGTAGTGCTGGGAATATATTTCAGTGGGCTTATCTACAATTGTATCTATGATACCGTCAGCGAGTTGAACCGCAATTGAAATCGCTCGCGGGAAATTATCCAGCAGATCGTCCGGGCGAGTTTCCATGCCTGCCATGCGGGTCGTATCCGCCACTGCAATCAGGTCCGCTCCCCATTGCTTGGCATTCTTAAAAAGCTCTTTTTTCAGATCAGTCATTATTCACTCCAGATCAATAATTCTTGCTACATATGAACACAAGCTATGGTGCCAGAGCAATCTCAATTGATATAGAATGAAATTGACATTAACCTAAAAATGTTGCGTTATTCCTCCACAACCTCAACCAGTTTCTTTAAAACCAGCGGAGTATTAAAATTCTCCAATACTCTCTGACGTCCCGCAGCACCCATTTTCTTTCTTAATTCAATATCAACAATCACCTTTTCCAAAGCTGCTGCCAGTTTTTCAGTATCTTCTACCGGAACAAGAATACCGGTTTCACCGTCAGCAACAACTTCAGGGTTGGAGCTAATGTTAAATCCTACTACTGGTTTCTCCAAAGTCATTGCTTCCACGAGGGCATAACCGAACCCTTCCCATAAAGACGGGAGGCAGAAAATATCCTGCGATGCATGGAAACTTTTCATGTCTTTGATGAAACCGAGGAATGAAACTCGATCGTTTACGTCAAGTTCTGTGGCGTAGTCTTTTAATTCCTGTTCCATTTCGCCTTTTCCGGCGATGAGTATTTTGAAATTCAGGCCCTTTTCTTTGAGTATTTTTGCGCACTCGATGAGATGTTTCTGACCTTTTTGAGCGGTCAAGCGAGCCGCATTTCCGATTACTACCTCCTCATTTTCTGGAACGTAGAGCGGTGAAAAGTCCTGTTTATCGAACTCAGCTACATCGAATCCGTTGTATATCTGGCGTATTTTGCTTTCATCTATTAACGCGGAATTGTTGGCCAGAACAGTCCGCTTAGTCTCAAGGGAATTGACGATTAAACGGTCAACAACGTTCTTGAAGATGTAGCGGTTGAGGAATGAGTTCTTAACCGGAACGGCGATTCCTCTGCGGTAAATTACGCGGTTAACCCCGGCGCGCTTGGCGGCAATTCCGCCGCTTTTGAGGTCGGAGGGCAGGGCGGTGATCAGAGTCTGGATCTTGTTTGCTTGAAAAAAAGATTTCAAACGGCCCATTAAAACGGGATTCAGGAAGGAAAGATTACCTATCGGCTCGCTATGAAGGGTAATGCCCAGTTCGTTTTCAAGGCGGGCTTTGAGTTCTGATCTATGGTTGGTTACCACGAATACGTTGTAACCTTGATCCCGGAGGAGCAGGGAGAAGTGGTGGTTCCACTTTTCCCCGCCGCCCCAGGCTTTATTGCTATTGAAGAAGCATATGTTTTTATTCACTTAACTTAATTCCAAGTGCGTCTGCTGTCAGCTGTGGGATTGACTCAAGGCTGGGGCAGACTGTGAATCCTGCTGCGCGCATTTTTTCAAGCTTTCCCTGTACCCCTGTTCCTTCTTGAAGGATCGCACCTGCGTGGCCCAGACGTTTGCCCGGAGGTGCGGTCTGACCAGCAATAAAGGAAAGTACGGGTTTGTCAAATCCTGTTTCAATTACATAGTCTGCAAGATCCTGTTCCGCAGTACCACCGATTTCACCGAGAACCATGACAGCCTTGGTTTCATCGTGATTTCTGAGCATTTCGAAAACATCCGCAAAGGTGGTGCCGATGTAGGAGTCACCGCCGATACCGATAGACAGGGATTGCCCGATACCTACCTGATTGAGGCGGTCGGCTACTTCGTAGGTCAGGGTACCGGAACGTGAAAGGACTGCAACCGGACCGGGAGAGAACGGGGTAGTGGGCAGGATACCGATTTTGGTTTGTCCGGGCACGATCATGCCGGGGGTGTTAGGACCGACAATTCTTGATTTGCCGCCTTTGATCTGCTCCAGCACGTTGAGCATGGCAGACTGCACAATTCCTTCGGTAATGCAGACAACCCATGGTATTTCGCAGGATGTTGCTTCAAGGATGGCGTCAGTTGCCAGCTTGGGCGGTACGAAAATGATGCTGGCCCCGATTTCATGATGCCGCTGTGCTTCCTTGATGGAGTTATAAACCGGAACTCCGAGCACTTCCTGACCGCCCTTGAACGGAGTTACCCCGGCGACAATATTGGAGCCATATTCGAGCATGAGTTTAGTATGTAAACGGCCCTCAGCCCCGGTGATGCCTTGTACAAGAATGGGGGTGTCCTTATCGATGCCGAAGGTATGCGGCGATTTATATCCGATGTCCTTGGGACGGGAATCAGGCATAGCCGCGATGGGCTCGGGGAAATCAATCTTAGGTGTATCAGCAGGCTTGAGCTTAGTCAGCAGGTCGAGGGCTTCCTGCATGTTTCTGGCCCGATGCAGTTTATCGCCTTTAACCTGTTTGAGCACATTAAGTCCTTCCTCAGCACTATTGCCGGACATGCGTACCACGATGGGCTTTTCCGGTTCCTTGCCGCCCAGTGCCGCCACGAGGGCATTGGCAACCAGCTCGCAGGAAAGGATTCCGCCGAAGAGGTTGATCAGGATCGCTTTGACCTGATCATCATCGAAGAGCAGTCTCAGGGCTGTTTCAATGCGTTTTTGATCCGCAGCACCGCCGAGGTCGAGAAAGTTTGCTGCCGGAAGGTCAGAGAAGTTGAGCGCGTCCATGGAGGCCATTGCCAGACCTGCACCGTTGGCGATCAAACCTACCCATCCTTTGAGCGATACGAAGCTCATTCCGGCATCACGGGCGATGTTTTCCACCGGGGTGGAGTGCTCCGGCTGATAAAATTTTTCAAAAGCGGGGTTGAGGTCGACGATGTTGTCGTCCATCTCGATTTTACCGTCGAGGGCGAGCAGCTTGCCGTACCCGGTCAGGGCCAGCGGGTTGATTTCAGCCAGTAGCAGACCGTAATCGATCATGGTGTTGTAGAGGTTTCTAACGATGTTGCTGAAATCAGCAAAGAGTTCTTTGGCTATGCCGATATGGAAGAATGCAGCGCGAATCTGGTTGGGCTGTAATCCGCCGGGAAGACTGATTTCCTGAATGAGCAGGTTTTCAGGGCCCATGTTTTCGATTTCCACCCCACCTTCGCGTCCGACGGTCATGATGACTTTGCGGCGCTGGCGGGAAAGGGTCAGGGAAAGATAAAATTCCTTACGGATGTCTACAGCAGGCTCGGCCCGCAGGAAAGGGACCTTGTTGCCTTTGATTTCCATGCTGAGAATCTGGCGGGCTATTTTTTCGTATTCGTCCCGTGAATCAACTTTCTGGATACCTCCGGCCTTGCCGCGACCACCGACAGGAACCTGAGCTTTCAGAATCCACGGCAGGGGAAAGTATGGTTCCAGTCCGGGCAAATCCTTTTCAGTGATTTTTACCCCGGTGGGTACGGGAAGTCCGGCAGCCTCTTTGAGCAGTACTTTACTTAAATGTTCGTTGAGCAGCATACTCCCTCCAGTATGTCTGATGTAGGTTCAGTTAAATTGAGCAGGTAATTTAACTGTTGAATTTTATCGAACAATCATCATTTGAATGATACTTGTACCATTGGCGTATAATTCAATTATATGGCACTCTCAAGGTTAATTAATGATTTCATTTGTAGTTTGAATGCTTGTTTAGTCCGGGAAACGTTAAAAACAAAAGGATAGAGCGGAAATAAAAAATATCCGTATAAAGTTTTTGAACTGCAGTATTAAAGGAAATATTATGGCTGATTTTAAATATTTAACCGATGCTTTGACGGATGAAGTCTTAAGCGACATGGCGGATTCCTTTTTCGGTGCCCGCGTAGATGTTGATGATGCCCTTGAGCTGTTTCATGATGTCTCTGAAAAACTTCATGTTAAACTTTATCAGGTATTTAAAGCTTGTTCCCTGCTTGAGAAAATCTGTCTGGGGCCTGCCGGGTTCAACGATTTCTGGGTGTCTGCCGGAATGAGCAGAAGTCGTTTTAATCATCCTGCAGGGGTTGAATGTGCAAACATCATAGATAGCCCTCCCTTTGCTTTCACCGGCAGGGGAGAATACATCAAGTGGTTCGGCATTGGTTATGATATGCTTGCTGTGAGTATTGAAGAATATATGCATGGTTCAATCAAGAAGGATGAGAATGGGCGTAAGGTGCGGTCGGTAAATCGGGATGATTTTTTCAAAATGGCCGAAGAAATCAATATTCAAATTGAAAAGGTTAACAGGAATGTTTCAGCCTCGGATGTGCTCAAGTTCACCAAGTCTCTCGATCCTGAATCAGTAAGGAAGGAAAGCATTGCCGGATGTGTGGGGCCGCAGTGTAAAGCGATTGATGACGAGATGGCTTTTACTGTGATCACAATCAAAGATATTGATTTTCCGGCCTTTCCGAATTTGCCGAATCGCAAGGAGATGGCAACGTATATTTCCGGGTATTGTTCTCAGGTTTGGGCACGCGATAAAGTCCGGGTAAAAGCCTTGATAGAAGAGTTAAAAATAAATGCGAATAAGGAGTTGTTATGAAAAAAGTAACTGGTTCCGCGTTGATATTGCTGCTTGTGCTTTGTTTGGGTTCAATTGCCTCCGCTGAAGAAAAGAAAGCCGTACCAGATTCCAAGGCTAAGCCAGCTCCGGTTGAAAAGATAGAGCAGGGGGCTGAAAAACAAGGCGTTCCCGTAATGGTTATTCATAGCGGAGATGATGTCTTGGGTGGCACTTTGGCATTAAAGTTAAAGGAATACTTTAGGAAATCAGTGCTTTTTACCTTGGCCGGTAAAGAAGGCAAGGCGGTACGGGTAATTATTGAATCACGCAGCGAATTTAATGAAAGGCCGGAGATCGGTTCTGTCTATTCAGTGGTCTGGACTTTCGCGGAGAGCGAGGGGGTTGTGCCGTTTTATCTTAAGCAGGAACTTGGTCTTGTTAATTCCCGCAATGTGGAAAACAGTGCTGCCGGATTAATGAATACAACAGACAAGGTGACCGGGGAATATAAGTATTTGTTTGAGTAGATTAGTAATATTTGGATTGTCATTGCTGTTGATCATTTTATTTAATTTCCCTTTGCAGTATCTTTTTCTAATGTGTAATATGCATTTGCAGTTAAAAGATCACGTGTTAATTTAACTTGTTCAAATGTCTTAAATGGAGGGGAAGATGAAGAAGATTTTGACTTTTACATTGCTGTTTATTTTTCTTTACGCCGCAACAGCGTTGACAGATGAAACTATTCCGATTGAAGTTGAAAATAAATGTTCATGTTACTTGTCTATCCCGTCTGTGGTAAAGGGAACCACACATAAAACTAATGGTCTGGTGGCTCCAGGTGAATCCAAAGTCTTGCATTATGATCAAAATTACTTGAAGTGGACCAATAATAAAATCATAATTTATATGCAGAACAGCAAGCTGCAACGGCTTAAGGATGAGTCGTATACAGTAGGTTCTCATCCTAAAAAAATAGTAGTGAAAGCTTCAGGTGTCGATTTAGGATGTAAGGCTATAGTCAGCGTACAGTAGTCGACTGCCTGCAATTGTTGATAATTTAAAATCCCCGCATGCCGTCGAGGCATACGGGGATTTTTAAATCCTATTTCTGCTGCCATTGAAGGTCTTTATTTTCATGGCCCGCATGTTGCGCAGCTTTTCTCCTGATTCTTTACCAAGATTCCTTTCGTGGGCCGGAAGCGAAACCTTAAGTATCTCTGCAAGGTCTGCGGGAGCGTTTTCAAGCACTCCCTGACCTCTGTCCGCATTGCAAAGGCTGATCATATTCTCAAGAAGTCCTGAAACATGAAGCTTCATCAGCAGGTCTACTTTGGTTCCGGGCCTTAATTCCTGATAGTTACCGGCCTTCATATGCAGTTCTGCTGCGCTTTCCCCGGCACGAATGAACTTTACCGGGAGCATCAGTCTGCTGCCAAGCTCTTTTGCCGGAATCATACCAGCTTTGTCATGTCCGTAATGCGAGGGCAGTATGTTCGGCGCTGTTTGTGCTTTGCCCAGATCATGGCACATTGCCATCCAGCAGCTCAGGGGATCCCCTGCAACTTCGTCCATTATCTCAGCGGTATGTCCGGCTACGGATTTGTCGTGATATTCTGGCGGACCGGCCGGAATATCATCAGCACCTGTAAATTCAGTGAACCATGGTTCAAGGCAATTTCCTTGAATCAGCAACCGCAGGAAATTTCCCGGTTTCGGTCCGTTTAATCCTTTGCGAAGTTCCACACCGATCCTGTCAGGGGCAATATCGGCTAGCCAACCGTTTGCAGCGCAGCTTTTCATCTCTGTAATAAGGTCCGGGTGAGGACTGAATTCCGGGAAGCGGGCCATAAAGGTTGCTGCCCTGAATACACGTAGCGGGTCTTCTTTGAACGTATCAGGAAAAGATGGCCGTAAAATTCGATTTTGTAAGTCTTCCAATCCATTCGGGTGGGCATATAGTTCACCGTCTTCGGCCAGCGCAAAGCTGTTGACAGTGAAGTCACGCGCTTTGAGATCGAGGTCTATTGTTTCCTCGATGTCGGCTCCTCTAGCTCGCGGGAAGGAAAATTCAAGTCCTTTGAGATAGAAAATTTCATAAGATTTGCCCACCGGTCGGGCCTTTGGAAATGCAGCAAGAAATTCTTCAGGAGAACCGGATGCAATAAGGTAGTCCAAATCTTTTGGAGTTCTGCCGAGCAGTAGGTCTCTTACAGAACCTCCAGCTATTAATATTTTTAAATTATTGTGTTTTTTGGTCATTTGTTGCATTTTCTATTAAGACGGCTGATAACAAGGCTTTGATTATCAGCGTTCTTGATTAATTTATGTTTGATGGTATCGTATGATCAATGAAAAATAAAATACTCATAATTACGTTTATTGCAGTTGTTGTGGCACTGTTTTTTGCCTTTAATTTGGATAGTTTCCTGACTCTTGAATATATCAAAAGTTCCAGGCAGGAGTTCCAACTTTTTTATGATCAGAACCCATTTTTAACTGTTTTTTCTTTTTTTCTGGTTTATGTGCTTGTTGTTGGAGTGAACCTTCCCGGCGCAACAGTGCTTGGATTGGCAGGGGGGGCTTTATTCGGCTTTACCGTAGGGGTGCTGACTATTTCATTTGCCAGCACTATCGGTGCCACACTCGCCTGTTTTTTTTCGCGTTATCTATTCAGGGATTACGTACAGCGTAAGTTCGGGGACCGGCTGGAAAAGGTTAACCGGGGCATCGAAGAAGAGGGTGCTTTTTATCTTTTCACAATGCGGCTTATCCCGGCTATTCCCTTTGTGGTTATCAATTTGCTTATGGGGCTTACCCCGATCAGATTGCGGACTTTTTATTGGGTTTCCCAACTGGGGATGCTGCCGGGGACAATGGTCTATGTTAATGCCGGAAAAGAACTCGGCCGGATTGATTCTCTTTCCGGTATTGTTCAGCCGGGAGTTTTAATTTCCTTTGCACTGCTGGGTGTATTCCCACTGATCGTGAAAAAAATCGTCGGGCTTGTTAAGGTCCGTCGGAATGTGTAATATTTAGAAAGTTTCATTTTTATTAAGTACGGTTAATGATGATTGTAAGGACAGCACCAAGTATTCGGACCTACCATAAGGGTAAGGTCATTTTCAGCGAAGGGCAGGAAAGTAAGATCGCCTATATGATTAAGTCCGGGACTGTCGATATTTTTAAAATAATCGACAAGAAAAAGACTGTCATGGGAACCCTGCGTCGTGGTGATATCTTTGGCGAAATGTCTTTATTGGCTAATCAGAAACGTACGGCCAGCGCAGAGGCTTCCAGTTTTTGTGAATTAGTGGTGCTGACTGAAGAGATGATGAACAAGCTGCTTAAAACTTCTCCAGAAACAGTGCGCAAGATGCTTAAACTGTTGGCAAAGAGGGTTGCAGCTACTGACATGAAAGCATCCGGGGCAGAGCAGAATGATTCATTTATTGCCCTCGCAACTATTCTTGATCTCGCCTACAAGGAATTTGCTTACACTCCCCGCAATAAGCAGCAGGAAATTGAGAATTACAAGATGGGCCTTTCGGTTAAGTCCTATACCGAAACAGTCAAAAGCCTGGCTGCCTTTTCGAATCTTGAAATCGAGTCTTTTTTGGAGATTGTTTTCAAGCTTCGTCTGATTGATATGAAAAGTGTCAAGAAGGGTGATAAAAGTGCATTTGTTGAGCGCTATATAAATATTAAAGATTTTGAACAGTTCATTCCTCATCTGCGCAATCTGTACAAGCAGATGCGGGAACTTGGTGCGAATGTAGATCAGCGCATGACTTTTATGAGTTTTAGTGACTTGGCAGAAAGAACCGGAAGCACGCCGGAGCTGATTTATAAAAAGCTGATTAAGGAGGAAATGCCGGAAAATCTACTCTTTTTTAACCGGGAGAAAGCCATTGAGTGGGGCAAAGGCAAAGAGCCAGACTTTTTCAAGAAGTTTCGCAGGCCCCGCAAGGCCCTTGAAGATCTTGAGTCTGTGGAAGATCTTATCTTTATTGATAATCCGACCCTTAAAAAGGCTCTTGAAGGATTTAATTTTTATAAAATTTCAATTCTCTACTCGGCTATGGATCAGCAGGGCAGGGATAAGCTCAAGCGAAACGTAGGCAAAAAGGTTGCTCAAATTTTATTGCGTGAACCTCCTTCCGACCGTGATCCGAGTGATCCGGAAGTGCTTGAATGTTGTGATGAACTCCTTGATATTGTGCGTAAATTGAAGGGAGTGAAGTAGTATGGCAGCAGTCAGGCCGCAATCTAAAACTTATCTTAAGGGCGATGTCATTTTCCGGGAAGGCGATAAGGGGCATGTTGCTTACATGATCCAATCCGGTACTGTGAATATTGTTAAAAATATTAAGGGAAAACGACAGATTCTTGCCACCTTGGGACCGGGTGAACTTTTTGGTGAAATGGCAATCATTTCTAAATGTGAAAGGGTTGCCGGGGCGGAGGCTGCATCAGAGTGCGTTTTGCTGGAGTTGACTGCGCGGTTGATTCTTCTGCTGCTTAAGAAAAGTCATCCTACAGTATTCCATCTGACCAGAGTGCTGGCTTCACGCCTTGCCCGTGCAGACCGTGCTGTCTCTGAAAGCCGCAGTGATAATTCATGGCTTACTTTCTGCCGCCTGCTGCATATGAAGCATCGTATTTTTAAAACTGCACCTAAGCGTGAGGATTCGCCTATAGGGATTACTCTTGAAGAGTTGTCCCGGGAATATTGCGAAATTACAAATTGCTCGCAGCACGATGTTGAACGCCACCTTAAATCCGCAGTAGGATTTAACATGGTTTCAGTCAATAAGATCGCCTCTCAGAGTTACCTGACAATCATTAATCCTGATGATTTCCTTGAGATTGCCAAGAATCTTTCAGAAGATATCAATAAGTACAGTGGTAAGGTTTTTCTGTCAGATTTTATTGATATTAATGATTTTTCAGCAATCGTCGATTCCGACCCGGAGATGATCTATAAAAAAATCGGGGTAGGTGATTTTCCTGAAGATATTTGTATGTTGCACAAGGAAGCAACTTCCAAATGGGTTGAGAAGAAGGGCGCTCAATACTTCAAAGAAACAAAACGCAAGCGCAAGTCCATTGATGAACTTGAAGGCGTTGAAGATATCATTTTTGTGGATATCGGAACTTTGAAGCTGGTTTTCCGCAAGCTTGGCTACTACAAGCTTGGCATTCTGCTGGCTATTGCCGGTGATGAAGCCAGAAAGCGCATTCTGGCAGCGATATCAACCAAGATTGCTGCAGCTATTACCCGTGATTCCCGTTCGTCCGATGCTATTGACCAGAGCGAAGCTGATGATGTGGAAGAAGAACTCATTGATATGATCAGGGAGATCAAGTCTTCGAAGAAAGAATAATGTTGCGCATCCCGCTGGCTTTGGTTAATAATATAATTAAGCTAAAGTATTAGTAAAAACAGGTTTAAACTTGTCAATCAGCCTTAGAACATGGGATAGTGAAACATGATTACTCGAATTACTATTATCAGCGGTAAGGATTCCAGTCCTCTCCCTAAGACTAATCCGGAAGATATTTTTCAGTCCCACCCTTTATGGGCGCGTGATATTGAGAATTTCGGACCTTGGAACGGCGAGTCTGCTGAATACAGGACTTATTCAACATGGATATCAGGTTCAAGGACCGGAGTTCCTGTTGCTGTATGCGGTTCTTGTGTATCCAGCCTTGATGTTGCTTGGCGCCTGAATTCCCTTGAAGATCTTTCTGATTGGGGAAGTGTTCTGGCGGTAGAGCAAAACACCGGACGCGGGCAGGTTCGTCGAGAATGGATTTCTCCTCCCGGGAATGTGTACGGCACCATTAAGTGGCCTTCTCTTCCGGAAGTAAAGCCCGGTGAAGTCCGTCCTGTCTGGAATCGCATCCTTCCCTTAATTGTCGGCTACCTTACCTGTAATGCATTGCGTGATCTAGGTGTTGATGCCCAGCTTAAGTGGCCCAACGATATTTTAATCGACGGGAAGAAGGCTGGTGGTATACTCATTGAAGAGCGTGGAAATGCAACCATGGTTGGGATAGGCTTAAATCTGTCTTATGCACCTGAAAGAAACTTGCTTAGGGCTGACCATGCTGTTCCTGCCGGAAAGCTTAATACCGATACAATGCAGCTTGGTCCTCTGGAAACATGGGTTGAGTTGATCAAGCACTTCAGGGGCAATTTCGAGCAGATTATTTCCATGCAGAATACTGATGATTTTCTCTACGAGCTTCAAGACCGTCTGGTCTGGTTCGGTGAAGAGGTCAAGATAGTGGATGGTCCTGAAGGAGTTGATCGCGGTGTAATTTGCGGTCTGCGTTCTGATGGTGGACTCGTGGTTGATCACAATGGTGAGCAGCACGAGATATATTCTGGTTCTGTAATGCCTTTATAATGCAGCTAGATACTGTTTTTGCTTGACATGCGGGCGTTGCTGAGGAATTTGTTTCCTGTTGCCGGGTGAACTGAAGGGAAGCTTTTCACCCGATCACGGCAATGCCCGGAATGCAGCGGAGTTCTTTCGTTTGCGCCCGAATCAGTATCATTTATTGTCAGCGTCCTTGTCTTTTGCCAAAGCAGGGTGCTATGTCTGTTTATATTCTGTTAATTTCTTTTCGATTACTGATTATCTTATTTACCCGGATTTTACATAAAAAATCCAAGAGCATATCTTTTAATGATGTGTAAGGAGGAAGTGATGGCTGGTAAGACGGAAGAAGCAGTTTCCAATAAAAGTGCGGAAACAGCAGCTCCCAAGAAGTCCCAGGCTAAAAAACAGCTTGAAAGTAAGCTGATTCTAACCGGTTCCGATATCGTTAAAATCGGTGAAGATGCAGAACTGCTGGTAGGCGGAAAGAACTATAATACCGCTTTGATCAGTCAAGTCGAAGGCATCAGATCTCCCCAGTTCAGGGCTGTTTCATCTATTGCGTTCCATAAGCTGCTGGATGAAACCAAAGTCAATGCAAGTGTTGTTAGGTCTGTCGTAGACAGCGAATACAACGCAGTGGACTGGAGCAGTGAAGAAGTTAACAGTGACAGTGAATTTTTACAGAAGTTTGTCCGCTCTATCGCTCAGGTAATTAAAGAAGAAGCGAGCAAACATACTGAAACACAGATTCAGCTGCGTACTTTTATTAATAACGTTGTTGAAGGTTTTGCGACCTCTCCTGAAGGAATTGACCAGTTACGTAAAAGATCAGTGCTTGTTCAGAGTGCGATTCTTTCCGTGGAACTGCCCAAGGACGTTGAAGTTGCAGTCAGGGAAGCATATCTCTCAATCTGCAAAGATGCAGGACTTGAGAATGAGCCTGTAGCCGTACGTTCCTCTGCTGCCGGCGAAGACAGCCGTAAGAAGGCTTTTGCCGGGCTTCAGGATACCTACCTTAATATTGTCGGCGAAGACCAGTGCGCCGAAGCATATCACTGGGACTGCGCATCCGCTTATAACCTGCGCAGCATGACCTACCGCCGTGAAGCCATTCTCGATGCCGTTACCTTGGCTGAGAATACCGGTGACACATCCATTGCCGAAAATGCCAAGAAAGAGTGGGCTATTGAGAACACCTCTCTTTCCGTATGCATAATGCGTATGATCAACCCGATAATTTCCGGTACTGCTTTCAGTGCGGATACCGCAACCGGTTGCCGTGGAACTGACCGCAAGGATCTTGTTTCCATTGATGCCAGTTACGGTCTCGGTGAAGCTGTTGTCGGCGGCATGGTTACCCCGGATAAATTTTATGTATTCCAGCGTGATGACGGCTCTGAAGTTGTTGTCCGTAACATGGGTAGCAAGGATAAGAAGATCGTTTACAGCGAGAAAGGCGGAACCAAGGTTGAAAAAGTTCAGCCCGGTGCTGTCTACCGTTGGGCTCTGTCTCTTGCTCAGGCTGAAGAGGTAGCCAAAGGCGTCCGTTCCATCAGTGCTGCTTATGGCGGCATGATCATGGATACCGAGTTCTGCCTTGATGCGGCTGACCGTCTCTGGTTCGTTCAGGCTCGACCTGAAACCCGTTGGAACGAGGAATTTGAGCAGCATCCCCATTCAATATTCATGCGCAGGCTTGAGGTTAATCCCAAGGAGCTTGAAGCTGCAGAAGTGGTTCTTGAAGGCAACGGCGCATCACGCGGAGCTGGGCAGGGAACTGTTAAGTATCTCCGTTCCGCTCTTGAGCTGAACAAAATCCACAAGGGAGATATCCTTGCGGCTGAACGCACCGACCCGGATATGGTTCCGGGAATGCGTATTGCCTCCGGTATTCTTGCTGACGTTGGCGGTGACACCAGCCATGCTGCAATTACCTCCCGTGAGCTTGGAATTCCGGCTATTATCGGTATCCAGAGACTTGAAGTCCTGCGCTCCCTTGATGGGCAGGAAATCACTGTTGACGGCTCACGTGGTAAGGTTTATCGCGGTGCACTGCCTCTAATCGAGGTGGGGGGAACCATTGATGTAGCTGAACTTCCGGCCACCAAGACCAAAGTCGGTTTGATTCTCGCTGACGTGGGACAGTCTTTGTTTCTTTCCCGTCTGAGAGAAGTGCCTGATTTTGAAGTAGGTCTGCTGCGTGCTGAATTTATGCTCGGTAACGTGGGAGTTCATCCTCTGGCCCTTGAAGCATATGACAACGGCAGCCTTGATAAGCTTGTTCAGGATAAGCTTGATGAGCTTGATGCGAAGTTAACCACAGTCATGAAGACCCAGCTTGATTCCGGTCTTATTTCCCTGAACATTAATCTCAGGGGATACATCGGCGCGTTGACCGGCCTGACAGAAGAAATGGATTCCATGGCCAACGCCAATACCGCCCGTGGAACCGAAGAAGTCCTGGCCATGCATCGCAAGCTGCGTGAACTCGATAAAAAACTCGACCATTATCTTGAGCATGCCACTGAAAGTCTCTACACGCTGAAGACTTCCGTGGACATTGAAGAGCATTTGCGCTCAGTACTCGGTATTCATGCCGGTGAACATGCTGATTCCAAGTTTATCTATAAGCGTACTGAATCACTTGATGAAATGCCGGAGATGCTTGCCAAGGCCAAAGAGAATCCAGTGGTTCTCGAATACATCGAACAGATTAAAGCCCTGCGTGAAGAAGTAGCCCTTAAGATGGGACTCAAGTCCGAAATGGATGAAGTCACCACTCTTCGCCAGCGCATTACCGATATCATTAAATCCCGCGGTCTCAGAACCGGTAAGGAAAACTATATCCAGACCCTGTCTCAGGGCTTGGCGCTGTTTGCCATGGCCTTTTATGGTAAGGATATTGTCTACAGAACTACCGATTTCAAGACCAATGAATACCATAACCTGCTTGGCGGTCTGCTCTTTGAACATTACGAAGACAACCCCATGCTCGGCTATCGCGGTGTTTCCAGAAATATCCATGATTGGGAGCTGGAAGCCTTCAAGCTGGCCCGTGGTGTTTTTGGCGGTAAGAACCTGCATATCATGCTGCCTTTCGTTCGCACTATTGAAGAAGCGCGCAGCATGAAGCGTTATCTCTCTCAGGTACATAACCTTGACTCCGGCAAGGACGGCCTGAAGCTGATCCTTATGGCCGAGATTCCAAGTAACGCAGTACTCAGTAAGGAATTCATCAAGGAAGTCGATGGATTCTCCATCGGTTCCAACGATATGACCCAGCTGGTACTCGGTACTGACCGTGACAACCCCAGCCTGCAGCATATCTACGATGAAGAGGACCCGGCAGTTGTCTGGGCTATTCTCTCAGCAATCTTCACCGGACAAAAGTTCGGCAAGAAGATCGGTTTCTGCGGACAGGGTGTTTCAAACAGCGTGATTCTGCGTGGTGTAGTCTGCATTGCCGGGATTGTTTCCGCATCTGTCGTACCTGATACCTATCTGCAGACCAAGCTTGATATGGCAGCCGTTGAAGCGGAAAATATCAAGGTCAGCGAGTTGGGACAGTGGATCAGGGCCCGTCATTTCGAACGCCTTGCCACCCTCATGGAAGAAAACGGTTACAGCCACATCATCAAAAAGTACAAGACCCCCGAAGATCTCGAGGATTGGTACGAAGGTGAGATTAGAAGGCTTAACGAACAGCTTCGCGATAACATGGATTCTCCAAGAGAAGCCTTTATCAGGCAGGAAATGGATACCTTCCGTGGTACCTTCCATAAGCCTGTTATCTATTCTGCTTGGGATTGGAACCAGACTGTTGAAGATGCAATGCATCATGCAGGTTTCGCTACCTTTGAAGAACAGGATGCAGCTCTCGAAGAGCAGCGCAAGAAAAAATGGTAATTCTGATCTAAAAGTAATAATGAAAAGCCGTTCCTTCGGGAGCGGCTTTTTTGTTATAAATCGGTTTAGAAGCCTTTATTAGTCTTGTAAACACGCGCCTAGTCTTGACAGAGAACAGGAGCAGGGGCATATGTTTATGAACAGGAGATAAAATGATTAAATCTAAAAGATTTGTAAAAATATTGCTTATCGCAGTGTCCCTGTCTTCAATGTTGCTCAGCGGATGTTCTCTGAATTCTGCTAACTATGTTGGAAACGAGGAAAACTATTCTGATCGGGCTCCGCGCAAATTGGGTCGGGGGATGACTAATATTCTGACGGCTCCGTTGGAGATCCCAAACCAAGCCGTCGACCTCGCTGCTGAAAATGATGCTCCCGCAGAACAGGCAGCTGGATATGTCGGAGGTTTTTTTGTAGGCGTTGCGTATGCAGGGGGGCGTGTTGTTTCAGGTGTTTATGACATCATAACTTCCCCCTTTGGTGGACCTTCCGTTCCTACTATGGACCCGGACCTTATTCATTCAGATTTTTGTGAAAAGGTCGAAAAAAGGGATGACTCATTTAAGGATGTCACCGGGCTTGGAGCTGAGTAAGCCCAAACCTGTTTGAATTTATAATTTTCAAAAAAACCTCCACGGTACGTCCGCATGGAGGTTTTTTAATGAACTGATGCTGAAGAGGATGATATGCTGAAAAAAACTGCACTTGCGCTTTTACTGGTTGTGATGGTTTCCGGTTGTGTGAACAAGCAAATGCTTAAAGAGCAGATTGCTGAGGTTATTCGTGAGAATCCTCAGATTGTTCTGGATGCCATGCGTGAGAATAGCGTGGATATGCTTACGATTGTGGAGCAGGGCATTGATCAGCGTGAAAAGCTTAAGCGGGAAGCTATGCTTGCAGCAGAAATCAAAAATCCATTCAACCCCCGTATCTGGTCCGACAGACCCATGCTTGGTAATTCTGCTGCTCCGGTAACAATTGTTGAATATACTGATTTTCTTTGTCCTTATTGCAGCAAGGGAGCCAAGGTTGTAAGCAAGCTTGTAGCCGAACATCCTGAGAAGTACAGGCTTATTTTTAAGCACTTGCCTTTGCATAAGAGCTCCCGTCAACTCGCTCTTGTTTTTGAGGCAATTGCACAATTTGATAAAGATAAAGCTTACAAATTTCATGATCTTGCCTTCGAGCGCCAAAAGGACCTTTATGAAGATAAAGAGGGTGTAGTTTTAGGTAAAATTCTGGAAGAAGTTGCAGTAGATTCTGACCTGCTCCAGAAATATCTCAGGTCCCCTCAGTTGCAGGAGTTCTTGCTGGCAGATGAAAAAGAGGCCGGAGAATTCGGGATTGATGCCACTCCCACATTTCTTGTGAACGGTGTCTCCGTTCGGGGGTATCTGCCTGCTGATAGATTTGAGCAGATGGTGGACATGATTATGGAAAAGTCAGCTCAAAATGTTCCAGCAGAGACTCCTGAAGGAGAAGTCTGCGAAGATTGTCTGAATCAGATGTAAGCGGTGTTATATGAGAGATATTACCAAGATTCCTGATCCGCCTGCGGATTTGCATATTTGTTTTGGCGGAGGAAATTTTCGAGCCGTCGGGAATAAAATGATTGGCTTTTGCCGGGATAAGTTGAACCTGAGGCCTGATGAGAAGGTTCTTGATATCGGATGCGGAATCGGGCGTCTTGCCTTTCCTTTGCTCGAATATCTTTCTGAGGAAGGGGGCTACGAAGGCTTTGATACTTTTCCAGTGGGCATCAAATGGTGCAGGGAGAATATAACTCCTGAATTTCCGAATTTCAACTTTCAATTGGTTGATATCTTTAATTCAACCTACAATCCATATGCCCAGACCAAAGCAGCTGATTTTGTCTTTCCTTATGAAGATGACAGCTTTGATCTGATTATGCTTAACTCCGTGTTTACGCATATGATGCCGGAAGACATCATGAACTACATCAAGGAAATGGATAGGGTCCTTAGTGATAAAGGGCGTATCTTTGCAACGTTCTTTTTGGTCAACGAGGAATCCAATGCTTTGATGGATCAGGGCAAAAGTACGCATGATTTCTTCAAGTACGGAATCTTTTATACTGCTGACCCCAAAGATCCTATGGATGCGGTCGGTTACGACGAAAAGTTTGCCCGGAATCTGTTTGAGCAAAGAGGGTTTAAGATCAAGAAGATTCTATTTGGTGACTGGTGCGGACGTAAGGCTATGAACCATCAGGATATCTTATTGATTACCCGCTAAGTATTTGTGTTGAATAAAAAAGCTGGAGTTTACGTGTTTGCGTATGCTCCAGCTTTTAATTTTGTATGGTTCTTGATTTTAGAATGCCGGATTCTTATGCCAGCGGTATGCTGTCTTGATGATTTCGCGTAGGTCAGCATATTTCGGGGTCCACTTGAGTATTTCAGCAGCCTTTGAGCTGTCAGCCACAAGTCGTGGAGAATCTCCGGCTCTGGCAGGTTCGTAGTCGAATTGAATTTCCCTTCCGATCACTTCACTTGAAGATCTGATTACATCAAGAATACTGAATCCTTTGCCGTTTCCGAGGTTGAAGGAATGGGCGCCTTTGGTGCTGCTCATAAAATCGACGGCCTTGAGATGTGCGTCGCAGAGATCGAGAATATGAATGTAGTCACGCACACATGTTCCATCAGGAGTCGGGTATTCACTGCCGAAAATTTTTAATCTGCGTCCTTCATCAATGCAGCTGAGCAGGATGTTTGGAATAAGGTGTGTTTCAGGAGAGTGTGCTTCCCCGATTGTGCTGTCAGGATGTGCCCCAGCAGCATTAAAATATCTGAAACAGACAGAGTCCAGTCCGTAGGCAATAGCATAGTCCTGCAAAATTTCTTCAACCTGAAGCTTTGTCCTGCCATACGGATTCAGAGGCTTGAGCGGATGTTCTTCGGTGATCATCTCCATTACCGGCTCACCGTAAACCGCAGCGGTGGACGAGAATACAAATTTATCAACACCATATTTGCGCATGGCCTGCAGCAGGTTAAGGGTTCCGGTTACGTTGTTGTCATAATATTCAAAAGGTTTTTCAACAGATTCGCTGACCACGATCAGCCCGGAGAAATGGAAGACCGCATCAAATGAATTTTCAGCAAAAAGTCTTGCAAGGTCTTCTGGATTACGCAAGTCGCCTTGTACAAATTTGCCCCATTTGAGTGCTTCTGCATGCCCTGTGGAAAGGTTGTCGAAGACAGTGACATTATGCCCGGCTTCGGCAATCATTCTGGTCATGTGGGAACCGATATATCCTGCACCGCCGCAGACGAGCAGGGAAAGTTTATTGCTCATTTTTTATGCTCCGGTTGTAATGAGTAGATTAAGTATCAAACGCAATGACTATTTCTCAAAATGCATGATTTGTCGAGAAAAGGGTTAGTTTGGACTACGCGTGGTAAAATCTAATTAAGTGGGTGCTGTTTGAGTGTTGTTGAACCTGATCAATATCTGCTATGATGTTTGACCTACAATTATTAAAAAATGATTATTAACCGAGGATGATGTTTTGCAAAAAAGAATTATATGCATGACTTTGGTATTCTGTGTTTTGTTTTGCAGCTCAGCTTTTGCTGCTTCTGAAAGGGTTGTGTTTTACCCTTCCGGGGCTGATTTTAGCAGCAAAGTTAAAGCTGATTTGAAACATGATGTAAACGGTGATTATGCCATGTTTACCCTTTCCGGACAGGCTGTGCCGGAAACATTCACCATTGCTTCCCTCTCCAAGGGGGTAGTAATTAATGATGTGTCTTGGGCACGGAGCGATCTGTCCCGTTCGCCTGCAGCTATTGAGTTGGGCAAAAGAATTGACCAGCTTAAATTTAAGAAAGATACAGTAGTTTCGCAGAAGCAGGCCGTGGACGGAGGAATTGCTTTTTGGAAGGAGCGGGGAATCGATCAACAGATAAAAACCGCAGATTTGGGCAATGTTGCTGGACAGGTAGTCACCAATCTTTCAAAGCTTTACACTGAATCAGCAAAACTTGCGGTCAAGATTGATGAGTTGCAGGAACTGATAAATGATTTGCAGCGACAGCTGAAAGAAATGGCCGGTGGCGATAAGCTGGTCTGGAATGTGAAGGTTTCTGTGGTTTCCACTGGAGCGAAGAGTGCAGATTTCAAAGTAGGCTATATGCTTCGCAATTGCGGCTGGATACCTAAATATAAGCTTGATGCGTTCCCCGGTAGCGGAAATATAAACTTTACCTTTGAGGCGGAAATTTATCAGGGAAGCGGCTTGGATTTCACGAATTGTGATGTAGCACTTGCAACGGTTAAGAAGCTTTCTCGAATTTCACCCCCAGAGCTTGGACGTTGGGTAATTGAACCCAAGCCTGAGCCTGAGCCGGAAATGGCCCGTTATGCCATGGACAGTATGAATATGGCCATGGAGGCATCTTCTGCTCCTGAAGGAGGCGGAGGAAGCAGAATGTTCAAGCGTGCTCCCAAACTGGTCAGCAAGGCAACATATTCTTTATGGGAGATGGGTAAAAAGAACATTCCGGCTGGTAGTACCCGTAAATATGCGGTTGAAAGTGAAACATGGAAATCTGAGTTTTCATTTATAGCTCGTCCATCACTTACTCCCGATGTGTTTGTTTCCTCAAAAACATTACTAGTTGAAGCAAAGGATTATCCTGTTGGCGAGGCGCTTATGTTTATGGAAGGAACAATGATCGGTAAAAAACGTTTCTCTTTTTCAGGTAAGGAAAAGGAATTGTTCTTCGGCTCTGATCCTATGCTGAAGGCAGAGCGTAAAACTGTTGAAAAGAAATCCGGTGAGCAGGGCATGTTTAATTCCAAGCAGACTTACAGCTGGAAATATAGTCTAGAGCTTGAGAATAGCCGGAAGGTACCGGTTAAAGTTCTGGTTCAGGAACCTTTTCCTGTTTCCGGCGACAAGCGTATCAAGCTCGAAATTGTCACTGAGCCGAAGGCAGAAATCAAGGATGATAATTTTGAATGGCTGGTAGAGGTTCCTGCAGGCGGAAAATATGCTGTGAACTATGGAGTTGAAATGAAGGCTCCGGACGATATGGATATTGATTTGGGGATTGGCAGATAAAGAGGGATCTCCCTTTAAAAAAGAAAAGGCCCGTTCCAGCAGGAACGGGCCTTTTTATGCTTTTCGTAATATTGAAACTAGAATTCAAATCCAAGGTCAAGGCTGACTATGTGGGTGCGTGAATTGCTGATTTCAGTTTGGAGAATGCCTTCAGTAGGTCTTGCTTCAATGGTGCGGTCTTTCATCCAAAGATAGTTGTAGGCAGCATCAATTTTGAAGTTTTCATACTTCCAGCCGATACCGAAAGATATGTTCTGACGGTCACTGGTAGGCAGCATGTAGTCAATGTAGCCATCGGGAATCGGGCTCTGGTCATAGAAGTAACCGACTCTGAGAGCGAGGTCTTCAATGGGAAGGTATTCTACACCAAACTGGAATCTCCAGACGTCATTCCACTTTTTATCAGAGGTAACTGAGGTACGTCCGATTGCGTTCACATTTTCGAATTCATAAGTAAGATGGCTGTAGTCGCTCCAGAGAGACCAGATTGCGTCGAATTCAAAGTTCAGATTATCCAAAGGTTTGTATTCAACGCCTGCGAAAACCATATGCGGGGTTTTCATGGTCATTTTGACATCAGAGTCCTGAAAGCTGTTAGGAAGAGCTGCAGCAGCGGCAGCAGATGGGTTGTAGCTTGCGGAACCGGATGCAGAGTGGCTCATTTTACTGCGCCAGGAAAGGCCGATGGCCCACTGGTCATTGGGGGTGATGTGGATAGCTGCGTTGGCACCGGGAGTAAATCCGTTGACAAGGATACGCTGGTCTACATCAAAGGTATATGTGGTTGGGTCTTTCACGCCAGATGCATCGAGCTTCTTTCTGAGGTCTGCACGAACCTTCATGAACTCGAGACCGGCAGCGATAGAAACATATTCGTTGAATTTGTAGGCTAGGTTGGGGTTGAAAGAGTAACTTTCAATTGCGGTATTGTAGGATGCATATCTACCGGACCATTTCTCGTCGAATTCAGTACCAAGTCCAAAGCGAGTAAAGGTACCTACTCCAAGCCAGATATTATCATTAATCTGGTGAGTAATGTAGGCATTAGGCGGGAAGAAAGTGTTCTTAGTCATGCTGGATTTAGTGGTGACCCCATTATAGGTGGTGCTCAGATCCATCATGGGAGAGATCATGGCTACACCGGCCTGAATATGGGTTCCTTCCAGCTGTGTGATGCCTGCAGGGTTCCATGCAATAGCAGACGGATCGTCAGCTTTAGCTATCACAGCTCCACCAAGTGCGTTGCCGCGAGATCCCCACTCGTAGATGGCAAAGCCTGCCGCTTCAGCTTTAGTGCTGAATCCGGGGACTGTTGCCAATCCCATTAAAATGATCAACATGCTGATACATGCTGTAAACTTGGTCCTCATATACACTCCTTCAAAAAAATGCTGAAAATGCTTAATGACTTAGATGTGTTAAAGTCATCCCCTCAAGAAAATGCATATATTGACTATCTTGAATGTTAAATTAAGTAAAGTAAAATTGACGTAGTTGTAAATTGTTGTGAAAATAATATAGAGATAAATCGTTCCAAATTTGCATACATGTGTGTATGTTTATTTGTTGTGAAGAATTTACTTAAGGCTAATATGATGTAAAAATCAAGTAATACAATGTTAATCTTGTGTGTTCTTGTATAAACAATAGTGTTAATGAATTGCTTAGTAATGAAAGCAACATTAAAATACTATTGTTTTAAACGTATTTAATGTTGTTTTTTGCTGATTGTATCTTGAATGTAGCTTGCAATGATATTAAGTAAGTTGATTAACATAAAAAAGGCAGTCTCATTTCTGTGACTGCCTTTTTTATTTGATATAGATATATTTAATCAACGAGTAAAATACGCAAGGTATTCCTGATTACCTTTAGGTCCCTTAATACTTGAAGGGACTAAACCCTTGAGCTGTAGTCCGAGTTCAGTAGAAGCAAAATTAACTATCATATCAACTGCTTGTTGTCTGAGCGCTTTGTCACGGACTATACCTTTATCCGTCTGACCGGGACCGACTTCAAATTGCGGTTTAATCAAACAGACAATCTCTCCGTTTTCCTTAAGGAATCGGACTAAAGCCGGAAGTATTTTAGTTAAAGAAATAAAGGATACATCGCATACTACCAGATCGACTTTTTCAGGAATCAGGTTTTCCTCGGCATGGCGCAGGTTGATACGTTCAAGGTTGGTGACACGTTCATCCTGTTGCAGCTTCCAATGTAATTGTCCGTAGCCTACATCTGCTGCATATACGCGAACAGCACCAAACTGGAGCATGCAGTCGGTAAAACCTCCGGTGGAAGCTCCAGCATCAAGGGCTACTTTGCCTTCAGGATCAAGACCAAGTTCTTCAATGGCTGTGAGCAGTTTGTAGCCTCCACGGCTTACAAAGCGGTCACGACCTTTGACCACGATTTCAATGTCAGGGTCGAGCTGCATTCCCGGCTTGGTCACGGGTATTTTCTGTCCATCCTTGAGATAGTGGGCCTGTCCGGCCATGATCATGCGCTTGGCCTGCTCCCGGCTTTCTGAAAGCCCTTGAGCAAAAAGAATCTGGTCTGCGCGTTCCTTTTTTGCCACTTATTTTTTCTCCAGCCCAAGCATGGAAACAACGTTTTCTGCTGCCTTTGCAATGTAGTCAGCTTCGGACATTTTTTCTTTCTCGCTTCCTTCAATTACAAGCTCAGGCTTGTTGGAGCGGGTAGAGTCCGGAGTAACTTCGTATTCAGCAGGGAAATCGTTCTGGTAATACATGTCCTGAAAGCCGATAAATTTCAGCTGATGTGCAGTGGAATCAAGAACAGCGCTTTCGTTTTCGCTGATCAGCCCCAGTTCTTTGCCCCGAATAAGTCCGGCAAAGCATTCGCCGCCCTGAGTGCATGCAATGTGACCGTGGGAGTTGGCGAGGAGCATGGAGTCCATGATCATCTGTTCACTGACCTGAACGACCTGAAATGCTTTCTTGCCGCCGATGGCTTCAAATTTATCAGCAAAATGTTTTACACGCGGGAAGGAAACAGGGTTTCCGATCATTGCTGCCTGTGCAACAGAGGGCTGTACTTTTACAGGCTGGTATTCGCGTTCGTTGGGATCTTCAACGGAGTAGTAACGGTAAACCGGGTCTGCATGGGCGGACTGAACGCCGAAGACTCGGGGCAGGTCGGTAATAATTTCAAGTTCGTAGAGCTTGAGGAAACCGGCCATAATTGCGGTGATGTTACCTGCGTTACCGATGGGCACGAAGATGCATTTGTCTTTAAGATCCCAATCGTACCACTGGGCAACTTCAAATGCGTAAGATTCCTGGCCCAGAATACGCCATGCGTTCTTGGAGTTGAGAAGAGCCACACGGTAGTTGTCTGCGAGATTTTCAACAACCTTCATGCAATCATCAAATACGCCGGGAACTTCAAGAACCTTAGCACCGCTGCCTAGAGGCTGTGCCAGCTGCTGTGGGGTAACCTTGCCCTGAGGCAGGATAACAACAGATTTAACACCTTCTTTCATGTAAGAAGCATAAAGCGCAGCCGCTGCGGAAGTATCGCCGGTAGATGCACAAACTGTCAGGATCTCATCCCAGTCGTTTTTATTCATCAGGGCGTTAATGTAGCTGAAAGCACATGCCATGCCGCGGTCTTTGAAAGATGCACTGGGGTTCTGACCGTCGTTTTTATACGATGTTTTGATTCCGGTAACTTCATTAAGGGCGGGGCTGGATGCAACGATGGGGGTGTTGCCTTCACCGAGATAAAGGATTTCATCTTCTTCCATAACGGGGGCGAAAAGCTCGTAGAAGCGGAAGATACCACGGAGGCTGTCGTTTTTGGTCGCGCAACGGGCATCGAAAATTTCGCGCCATTCCTTGCCGCTGGTCTTTTTCAGTTCGTCAAAATTAAGGTCTTCAAGGATGAAAACAGAACCGCATTCAGGGCAGGTGTAGTGCAATTCGTTCACGTCATAACGGGCATTACAGCCCAGACAATGATATTCCATTTTACCGCGATATTTAGGAAAGTTATTCGCAAGAGTCATCGTTTGTCCTCTCTAAAAAATCTAATAGGGATTCCAAAGGGGATCATCCTCTTTGGCCGCCGGAGACGAAATCAATTTACCCAAAAGCGCAAAGCGCATCAAAATTTTAAGCAGGCCAGATTTTGGGAATACTCATGGCAAACATCCAGACTCCGAGGCTGATCTTGATGGCCATGCCGAATGCTTTACCCCAAAACGCGCCATATGCGGAATGCTTGGCTTCGTCGAAGCTTCTGCCGTGGGTCAGTTCCAAAACGAGACAGCCGCCAAAAGAGCCAAGCAGGGCTCCGGGCAGAGCACCAAGTCCGAAAAAGAACGGTGCTCCGAGGATAGCTCCGCCGATTGCTCCAATGAACGCGCCAATATTGCCGCGTCCGGTTGCACCGTATTTTTTACCGCCAAAATACTGGGCCACAAATTCCAGAATTTCGCCAACTAAAGCGATAACCCCGAGAATTATGATGAAGTTCCAAGTCATTGTTTCCGGCTGGTATAATTTCCAGCCAGCCACAAGGGCTAAGACCAGCCAGTTTGCCGGTAGGCCGAACACATGCAATGCCAGCGAGCAGAGCATGAGCAGAATTACCAGAACTGCCAATGCGGTAATCATTGCTATTCCTCATCCCTGAGGTCAACAACGCGTACAGCCTTTCCTTCAGATTTAGGAATAGAGTTGTGTTGTACAAGTTCTACTCTGGGAGTAATCAGAATCTCATCGCGCAGCATTCCGGCAATCTTCTTCTGGATTCCCTGCAAAGCACGCATATCTTCAATAAAGTATTCTTCCTTAATTTCTACCTTGACCCTGATCTGGTCCATGAGGCCTTCCTTGATCAGTTCAATTAGGTAGTTCTGGCCGACTTCAGGGATACCCATGATGATTTTCTCAATCTGCATGGGGTAGATATTTACACCCTTAAGAATGAGCATATCATCAGCGCGACCCATGATGCGGTCAATACGGCGTGAGGTGCGGCCGCATTTACACTGACCGGGGATGAAGCGCGTCAGGTCTCGGGTGCGATAGCGGATGATGGGCATTCCTTCACGGGTAAGTGTGGTCATGACCAGTTCACCTACTTCGCCTTCGGCAACGTGTTCACCTGTCTCAGGATTGATGATCTCAGCAATGTAGGAGTCTTCCCAGACATGCATGCCGTTTTGTTCAAGGCATTCGAATGCTACACCCGGACCGTTCATTTCTGAAAGGCCATAAGAGTTGTATGCCTTGATGTGCATAAGTTCTTCAATTTTACGTCGAGTGTGCTCAGTATGCGGCTCAGCACCAATGAGTGCTATTTTCCAAGGCATTTCAGCCGGATCATAACCTTCCTCGCGGACTTTCGCGGCAAAATAAAGAGCAAATGAAGGAATAATGTGGAGTCCGGTAACATTAAAGTCACGGATTAGTTTGATCTGGCGTTTGGTGTTACCAGCACCTGCGGGAACGGTCAGGCAGCCGAGACGCTCTGAACCGTAATGGATTCCCAGACCACCGGTAAAAAGTCCGTAACCGGACATGTTTTGAAAAATGTCGTTCTTTCTCAGGCCGACTGAATACATGGATCGGGCCATAAGATCAGCCCATGTATCAAGGTCCTTCTGAGTGTAGAGGACAGCGGTGGGGGTTCCGGTAGTACCGGAAGAAGCGTGCAGACGCACGAAATTATCCAGCGGCTGGGTCAGCAATCCGTAAGGATACTGGGAGCGCAGGTCGTCTTTAGTGGTAAAGGGCAGTTTTGTTATGTCATCAGCTGTTTTGATGACAGAAGGATCGATGCTGTTTTTTTTGAAAACTTCACTATAATACGGAGAATTTGCAGCCTGCTCGATGGTTTTCTTTAATCTTTGAACTTGGAGTTCTTCCAGTTTACCCCTTTCAAGGGTTTCGGCTTCATGAAAATACATTAATTTTCTCCGTGTAAATGTTTTCTATGCATCACGTCATAAATATAATCCGATTATTCATCGTCGTATTCAGACGGATACGCTTCGGCAGCAAGGTTTTCAAAAGCAGTATAAGGACCGAGGAAGGCAAGTTTTACAATACCAGTAGGGCCGTTACGTTGCTTACCGATGATAACTTCCGCTGTATTGGTGATTGGTTTGTCTTCTTTCTTGTTGTAGAAATCTTCACGGTAAAGGAAAAGAATAATATCAGCATCCTGCTCGATAGCACCTGACTCACGCAAGTCAGACATCATAGGACGTTTGTCAGTTCGTTCTTCAACTTTACGGTTAAGCTGAGACAAGGCAATGACAGGAATATTCAATTCTTTAGCAAGAGCCTTCAGTGTTCGTGAAATATCTGAAATTTCCTGTTCACGGGAATCAACTCGGGCGCTGGAACGCATAAGCTGCAGGTAGTCGACCATTACCAGACCAAGATTGTGCTGGGATTTTAAACGCCTGCAACGTGCGCGTAGTTCCATAGTGGAGATTGCCGGAGTATCATCAATAAAAATGGGGGCTTCTGTCAAGTCCTGAGCTGCATCATATAGTTTGGCCCAGTCTTCATCATCAAGCTGTCCGGTTCTCAGACGGGAAAGATCAACCTTGCCATGACAGGCAAGCATACGGGTCATGAGCTGGCCCATTGCCATTTCCAAGGAAAATACCGCAGTGGTTACCCCGGAATGTAGTGCTGCGCGCATTGCCACGTTAAGGGCAAATGCGGTTTTACCCATACTGGGACGTCCAGCAATAATGATCAGGTCAGAATTCTGGAGTCCTGCGGTCATCTCGTCGAATTTATGATATGTGGTATTAATGCCGGTGACGAGGGACTTCTGGGCTACCCTGTTTTCAAGATCCTGAAAGACTTCTTGAATGAGGGCTTTACTGCCCTTGATAGTGGTATTCTTTTTGTTGTCAGTAATATCAAAGATTGCCTGCTCGGAATGATCAAGCAGTTCTTTAACATCCTGAGCTTCAAAGCTTTCATTGATGATGCTGGCAGCGGTATTTATCAGGCTACGTTGAATACTTTTTTCTGCAACAATTTCAGCATGATAAAGAGCGTTAGCGGAGCTAACAACAGAGTTCGCCAGTTCAGCAAGGTACACAGGGCCGCCTACAGAGTCTATTCTATCTTTAGCTGTAAGGTACTCACTGACAGTAATCAGGTCTATGGGAGCATTTCGGGCATAGAGATCTTCAAAGGCCCGGAAAATTTCCTGATGTGCAGGGGAGTAGAAGTCGTCGGATTTGACGATATCAACGAGATCGTTGAATATGGTATTGCTTAGAAAAACCCCGCCAAGAACAGCCTGTTCGGCTTCGAGGTTGTGTGGCGGGACTTTACGCAAAAGATCGGACGAAGCGTCGTTAGACGCTCCGCCCGAATTATAGTCTGAGCCTGATTTACGCTTCAGTTGCTTCTTCTGCATCTTCAGCTACTTCGGTTTCAGCGGGAGCTTCAACCTCTTCAGCGGGCTCTTCTTCAACCAGTCCGCCAACTTTGGCTACAACCAGTTTAACTTCACCGCGAACTTCGGGGTGGAGTTTAATTTCGATGTCGTACTCACCGAGAGAACGGATAGGATCGGACAGCAGGATTTTTCTGCGGTCGATATCGAAATCCATTTCTGCGAGAGCTTCAGCGATGTTAACTGCGGTTACGGAACCGTACAGTTTTTCGCCTTCACCGACACGAACTTCAATTTTAACTTCAACTTCAGCCAGTTTGTCTCTAAGACCTTCTGCCTGAGTGCGGAGATTGTCAGCCATTTCCTGAAGCTTTCTTTTTTCAAGCTCAAACTGCTTGAGGTTGGCTTCGGAAGCGGGCATAGCCAGTCCCTGAGGAATCAGGTAGTTGCGGCCATAACCTGCTTTAACGGTAACAATTTCACCAAGACTACCCAGAGCGTCTACATCGGCACGTAAAATAAGTTTCATGTAGTCCCCCTAGATGCTCTTTTTCTTTACATCGGTGCTGTGCACAGTAGTGTAGTGCATGAGAGCCATCTGTCTGGAACGCTTGATTTCAGTGGTCAGACGGCGCTGGTGCTTAGCGCAGGTACCGGTAATTCTGCGGGCAATGATTTTGCCGCGCTCGGTTACGAAGTCCTTGAGAATGTCAGGACGTTTATAATCGAGAGGAAGGTTCTTATCCGCGCAGAAGCGGCAGAACTTTCTTTTGGGTGTGAATTTTCTTTTGAATGCCATGATTAAGCCTCCTCTGCCTTAGCGGTTTCATCAAGTTTAACTGTTACGAACTTGAAGATACCATCGGTGATACGGATGTTGCGCTCGAGTTCAGCAACCAGCGGACCGGGTGCGTCGAAAATGAGGCGGACATAGTATCCACGGGTCTGGTTCTGGACAGGGTAAGCCAGCTGGCGGGAACCCCAATCGTCGATCTCATCCATTTTACCGCCTTCGCGGTCAATAATTGCGATGAGTCCCTCAACGAGTTCTTTGCGGCTGTCGCTCGCAAGCTCGGGGCTCAAAAGCAAAAGTACTTCATACTTTCTGAGCATATTAACTCCTCCTTATGGTCTATGGCCCTTTCCTATATAAGGGCAAGGCAAAAGGGATGTGTATTCCCTTCACTCAGTCCTGTCAAGTAGGAATGAGACTATATCTGAAAAATAAAAAAGCCGGAAGCTTAAAAAAGCTTCCGGCAATATGAATCGATATCCGAGCGGAATTTAAATTCCGAGGATGTTGTAACCGCAATCCACAAAGTGGGTTTCGCCGGTAACACCTGCGGAAAGGTCGGATGCGTAGTAAACTGCAGTCTTACCTACATCTTCAGTAGTAACGTTGCGTTTGAGCGGAGCGCGCTCTTCAATGTGTCTGAAAATGTCCTTGAAGCTGGAAATACCGGAAGCAGCGAGGGTCTTGATAGGACCTGCGCTGATGGCGTTGATACGGACATCCTTTTCACCGAGATCTACTGCAAGGTAGCGTACGCTTGCTTCGAGAGTAGCTTTCGCAACACCCATTACATTGTAGTTAGTGATAACCCTGCTTGCGCCGAGGTAGGTCATAGCCATGACGGAACCGCCGGGCTTGATCAGATCTTCGTAGGCATTACAGAGGCTGACCAGAGAATAAGCTGAAACGTCCATGGCAAGATGGAATCCGTCGCGGGAAGTTTCAATGTAGCGATTCTTGAGGTCGTCACGGTTGGCGAAAGCAACAGAATGGATGAGGATATCAAAATCTCCCCACTGTTCTTTGACTTCAGCAACAGAAGCGGCAATGCTTTCATCGCTCTGCACATCACACTGGAAGGTGAATGCGCCGCCCAGCTCTTCGCTGATGGGCTCAACGCGTTTCTGGATGGCATCATTAACGTAGCTGAAAGCCAGTTCAGCTCCATGTTCTTTAAACTGCTTGGCGATGCCGTAAGCAATGCTTTTTTTGTTAGCAACACCGAAAATCAGTGCTTTTTTACCTTTTAGAAGCATTGATATCTCCTTATTTTATACTTGCTTTTTAGAAGCTATTAAGCGTCAAGTTCGCTTTCAGTCAAGAGGGTGAACGCTTCCATGTATTTATGGCGAGTTTTAGTAGCGATTTCTTCAGGTACTTCGGGAGCCGGAGGCTGTTTATTGAATTTGATTTCTGTCAGCCAGTCACGAAGGAACTGCTTATCAAAGCTGGGCTGGGATTTACCGGCTTCGTAGCCTTCAACAGGCCAGAAGCGGGAGGAATCAGGAGTCAGGACTTCGTCAATGATGATCAGTTCGCCGTCACAGATACCGAATTCAAACTTTGTGTCAGCAATGATGATTCCCTTTTCACGTGCGTAGTCGCGACCGCGTTTGTAAATGGAAAGAGTGGCATCCTGAACTTTGTCAAAAAGTTCTTTGCCGAGCATTTCAGTTGCTTTTTCCACGGAAATATTCTCATCGTGCTCACCCAGTTCCGCCTTGGTGGAAGGTGTGAACAGGGGCTGTTCCAGCATTTCGGACTCTTTGAGGCCTTCGGGCAGCTTGTGGCCGCAGACTTCACCTGTTTTCTGGTAGTCGTTCCAGCCGGACCCGGTGATGTAGCCGCGTACAATGCACTCGATTGGCAGCGGGGTGGCTTTTTTCACCAGTACGGAGCGTCCTTCCAGCTGATCACGGTATTTGTGGAGAACTTCAGGGTAGTCGTCCACTTTAGAGGCGATCAGATGGTTGGGAATGATGTCTTTGAACATGTCCATCCAGAAAAGAGTGATCTGGTTCAGGATCTTGCCCTTGTCATCAATGGGGTTGGGCATGATGACGTCGTAAGCTGAGATTCTGTCGGTGGTAACCAGCAGAAGCTTGTCATCATCCACTTCGTATATATCACGGACCTTTCCGCGTGAAAGAAGTTTCAGTTCCTTAATATCAGTTTCAACTACATGCTTGGACATCCGCGTATCCTCTTATTTTAATCTGGTTTCAACTGAACGGGCGTGCGCCTCGAGTCCTTCGAGCCTTGCCAGCCTAGCAATTTTACCGCCGTGGCGGTTGATGTAATTCTGATCAGTATAGATCAGACTTGTTTTTTTAGTAAATGTTTCCACTGAGAGCGCAGATGAAAATCTGGCTGTTCCAACAGTGGGCAGTACGTGGTTGGGACCTGCGAAATAATCGCCTACGGGTTCAGGGGTATAGTGGCCCATAAAGATCGCTCCGGCATGTTTGATCTGTCCGATTGCACCCCAAGGTTCTTCGAACGCAAGTTCCAAGTGCTCGGGAGCCATGCGGTTTACAAAATCAATGCCGGTTTCAAGGTCGGGAACCTTGACGATTGCGCCCCAGTCTTCAAGTGATTTAAGGGCGATTTCGCCTCGGGGAAGAAGGTCCGCCTGTTTTTTGAGTTCGTATTTAACTTTTACGCCCAGTTCATCATCCCAAGTTACGAGAATGGAAGAAGCGAGCGGATCATGTTCAGCCTGAGAGAGCAGGTCTGCGGCAATCCATGCCGGGTCGGAATCACCGTCGGCAAGGATGGCAACTTCACTGGGGCCTGCGATCATGTCGATACCGACTTCTCCAACCAGCTGCCCTTTGGCGGTAGCAACAAAGATATTGCCCGGACCGGCGATTACATCACAGGGAGCAATGGTATCAGTGCCGTAAGCAAGTGCTCCGATAGCCCAAGCGGACCCTGATGCATAAATTTCTGTGATCCCCAGTTCCTGTGCAGTGGCAAGGATGTAAGGGTTCAGGGTCCCGTCTTTGCGGGGAGGGGAGATTACAGCGATCTCTTTTACTCCGGCAACCTGTGCGGGTACGGCATTCATGATCATGCTGGAAATAAGCGGAGTTTCACCGCCCTGTCCGCCGGGAACGTACAGTCCAACGCGGTCAACCGGACGAACCAGCTGGCCGAGGATGGTTCCGTCTTCTCCTGTAGTCCACCATGATTCTTCAACCTGTCTGCGGTGAAAATTTCTGATGTTGCGGATAGCCTCTTCGATGATTTCGAGGTCATGAGATTCGATTTCCGCATAGGCGAGACCGCGCTGATCACGACTGACCTTAAGCATGGAATGATTGAAATCCGGGCAGTCGAACTGCTTGGTGTAATCAACGAGGGCTGCGTCGCCTTCGGTTTTTACTCTGGTAAGGATGTCTTTGACAATGGAGTCTACTTTACTGTCGGGGTTGACTCTGATTTCGAGCCATTTCTTGATTTCCGGCCAATCCTGCTGTCCGGAATAGGTAATATCTCTGCAAGGCATAGAATTGTCCTTAAGATGTGATTGGTGAGTATGGTTCTTATGAAGAGATGTCTTTAAGATGTGTTGACCCTTATCGTAATGAGCACCAAAAGTCGAGAAGAATAGATCGTTTGAGGCAGGAAAATAAAAAGGGCCGGGAGTATGAACTCCCGGCCCCCGGCGTCAAGGCTATGCTAAATTTCTAAGATTTCTTAGAACTTGTAAACGAGACCAAGAGCAAGCTTGAAGTTGGGATCCTGCTTGTCTTTGATGGTACCGCGGAAGTTTTCCCAGGTACCTTTGTCGAGGTCAACGTCAGCGTAACCGAATTCAACGATAGCTGCCAGTTCGTCGTAGATCTGGTAGTTGGTGTTGAAGTCGATAGCGAATACGTGGTCCTTGGTGGTCAGGAAGTTACCATCAGCAGTGATGGTAGCGTCAGCGATGTTAGCTGCGCCTACATTTTTGATCAGGTCTTTGTCGTTGGTACCCTGAATGTAGGTGAAAGCCAGTTTGTGGGTCAGTTTCTCGAAGAAAGAGATGTTGTCAAAAGACAGACCGAGAGCCCAGAAACCGAGGGGGTTTTTACCCAGGTCAGCAGAAGTAAGGCTGGAAGCACCGAGGTAGTAAGTACCGAGGTCGAAGTCATCAGAAACGATGGGCAGACGCTCAGAACCGTTGCTGGTGTTGTCGTCTTCACCGGTGGTGTAAGCGAACTTCAGAACGGGCTTAACGAAATCAAGACCGGTGTAAGCAAGAGATGCGTCAAAGAGGAAACCGGAACGGTCATTCTGTTTAACGTCGCCGTCTACGGAACCGTAGACTGCGTCAGCTGCAAATACGATGGGATCGAACATGTCCATGTTAAAGGAAGTACCGAGCCACCAAGCGTATTCGTTCTTGGTCAGAGCGCTTACGTTAGGAGCAAGAAGACCGGAGGGAACGTTAGCAACGTTCTGACCTACGATTGCGTATGCAAAGTAGGGGGTAGCGGAAATACCATCAAGAGTGATGGGCATTGCTGCGTAGAAGATATCCAGTTCGTCTTTGGAAGTAGCGTCGGTTGCGTCGTTCTGGTTGTCGTCAGCGTAACGGATGAAAGCACCAGCAATAGCGATTTCGTCAGTGATGGGGGTTTCAACCATGAATGCGCCGAGGTCAGCATCACCAAGAACCATGGAACCGGTTACAGCACCAGGCATGTTGATGGACATGATACCAGCAGAAGTCAGAACTTCGGTGCCGGGGAAACGGTACTGCAGGTAAGCACGCTTAACATACAGACCATCGTCGTTGTCGTTGGTGCTGGTGTTAACGTGACCAGTACCTACACGGTTCTTGTACTCAGTGTACAGAACTGCCCAGAGGTTTTCGTTTGCGATGAAACGGAATTCAGTACGAGCACGGAACCAGAAGTTCAGATCGTCTTCGTTGGTGCCGCCGTCTTTGTTGGACAGAAAGTCAGGGTTATCCATGAAGTTCATCTGGAACTGGAACTGACCTTTAGCGTCCAGATCTACTGCAGATGCAGAAGCAGCAAAGCCGAAGACCATGCATGCCAGTACTGCAAGAATAGCAAGTTTTTTCATTTTTTATTCCTTTTGCTGAATAAATGTTTAAGCACGATTGCCTGACGCCTACCTTCAGTGACCGTTCTAGCCCTTCATGGACTCCATGGCAAGTAAAAAATTACATTTTTTTGACAAAGGTATAATTTTTTTTACCGTATAAAAAATTTTACCCAATTTGTCCGTGCGAAAACTTAGATATTCTCTAGACTTTCTTAGGGTCGTCGGAAGCCCTTTATTGACAATGTATAAACTCAAAGTTAGTTCTCAAATATTGATTTTGAACCGGGTTTAAAAAATTATACGAGCAAATTAGTCATGAGTTTTGAATTTAATAGTGTCGATTTTCCGGCTTTGCCCGGTGTGTATCTGATGAAAGATTCATCAGGGCGTATTATATATGTCGGTAAAGCCCGGGAATTGCGCAAAAGGCTTGCTTCGTATTTTCGGGCAATGCATAAGCATACTCCCAAAACTCGTGTGCTGGTTTCTAAAATCCATTCCATTGACACCCTTGTCACCGGAACGGAGAAAGAGGCTTTGCTTCTCGAGGCCAGCCTGATCAAGAAACACCGTCCCCGCTACAATGTTGTCCTGCGTGATGATAAGCAGTACGTGCTGTTTCAGTTGGACAAGAAATCCGAATATCCCCGCTTGCGTATGACCCGCAAGGTCGTGCGTGATGGTTCCGTGTATTTCGGTCCATACACTTCCAGCTATTTCGCCCGCGAAACATGGAAGGTGCTTGGTAAGGTCTTTCCGCTTCGGAAATGTTCTGATTCAGCTTTTCGTAATCGGGTCAGGCCATGCTTGTATCATGATATCGGGCAGTGTCTCGGGCCTTGTGTAAATGTAGTCCCCCGGGAGACTTATATGGAGCTGGTCCATCAGGTGGAAATGCTTCTTTCCGGCAGGGCAGGGGATTTGATCGGTTCTCTGCGCCGGCAGATGGAGAATGCTTCAGATGTCTTGGATTTTGAAAGCGCTGCCAAGTTTCGTGATCAGATCAAAGCCATTCAAAAAACTGTGGAAAAACAATCTGTGGTGCTCGGCGAACGTTCTGATATTGATGTCATTGCGCTCGCGGAATCATCGCAGGGCGTGGGGCTTGGACTGCTGTTCATCAGGAAAGGGCGTTTGCTTGATAAGAAAAACTTCTTCTGGCCGGGGCTCAGTCTGGAAGACGGAGAGGAAGTGCTTAATAGCTTTGTTTCCCAGTTTTATTCTTCAACCAAATTTATTCCGCCTAAGATCTTCGTACCTTTCGAGTTCGACATGCAGGGCGCGGCTGAACTGCTTAGCGAGCGTAGCAAGTCCACCGTGCGCATTGTCACTCCGCATAGCGGTGAGGAAAAAAGGCTGCTGGAAATCGCACGCAAGAATGCTGCTCTCGGACTCAAAGATAAGGAAAAGAATAACGATAATATTCTCGAACTGTTGGCTGGAAAACTTCAACTTTCCGGGCCGCCGCAGCGTATAGAATGTATCGATGCCTCTCATCTTGGCGGGGAAGGTATGCGTGTAGGGATGGTTGTTTTTGAGGAAGGCAAGCCTGAAAAATCTCAATACCGAACCTATGCCTTCCCGGAGCTTGAGCATTCTTCAGATGATTACGCCGCACTTTTCCACTGGGTGATCAAGCGCATTGATTCCGGCCCGCCATGGGCAGACCTTATATTAATCGATGGTGGTAAGGGGCAGCTTGCTTCGGTTGAAAAGGCTTTTGCCGAAAATTGGAAGTATGACGAACCTATTCCGCATCTGGCTTCCATTGCCAAGGGCCCGACGCGTAAGGCAGGGGAGCTGGAGGACCGTATTTTTCGGCCCGGACGTAAGAACCATCTGCCGCTTAAAAGCGGTAGCCCGGAGCTATTGTATTTGCAGCGTGTCCGTGATGAAGCGCACCGTTTTGTCATCGGCAGGCAGCGCAAATCTCGTAAGAAGAAGGTATTGCAGAGTGAGGTCTTGTCTTTGCCCGGAATCGGTCCCAAGACAGCCCGTCTGCTTTGGGATGAGTTCGGCTCTGTGCAGAAAATGAAAGAGGCCTCCGTGGGAGACCTCTCTAATGTTCAGGGAATCGGCAAAAAGCGAGCCCAGCAGATATTTGATGCTTTTCGGGAAGTTTGATGCCTCCGGCAGCCCTGCCGGGATTCTTAAATCCTTTTTCTTATGCTTTCGCCAATTTAAACTTCTTTTTCAGTGCCTACTTCTAGTTCAACAACATTACATTTGGGTGCCAGTTCCGCGCATGCTTCTTTGAAGCTTATGGCATCCTGTTCAAGGATAGGGAATGTTCCGTAATGCATAGGGATTGCAGTTTTGCATTTCAGCAGTTTGCAGGCGTAGGCAGCGTCTTTTGAATCCATGGTGAACCAGCCTCCGGTGGGCAGCAGGGCCACGTCAATGTCGTGCAGTTTTCCAAAGAACTCCATGGAAGCGAACAGCCCGGTATCTCCGGCAAAGTAGACGCAGAAATCGTCTTCGTAAGTAAGGATGTATCCGGCTGGTGCTCCGGTTGCAGAAGAATGCATGGCTTGAACCATTTTGATTTTTATTCCGGCTACGGAAACCGTGCCGCCGATATTCATGCCGATTATTCTACTCTGATCTACGCCCAGCCCAACCATTTTTTCTACCAGATCGAAAATACAGACCAGTGTTGCTCCGGTGGCTTTACAGATTTCCACAGCCTGCCCGATGTGATCTCCATGGTCATGGGTTACCAGCACAGCATCTGCTTTGCTGATGGATTCCCATGTGGTCGAGGCTTTAGGGTTTCCTTTAAAGAAAGGGTCGATGATTACGGTCTTGTCATCAGACTTGATTGTGAAGTTTGAATGTCCGTTCCAAGTAAATGTATGTTTCATAGCTTACCTCGATGATTCCTCTCCCCAGCGGAGATAAAGGTTGTGCGGAATTTTCATTTGTTCAAGAATTCGTCCTGCCATATGTGAGGCCATGTCATCCAGACTTCTGGGAGCATGGTAGAATCCCGGAGATGCGGGCATGATCGTTGCCCCGGCAAGGGTTGCTGTTTCCATATTGCGGATATGGATAAGGTTCAGCGGAGTTTCGCGGGTAACAAGAACCAGTTTGCGTCGTTCCTTAAGGCAGACATCAGCGGCCCGGTGGAGCAGGTTGTTGCCCAGTCCTTGGGCAATTGCTGCAAGGGTTGCCATGGAGCAGGGACAGATGATCATACCGTCATGCTGCCATGATCCGCTGGCCGGAGGTGCTGCAATGTTATCCTGCCGGTATACAAAATCAGCATGCCCGGTCAGGTCTTCGGGTTTAAAGTCTGTTTCAAGTTCCATCACCTTCAGCGCTGCATCGGACATGATCAGGTGCAGTTCAACATTCTCTGCAGAACCGAGATGTTGAGCAAGTTTGACCGCATACATGGTTCCGCTGGCACCGCTCACGGCAAGGATTACTTTTTTCTTATCCATATTAATAAGGATACTCCTTTTAAAGCTGCTTAGTTCAGCTTTTGAAAATACAACAGCGGGATATCGAAGACAAGCAGAAGGGTGTATCTAATTCCTTGAATTTTTGCTTGTCTTATGAGACTAGAACCACACCCACACGAAATTAATTTCCCACAAGACAAAACACCTTACGGAGAAAAAATCTATGGTCACTCTCGGAACTGCCGGAACCGCTTCTGCCCGCAAAATGATGCTGCTTGGCGGCGGTGAACTTGGTAAAGAGGTTGTCATTGAAGCCCAGCGCCTCGGCGTTGAGGTTATTGTCGTGGACAGGTATGAAAATACCCCGGCCATGCAGGTTGCACACCGTAACTATGTGATTTCCATGCTTGATGCTGCAGAATTGCGTCGCGTAGTGGAAACAGAAAAGCCTGATTACATTGTGCCGGAAATTGAAGCCATTGCCACCGAGACTCTTCTCGAACTGGAAAAGGAAGGTTTCAACGTAGTTCCCACAGCCCGTGCCACCCGTTTGACCATGGACCGCGAAGGTATCCGTCGCTTGGCGGCTGAAGAAGTCGGTCTTAAAACTTCCCCTTACAGATTTGCCGATACCAAGGAAGAGTACCTCGAAGCAATTAAAGAAATCGGCATTCCCTGCGTAATCAAGCCTGTTATGAGCTCTTCCGGTAAAGGGCAGAGCACAGTAAAATCCGAAGCCGATATCGATCGCGCCTGGGATTACTCTCAGTCCGGCGGACGTACTGGCGAAGGCCGCATCATTGTGGAAAGCTTTGTTGATTTTGACTATGAAATCACTCTGCTTACCGTGCGCCATGCCGGTGGAACTTCCTATTGTGCGCCCATCGGGCACAGACAGGATGATGGTGACTACCGTGAATCATGGCAGCCGCAGCCCATGTCAGAGACAGCTCTTGCCAATGCGCAGGATTATGCACTCAGAATCACCGACGCCCTTGGCGGCAGAGGTCTTTTCGGAGTCGAGCTTTTCGTTAAAGGCGAGGAAGTAATCTTCAGTGAAGTTTCTCCCCGTCCTCACGATACCGGTTTAGTGACCGTAATTTCTCAGGACCTGAGTGAGTTTGCACTCCATGTCCGTGCCATTCTCGGACTGCCGATTCCGGCAATCCGTCAGTATGGACCAGCCGCATCAAGTGTAATTCTTTCCAATGGCAAATCCGAAGCTCCGGCTTTCCTCAATGTGGACAAGGCTCTCGAAGAAGCTGACACCAAAGTTCTCATCTTCGGAAAGGGCGAATGTAACGGTGTGCGTCGTCTTGGCGTTGCCCTTGCCCTTGGTCAAGATGTGGAAGACGCAAAAGCCCGTGCTATCCGTGCTTCTTCCGCTGTCGAAATAGAGTACTAGTTTATTTTATATAGCCTGATTAGAAAGCTCCTTTTGTGTCACCTCGGCACGGAAGGAGCTTTTTATTTGGATTTATCCTTAAAAAATGCTGTTCGGTTTTTGTTGACATAACTGCAAAAAGGTGAGCATTTAATTCACCTCAGTAACGCAAATAATGAAAAATCAGCGTAAAAATTGCTTTTTTCACTAGATAAGTAGTTACTTACGTTGATTTTCTGAAATTGGTTCGAACGATAGCTCCGCCTAGCGGAGATATTTTTTACTCGAACTATATGTCTAACTCTTTATATAGGAATATAGTAGTATGAAACAGGAAGCAAACGGATTGGCCCTAGCGCCATTGGCTCTATTTTTGGTGATATTTATTGGAACAGGATTTTTCCTGACCATGAACGGAACCAGCATGGCTTTCTACCAGCTCTCCGCAACCGTGGCCATTCTTCCCGCTATTGCTTGGGCAGTCTGGATGGGTAAGGACAAACTCAACGACAAGATCAACATATTCCTGCGCGGTGCAGGTGAGCCGGGTATCGTGACCATGTGCATGATTTACCTGCTGGCTGGCGGATTTGCCTCTGTTGCAAAATCCATCGGCGGTGTTGAGTCCACCGTTAACCTCGGTCTGTCCATTGTACCTGCCTCCATGGTTCTGCCCGGACTGTTTGTTATCGCTGCTTTCATTGCTACTGCCATGGGTACTTCCATGGGAACCATTGCCGCTATCGCGCCTATCGCTGTAGGTGTTGCCGGTAAAACAGATATTTCCTCTGCATTGCTTATGGGCGCAGTTGTGGGCGGGGCCATGTTCGGTGATAACCTGTCCATGATCTCCGACACCACCATCGCCGCAACCCGTACTCAGGGCTGTAAAATGAGTGATAAGTTCAAGATGAACCTGCTCATAGCACTGCCGGCCGCACTGATCACCATCGTAATTCTCTATGTGGCAGGTGAGGGCGGTCAGGTTGTAGCCGATGGCGGATACAGCCTGCTCAAGGTTCTGCCGTACATCACCATTCTGGTCATGGCCGTACTTGGCGTGAACGTCTTCGTAGTGCTCGGCGCAGGTATTGTTTTCACCGGTCTGGTCGGATTTGCATCCATGGAAAGCTTTAATCTGCTGACCTTCTCTCAGGACATCTACAAAGGTTTCACCGGAATGCAGGAAATCCTCGTGCTTTCCCTGCTCGTTGGCGGTCTTGGTGAGCTGATCAAGTTTCACGGCGGTATCACTTACATTATTAACTTCATCGGTAAGCTGACCAAGGGCACCAAGTCCACCAAGGCCGGTGAGTTCAGCATCAGTGCTCTTTCCGTACTGTCTGACCTCTGCACCGCGAACAACACCGTAGCCATCATCCTCACCGGGGGCATGGCTAAGGAAATCGCCGAAAGCCACAATGTTGATCCGCGCCGCAGCGCAAGTCTGCTGGATATCTTCTCCTGCGTAGTTCAGGGTATCATCCCTTACGGCGCACAGGTCCTGCTGGCCGGTTCCATCTCCGGGCTTTCCCCGCTTGAGATCATAGGCAATATGCATTACTGCTTCATTCTCGCAGTAGTAGCAGTGCTCAGTATCCTGACCGGATTTCCCAGAGTCCCGAAATAATTATTCGGAAATATAAATTGAATAAGTCCCCCGTAGCCATTGGTTGCGGGGGATTTTTTATGGAGCGGGGTAAACTGTTATTCTGTATTGACGGATCGTATTCGTATCGTTAGTTGTTTTAGAAAATGGGATTGGAATAATTGGTGGTTTGCTTTTGATATATGGGGGGGGGTGGTTTTGTTTAATTCTACTCAGATACTTGATGCTGCTATGGCTGTGCCGGGTGTTGTTTGGGGATGGTTTTGGGGCTTGGGTTTTACTGTTAAGCTATCTGTTTTGGGTGTAGTGCTTGCTGCCTATCCCGTAAGCGTTCATTTTTTTGGGCTTTTTAAGCGTAAGGGAAATGATCGGCTAACGCAGAGTGTTGAGGTAAATGTGAATGTTCCTGAACGCGTAGATTCGCAGACACTTGCTGAGAAAGTATATGAAGATCAAAGAAAAGATTTAAGAAAAGCACAGCAGACTATTCAATCTAAAGATGAAGTAATTCAATCAAGAGATGATGAAATTAAAGCTCTCAAAGATGTCATCGATGGGTTGCGTGAGCCACAAGATACACAGAAAGAGACTGATTACGCTGCACAAGCTGAAGCTGAACTTGCAAAGGGTAATACTGATTTAGCCAAGGCATTTTTTAACGCAGAAGCCGCGAAGAATGTTGACGGCAGCGATGAACTACGTTTGAAAGCTGCTCAAGCATATAGGCGTGCTGGGTTATTGGATTTTATGAATAATCCCAAAGAGGCAGTAAAAGCCTATCAAAAATCGGTTGAACTTGATCCGAATAGTGCTGAGGGGTGGAACCGATTGGGGCAATTGCGATATTTGTTCGGAGAGCTTGAAGAATCCAAGGCCGCGTTTATTAATATTTCTTGTATGGAATCTAATAATCTAGTCTGGACCGCTATTGCTCATGGAAATTTAGGGGTTATCCATAAAAATTTGGGTGACTTTGAAAGCGCAGAAAATTGCTACAATAAAGCACTTAAAATATATGAACAACTAGGTAATACAAAGAAAATAGCTACTGTCTTGGGCAATCTTGGAAGTCTTTGCTATGCTTGCGGTGACATTGACGGTGCGGAATCTTTTAATATGGAGTCTCTAGCAAAAGAGGAAAAAAAATTTAATCATAGAGGGTTGGCAATTAGATATGGAAATCTTGGCGTAGTTAAGATGCAAAAAGGATATCTGTTAGAGGCTGAAGAGTTATACTGTAAGGCTTTGGAAATTGATAAGGACATCGAGTACATTGAAGGAATAGCTTGTGATTATGGTAACTTAGGTATTCTTCGCGAACTTCAAGGAAACTTGAAAGAAGCTAATGAGTACTGGCAAAAATCACTCGATTTATTCAAACAAATTGGCGCAGCACCAATGATCGAAAAAGTACAATTTTTGCTAGATAGATTAGAAGCCAAAATCAATAAATAAAATTAATTTTCCCCAAATATAAAAGCGAGAAGCCCCGTCAAAAGGCTTCCCGCTTTCATTTTTTCTATGAAAAAAACTACGCCAAAGGCGTAACCATACAATCCCTACAACCCAAGCGACGCCAACAAATCATCAACATCACCCTGATCGGCCTTTTCGGTGGGGCCTTTGAGTTCGCTCATTTTGCTTTGAGTTTCCTGATCAAGCTGATCAAGGGATTTTTCCGGGGCCTGTTCACGGGCTTTGATTTTCAGCCCGGTGGACATGTACAGATCAAGGACGATCTTTTCAACACTCTTGATGGTTTCGATGATGATCTTGATGCGCTGCCCTGTCAGGTCCTGAAAGGAGAGGGTGGTCATGATGGTCATGATATCCTGACCCAAGGTATCGTTGATGTTGGCCAGTTCCTGACGCTGTTCTTTTTTTACACCGCCGGATTCAAAAGCCTTGATTATGTTTGCAAGGGCAAACTGGGTTTCCTGAGTCTTCTCAAGAATATCCATGATGTCCTGCGTGGCTTTTTCGGTGGTGCGCATGATGGCGTCGAGCTGGTCGGAGGCTTCGTTGAAAAGCTGATCAGGATCGGAATCAACGCAGACTTCTACTGAGCCTGTTGAACCTGCAGGGCCTTTTTTGGCCTTGGCTACTTCCTGATAGATGTCCCGGAGACCGTTCTGCAGGTCAATGTTGATGCGGCGGTAGAATTCCCCCTCAAGAAGGGTCTGAGACATGCTCTTGGAAATTTCTTTCTGTACTGCATGGGCAATACTTTCCTTGAGACTTTTGCTTAGGTCTTCGGAGACCTTTTCCATCATCTCCCGCACTATTTGATCATCATTAATCACTGCGCTCTCCTTGGCGTTGGTTTTTATATAAACGTTGCAGGGCTAACCCAGCTTTTCGGTCCGGATCATTTCACGTTGTTCGCTGAAAACAAACTGGATAATTGATTCAAGGTCATGTTCCCTGATTTTTTCAAATTTCATTACCCAGTAATTGTCCTTTTTGCCAGCTTTAACGCGACCTTTGGCTCCGGCAAGTCGCAAAGGAATCTGCTCAATTTCCGCCACCATTTCCATTATGCATGGTGCTGTGACGGAAGTTGAGCGAAAGGTCATTCCGTTGCCGGAAATTTTTATTATTTCGAGGTCGAGGGGGAAATCCTGCTTGATGTCTTTTTTGCTCTGCATGCCCAGCAGCTGGTCCAGCTTGCGGTCAAGTTCAGTTATGTAGACTCTCAGCCATTCCGGAACTTTTGAATCATCTAGATCTTCAGCGGGGTGCTTTTTCATCCCGGTAAATCCACGGTATACGGGCTGACTCTCCAGAGAGGAAGAGATGCGTCCGTGTCCCTTGATTCTTGTTTCTACACTGGCGTAATGCGGTGTGTCCCGGTCCATTTGGATTCCCTTGTTTTTGTTATGAACTAATCCTGAGGATCGACTTCCATGGCCCGAACAGGACAGACCTTGGTACACAGGCCGCAGGCAGTACATTTCTCCAGATCAAAGATTACCAGACGTGTATCTTTCTCAAGGGAAAGAGCTCCGGTGGGGCACATGGAGAGGCACATGCCGCAATGCATGCATGATTCTTCATCCCTTGCGATTTTTTGCGCAACGGGGATGAGGCGTACGCCGTTTTCTTTCAGGTAGTTTATGCCCTTGTGGTAGTCTTCTTCAAGACCGGTGATTTCAAGGGTCATGCTGCCTTCGAGTCTGGGGTTGATGTCAGCTTTGAGAATGTTGAAGCTGAGATTGTAGAGTTTGCCCAGATTGCACACAACCGGACGGCCGGAAGTATTCGGTGGGAAGGACAGGTGGATAATTTTATTAAAGTTCTTGCTCTCGCTCATTGTACTATATCCGGTTAGATTATTTTAAGTTCTTGATAATGCTTTCAGCACGCTTTGCTTCAGCGGAATCAGGGGCTTTCTTGATAAGGTCTTCAAGAATATAGCGCCCGGATTTGGTCTTGCCCAGTTTGATCAGGCATAGGCCCTGCTTGAGCAGTGCGGGTCTGTATTTATTGCTTGAGGAATGTTTGGCAATGACACCCTGATATTTGAGTGCGGCATTGGCATAATCCTTGAGCTGGTAGTAACATTCACCTTCCCAGAAAATGGCGTTGGGAACAAGCTTATGTTTAGGGAAAGTCTTGGTAAATTCGGCCATATCCCGGATTGCGTCTTTGTATTTACGGTCCTTGAACAAGGCAAGTCCCTTATCATACAAAGCTTGGGCGGGATCAGCAGGTTCAGGCTTTTTAACGTCAGGAGCTACCACTGCGGCAATTCCACCGATAGCTGCGGTTGCGTTGGAGATTGCAACTTGTGTTTCCTTGTCTTTGGGAGCCTGCGTTTTGATAAGGCCAAGGTCGATGGCCAACTGGCTTTCAAGGGCCAGACGCATATTTTCAACTTTCTGGGAAAGTTCTTCCAAAGAAACGGTGCTGTTGCTGTCTCCTGCATCGATTCTGTTTACGGACTCGGACATGGTGTTGACGGTACCCTGAAGTCTTGCGACCTGCATTTTCAGGGCGTTTACTTCAGCATACATATTTGCCTGCTGGGTTTGCACCGGAGAGCTGGATTTTTTGATTTCATCGCGCAGGGCGACGTTGTCGGCAGCTGATTGTTGTTCGACGGTCTCGATTTTTTTGTTCAGCTGTGATCTGGTCTGGCGCAATTCCATGCGCAGTTTGTCCATATCAGAGGTGGTTACACAGCCGCTTAGGCCGGTAGCCAGAGGAAAAGCGATAAGGGCAGCAATAAGAGAATTTTTCATGTTATTTTTCATTAAATTTTTTCCCCCTTTTTCTACCTAAAAGAAAATAAGCCAGACAGCCGAAAAATGGAATAAAAATAGAGAGCTGAATCCAGCCGACTTTTTCCATGTTGGACGGGAATTCCCTTTTGAATGCATCCCATATGGCGAAAAGTGTCAAGGCCGCAAAAAGACCGACACTGCCGAGGATGATAATCCAGGTTTCCATGGGAAGATTGGGAATTTGTCCGAAGAACATTAGGAGCTCCTTTTTTTATATATTGATAACAGGTATATACCAATTGCGAAAAAGACAAGTGTTATGAACTGAGTCATAGACAGGGGACCGAGTTCTCCCCGGTAATCCGCCCTGAAAAATTCAATAATAAATCTGAACGCAGAAAACAATATCAGGAACAGTCCGGTAATGCGGCCTTCTGTCTTAATATGGTTTCCGGCAACAATCAGAATCAGAAAAGTGACCAGTCCGGCAAGGGAATGGTAAAGCTGGGTCGGGTGCAGAGGTTGAAAAAGAGGGGCCAGTGAAGCAGTATTTTTAAATGTTACTGCCCATGGCAAATCGGTCGGCTTGCCGTAGCAACATCCGGCAAAAAAACACCCCAGCCGACCAACTGCCTGCCCAAGTGCAATGCCCGGTGCAAAGCAGTCCAGCCAATCCAAGATTGGTTGTTGTTTGGAGTGCAGGTAGAGCAGTCCAGCCAGTGAACCGAAAATAATCGCACCGGAAAAAACGAGTCCGCCCTGCCAGATATAAAATATTCTGAGCAGGTCTCCGGAGAATTCCTGAGGATACAAGCCGACATAAAGCGCCCGTGCGCCGATAATGCCGCTGACAACTGCGATTATTCCGGTAACCGGAGCCAGTTTGTAATCCAGCTCCCAAAGCCTTGCCGCACGCATGGCCCAGCCAATACCCAGCAGGCACCCGGCAGTGATGTACACGCTGTAGGCATAAATGTTTATGGAGCCTATGCTGAACAGGGTCGGATTCATCTTATTTAGTCTTGTAAAATGAGATGATCATGGCAAAAGCGCCCAGACAGATTGCAATATCCGCTACATTGAAAGCCGGGTAGTGATGTGATCCATAGTAAAAATCCAGAAAGTCAGTAACCTGATGATAGAGAATCCGGTCGATTAAATTACCAATAGCACCGCCTAGCACTAACCCAAGGCCCACAATCTGGAATTTATCCTTTTCCCCAACAGACTTAAGCAGCATTCCGATTGCGACCAGTGCAACAATGGTAACCACAATAAAAAAATTACGCTGCCAAGTAATATCAGCACGGTTCAAGAAACCGAATGCAGCGCCCTTATTGACCACGTGCACCAGATTAAATAATCCGGGAATGACAGTTTCTGAAGTCCAGAGGACCATCTTTTCACGGACTGCAATCTTGGTGATTTGGTCCAAGATTAAAGTTGCAGCAGAGATAATCCCCGCTAAAAAATATTTATTCATTCGAAGGTCGCCCTAACATGCTACTTTGCGAAGCACACTAAAAAGTTTTGGGATTCTTAAACTCTTTTTCAAAAGGGTTTAAGCCGCCGGAGGCATTCTTCAAAAATGCCCCCGTCCTTGCAAGAAGGGCGGGGGCATTTACTTATTCAATTTACAAAGAGCGAGAAACTAACCGGCCAGAACGGCTGCGCAACGCGGGCAGAGTTCGGGATGTTCAGCATTTGTGCCGAGAGTGTCGTATCTCCAGCAGCGGCTGCATTTTTCGCCCTGTGCCTTTTCGACCTTGATGGCGAGTCCTTCAAGTTCTTCAGGCTTAACTGCATCGTCGGAAGCTTCGGCCAGCGGCTTGATTTCAACACCGGAGACAATGAAGAATTCGCGACGCTCGATACCTTCCAGAGCCTTGGCTATGTCTTCGTTGGCAAAGAGGGTGATCTTGGTGTCCAGAGAGTGACCGATTACCTTTTCGCGGCGCAGAGGCTCGATTGCTTTGGTGACTTCGGTACGAACGTCCATGAGCAGTTCCCATCTTTTGCGCTCGGCATCGTCGATGGAAGGCTTGAGGAGCTCGGGACGGATAGCGAATACAGTTTCAGCAGATCCTTTCATTTCTTCAGGCATGTGGGAATATGCTTCCTCAGCAGTGAAGGAAAGGATAGGTGCCATATCCTTAAGCAGCATGAGCATGGTCTGCCAGAGTACGGTCTGTGCGGAGCGGCGTTCGAGGCTCTTCTCGCCGGACACGTAGAGTCTGTCCTTGATAATATCAAGGTAGAAGGCAGACAGCTCGGTGGTGCAGAGGTTGTGCAGGGTATGGTAAACTTTGTGGAATTCAAAGTTTGTGTAAGCTTTCTGGATTACTTCATGCTGACGGTTGACCAGATCAAGAGCGAAATGGTCGATGGGCAGCATGTCTGCGGGTGCGACTGCGTCAACTTCGGGATTGAAACCGTCAAGGTTGCCGAGAATGTAACGGCAGGTGTTACGTACACGACGGTAAGTATCGACCATGCGGCTCAGGATTTCGTCGGAGATACGGACGTCTTCCTGATAGTTAACTGCGGAAACCCACATACGCAGGATCTCAGCACCATGCTGGTCAATGATTTCCTGCGGTGCGATTACGTTACCGATGGATTTGGACATCTTGCGGCCGTCCTTATCAACTACGTAACCGTGAGTAAGTACGGTCTTGTAGGGAGGCACGTCGCGGGTACCAACGGAAGCGAGCAGTGAGCTGTGGAACCATCCGCGATGCTGGTCGGAACCTTCGAGGTACAGATCAGCGGGGAAGCGGTGTTCCTTACGTTTTTCAACAACAGCAGCGTAACTGGTACCGGAATCAAACCATACGTCGAGGATGTCGTCTTCCTTGGCCCAGTGGGTGCCGCCGCATTTGGGGCATTTGAGACCTGCAGGAGCGATTTCTTCAACTGATTTTTCAAACCAGTAGTCACAGCCGTGTTCGTGTTTTTCAAATTCGTCTACTACGGAGAAAACCCATTCAGGTTCATTGTATACCTCATCGCAGTCCTGACAAATCAGGGCTATAATGGGTACACCCCAGTTGCGCTGACGGGAGATACACCAGTCAGGGCGGTTTTCAACCATGCTGTAGATACGGTTTTCACCCCATGCGGGAATCCAATCAACATCATCTTTGATGGCTTTGAGAGCTTTTTTGCGCAGGTCGTTTTCTTCCATGCCGATGAACCACTGGGTGGTTGCGCGGAAGATGACCGGCTCTTTACAGCGCCAGCAATGGGGATAGGAGTGGGATATTTTTTCCTGTGCCAGCAGGTTGCCCACTTCTTGGAGCTTTTCGATTACTTTGGGGTTTGCTTCCCAAACATTCATTCCGGCGAAGAATTCTACTTCCTTGAGGAACACACCGCTGTTATTCATCGGGGAGTAAACTTCAAGTCCGTATTTAAGACCGGTTTCAAAGTCTTCGCGACCATGACCGGGGGCAGTATGAACACAACCGGTACCGGAATCGAGAGTTACGTAATTGGCGAGAACAATGGGGGACTCGCGATCGTAAATGGGGTGTTTGGCTATTGCGCCTTCAAGTTTGGCACCTTCTACAGTTGCCAGAACATTCCAGCTTTCCCAACCGAAGGATTCTGCGCAGACGGGCAGCAGTCTTTCAGCGAGAATGTAGATGTCACCGTTAACTTCGGCAACAACGTATTCAAATTCAGGGTGAACAGCCACAGCCATGTTGTCGGGGATGGTCCAGGGAGTGGTGGTCCAGATACACACGTAGGTGCGGGACAGGTCTACTTTGGATGCAACATCTTCGGGCAGTGCTTTCAGAACTTTTTCATCATTCAGCGGGAAGCGTACGTAGATGGAAGGAGAAGTGTGATCTTCGTATTCAACTTCCGCTTCAGCAAGAGCGGTACGGCAGTCGCAGCACCAGTGAATGGGCTTCTTACCACGGATAACAGATCCTTTTTCCATGAAACGACCCAGTTCACGAGCGGTTGCTGCTTCGTATTCGGGCTTCATGGTCAGGTATGGATCTTCCCAGTTACCAAGTACGCCGAGGCGTTTGAATTCCTTGCGCTGAATATCAACAAACTTTGCTGCGTATTCGCGGCAGAGTTTGCGGATAACAGTGGTGGGCAGTTCTTTTTTCTTTTTCTTGAGTTCCTGCTCAACCTTGTGCTCGATGGGCAGGCCGTGGCAGTCCCAGCCGGGAACGTATTCGGCTTTCATGCCCTGCAGGTTGCGGGACTTAACGATAATGTCCTTGAGAACCTTGTTCATGGCTGTACCCATGTGAATGTGGCCGTTAGCATACGGGGGGCCGTCGTGAAGGACGTACTGCTCGGCGTCAGCGTTTGCTTCAACCATTTTTTCGTACACCCCGGTTTCCTCCCAGCTTTTGAGCATTTCGGGCTCGCGCTGTTTGAGGTTAGCCTTCATGGGAAATTTTGTCTTGGGCAGACACAGGGTCTTTTTATAATCGCTCATGACTGGAAAAGTCCTCCGGAACTCTCTTAAGGATATGATATTTGATTAAAAGCCGTTTAAGTATTCACGTTAACGATAACGATTATGTTCAAAATAAAAAGCTGATATTTCGGCTTATTAACAAGGATATGAACAAAATTCGGCACGCTATGGAAAAGTAAAAACAGCCATTCTTGCGTAAACTTGAAAAATAAAAAATGCTCAAAAATGAGCGGCGTTATCTTTAAACAAGGCGTGATGGAAGTCAACCCGGAGTTGCTTCTTATTAATTAAAGGGAAATGAGTCCTTCAATGGTTGCTGCTTTTTCGTAGATATTCAGGATTACATCAGAGCTGTTGGCATGGATGACAACGGTTACGCTGGTATATTTGCCTGTCTTAGAGTCTTTTTCTGTATATGGAAAACCGTCAATCATTGACTTGAGTTCAACCAGAGACTTGCAGGGAACGATAAATTTAAAAGTGTAGTCGCAGGGCCATTCGTGATGCTCATCAAGGGCCGCTTTAAATTGTTCGATGGAATGCGCCATGTTTATCTCCTTATATTTAAATTGGAATATATTTTTTTATGCTGTGGCTTCGATCAAGGGAAGAAGTTGATACCTCTTGTCGGGCAATGTTGATATATGGATCGGATATGGTGCTGTCAATGGTATGAAAAAAAGTTTTTTCCCTTGTCCCTAAAGGAAATTACTGCTTTGTCGATACAGTAAGCAGGTGTTCCTAAAATTATACTGTAAGGATAGGGCGGAAAAATGAGTAAAAAAAATCTCCACGCAACCAACTTTAGGAAAGTTCTTGAATTATTTAATGATGGGCATGACCGCGAAGCGGAAAGTCTTTTAAGGATTATTCAGGAAGACTATCTTAATATGTATGAGGAAAATAAAGAGTTGCGATCTCAGATTAAAGAGGTTGCCGAGATTCTTGACCTTGCGGAATGCATGGAGTTTGACGGACAGAAATATTGGATTGATGAGGATAATGAAAAAACTGGTCCTTATTGCCAGGTTTGCTATGACCGTGATGGAGTCCTGATCAGGCTTCAGGAACGGTCCAAGCACTGGGAGTGTTATTCCTGCCAGAATCTCTTCGTCAAAATGCCTACCGGCAATTTCATCCATAAAAGCAGGCCCAAGAAAGAGTCAAAGCCGTTGCTTAGACTTTTCAGTTAAGAAAAACACTTTATTTTCCAGTCCTTAATATACACCTTGAAGCGGAATTGCCCAGTATTGAGCAATTCCGCTTCTATTTTGTTCATATATTTCAAGTCTGGATTTGGGAAGATGGCTATACGAAATTGTAACAGAAATGTGGTGGATAAAATTTAAATCAGAATTTATGGGGTGTTTGCCCAGTGTGTAAGTTGATACATGCAAACAATGGAGATCACAGCCCTATGGTTCTCAATGAACGGCATATGCTGCTCTTGAAGCATATCAAAAGCTACTCAAAAATTGACAGATATCATGGCCTGTTGCCTAAACGGGAAACTTATTTGTACGACCCGGAACTCATCCGTGAACTTTTAAAATCCGGATTGATAGACGAGGGCAGTATCTGCACTTCCTGCGGGAATAATCTTGAAGGGTACAGGGTATCACGAAAGGCTGAGAAAGAATGTAATAGATTCGGTGAGGAAGTAAAAGATAAAGACTGGGAAACATTCTGCGGTTTAGATATTGAAATTAATGAAATACTTGATAAAATTCATGTTCGTGCTTTAATTGATATATTTCATCTTTCAAGAATTTCTCTTTTTCGGGGCATAGCTCCAAAGAGCATTATGCAGGAAGCCTTTACCTCCGATATTCTCAATGTTTTGCTTGATGTCGGGTATATCAACAAAATTTCTCTTAAGGGGCCGGCGATATTATATGAAAGCGGTTTTGTGCTGGCGGACCGGGCTTCGCGCATGCTTAAGCAGGCCGGTTATGTAAAATAGTTTTTATGGTCTTGGCTTCAAGGGCAGTGAGTTTACTCATTGCCCTTTTTTTATTCCGGCTGTTAAAATGTTGCCGCAATTGTCTTTATGTTGGATTTAATAACATCGTTGGGTTACTATCCACAAAACAGAACTCAAACCGAGAGGTATATATATGTCTGGTAAATTTTTGTGCATCCATGGACATTTTTATCAACCGCCACGTGAAGATCCGTGGTTGGATATGATTTTTCCTGAAGGAAGTGCGGCTCCATTCCGGCATTGGAATGAACGTATCTGCCGCGAAAGTTACGGGCCATTGGCCTGGGCCAGACGTATGGGAGGCAACGGCATTTTTGACATCCTGAACTGTTATGAATGGATGAGCTTCAATGTGGGACCTACATTGTTTCGTTGGATCGAACGGTCAGAGCCGGATCTTTATGCAAAGATTCTTGAAGGTGATGCCTTGAGTCTCAAGCGTTGGGGGCACGGTAATGCTATTGCTCAGATATACCACCACGTAATCATGCCGCTTGCTTCAGAGCTGGACCGCAATGCCGAAGTTGCCTGGGCAATTGCGGACTTTGAATCCCGTTTTAAGCGCAGACCGGAAGGCATGTGGCTATCTGAGACCGCTTGTAACACAGATACACTTGAAACCCTTGCCGAACATGGTATTGCCTTCACTTTGCTGGCTCCCCGGCAAGCGGAGGCTATTGCTGAACTTGGAACTGATGATTGGCGCGAAGTTGATGAGTATTCTATAAACATAAAAGAGCCATACCTTGTGGAATTGCCTTCAGGTAAGACCATTTCCGTTTTCTTCTACGATGGCGGACTTTCGCAGGCCATTGCTTTTGAAGGACTGCTTAAAAATGGAGATGAGTTCTGGAACAAGCTTTCAGGGGCATCTGCAGAAGGACTTCTTTCTATCGGTACTGACGGTGAGACGTACGGGCATCATGTGGAGTTCGGCGAAATGGCGCTGGCTTATGTGCTGGCTCAAGCCATTGAAGGACGAGATGAAATTTCGTTGCTCAACTACGGGGCGTATCTTGAAAAGCATCCTCCGACCCGCAAGGTGAAGGTACGGGAGGATTCTTCATGGAGTTGTTATCACGGTGTCGAACGTTGGCGAAATGATTGCGGCTGTTGTACCGGAGGGCATCCTGACTGGAATCAACAGTGGAGAAAACCTCTCAGGGAAGGGCTTGATGCAATCAAGAATTTGATGAACGCCCACTATTTCAATCACGGAGATAAGATTTTCAGGGACGCCCGCAAGGCTTTGGTTGAATATGGAACAGTTCTGAGCGGTATTGTTACCGAAGAAGAATTCTTCAAGAAGAACTTTAAGGTTTCTGAAGGCAGTGCCGAAGCCGATATGGGCTGGAAGCTTCTTTCCATGCAGAAATGGGCTCTTTCGTCTTTTGCGAGCTGCGGTTGGTTTTTTGATGATCTGGCCCGTTTGGAGCCGGTGAACAATATGAGCTTTGCCCTGCGGGCAATTGAAATTGCTCAGGAAACAGGGTTGATCGGCATGGAAGAAAAATTCCTTTCCATAGCCGGGGAAGCAAGGTCCAATGAAGAGCGTTACGGTTCTACCGTTGACCTTTGGAACAGTAAGATTAAGCCTCAGAGTGAAACTCCGGGAAGCTTGATCGGGCAGGCATTAGCCCGTTTGTATGTTGAAGGCGTCTTCCCTTTACCCGGTGAAGAAGGGCGGATTGAATGGCCTGGTGTTTCTGTTTCCATCAGGGTTAACGATTCTTCTCTGGTCATGGCTCGCGGTGAAGCGGAGATTCGCTGGCAGCTTGAGTCAGAAGTTAAAGAGTATAGCTGGAAATGGGAGAAGAGCGCACGTGTTCTTACCGGATCGGTTGAAATATCACTTCCTGCCGGACAAACTGAACATTATCCGCTCACTGAGATATCATGGAAGAAAAAGCAGTCCTTGTCCCTTACCTGGGTTGACAGATTTGCTCATAAATCATGGGAAGCTCAGATATTGAATACGGGGTGTGGCCCTGTTCTTTTTAATGATTTTGAAGATTACCAGACCTCTCAGACATGGGCTCCCCGCTGGCGTAAATTATGGGCCGGACTTGCTTGGAATTACATTTTTTCCGGTGATAATGTAGGTAAAGATTCTCTTGATTTTATGAGAGATGTCGGGCGGGATCATCCTGATCTTGACTATTTTATAGAGCAACTTGCTAAACAGCTCTGCACTATGCTGCACAATGATCTCACATTTTGGGACAGCATTCGTGGAGTTGTCGAACGTGCTCGTAATCTTGAATTACCGCTTGATCTATGGAAACTCCAGAATTGCTACTGGGATAAGATCCTGATCGGGGAAAACGATCCTGATCTGGCAAAAATGATTGGTTTTGATTTGTAGCTATCTTTAAAAATTGAAAAAGAAAAAGGTCCGTTGAAATTCATTCAACGGACCTTTTTTATTGATTAATTTAACTAAAAAACTAAAACTCATAAACCGAACCGGACCCCAAAGGCACGACTTCGCAGGAAAGCCTTTCTTTCAGGAATTCAAAACCGTCTTTCCCGGTACAATGTCCGGGGGAGATCATTTTAGGATTGAATTCCTCAATTACCTTGGCGGTATTTTCATATTCCGACTTATCAGCAGAATACAGGTGAAGACCGCCGATGATTGCGTGTACGGAATCTATTCCGGTCAGGTCACGCATATGGTAGAGCGAATTGGCCAGACCGCTGTGACAGCAGCCGAGTACTACAACCGGGCCGGAATTACTCATGAGCAGCATAAAAGCGTCATCACGGACATGATCGACATCGGTCATTTCCTGATCAATGAATAAATCCTTAGTCGCTTCAAATAAGCCTTCACGGCGCGGGATTTCTGTGATCATGAACAATCCGTCTTCCAGCTCAACATTATCACGAACAATTATGGTTCCCGGATATTCGCAATGGAAAGACGCATCCTTGGCGGAACCGTCATCTTCCTTGGTGTACCGTTTGTTTGCAAAATCAGGATGAGCATAAACAGGCCCCATGAAATCAGCATCCATGAGGGCATCCATGCCTCCGGTATGATCCCAGTGACCGTGGCTGAGTGCCAGACCTTTGGCCTTGCTGACATCAATATTCATGGCGTCGGCATTTTTCAGGAAAAGGTCGCTTGCGCTGCAATCCCAGAGCCAGAGGTCATTTCCCGGAAGTTCAAGGGCCATGGAAAGCCCCCATTCCTTACCAAGATCTGCATTCAGGGATTCATTGTCACAAAGAACGGAGATTCTGCACGGTTCGGTGTATTGTCCTGTTATCTCGATGGCCATTTTTGAGGATCATCCTTGAAGAGCTTGTAGTTGATGGAGTCCACAAGGGCCTGCCAGCTCGCTTCAATGATGTTGTGGCTGACGCCCATGGTGGTCCACTGGCTTTTACCGTCAGTGGATTCAATAAGCAGACGGACGTTGGAACTCGTTCCAGCTGCCTGACGTACAGCTCCGGACAATACTCTTACCTTAAAGTCCTGTAAACGAACTTCTTTTAATGACGGATAGAAGGGCTCAAGTGCTTTGCGCAACGCTTTGTCGAGGGCGTTAACCGGACCGTCTCCTGAAGCTGCGGTATGGTTTTCCTGGCCATGAACTTTAACGATGACAGTTGCTTCGGAAAAAGGTTCTGAATCGTTTTTGCGTTTGGCATCTACCACGAAGAAGTTGATGAACTCAAAGTAGCGTTTAGACCAGCCCATGGCTTTGAAGAAGAGCAGTTCAAAGGAAGCTTCGGCCGCAGAATATTCAAATCCTATGGATTCACGTTCCTTGATGTCAGCCAGAATGGTCTGAACCGCAGGGTCGTTTTTATCAAGATCGTAACCGTACTGCTTGGCCTTGTAGAGCACGTTGCTTTTACCGGAAAGGTCTGAAAGCAGCACACGGCGGTCATTACCTACCAGCAGGGGATCAATGTGTTCGTAGCTGGTGGAATCCTTGAGCACAGCACTGACATGAATGCCTCCCTTATGCGCGAACGCAGCCTGTCCAACAAAGGGCTGACGCAGGAAGGGGCGCAGGTTGGCGATTTCAGTGATATAGGTGGAAGTTTCCTTAAGCTTGGTCAGCCTATCTTGGCCAATGGTCTCATAGCCGAGCTTGAGTTCAAGGTTGGGAATGATGGAGCAGAGGTTTGCATTACCGCAACGCTCGCCATATCCATTCATGGTTCCTTGAATCTGAACTGCACCGTTTTTAACAGCTGCAAGTGAGTTCGCTACAGCGAGATCACAGTCGTTATGGGCATGGATACCGATGTTACAACCGGGAATTTTATCTAATACGGTCCTGCAGGCTTCAACTATTTCTTCGGGCATAGATCCGCCGTTTGTGTCACAGAGGACAAGAACATCGGCTCCGGCTTCGTGTGCAGCCTTTAGGCAATTAAGAGTGAATTCCGGGTTGGCTTTGAAGCCGTCAAAGAAGTGCTCGGCATCAAAGAACAGTTCTTCTACATGCGGACGCAGGTAGCCGATACTGTTGCTGATCAGCTCAATATTTCTTTCAAGGGTGACATTAAGAGCACTGGTGGCGTGGAAGTCCCATGTTTTTCCGAAAATGGACATAACCTTGGCCCCTGATTCAATCAGGGAATTCAGGTTGGGATCATTTTCGGGAGTAAGGCGGTTCATGTGGGTTGAACCGAAGGCGGAGACTTTGCAGTGCTTAAGAGCGTAGTTCTGGATTTCCTGAAAGAATTCCTTGTCCGTGGCATTGGACCCGGGCCAGCCGCCCTCGACGTAATGTACGCCGAGGTCGTCCAGCTTGCGGGTGATGCGCACTTTATCTTGTACGCTTAAGTTTATTTCTTCGGATTGTGTGCCGTCACGCAGGGTGGTGTCGTATATTTTTATTTGTTTCATTTGCTAAAGTGAGTTTTCATCGGACCCCGATTTATCGAGCCCGAACGTGTTGTGGAGCGTTCTTATGGCCAGTTCAGTATATTTTTCTTCAATTAGGCAGGTAATTTTAATTTCGGATGTGCTGATCATCAGGATGTTGATGTTCTCGTCACGCAGTGCTTGAAATGCCTTGGATGCAACACCGGAATGGTTACGCATTCCAACACCGATAACGGAAACCTTGCAAACATGCTGATCGTACAGAATGTCCTGAGCTCCCATGGGGTCTTTGATCTCATCAATAATTTCGAGGGTCTGCTTCAGGTCCCCTCTGGGAATGGTGAAAGTCATGTCAGTGCGGCCGTCACGGCTGGGGTTCTGGACAATCATATCGACAAGAATACCTGCGTCTGCAAGAGGAGTAAACAGTGTTGCGGATACGCCCGGTTCATCTTTAACTTTAGCTAGAGTTACGCGGGCCTGATCCTTGTCATATGCAATTCCGGAAACAAGTACTGATTCCATATTCTTATCCTCCTGAGTGACGTATGTTCCGATCTCATCGCTGAAAGTAGAGCGGACATGGACTTTAACATTATATTTTTTAGCAAATTCAACTGAACGAATCTGTAGTACTTTTGCGCCCATACTGGCCATTTCAAGCATCTCATCATAGGAAACATGATCCAGCTTGCGGGCCATAGTGCAGATGTTGGGGTCGGTAGTGAATACGCCCGGAACATCAGTAAAAATTTCACAGACATCAGCTTCAATGGCTGCGGCCATTGCTACTGCGGATGTATCGGAGCCGCCGCGGCCAAGGGTGGTAATTCGTTTACCTTCGTCACAGCCCTGAAAACCGGCCATGACCAGTATATCATTTTCCTGCAGCATTTCTTCGATTTTATCACGATCAATATCAAGGATACGTGCGCGGGAATAGGCAGAGTCTGTTTTAATGGGAACCTGAAAACCCAGCAGAGAGCGGGCTTTGATTCCGCGATCTTTGAGAAGCATGGCAAACAGGGCTACTGAAACTTGTTCACCGGTTGATACCAGAGAGTCCATTTCGGCCAGATCCGGTTTTTCGGACCATTCATAAGCCAGATCAATCAACCGGTTTGTTTCACCGGCCATTGCTGAGAGGACTACGATAACTTTGTTGCCTTTTTCGTAAGGCACCATGACTTTTTCCAGTACTTGCTTCATGCATTCGAGGTTCCTGACCGAGGTTCCACCGAATTTCTGTACTACGATGTTCATCTGAACATTATCTCCTTACCACATGAGTTCAACGGATATTATTGGAATGACTTGAGAAATGAGGCAAGCTCTTCATAGAGGGAGGTCGCTGAACCATGCAGGGTCAATTCTATTGTTCTGCCGGATGCGGCAGGGGTCCAAGTGAAGAGCAGTGCGCTTTCAGGCCAGAATTCAATATTCAGATACTGAATCCACTCTACAACTGTCAAAGTTTTTTTATCACTTAATAAATCAAAGAAATCATCATCAGGAGTCTGACCTTCCAGTCTATAGAGGTCAAAATGCGCAACCTGAGGTTTTGTTGGGTAAATATTAAGAATATTGAAACTGGGACTGCTTACTTCTGCGTTTTGCGCACCGGGGAAAGATTCTACAAGCGCACGAACAAAAGTTGTTTTTCCCGCTCCAAGGTCGCCGTTCAGGAAGATGGGGACCAGTTTTTTAGTTTCCAGAAAAAAAGAAGCCAGAGTGGAGCCGAGTTTTAAAGTCGCCTCCACATCCGGCAGATTGATGATCAATTTATCATTACTCATTGTTACTTAGCTAAAACCTTTAAAACGTCTTCTTTACCGACAACGCCAACCAGCTTGCCGTTTTCAACAACCGGCAGGGTATAAAACTTTCTTTCGACCATGAGATCGGCAATCTTTTCGATGCTGGTGTCAGGTTCAATGGTTATTGGATTCGGGGTCATGGCGTGTTCGACCTTGGTAGCCGCAATTTTGTTCACTTCCCGCTCAAGATCCTCGTTGGAGGAGAAGGAAATGAAACCGTCAAGTATGGTGAACAGGGAAGGCATGGATATGGTTTTCTGTTGCGCCACAAGATCACTCTGACAGAGAACCCCGATCAGCTTTCCGCTACGGTCTACCACAGGCAGCCCGTTCAGGTGTTTTTCAAGCATGAGCTTTGCTGCGGTTGCAACATCGGTATCAGGTTCGAGGGTGAGAGCACCGGAAGTCATGATGTCTTTCGCTTTCAGCATAATTCCTCCTTGAGCACTTGAGGGAGCACGTCCGCTATTTCAGTTGCGATGTTTCCTCGATACGGAAAATTTTCAGCCAGATACTGTCCTGCCAGTCCATGCCAGTATACCGCGATACAGGCACTTTGCATAGCAGGAATTCCTTTTGCCAACAAAGCTCCGCCCATACCGGCCAGAATATCTCCGGACCCTGCTGCCGCAAGGTTGGGGGCGGAAAGCGGTGATACAACAACCTGTCCATCCGGGCAGCCGATGATTGTACCTGCCCCCTTAAGCACGAGTATGGTTTTGCTTGCTGTCGCAAACTCCCGTGCGGTGTTGATTCGTTCAGCTTCAACTTCGGGAATACTGCTGTTGACCATACGGGCCATCTCGCCGGGATGCGGGGTGAGAATTGAATTTTCAACTATCCGTTTAAGCAGCTCAGGGCGCTTGGCAAAAGCATAAAGAGCATCGGCATCAAACACTGCAGGCGGGTGTCCGTGCTTGACTATGGCTTCCACCAAATCAAGTGCTCCTTTTTCACGTCCCAATCCCGGTCCAATGACCAACGCATCGTATTTTTCCAGTTCCCGAAGCAGTTCTGCGATCATCTGATCATTCCACTGATCGCCGGAGCCAAGCCCTTTAGTCATCAATTCCGGTTTCCCGGCTTTTACTTCTGCAGCCAATCCGTCAGGGCAGGCCATGGTTACCAATCCGGCTCCTGCACGCAGGGCGGATATGCCTGCCAGATGCAGCGCTCCTGTGAGGCCCTTGGAAGCTCCAATCAGCAATATGTGCCCGGAATTTCCCTTATGCATGGCAGGGGAGGGCTCAGGGATAAATTCAAGCGCATTTTCCCTGATCAGCAGGTGTGTAGCCGGATGCTTGTATTTTACCTCATTGGGAATACCAATGTGAGTGACCACTAAAGTGCCAGTGTATGCATCCGCATGGGGCAAGGCAAGACCAATTTTAGCCTCCTCAAACGTTACAGTCAGTTGGGCCTGTACAGCAACAGGTTGAGGCTGTCCGGTCAGCCCGTTCAAGCCGGAAGGAATATCCACTGCAAAGATAAAACTGTTTTTGGTTTCGTTGATTGCATGAACTATTGCATGGGCAAAGGGGCGCAGTTCTCCGGAAAAACCAGTTCCGAGCAGGGCATCAATAATTATATCAGCTTCAGGTAAAATCACCTTTTCCGTAGCTCGAAAAAATTTCATGTTCACGCCCAGCCGTGCGGCAACCTTAAGCATGTAAGCTGCATCGCCTTTATACTTACTCTTGGGAACCGTGTGTAGGATCAGGACTTCCGCACCCAGATCAGCCAGCATGCGTCCCATGACAAAGCCGTCTCCGCCGTTATTGCCTGATCCGGCAATGATCAGAATCTTTTTACCGGACACATCGCCATAGCCCTTAAGCAGGGCGAAAACAGCCTCGCGTCCGGCATTCTCCATCAGTATTTCACCCCTGATGCCTATTTCATTGATAGTGACTTTGTCCCAGTTGGACATTTCTGCGGGAGTAGGAAGCGGTGAGAACATTTTCCCTCCGGGGGCTTTCCGAGGTTCAGATATATTTTTAATATGGTTTCGCCGTTTTAACCGCACAAGTTCTTAAGATACCAAAACTAATACTAATATAAGGTTTTGGGATTCTTAAACCCTTTTGCAAAAGGGTTTAAGCCGCCGGAGGCATTATTTCTCCAACACAACTACTGCTGCTGCGGAATCTCTGCCATGAGTGATAGAGATATGGACACCTTCAACGCCGATTGATTTGCTGCGTTCAAGAGCTTTACCTAGGAAGTTAAGTTGTGGCGCTCCGGATTTCATGCGTGTTATTTCAATTGTGTGGAATGTTATTCCTTCGGCAAATCCGGTCCCTAGTGCTTTTACTGCTGCTTCTTTAGCTGCGAAGCGGGCAGCAACGTAGGGAACTGGATTCTTAGACGGGATAAGTTCCATCTCCGCAGGAGTAAGGATTTTTTCCGCAAAGCGTTCGCCGTATTTATCCAGCGAACGCTTGATGCGGTCAAGTTCAGTTATATCTATTCCAAGTCCGATGATCATGAATTAATCAGCAAAGTTTCTAATAATTTCAACCATGTCACGGACAGCGCGATCAATACCAACGTAGATTGCACGGGACATGATGGAGTGTCCGATGGAATATTCGCAAATTCCGGGAACATCTGCGAAATCGAGGATGTTTACGTAGTTCAGGCCGTGACCGAGATTGACCTTGAGTCCGAGATCCTGTGACATCTTGATGCCGTCGATGATGCGGGCCAGTTCTGCCTTCTGCTCGGAACGGGTCGGAGCATCAGCAAAATGTCCGGTATGAATTTCAACATATTCCGCACCGATCGCCTTAGCTGCTTTAATCTGGTCGGTATCAGCGTCGATGAACAGGCTGGAGCCGATTCCTTTTTCGTGCAGCGGGGCAAGATATTCGGTGAGACGTTTTTCCTGACCAATGCAGTTCAGGCCGCCTTCAGTGGTAAGCTCTTCGCGTTTTTCAGGTACAAGGCAGACTGTTGCAGGATCGATGCGCAGGGCAATCTGCTGCATTTCTTCGGTTGCTGCCATTTCAAAATGAAAATCAGTCTGAATGGTTTTACTGATCAGTTCGATATCGCGGTCCTGCACATGTCTGCGGTCTTCGCGCAGGTGCATGATAATGCCTACTGCTCCGGCGAGTTCGCACATAGCGGCTGCAGTAACGGGGTCCGGTTCTATTCCAAGGCGTGCCTGCCTGATAGTAGCTACATGGTCAACATTGACGCATAAGAAGGGCATGATTATATCCTCCGGTAAAATTATTTCATAATTTGAAAGTCGAATTTTTATTATATTAAAAATGAAGCCTGAAGCGGTTTCCGGCTTGCTAACAGCACAATATAGTTAATGGACTTTGATGGCAACCGTCATATCTTTGTAACCGGGTTAGAGTTGACATTAAAAACATAATGGCGTTATCCGCTCTAGGATCAATTAAGCGTCAGCCCGGCACCTGAGATAATGCCAGCTAATTATAGAAAATCAAACGCTATAAATAAACGAGAGAACAGCTAATGAACATTTGTATTGTAGGGACCGGATATGTGGGTCTGGTCAGCGCGGCGTGTTTTGCTGAAATGGGTAACCACGTATGGTGCGTGGATGTTAATCCTGATGTAGTAGAAACCCTCAAGCAGGGAAAAATTCATATTTTTGAACCCGGCCTTGATGTCCTTGTTAAGCGTAACTACGAAGACGAAAGACTTTTCTTTACCACCGATCTTAAAGAAGGGCTGGCAAAAGCCAAGATGGTTTTCATCTGCGTTGGTACACCTTGTGGTGCCGACGGCAGTTGTGATCTTAGTTATGTTGAGACTGTAGCCCGTCAGGTCGGTCAGAATATGACTGAGCCTAAAATCATTGTAGATAAATCCACCGTCCCCGTTGGAACTGCTGATAAAGTTCGGGCCACCATTCAGGAAGAGCTGGATAAGCGCGGTCTGGATATTGATTTTGATGTGGCGTCCAACCCTGAATTCCTCAAAGAAGGTGATGCTGTCAGCGATTTCATGAAGCCTGACCGGGTTGTAGTCGGTACTGAAAATGAAGAAACCCGCAAGCAGTTCGAAACTCTTTACGCACCTTATGCCCGCAGCCGTGAAAAACTTATCTTCATGGGGACCAGAAGTGCTGAGATGACCAAGTATGCAGCAAACTGCATGCTGGCAACCAAAATTTCCTTTATCAACGAAATTGCCGGAATCTGCGAGAAAGTCGATGCAAACGTACGCGAAGTTCGTTTGGGCATCGGTTCTGACCACCGCATCGGGTACTACTTCATTTACCCCGGAGTAGGGTATGGTGGATCTTGCTTTCCTAAAGACGTAAAGGCTTTGATCAACACCGCCAGGGAAGTAGGTGCAAAGCCTGAACTTATCGAGGCTGTAGATTCCGTTAACAACCGCCAGAAAAAAATGCTCTCCAGAAAAATTCTGGACTATTTTGAACCTCAGGGCGGTGTTAAAGGTAAAACCCTTGCATTGTGGGGGCTTGCATTTAAAGCCAATACTGATGATATGCGTGAATCTTCCGCTCTTTCTATTATTGAAGAGCTGACTTCCGCAGGAATGAAAATTAAAGCATTCGATCCTGTTGCACACAAGAAAGCCGCAGAGATTCTGAGTGATAATGATCTGGTGGAGATTGTCCACAACCAGTATGAAGTGCTTGGAGGTGCTGATGCCCTTGCTGTTGTTACTGACTGGAACCAATTCAGGAACCCCGATTTTGACAGGGTAAAAGAGTCTCTCAATGCACCGCTGGTTTTTGACGGCAGAAACCTTTATGATCCTGCCTACCTTGGAAGCTGCGGTTTTGCTTACTTCAGCGTAGGCCGCCGTCCGGTTGGAACTGAAGATTAGTTCATACTGAGAAAACAGAAATAAAAAGGCCCGCCATTGGCGGGCCTTACTTTTTTAAGGATCCAGAGTCTTCATTGATGACCTGAGCTGCAGTTCCTGCAGAATCAGCCTTTCGTACTCCGGGCTGTATGGAATATCTTCTTGATTATCCTGATCAAGCATTTTGGCTAGAAATTGAGTTTCTTCCCAAAAGTCGAGCAGTTCTTCATTTGCTAGTGATTTAATTTGGTCTTCCAGAGTAATATTTTCTGTCGGGGAAAACTGAGCCATGCGAGTTCATACCCTCCTGAGCTTCGCTTTTTGCTATCAGATTTAACTGATAGTCATTAAAGTGGAGCTAGTCAATTTTTGTTCTAAGAAAAAATGCGTAATTCTTTTATAATCTCAGGATTAGCTTGCAAATATTTCAGATGAATAATATTATGGTATTAAATTAGAACTTTTGAATTTTCTTATAAATTAAAATTGATCAAAGCCCTTGGTCATCCACTGTAAAAATATAACAGGGGGACAAATATGGAAGAAGGTAAGAAAATTGCGCTTGACGCTGAATTGATTCAGCTGGTTACCTTCAGTATCGGTGAAGAAGAATTCGGTGTCGATATTCTCAAGGTTCAAGAGATTATCAGAACCATGGAAATTACCAAGGTTCCCAGAGCGCCACAATTCGTTGAGGGTGTAATTAACCTTCGCGGTAAAGTTATTCCCATTATCGATCTTAGAAGCAAGTTCGGTTTGCAGTTCCGCGAACACGATCAGCATACCAGAATTATTGTTATTGAAATCAACGATATGATTGTAGGTTTTGTTGTTGACTCCGTTTCCGAAGTCCTGAGAATTCCCGCATCCACCGTTGAACCGCCGCCGCCTGTTGTTTCCGGTCTTGAATCCGAATACATCAGCGGGGTAGGTAAGCTTGAAGACAGGCTTCTTATCCTGCTTGACCTGAACAGACTCCTGTCCAACGAAGAACAGGAACAGCTTGCTCAGGTATAGCTGCTGTTAAAATATTAGTGCAGAATTTTGCATTACGACAGTTCTTTATTTGAATTGTAATTAATAATTGTTTTAGAACTGGACAGAAGTCGCATTTCTCTGCAAAAAAAAGTCGTTCTCTGCTTGAGCAGGGGACGACTTTAATTTTGATAAATTTCTGGAGTCAGTTTGTCCTTACCAGCTCAGCTCTCCGCTTTCGCTTCCGGAAGTGGTGATAACTTACGTGTTTTTAAAAGCGGCCACGGAACGCAAGCCTTTACAGCTCACAACCTGCATTCAAGGGGAGAGTCGGTTGTTCTTGTTGCTCCGGGAGCTCGCGAATATTCGGAACTTAAGGCCTTGCTAACTCTGTTCAGCCGTAACGAGCTTGAACAGAAGGGTAAAGTAATTCCTTCATGGGAACGGGATTGGGTCTTTCTGCCACCGTATCTGAGCAAGAATCCGGCTGCTTCAGATTGGGCTGAGCGTTGGGCTGCACTGCATGCACTTACTCGAGGAGGAAGGCAGTCCGTTTTAATGACTGCTGACAACCTGCTGCCCAAATGGCCTTCTCCGGATATTCTGGAGAACAATTATATTGTTCTTGCGAAGGGTGAAGAAATGGACCCTGAGCTGCTCATGGAACAGGCGGTTACATGGGGCTATACAAGGACTAAACTTGTTTCCGGGTATGGCGAGATGTCCATGCGCGGGGATATTCTTGATATTTATGCTCCGGGATATGATTTACCGGTACGTCTTGAATTTTTCGGTGACATTCTGGAAGAAATACGTGTTTTTGACCCGTCATCGCAAAGATCAAAGGCTGATCTGGACGAAGTAACCCTGCTTCCGGTCGCTCCGGCAATGCTGACCGGTAATCATATAGATGAAGCTGAAAAACTTTGGACCCAGCTGAAAAAGACCGGAGAGATTTCATCGGAAGGTTATACTCGCTTGCTCGAAAAAGCGGAAAACGCCGACGGCATGATCTGGCCCGGACTTTTTTATCCTGAAGCAGTCGACCTTAAAGCTTTCTTCCCGCAAAAATCCGTATACGTGCTTTCCTCTGCATCCAACCTGCGGTCCAAGCTACAGGATCAGGAATATAGCTGGAAAACTTTTTTGTTGGATAAATCAGCGCATAATGGCTGTAAGTGGCCCATGCATGTTATCTGCTGGAATGATGAAAGGGCCCGCGGAAATTGGCGCGATGAACGCCAGATAGTTTTTGAAGATCTGGTTATCGGCCGAGAAAAAGACGGTATTGATCTTTCGGAGCGGGGCATATCCGCATTCACAGATATTTTTTGGAAGCCGGAGCAGGTCAAGCGCCCTTGGGCTGCGCTGGTAGCGGCATTAAAAGAGTGGAAAAAAGAGCGTTTTCAAACAGTACTCAGTTTCCGTACCGAACGTTCCCGCAAAAAATTTCTTTCCCTCATCGAACCGGAACAACTTACCATTGCAACAGAATATTCCCCTCTGAACAAAGGTATTTATGCTCTTGTTTCTCCTTTGAAACATGGGATGGAGCTGGAATGGAACCAGACGGTAATCCTCGGCGAAGATGTAATTCAGCCGCAGGCCGCAACAGGTACCCGCAGCCGCGATAAAGCTTTTGAGGGCATGACCAGCTATGAGGATCTATTGCTTGAAGATCTGCTGGTACATCGCGATTACGGTCTTTCACGGTTCGGCGGGCTGCATCATATGAATGTTGGTGATGTGGCTAACGATTATCTGTTGTTGTTCTTTGATTCCGAGGACAAACTGTATGTCCCGGTAGACCGGTTGAATCTTGTTCAGAAATACAAGGGACCGGAAGGATCGTGCCCTGTTCTTGATAAACTTGGTGGAGCTCGCTGGGCTAAAACCCGCGAAAAAGCCCGCAAGGCTATCGAAAAGATCGCCGGAGAACTGGTCGAGATGTACGCCTACCGCAAGATTGCCAAGGGGTATGCATACGGTCCTCTGGATGAGATGTATTGGGAATTTGAATCCACTTTCGGATTCGAGGAAACCCCGGATCAGGAAAAAGCCATTCAGGATGTATTTCGTGACATGGAAAGCCCTGAACCCATGGACCGCCTCGTTTGCGGAGATGTGGGCTTTGGTAAGACCGAGGTTGCTTTGCGTGCTGCTTTCAGAGCTGTATTGGACGGTAAGCAGGTTGTTTTGCTTTGCCCCACAACAGTTCTTGCAGAACAGCATTACCAGACCTTTGTTCAGCGCATGGAAGGATTTCCGGTCACTGTGGGTATGCTCAGTCGGTTTGTGCCCAAGTCCCGTCAGAAGCGCGTTCTGGAGCAGATGGCAGCAGGGGAACTAGATATCCTTATCGGGACTCATCGTGTTCTTTCCAAGGATGTTGAAGCACCGAACCTCGGTTTGCTTATTCTTGATGAAGAACAGCGTTTCGGTGTGCGCCATAAGGAAAGAGTCAAAGAAATGCGCAAGAATATTGATGCGCTGACCCTGACCGCAACACCAATCCCCCGTACTTTGCAGCTTTCTCTTTCCGGCGTACGCAGTCTGAGTACTATTGAAACCCCTCCGGTGGACCGCAAGCCGGTTGAGACCGCGCTAATTGAACGTGATGAAGCTATGCTTGCATCCGTTGTCGCCCGTGAACTTGAACGCGGCGGACAGGTCTTCTGGGTTCATAACCGTGTTCAGGGCCTCGAACGGGTTATCGAGTTTGTTAAGAAGCTTGCCCCGGATGCTAAAATCGGTATGGCTCACGGGCAAATGACCGAAAAGAATCTGGAAGAGACTATCCATAAATTTTGGCATAAAGAACTGGATATCCTTGTTGCAACAGCAATTATTGAATCCGGACTTGATTTTCCCAATGCCAACACTTTGATTGTTGATCAGGCGCAGATGTTCGGTCTTGGCCAGCTCTACCAGCTTCGCGGCAGGGTAGGACGCAGTACCCGTCAGGCTTATGCATATTTTGCGGTTTCGTCGTTGGATTCCCTTTCTGAGAAAGCCAAGCGGAGAATGCAGATTATCCTGCAGCTCGATTACCTTGGCGCCGGATTCAAAGTTGCCATGGAAGACCTGCGTTTACGCGGAGCAGGTAATATTCTGGGTGAGGTTCAATCCGGACAGATGGCCAAGGTCGGCCTTGATCTATTCCTTGAAATGCTTGACGAAGAAGTGCGCAGGATTAAAGGCGATGATTCCGCACAGGTCAGTGATCCTGAAATGAATTTTGTGTTCAAGGCACATCTTCCGGAAGATTTTGTTCCCGATGCACGTGAGCGTTTACGCTATTACCGTGCTCTTTCCTCTGCGGACAGTGAAGCCGGAATAGAAGAGCTTGCTGCTGAGATCAAAGACCGCTTCGGACATTTTCCGGAAGAGGTTGAAAATTTTATTTCCGTGCTTTACCTCAAACGTACCCTTGCTCGTTTAGGTGTTGTCCGGGCAGATCTTTTCCCGACAAGGGTTATCCTGACATGGGCTGAGAATAATAATCCTGTTGATCCGGCTAAATTGATTGCCTGGATTGGAGAGCAGGGAGATAAGGCAAAACTTAAGCCCCCGGCAGCTCTTGAAGTTCGTCTTGACCAAAATGTTTCCATATCAAAAGGTCTTGATTCTATTTGCAAAAAACTTGAACCGTTACTTTAACTATGCCGTCGTAAGGTTTATTTGGAAGCTGATATGAAAAAAATGTTGATCGGTGTTTTGCTGGCATGTTCCTTGTTTGGTTGTCAGAACAAAAGTGAAGATCCGGGCGTTATCGCAAGGGTAAACGGTAATCCCATTTACCTGAGCCAGTTGGAATATAAATATGACCTTACCCATGAAGGTGTTGGTGGCTTCGTCCCTTCTGTTGAGCAGGTCAGGGCTGAATACGGGCAGATTCTTGGGGATTTGATTGTACAGGAACTTGTTGCCCAAGAGCTTGAACAGCGGGAAATTCCAGTCTCTGATAAGGAATTGAAGGAAGCGGAAGACGAAGTCCGCTCTGATTACCCGGAGGATTCTTTTGAGCAGATCCTTATTGAGGAATACATCGATATTAATGCATGGCGTTCACAGCTGAAGTACCAGCTGGCTATGGATAAATTTTTTCATGACATACTGCGTCCTGAGATCAAAATTGATTATAAGGAAGCTGAAAAATATTATCGCACTCACCTCTCCGATTTTTACATGCCTGCCGGATATAAATTTGTAATGGTTAAAGGTATGGGTAAGGATCTCGTTCTCAAGGGAGTGGAACTATACCGCGAAGGACTTACTCCGGCTGCGATTTCCGCAAAACTACGCAAAGTATCGGTTCGTGAAATTTGGATCAGGAATGGACAGATTCCAGCGGATTGGAAAACCTTTGTCGAAGACCTCGAGCCGGGGAAGGCTACTCCGGTAATTACTCAGAAAAAAGAAGTATTTTGCTTAATTCTCAAAGAGAAAAAGGAAGCTACGCTGCTGACTCCTCTTCAGGCCTATCCAATGGTTGAAAAAGTTCTTTTGGAAAGAAAGCTTAATGAAAAATTTGAAGGCTGGCTGAAAGAAAAAATGGCGACTTCAAAAATTAAAATCAGTAAGGAACTGATGCCTGAGGTTAAGGAAATTGAGCACGATGCTGCTTCTGAAAAAACGCCACAGGCTGAATAGTTGCATAGTTTAGTGAAAGAGTTTAGTTAGTCATAGGAATTAACGAAGTTGCGACCGTTTTCCGATGGTCGTGATAAATTTGAAGATAAAACCGGACCGGAGTCCGGTATCCATATTCAGGAGAATCGAATTGAAACGCATTATTGCCGGTTTTCTGGCCAGCATGATTATAGGGTCCGCATCATTTGCTACTGCCGAAGAAAAAGTTGTTGATGGAATCGTTGCCGTGGTGAACGGTGAAGTTGTGACCATGTATGAGCTGAACAGAAAAATGGCTCCTATCATGAAACAGTTCGATGGAAAGACCCTTTCAGCTGTTGAAATGGAGCAGCTGAGCAAAGTCCGTCAACAGATTCTTGATCGCTGCATTAATGAAATAATCATCGATCAGGAAAGCAAGAGACTTAAGGTCGATGTGTCTGCTCAGGATATTGATAATGAAGTCAAGGCAATTAAAGAAAAAAGCAACCTGAATGACGAAGAATTTGAACGTCAGCTTGAGCTCCAGAAGACAAACCTTGATGCATTCAAAGAAAAGATAGGGAAGGATATTCGCAAACATCGTCTCCTTTCCTACAAAGTTAAAAGCAAAGTTGTTGTTACCGATGATGAAATTAAGGCGGCTTGGAACAGCACCCGCACTGATCAGGGTGAAGTTGCCAAAAGCGTACATCTTAAATTGATTCTTTTTCCCGAAAACGTATCTGCCGATCAGGTGCGTGAGCAGATTCTTGCGGGAGAAACAACTTTTGAAGAAGCTGCGGATAAGTACACTACCGGTCCCGGAGCCGGTAGTGGAGGTGATCTCGGTGTTCTTGAATGGGGCGACCTTGCCCAGACTTGGCATGAAGCCCTTTCTGGCTTGAAACCCGGAGACATAAGTAATCCTTTTGATGTTCAGAGTTTCAAGGCATTGCTTAAGCTTGATTCATATGCCAATACCGAAACAGCTTCTTTCGAAGACAGCAAGCAGGAAATTTATCAACGGCTTTATCGTCATAAACAGGACGAATTATTTGCCGATTTTATTAAAAAGCTCAGGGAGAAAGCTGTCATTGAGCTTAAATAAACGGGGAGAACTGTAGCGGATCTTGGCTGTCTTTTAGACAGTTTTTAACGACAGTTTCAAATTGGTTTTTGAAACATTACTGCCAGACTGCATTGAGAGGGTCGTATGGATTTGAAAGAGCTTGGTTCCCGGTTAAAAGACGAAAGAAAACGCCAAGGGCTGACTATGGAACAGATTATGGAGATTACCAAAGTCAGCCGTGTGAATATTAATGCTATTGAGAGCGGGGATCGAAAAGAATTTCCCCATGAAGTCTATGCCAAGGGGTTTATTAAAACTTATGCTAAGGCGCTTGGACTTGACGCAGATGAAATCGGTGATGAATTTTCACGAATCATGGGGTCCGGCACTACTGGGGCAGTAGATGAAGTTGTAGAACCTGTTCAGTCTGACTATTCTACAAATACAAAAAAGAGCCCTGTTGGAACCATTTTTCTGGTTTTGATTCTGGCTGGGATTGTCGGTGGCTTGGTTTATTACCTGCATGACAATTCTTTTTTCAGTGCCCAGAAAGAAGCGCAGATAGAAATGGTTGCGGAAGAGGCTGTTCAGGAAAAGCCTGCTGCAACTACGTCACAAGCGGAAGCTCCTGCTATTGAAGATAAAAAAGCTGACGTTGCTGAATCTGTTCCCACAGAAGTTGAGCAATCTGGTGCAACTGAAGCTCCGGTTGAAACTAAAGTAGAAGAAGTTGCAAAACCCGTTGAGCAGCCTGTGGCAGAGAAAAAAGTTGTTGCAGAACCTGTAGTCAACACTGTGGCAATTACAGCAAAACCCGGTGAAGCCTGCTGGCTTGAAGCTGTGGTTGACGGTAACGTTAAAGAATATGTACTTCAGGAAGGTGAAACACTCTCCCTTCCTTATGAGGACAATCTTAAGCTCAAGCTCGGCAATGGTGGCGGGGTTGATATTGTTTCCAACGGTAAGCCTTATTCATTTGATGCACCGAAGGGTCAGGTCAAAAAACTTGAATTTTCTGCTGCTCAGTAGCTGCTGCAATTAGTAGATGGAACTTACTGAAAAAGTAGTAATACTTAAAACAGGTAAATTTAAGGAAAACGATCTTTGGGTTCGTTTTTTGTCTGCTACAAGGGGAGTGCAGAACGCATTTGCCTTCGGGGGAAGCAGGAGTCGCAGACGGTTCGGTGGATGTCTTGAGCCTTTTTCGCAGGTACTTTTTAAAACCGGTACGAATAAAACCGGGACTTATCAGGTCCTGCAGGAGGGGAGTCTTGTAAAAGGATATCCCGGAATTCGTTCGGATTTCCGCAAGATGGGACTGGCTGCCAATTGTTTCAAATTTATTGAATCAGCAGTATTGGAGCGTGATGGCAACCGGGCTGTCTTTGATTTGCTGACCGAAACATTGGATGTAATTGAAGAGGCGGAGCCGGATGACTTCTTTCCGCTTTTCTTTAGGGCCAAGGTCGCATTTGAACAAGGGTACAATCCTGACTTTACAATTTGCGCGCAATGCGGCAAACCTTTGTTTAGTTCCCGTCCTGTGGTCTTCAATATAGAAAAGGGCCAGCTTAACTGCTTGGATTGTAATGATGGCAGGCAGGGCGAGACAATCAGTGCCGGGACAGCGAGAACTCTCGCATGGATTCAGGATACAGGACCGGCCAGTTGGATAAACCTGCAGCTTCCTGCAGATATCCGTCAGGAATGCTTTTCGGTGATGGACCGCTTCATGGCCTACCATATGGGCGTGGTCTGGGAAGGCAACGGTTACCGGAAGATATAATTTTCCTGCCCTCAAGGGCAGTCTGTTCAGGATGGATTGCATCTGTCCTGTGTTTTTATTGTTTGTAAACCGGACATTTCTTCGGCTCTATACCAAGCATCTCGAAGAAATGAATCAATACAAATGTTGTTTGTTAGATGAGAGGAATTTGATGAATTTTCAAGATGTTATACTCAAACTTCAGGACTTTTGGTCTGATTACGGATGTTGCATTGTCCAGCCTCTTGATATTGAGGTCGGTGCGGGCACATTCAACCCTTCAACTTTTTTCCGCGTAATCGGACCTGAGCCGTGGAAGACCGCATATGTTGAGCCTTCCCGCCGTCCTACTGACGGTCGCTATGGTGAAAACCCCAACAGGCTGCAGCATTACTTCCAGTTTCAGGTAATCCTGAAACCTTCTCCTGATAATGTTCAGGATCTTTATCTTAAGAGTCTTGAAGTTCTCGGCATTGACGCTAAAGAGCATGACATCCGTTTTGTCGAGGATGACTGGGAATCTCCCACACTCGGCGCATGGGGCCTTGGCTGGGAAGTCTGGCTTAATGGTATGGAAGTTACCCAGTTCACTTACTTCCAGCAGGTTGGCGGTATTGATCTCAAACCTGTATCCGTAGAGCTCACATACGGACTTGAGCGTATCTGCATGTACCTGCAGGGCGTTGAGTCTGTTTACGATCTCAAATGGAATGACAAGGTTACTTACGGTCAGATTTTTCACCAGAACGAAGTGGAGCAGTCAAAGTACAACTTTGAACTCAGCGATGCCAATATGCTGCTGGATCTCTTCGATAAATTTGAAGCTGAAAGTAAGAAGCTCTGCGAAGAAGGATTGCCCCGTCCGGCATACGAATATTGCCTGAAGTGTTCTCACACTTTCAACATGCTTGATGCCCGTGGAGCAATCTCCATTACTGAAAGGGCAACTTACATCGGCAGAGTTCGTAATCTCGCTTCAGCAGCTGCAAAACTGTATGCAGAAGAGCGCGAGAACCTGAATTACCCCATGCTTGAAAACGATTAAAAAAACGGAAGCTAAGATGGCCGATTTTATACTCGAAATTGGAATTGAAGAGATGCCCGCCCGCTTTGTTCCCCGGCTGGGTATCGATATTAAAGATATTTTCAGCACTCTTCTTGAAGAGAGCATGATTGACAGCGCAAGCATTGAAACTTTTGCTACTCCGCGCCGCCTGACTATCTTTGTTAAAGATATGGCTGCAATGCAGAGAAAGGTTGAAGAAGAAGTTTCCGGACCTCCGGCCCGCATTGCTTATGATGCCGACGGTAACCCCACCAAAGCACTCACCGGTTTTGTAAAATCTCAGGGAATCGCCCTTGAAGATGTTTACACCCTTGAGACTGATAAAGGTGATTACCTCGCTGCCAAGAAGACCGTTGGCGGTGGTGAAACCATCTCCATCCTGCCCGAGCTTTGTGTTACTGCAATCAAAAAGCTTTCCTTCCCCAAGAAAATGAAATGGGGCAACCTTGATTTCGCTTTCGGACGTCCTCTGCGCTGGCTGCTCTGCATGTTCGGTTCTGACGTCGTTGAATTTGAGATGGCCGGTATGCCTTCCGGTCGCCAGACATACGGTCACCGCGTAATGGGTGCCGGACCTTGGGAAGTTGCCTCAGCAGATGATTACTTTGATGTGATCAAGGATAAGTCTTCTGTAATTATTTCCCCTGAAGCAAGGGGAGAGCACGTCCGTAAGGAAGGTGACAAACTTGCTTCCGAACTCAACGGTTCCGTTGTCTGGAAAGATTCTCTGTTGGAAGAAGTCAGCAACCTTGTTGAACTTCCTGTCCCCATCATCGGTAACTTTGATGAATCTTTCCTCGAACTTCCCAAAGAAGTTCTGCTGACCAGTATGGAAAGCCATCAGAAATGTTTCGGTATTCAGAAGGAAGATGGTGAACTTCTCCCGCACTTCCTGTGTACCCTGAACCTTATTCCCACCGATGTGGAGCTTGTCCGCAAGGGCTGGGAAAAGGTTCTTCGTGCAAGACTCGAAGACGGACGTTTCTTCTGGAAGAACGACCTTAAGACCGATTTCGGCACATGGCTTGATAAGCTGGACAATGTCGTATTTCTCGGTCCTTTGGGTTCCATGGGTGACAAGTCCCGCAGGATGGAACGCCTTGCTGCACTGATCGCCGGCAAAACCGATGCCTCCCTGCAGACCGAGATGGCTCGTGCCGGACGTCTTGCCAAGGCTGACCTCGTTTCCGAAATGGTTAACGAGTTTGATAAGCTTCAGGGTATAATGGGCGGCATCTACGCTTCCAAATGCGGCGAAGATGATGCTGTCTGCAAGGCCCTCTATGAGCAATACCTGCCTGCCGGTCCGGAAAGCCCAGTGCCTTCCACTCTTGGCGGTGTTATTGTTTCCATGTCCGATAAGGCCGATACTCTTGTCGGTTGTTTCGGTCTGAATAAGATCCCCACTGGCGCAAACGATACCTACGCGCTGCGGCGCGCCGCTCTGGGTATCGTGCGCATGATTATAGAATATGACTTGAGAGTAGATATCCTTAATATCATGGATATGGCCTACGAAGGTTATTCCAAAGATATCAAGTGGAAACTTGAAAAGTCTGAACTCCTCGAAAAGCTTGCAGAGTTCATTTCCAACAGACTCCGTGCCTACTTCACAGGTAAAGGCTATGAAACAAGAGTTGTTGATGCAGCTCTTGGTGCCGGCTACCGTGATGTTACTGCTCTTAAGGCCAGAGTCGAAGCGTTGGCTGAATTCGCCAAGACTGAAGGTTTCGAACAGGCCGTGCTTACTTTCAAACGCGCAGCCAACATCATCAAGAAGCAGGGCAGTGAGCAAGGTGTGTCGCTCACCGGTGGCTTTGAAGCTGATAAGTTGGAAGAAGCGCAGGAGAAAGAACTTGCTACCAAGCTTGATGAAACCGCAGCACGTTTTGAGGAACTTTGGGAAAATGATGAGTTCTCCAAGCTGTTCGCAATCCTCGGCGAACTGCGTCCCTATGTTGACGATTTCTTTGATAACGTTATGGTTATCTGCGAAGACAAGGGCCTTAGGATGAACCGTCTCAACCTGCTTAAAGCTCTGGTAAACAGGCTTAGCAGGCTGGCTGATTTCGGAGCATTGCAGGTTTAATCTGCAGGCCCGAGCTAAAGAGAGTTTGAGAGATCATATTTTTTTCATGTTTTTTTTAGAAAAAAATGTTATCTAACCTTGACAGTTAGCTCTGTTTTTGGTTACAGACACTCTTCGTTTGAACGTAATCCCGGTTAACCGGGTTAAAAAAATAGAAATTTAATTTAAGGAGAAATACCTTGGCGAACCATAAATCCGCACTCAAAAGACACCGTCAGAGCGTTAAACGCAACCTGCGTAACAACATGGTACGTACCCGTATCAAAAACGTTGTAAAAGAAGTTCGTGCAGCTGTTGAAGCTAACGATACCGAACTCGCAGCAACTGCACTGCGCAAGGCAACTTCTGTCCTTGATAAGGCAGCTACCAAAAAGGTTATCCACTCCCGTGCAGCAGCACGCCGGATTTCCCGCCTCAGCGCAGCCGTTAACAAAATGGCTTAGTGTCTTAAAGATTTATTCTTTAAAAAGACCATTACAGCCCGTCGCCTTGTGCGACGGGCTTTTTACGTTTTTTGTACTTTTAAAAAAAGTTGTTGTTGCTGAATTCAAACGATCAAGTTATAAGCAACTATTGATTTCAACAGTACTTTTCTGTCTATACCAGATGTAATGCGCAAGGAGTAACTTTTGAGAGTTATTATAGTAGGCGCCGGAGAAGTTGGCTTTAATGTTGCCAGGCGTCTTTCCGGCGAGAACAAGGATGTTGTCGTAATTGACATGAATCCGAAAGCTCTTAGCAAGGTATCCGATTCTCTGGATGTCCAGACGATTCAAGGTTCCGGTTCCAGTCCTGAAATTCTGGAACAAGCCGGGGTGCGTGAAGCAGATATTTTTCTGGCTGTGACAGACAAGGATGAAATCAATCTCATCGCAACTTTTCTCGCCAACAAGCTCAAGCCCGGTATCATCAAGCTGGCCCGTATCAGGAACGAGGACTACACCAAATATTCCGACATGTTTTCTGAAGGAGATTTGCGCATTGATACCATCATTAATCCGGATGAAGAGGTTGTTGAATCCATCCTGAGGATTATGAGTGTTCCCGGTTCGGTGGAAATCAATGACTTTGTCGGCGGAAAGGTGCGTCTGATCGGGGTCAAGCTTCCTGACGACAGTCCCCTTGAAGGCGTCCAGCTTATGAAGGTTCGTGAACAGCTGGGTGAAGATATTGATGTCGTTATTGCCGCTCTTGTCAGGGATGATGAACTGATCATTCCCGGTGGTCTGGATACCATCGAGAAGGGCGATATCGTTTATTTTACCTGTATGCGTGACCAGCAGGATGAATTACTCCAACGTGCTGGAATCCTTTCCGATCCTATCAAGAAAGTACTCATTGTCGGTGGTGGAAATGTCGGTTCCTTGCTGGCGAGTGCTCTGGATAACAAAAACTATCACACCCGCCTCATTGATAATGATGCCGATCGTTGTGCGGATTTATCCGAGACACTTGACCGGGTAATTGTTCTCAACGGCGACGGGACAGATCAGGATCTGCTTAACGAGGAAAATGTCGGCGAACTGGATATGGTGATTTCCGTAACCGGTGATGAAGAAATGAATATTCTTTCCTGCTTGCTGGCCAAAAACCTCGGTGCTCGTAAGACCATCACCCGCATCAATAAATTTGCATACATTCCTCTGATTCAACCAATCGGTATCGACCATCTGGTTTGCCCGCGCCTTTCTGCAATTAACTCAATTCTGCATTTTGTCCGTCAGGGAAAAGTTATTTCCGCAGTCTCCATCAAGGGAGAGGAAGCAGAAGCTCTTGAAGCCATTGCGCAGGAGCAGTCTGATATCGTGGGTAAGCCGATTATGGAACTTAATCTTCCTAAAGGGACTCTGATTCTTTGTTTTCAACGCGGTGATGATGTTATCATTCCTACGGGTTTGACCGTGATTGAGCCGAATGACCGTCTGCTGATTATTTCCACCCATAAAAATATTCCCAAAATTGAGAAGGCTCTCACCACAAAGCTGGAGCTTTATTAATGCGTTGGAAAATAGTTCTGCATATCATTGGTGCCTTGACACTTTGCGTAGGGCTGACCATGCTTTTCCCTTTGGGCTTTTCTCTTTACTATCAGGATGCAGGTATCCTGCCCCTTCTTAAGTCTTTCGGACTGACCTGTATCAGCGGATTGGCGTTATTTCTGATCTTTTGGGATAGAGAAGGAGCCAAGGGCCTCAGTCATCGCGAAGGTATGGCTATTGTTGCTCTGGGATGGGTGTTTGCGGGATTTTTCGGCAGTCTGCCTTTTTATTTCGGTGAGGTATTCACCTGTTTTGTTGATTGTTTTTTTGAATCCCTATCCGGTTTCACCACCACCGGTGCTTCGGTAATGATGGATATTGAGAAGAATGCCAAAGGCATCCTTTTCTGGCGCAGCCTGACTCACTGGCTGGGCGGTATGGGAATTATCGTGCTTTCGCTGGCGATCCTGCCTTTCCTTGGAGTAGGGGGGATGCAGCTTTACAAGGCGGAAGTTCCCGGACCGGTACCGGATAAGCTCAAGCCGCGCATCAAAGATACAGCGCTGGTTCTCTGGAAGGTTTACGTTCTTTTTTCTGCCATTGAAGCGGTTTTGCTTATGTTCGGTGGCATGGATTTGTTTGATTCCCTTTGCCATACTTTCGGAACCCTTGCTACCGGCGGATTTTCCACTAAAAACTCATCTGTGGCTTATTTCCAGAGTGCTTACATTGATTATGTAATTACGTTTTTTATGCTTGTTGCGGCTGTAAACTTCAGCCTTCATTACCAGATGATCAAGGGGCGGCCGCTGCTGCTTTGGAAGGATCCTGAATTTAGATTTTTTGGAGTCGTCACCCTTATCATTATGGCGATCATAACAATCTCCGTTTATTCCGCCACTAATTATGATTCCATAGCAGATTCTTTTCGCTATACATCCTTTCAGGTTGCATCCATCATCAGTACCACCGGATATGCAACTGCTGACTATGAAATATGGCCTGCAGTTGCACAGGGCTTACTGCTTTTCTGCATGTTCCTTGGCGGTTGTGCAGGGTCAACCAGTGGTGGAATGAAACATCTGCGTATCATGCTGCTTTTGAAACAGGCATATCAGGAAGTTTTTCGCATCATCCATCCGCGCTCTGTAAACCGGGTCAAGCTTGGCAAGACTGTAGTTAAGCCTGAAACAATGAACGATATCCTCGGATTCTTCGTGCTTTGGTTGCTGCTTTTCGTGATCTGCGGTTTGATTGTTGCTGCCACCGGTGTGGATGTCGTTTCTTCTTTTGCTGCGTCTCTGGCCTGTATCGGCAACATCGGTCCCGGTATCGGAAGTGTTGGTCCTACAGAGAACTACGCACATATCCCGGAAATGGGTAAATGGGCACTCATTTTCTGCATGCTGCTGGGCCGTCTCGAAATTTATACCGTGATCGTACTTTGTGTTCCTGAGTTCTGGAGAAAGTAAAACAGCTCATCCATATAAATATATGAGCGAAGCACACATCAGATATATTGACCATACAGCCATACCGGATAATAGCAGAGTCTGTTTATACGGTATAGGTAGAGGCGGCGCAGAGTCGCTTAAGCTGCTGCGTCAGGTGCGTCATGATGTGAAAGTTGTGTGTTTTGCTGATACTTTTCAATCCGGGAGCTTTGAAGGATACAAAGTTTTAAATCCGCAAGGCCTTATTGAACGCAAAAATGAATACGACCTGATTCTAGTTTGTTCCTGCTATTATCCTGAAATAGTCGCAAATCTTAATTCTCTGGGAATCACGGATGCAGTAGGATTTTCATGGCCTAAATTCTACGGTTATCAATTCCTTCCCGATGATATTGCCCTGTTGGAGACGGACATACATTTTGTTCTTGATAATCTGCATTCAGACTTTGATCGGTCTTTGTTTAAGCTTCTGTTTGAAGCAAGGATTGCAGGTTCAAGCAAAGTCGAATTGCGTCAGGTAGATGGTGTTTGGAACTATTTTTTAAAAGACTATGATCTCTTAGTTCATAAATTTTCCAGTCATATCGCATCCAGTTATTTCGATTTTGTGAATCTTTCCGCTGTTGAATATGCTGTACAGGCCGGAGTCTATGACGGCAGCGAAGCCTTATTTCTAACTGAACAGGCACAACTGAAAATGCTTTACGGATTTGATCCTCAAGGTAGCGCAGCTTTTAGCGATGAGACTCTGCGGACTCTGGATGAATCAGGCAAATTCCATTTGATTGAAAAAGGGCTTTGGAACTCTGAAGCGAAAGCTTATTTTGCTTTGGACGGCAGTGCCAGCTGTGTGCGGAATATTTCGACTGGCGCGGATGAAAACACAGTTCTGCTCAGTGCATTGGATAACGAAGCTGAAAGATTAGCCATGCCACGATTGGACCTGCTAATTGCCGATATTGAAAATTCGGAACTCCCTATGTTGGAAGGGGCTCTGAGACTTATTGAGCTAGATCGTCCGCAGTTGGCAATTTGTTTTTATCATTCAAAAGAACAGTTTCTCGGAGTTCCGCTAATGCTGATGAAGAAACTGAAAGATTATGTGTTCAAGATAGGACACTATTCTGAAGGGCTGGACGAAACAGTTTTTTACGCCATACCGAAAGAAAAATTTGATGGATAAAAAGAAGGGGAAGCTTGTGCTTCCCCTTCTTTTTTTTAATCTATGCGATAATGACAGCCTACGCTTTGTTTATTGCGCAGTGCCGAAACCGTGACGGTCAAAGCAGATTGACAGCCGTGGAACAGGTCGATGATCGGCCTGCTGATTGGCGTACGCTTGTAAAATGAACGCAGGTTGCGATTCAAATTTTGTAAATCGTCGATAGCCCGGTTCAAACGGGCTGTGGAGCGGGTAATACCCACGTAATTCCACATGACGTTACGGATAAAGGCCCAGTCCTGAGCAATGAGTGCCGGATCTTCGTTTTCGTTGGAACCCGGAGATTCCCAATCCGGTACAGCATTGAGCAGCTTTCTGGGAATTCTGGATTTTCGTTCCAGACGTGAAGCTATATCCTCACCTGAAGTGTAACCCCAAAGCATTCCTTCCAGCAGGGAGGTGCTGGCGAGTCGGTTACCGCCGTGTACTCCGGTGCAGGAACATTCGCCGATAGCGTAAAGGCGGTCCAAAGTGGATTTACCTTTTTCATCCACCAGCACACCACCGCAGAAATAGTGTGCGGCAGGTACGACCGGAATTGGTTGGTTGTTGATATTGATACCGTTATCAAGGCATTTGCCGTAAATGGTCGGGAATCTTGTGGGCAGATCCTGCTTAACATGGTTTGCCGCATCAAGATAAACGCACTCTTCCTTGGTCCTGAGCATTTCTTCAAGGATGGAACGGGTGACAATATCACGTGGAGCAAGATCGCCACGGGGATCATAGCGGTGCATGAACGGTTCACCGTAGCAGTTGATCAACTTTGCCCCTTCGCCGCGCACAGCTTCTGAAATCAGAAAACGGCGGCTGGCTCTTGTGCGCACCTGTTGAAAGAAAGAAGTGGGGTGGAACTGAACCATTTCAGCATTGATAACCCTTGCTTTGGCACGGTTTGCCATGGCTATGCCGGACCCGAAGGAACCGGGAGTATTGGTGGTGTGCAGATAAATCTGCCCCAATCCACCTGTGGCAAGAACTGTGAAATCCGCTAAAAAGGTTTCCACCATGTTCCGTGACTCATTATACACGTACGCGCCGAGACATTTATTACTCAAGGAGTACTTGAACTCATTCTGTCGGGCATGGTGATGGTTGGTCAAAAGGTCTATGGCGGTTCTGTTGGTGCAAACCCTGATGTAAGGATGGTCAGCCACATGCTTAATAAGCACATCCATAATCGACTGTCCGGTATGGTCGGCACAATAGAGGATGCGGTTTACGCAGTGTCCGCCTTCGCGGGTCAGGCTGAACTCGCCATTCTCATCTTTATGGAAAGGAACCGGATATTTTTCCAGCAGAAGTTTTTTCAAAGCTTCAGGACCCTGCTTGGCAATAGCCCGTACTGCTTTTTTATTGTTGTAATTCCAACCTGCTGTATTTATATCCTTTTCCAGTTTTTTGGAAGAATCATCCGGACCAGTGTATACGATACCGCCTTGGGCCAGTCTTGTATTACCGGTAAAGAGATCCTCTCCCGGGGTTAGTAAAGTAACTTCAATACCTTTTTCTGCTATCGTCAGAGCTGATATACATCCGGCGATACCTGATCCGATAATCAAAACCTCGGTTTTCATTCGGTTTTCCTGCATGCCTATATCTCATTTTACGGCAGCCTTTTCAGGTTCCGGCTAAAGGTTTGGTCAGTATTTTATTTGCAGACTTCGAGCATTCGTTCGAGAGCGAGTCTTGCCGGTTCACGGATATCATCGGAAACATCTTCGTAAGCTGCTGTTTCCAGATTCTGGAGAAGTCCAGCAAGATTCTTTTCTGTTATTTTGGCCATGTTGCTGCAGAAGCTGATGCCCAATGGAAGGATGTTCTTTTCAGGGAACATTTCTTTCAACCTGTTAACGAGGTTGGTCTCCGTTCCGATTACTATGGTGGAACCTTCAGGTGCTTCATTCACATATTTAATGAGATATGAAGTGGAGCCGGCACCATCGGAAGCCTGTACCAATTCGGGCGGACATTCAGGGTGAACAATAACTTTACAGTCGGGGTATTTCGCGCGGAAATCCTCAATCTGGGTCATCTTGAAGCGCTGATGAATGGCACAGAGGCCGGGCCAAATCAGCAATTCCTTGTCCATGGTTTCTTTAACATCAATCTGTGTTCCTAAGGAACGGATGTTAAGGATCATGCGTTTTTCAGGAGCTATACCCAGAGTGTTTGCAGTATTCATTGCAAGGTTCTTGTCCGGCAGGAAGAGAACTGCGTCTCCTTGTTCCTGCGCCCAACGGAGCATCTTTTCAGCATTGGCGGAAGTGCAGACTGTTCCTCCGTGTTTACCGCAGACGGTTTTTACCGCTGCAGGAGTATTCACGTAGGCGAGCGGAATGATTTTTCTTCCCGTCTCATTAATAATTCTGGTCAGCACATTATCAACCAGCCATGCCGGGGCCATATTAGCCATGACACAGCCTGCGCTGGCATCGGGAATGAATATCGTTTGATTTTCCTTACGCACGATTGCAGCGGATTCAGCCATGAAGTGGACACCGCAGAATACAATGTATTCTGCTTCCAGCTTCTCGATCTGACGGGCTAATTCCAGAGAATCGCCCTTGAGATCGGTATGTTTTATAATTTCATCAGACTGGTAATGGTGTCCCAGAATAGCCAGTCTTTTACCGTATTTTTCTTTCTGTTCAGCAATTATATCCGAATACATCAAATTAGAACCTACATCGGTATGATCTGCATGCTCATGTCTGAACATTTTGCAGAGTGAGTGATCCTGCCCACGGATATGTAATCCGGTCCTGCTTCTGCAAGCTTGGCAATGGTTTCAAGGGTCACGTTTCCGCTGATCTCGGTTTCAATTTCATCAGGAATAGTAGCAATGGCAGCTTTGGCTTCATCAAAGGTCATGTTGTCGAGCATAATCCGTTCAACTTTGGTAGCCACGGCTTCATCCACTTCTTCCTGATTGCGGCATTCCACCTCAATCGGCGGACATTCTTCGCCATATTTGGCGCGCAGTTTTTCCACGGCGGCTGTGATAGATCCGGCGCGGTCAATGTGGTTATCCTTGAGCATGAGCATTTCCACCAGGTTCAGGCGATGGTTCTTAGCTCCGCCGCAGAGGACAGCGTATTTTTCAGGGTAACGCAGTCCGGGCAGGGTCTTGCGGGTATCGAGGAGGATAGTTTCACAATGATCCAGCGCATCTACGTATTTACGGGTTTCAGTAGCGATTCCGGACATGTGGGAAATGAAGTTAAGGATAACTCGTTCAGCCTTGAGGAGCAGGCCGGCGGGGCCTTGAATGGCCGCAATGAGTGTTCCCTTGGAGATTTTATCTCCTTCATCCACATTAAGATGCACCTGGCACTTGTTTTCCTGATCTGCAAATTCAAGAATCAAGTTGATAAGGGGCAATCCGGAGATTACAGTATCTTCTTTAGCGATGATTTGAGCGGTTGCAATGTCATCCTGCTCAAACAGCCCCAGTGAGGTCAAGTCAGGGCCGTCTTCGCTTAAAGCTATGCGTATAGTGGCCAGAAGGAACATTTTTGCTTCGGCCTGAAAGAAGTCGTTAAATGCGTTTTCTGTCATATTATTCCTGTTAATATTTTGTAACATTGTGTTTGAGGTCATGTAACGAAATTTGGTATCCCGTTTTATGAGGCAGCACAAGGGCTGAGAAGGATTTCACAAACTTATTTTTCAGCAGTTTCAAGGTGATAAATTTTGACCTTTGGTTCTATTTGGTATAGTTGATGCGCCATGGCTAATCCAAAAGGTATACCCGAACCATTACGGCGGTGGCAGGAACACGGCAAAGGACGCGCAGGCGAAGTCGACCAGCGCGTTATTGATGCTATGCACCCTGCGGATGCTGCTGACCATATTGAAGAACTTGGTCTGGAAGAACAGGTCAAGTTTATTAAGCAGTTGCCTATCCGTGATGCCGCGGATTCCATTGCTGAAATGGAAAAATATGATCAGCGGGAACTTATTGAACGACTGAATGTCGGGATGGCCGCCCGTATCCTTGAAATAATGTCCCCGGATGATGCCACGGACATTCTTGAAGAACTTGATGATAATCTTCGGGAAACCCTTTTGCGTCAGATCAAGGCTGAAGACAGGGAAGAAATTTCAACCCTGCTGACCTTTGATCCTGATACTGCTGGTGGTGTTATGACCACCGAGGTTGCCATTGTCCGCGACAACATGACTGTTGATCAGGCTATTGCTGAAATTCGCAAGGAAGTGGAAGACAAGAGTATTCCTTACTACGCTTATGTCGTAGGACGCCGCAATCAACTGGTTGGTGTCGTTTCCATGCGGGACCTGCTTGTTTCCCGCGCGGGAAAGATGCTTACCGAGCTGACTCATAACCAGCACCTGATTTCCGTTACATACAATGTAGATAAAGAAGAAGTTGCCCGCCTGATCGCCCACTATAATTTTCTCGCCATGCCCGTAACCGATTTTGATCACCGTTTTATCGGTGTAGTAACCGTTGATGATGTTATTGACATTATTAACGAAGAAGCCAGTGAAGATATGCAGGCAATGGTTGGTGCGGGTACTGATGAAACTGTTGATTCACCTTGGGGATATTCAGTTAAGAAGCGTTTGCCTTGGCTTGTTATCAACGTTGCTAACTCCGCAGTTTCTGCATGGGTGGTTCATTTATTCGAAGGTAATATTGCTAAAATGGCAATGCTGGCCGTACTTATGCCTATTGTTGCCAACCAGGCAGGTAATACCGGACAGCAGGCACTGGCCGTTATGATCCGGCAATTTGCTACAGAAAAATTTGACCGTAAAAAATCTTGGGAAGCGGTTTTACGTGAATTTAAGATCGGTCTTGCCAACGGAATCTGTATTGCCTTTTTAGTGCTTGGTGCAGTGTTTATGCTGACAAGCAATTACACACTGGCAATGGTTATGGCCGGAGCGCTTTTCATTGATATGGTTCTAGGCGCTGTGGTTGGCGGTGCAATCCCGATTATCCTTAAAGAGTTTGGACGTGATCCAGCGCAGGCTTCTTCGATTTTTCTTACTACCATTACGGATAGTTTCGGATTTTTATCACTACTTGGCCTTGCCGGGTTGTTCCTGCTTTAGATGCTATTGTAGATATTTTGATTAGTTACCCCCTTTGAGTAAATACATACTCAAAGGGGGTTTTTTATAATTTAACTCAATAAAATTACGATATTTTTTCTATTGAATGCTGTCGGTGGAAAAGGTACCTTCTTAAAAATCAATCACTGCAAGCTATTTAATAAAGTGATGCAGACAATCCGGGACTCCCCCGGCTAGTCCGGGCTTGTCCGGTATATAAGAGGTCGACATGAAACGAGTTCAAAAACTTATCAAGCATATTATATCGAGGGTGAATGTAAACCTTCGTCCTATGGGTCTCGATGTTGAACAGGCTCTGAGTTCCACTCTTGACGGTAATGAAATGCTCATGGATTACGCATATTATGCGCTTTCTATTGACCACCCAATCTATTTCCGGTTTAGAGAATGCAATCTCGGAGGCTCATATTTTCTAGGAAAATGTGACGTGGACCGTTCGATTGTTCTCAGATGCGATATTCGCGGTGACGAGCTTAAGGCTGCCGGAACTGAAGTTGAGTTCGGAGGCGTAAAAACAGAGCTTTATCGTGATGAAATTATTCTTGTGGTCAATAGTTTCCTTTATAAAACTCTGATTCACAACCATTCTCGAAATCCTGAAATCCCGGAACTTTTCCGTATCCAGAATACAGTCTCCATGCATTACGCCAATATTCACGGGACAACAACCGAGGGTGCTTATCTTGGAGCATTTGCTACAGCTGATCTTTCGGTTCTGCATAACTGTATTCTTGGAAATTATTGCTACGTTCAGGCTGGTGACCTTTCCAAAATGTGTTTTGATCCGGGACGTATCTGGATTAAGGCCGACGGTAAGTATGAATTTGCTTACCACTATCCACAAGCCATTCTGGAAAAATACATTTCCTGGGACCAGAACGGTGAACTTGCAGGCTTGTTTGCTGATTTCCTTAAAAACCGCAGAAGTGATTTTCTGCCCGTATATGATTCTCTGGCAGATAAATTACCGGTCTGGGTTCCGGAGAATGCTTTTGTAAGTCGCTATGCAGTAATAAAAGGCGATTGTGTAATTGGGGAAAACTGTCTTGTGGCCCAACGGGCATACATTGAAAATTCCGTACTTGGAACTGGATCCAATGCACAGGAGAACAGTTTTATTGTGGATACACACTTTGCCGGATTGGTAATTGTTGCCCACGGTGGTAAATTGGTCCATTCGAATATTGGCGAGAAAGTTTTTATCGGTTTTAACTCGTTCCTGCGAGGAACTAGCGATAAAAAGGTTTCTGTTGGCACAGGATCAATTGTTATGCCGCACACAATTATTCATGCTTCGGAATCAATTGATATTCCAGATGAAACAATCGTTTGGGGATACATAACAACTCAGAGTGATCTTGCCACCCAATCCATGTCGCTTGCTGACTTTTCAAAGCTCACGGAAATCAGTATCGGTAGAATGCGGTTCAGTGGAAGCGGTGCAGAATTTGTTCGTGATTTTCAGAATCGCGTTGAACATATTTTAGTCGATAATGGAGCTCGCTATGCCGGTAACCATGAGAGCAGGGGGCATGCACAGAAAACACAATACGTTTCTTACAACCTGTTCCAGCCCTATTTGAGTGGCGAGAAGCAGGGGATGTTCCCGACTATTATTGTTAATGATGATTAATTTTTGATTCATTACTAAGTTTAAAAAACTATTCATCCATAAAAACAGAAAAAGCCCGCAGCCAAAATGACTGCGGGCTTTTTATATTCGGCAAACTTCGAACTAAACGAGCTGACCCATGAGGGTTTCTTTAATTTCGTCGATGGTGCCTTCACCATTGAGTTCGATGTATTTGAAGCCAGCTTTAGGAGCCAGATCTTTGTAGAAGTATGCAGCTGCAACAGTACCGGTGTTGTCATCGTAGTAGATGTCGTGGCGTTTGTTGATTGCATCTTCGTCCTGGTCATCAGCGCGCTCGGAGAGAGCACCGCCGCATACGCGACATTTATCTCCGTCGGGCTTGATAGCGTCGATGAATTTGTTGTTGGGGTGGTTAGGATCGTTTTCGCAGAGGCGACGGCCCATGATGCGGTTTTTAGCAACTTCGCGGGGCAGCAGGATTTCGATTACGAAGTCGAGCTTTACACCGTCTTTTTCGAGAGCTTCCCAGAGCTTTTCAGCCTGAACGATGGAGCGGGGGAAACCGTCGAGCAGCCAGCCGTTTTCACCGGAAGACTGGAGAACGTCGAGAACCATAGGAATGGTGATATCATCGGGAACGAGTTCACCTTTGTCGATGTACTCTTTAGCTTTCATGCCGAGTTCGGTACCGCCACCGATGTGCTTACGGAAAATTGCGCCGGATTCGATGTGATCGAGGTCGTATTTTTTCTTAGCGAGAGCGCCCTGAGTTCCTTTACCACTACCGTTGGGTCCAAAAATAAGAATATTCATCTGTTGTCCTCCTAAAGAATTAGTAACAAATTTCACAAAGTTCTAAACCTTGCTGTCGTCGCTGTCAATCCTCTAATTAACTTTGAATAAGAGTCCAGCTTTATTGATTTTAACAACCTTATTTCCGGAAAATTGGAAGGTTGAACCGGATTTTCGGCCCAAAAAGCCCTGATCCAACAGTATAATCGAATCAAAGAGAGTGTGTCCCGGTCCTAGGTCGTCTAAAATTTTTTTATAAATACGCAATCTTAAAGCAGAATGAGATTTGTTCAAAATTGAACAAGGTAGCATAATACCGCCATCTTCGACCTTCTGAACATGCACAAGTGCTTCAGCCAGCTGTTCATTCCAATAAGCTTCATCCAACTCAGCCTGATTTTTCAATCTGACCAATCCTAGCCCAAGATTGGGGTTCTCATCATATAATAGAGGCATGATGTAATTACGAACCCGATTGCGGGTGTAATCATCACAATTGTTGCTTTCGTCTTCCCGCCACGGACAGCCGATGGAACGCAGAAAATCTTCAAGCTCTTGTTTTTTAGTAGAGAGAAGGGGACGCAGTAGTTTTCTTTTTGGATCGTAAGCATCCATTCCTGCGAGAGCAGGCCATCCCGAGCCCCGGATAAGCCGCATGATTACATCTTCAGACAAATCGCCAATGTGATGTGCAAGCAGTAGGAAATCTGCATCAAATTTCTTCAAGCACTGCTTGAAAAAATCATAACGAATGATCCGTCCGGCTTCTTCCAGTCCTATTGATTTTTCCTCGGCATAGCCTGCTACATCAGCCTTAAGTGATTTAACCTGAACGCCTAGATCAGCGCATAAATCTTCTACAAATGTACGGTCGCCGGCAGACTCAGACCGCAGTCCATGATCAATATGGGCGCAAAAAACCCTGCCCCCCGATTTACGGGCGAGCAGGGTAACGATAATCAAAAGAGCTGTAGAATCAATGCCGCCGGAAACGCCGACAAGAAGAGCTTTTGCGGCGAAGTCTTCACCGGATTTAACTTTGCCAAACTTTTCAATATCTAAGCAGAGCTTTGCAAGCTTAGGACTTAGTTCCTGAATCTTTTTTGGCAACGATTTCATAATTTAAATCGGCGAAGCCCCGCTAAAAGGTTTTAAGTCGCCGGAGGCATCTTCTACAAATGCACACCCAGATCCATGATAAATTTATCCATGTAATCGAGCATGTGGTTACGCTGTTCGGGGGTTGCGTAGGCTACACATTCGCAACGGATTTTATTCGAAGCCCGGACCAGCAACTCGATTTTCATGCTGTTTTCCATAACTTCAAGAGCCATGAAGTAAGGTCCGCATTCACCGATATGTTCTTTCTGGACATCCTGCAGAAGTTCCTCGGGAATAGGCAGGTAAAAAATATCATCAATAGGCCCTGAAAATCCTACTTCCGTGAGGGCATCGACAATTTTAGCCAGATCTTTTTCATAAATATCTTCAAGAAGGTAATTTCTCATGAACCTATCCTTTAGTTATCAAAATTATTCTTTTTCTTCCGTCCGCAATGAGCGTCCATAGGAATTGTTTCATTATCCAGATTGAACATGCGGCGGGCAAGATCAACGAATTCATCAGCCTTGCCTTCTTCCTCGGTACGGCGTTTGAGGAAGGCTACAGGCTCATGGAGAATTTTCTTCCCGATAGACATTGCCATGGTTTCAAGAGCCTTGTGGGTTTTGGCATCCACATCGCCGAGCCGTTTAAGAGTCTTGGCAAGTTCCTGCTGGGCAACGCTTTCACTGCGGTTGAAAAGGTCCACAATTGTTGGCTGCAGGTCGAGAGAATTAATCCAGTTACCAAATGAAAGAGTCTCGAACTCTACGATAGAGTTGGCCTTGACTGCTTCATCTTCGCGTTGGGATTTATTTTCCTCTACTACGTCCTTGAGATCATCAATATCGTAAAGATATACGTTGTCCAGACCGTTGACATCAGGATCAATGTCACGGGGGACTGCAATATCGATGAAGAACATGGGACGGTACTTGCGTTTCTTAATGACTTTTTTCATCTCCTTGGCAGTGATGACCGCATGCGGTGCGCCGGTGGAACTGATAATGATATCAGTCTCCACAAGATGGTCATAAAGATTGTCAAAAGAAACCGCGGTTCCCCCCATACACTTGGCCAGATCTTCAGCTCGGGAATAGGTGCGGTTGGCAATAGAGATCTTTTCAACACCACTGTTTAACAGGTGTGTAGCGGCAAGTTCTGCCATTTCTCCGGCACCGACGAGCATAGCCCGTTGACCTTCCAGCTCACCGAAAATCTTCTTGGCAAGCTCGACCGCAGCGTAACTGATGGAAACCGCACTGGATGCAATGGAAGTCTCTGTACGCACCCTTTTGGCGACAAAGAAAGCCTTGTGCAACATGCGGTTGATAATAACCCTTGCAGCTCCGGCATCAACCGCCTTGCGGTAGGAATCTTTGAGCTGACCCAGAATCTGCGGTTCACCTACAATCATGGAATCAAGACTGCAGGCCACCCGAAAGAGGTGTTTCACCGCATTCAACCCGTCGTGGCAATAGGAGTTCGGTTCTAACTCACTGACAGAACCGCAGCATCTTTTTGCCCAATATTCAAGAATATTGGTGTGGGGTAGTTCCGGGGAACATACAACAAGGATTTCAACCCTGTTACATGTAGATAAGGCCATTACTTCACGTACGCCAAGTTCAAGCAGTCCAGCTTCGAACTCTTCTACGTTGGTCAGTGCATAGCGCTCACGCACATCCACTCCGGCGGAGCGATGGTTGAGGCCGATAAGGTAAATATTATGGTCCATATCAGACTTTAAAGCTATGGTGAGTGGGGACAAAAAAGTTGATACCCCACAAGGAAAGCATGGTGATTACGAAAACGATAATCACCAGAATTGCCGGTTTTTTGCCTCTCCAACCAACCATAATGCGCTGATGAAAAACAAAGGCAAAAAGGAACCAGACCACTAAAGTAACGATCTCTTTGGGATCCCATGAGAACATTTTGGTGAAAGCAGCTCTTGCCCAGAGAAATCCGGACGCAAGCCCCAAAGTGTAAAGGGGGAACCCGATGATAATCGACCAATGGTTCACATTGTCGAATGTATTAAGTGAAGGCATTTCCTTTTCCATTCCGGTCAGGTTTGCCTTGGTTTTAATTTTGTTGTTCAGGTACAGGAAAGCTATCCCGGCTCCGGCTGCCATAGCCATGAGCGCGATGCTGACAAAGATTGTCCCGATATGCAGCCCTATGAAAAGTCCGGCCAGATGGGCGGGAAGTGTTACTTTGAGGCTCTGAGATGCAAGGGAAACAAGAAAGAGCAGCAGGGCGAACGGGGAAGCGGTAAGAGCGAAAAAGGTCGAACGGAGTTTCCACCACAAACCGAAGTAAACGAGGATAAAACTCCAGCCCAGCAGGCTGAAATAGAAATAACCTCCGCTTAAAACAGTTCCCCTGTAAAGGCTCACCGCCAGAAGCAGGTCAAGGGTGTGCAATGCGAATCCGCCTACAGCGGAAAGGTTTCCCAGTTTACCCAATACCTTGTTGTTCTTGAGACTTCCGATGAAAAAGCAAACAGTGCCCGCAAGGTAAAGGGCGATAATCACGTACTGGAATAATTCAAATAAGGTCATCAATTAACTCCGGTATACGGGGAACAAGTTCTTGGGGCAGGATTCGGGTCAGAATTTCCTTCACCCGATCCATGTCTCCGGCCTCCAGCTCATCTAAAATAGGAGATGAAACAAGTTGCCTGAACAAAGCGGTGTTGTGGCTTGTTTCCTTGCCGAGGTCAAGGACCAGCGGCCTGATTCTTCCCATTAAAGTGATAAAATTTGCATAGTGCGGTCCGAAAATGTCCTGTAATTCACGGCGTATCCTTTTGGTTAATGCCGGAGTACAGCCCCCGGAAGATACTGCCAGTGTTAAATCTCCCTGCCTGATCACCGAGGGAACAATAAAGTTGCTTCCTTCGGGAAAGTCGGCGATATTGCAAAGAATATTTTTTTCAGCACAAAGTTCAGCCATTCGCCGGTTAAGCTTGCTATTGTTAGTGCAGGCAAAGGCGATGAACACATCATCAAGATCGTCGTCATTGAAAGGGCGCTGTTCAAAGATCACCCGTTGATCACGGCTGATCTCAAGCATTTCCGTCCCCGGTTCAGCTGTATCGAGAACTGTGACCTGTTCCGGGTCGCATTCAAGTATAGACTTGAGCTTGCGTACCCCGACAGAACCGGCTCCGACCAGCAGACACTTGCGGTTTTTCACTTTAAGAAAAATAGGGTAGTAAGTCATAGAAGTCCTGCATATCAAATGAGTAGGTGCATTGTAAAATGACAAAGTGCTGATAAAAAGATATAATTCAAAAAATCAAACCCTTGTAAGGATACGGATATTTAATGAAACGGGCTCTGGTTATACAATTGACAAGGTTTGGCGATCTGGTCCAGACCAAGCGTCTTGTGCTTACACTTCAACGGCGCGGATTTACGGTTCATCTCTGTCTGGACCGATCTCTAGAAAAACTGGCCCGGATTATTTATCCAGCCTGTGAAATTCATCCGCTGATTGCTCACGGCAGCGGGATAGACGGGCAGGGCATTGATACCGTACTTCCGGTCAACTATGAAGTCTTCAAACAATTATCTGAGATAGATTTTACCGAGATATATAACCTGAATTTTTCAGCCATGAATTATGTCCTTTCATCTATGTTTGATCCCAAAAAGGTCAGAGGACATAAAAGGGTGAAGGGACAGGCCATGAAAGATCCATGGTTTGAACTTGGTTTTCGTCTGGCTACGGAGCGACGCAACAATATTAACCTTGTTGATTACTGGGCCGCACTCAGTCCGAATATGCTTCCGGCCGGAGAGGTAAATCCTGTTGCCACATCCGGAGGTAAAGGGATCGGGGTGGTGTTGGCCGGCCGAGAAAGCAGGCGTTCTCTTCCTTATGATGTTCTGGCTCCGTTGGTTCTGGCTGTACGGTCAAAGAATAAGAATAAAGATGTTTTTCTACTCGGCAGCAAAGCTGAGCGCGATTCGGGCAGGAAATTGATCTCAAAATTTCCTGCAGCGATTGCACAGAGTACAGTTAACCTTGCCGGTGAAACGGATTGGCAGGGGCTGGTTGATGCTGTCACCGGTCTGGATATGGTTATTACGCCGGATACCGGGACCATGCATCTCGCGGCACATTTAGGTGTTCCGGTGTTGGGATTTTTCCTTTCCTCGGCCTGGTGTACTGAGACCGGGCCTTACGGCGAGGGACATACAATACTTCAAGCGAACACGGATTGTTCGCCCTGCATGGAAGCACAGCCCTGTTACCATGATCTGAAATGTCTGGCCCCATTTAAGAACCCATTAACCGCACGCTATCTTGCCACTCGTAATCCGGAACATTTACCTGCGGGCATTTCCGTATTTGAATCCGGTTGTGATTATCTAGGTACACAATTTATTCTTAAAACCGGGAATGACCCCAGTGGAGAGCGCAGGCAGCAACTGCGTAAATTCATCGGTTACCATCTGGGAGTACTAGATATCGGTGAGCATGGTCCATTTCCTCATCTGGCAGAAAATTTTTACAAAGATAAAGACTGGATAACAGATTAAATATAAAGGTAAAATCATGGATAATAACAAGGTGCTGAGAATTCTAGTTGTTCTTCCTCTCTATGGCGGATCTTTGCCCGTGGGCAGATTCTGCGTTTCAGCATTGGAAAAGATGGGGCATTTGGTTGAAACTTTTGAAGCTCCTGATTTTTACGGGGCTTATAATGCTATTGATGAATTGAAGGTTACTTCGGACAGGCACCAATATCTTCGTAACAGCTACTTGAACATGTTGTCACAGGCTGTTCTGGCAAAAGTTGAAACCTTTGAGCCGGACATGGTTCTGGCCATGGCACAGGCTCCGCTGACTCATCAAGCCTTGAAAAGATTGCGTAAGGATAATGTAAAAACGGCCATGTGGTTTGTGGAAGATTTCCGTTTGTTCACTTACTGGCAATCTTTTGCTCCTTTCTATGATGTTTTTGCTGTTATCCAGAAAGAGCCTTTTTTTAATGAGTTAAAGCAGATCGGTGTGGAGAATGTTCTATACCTGCCTTTGGCTGCTCATCCTGATTTTCATAAACCTGAAAAGCTTAACTCTGTTGATGCCCGCAAATACGGAGGCGATGTATCTTTTATGGGGGCAGGGTATCCAAACAGGCGGATGGCATTCCGCAAGTTGATCCACCATGGCTTGAAAATTTGGGGGAGTGAATGGGACGGAGACCATGTGCTTGAACCCTATGTCCAGCTTGGCGGTAGACGTGTTTCATCGGATGAATGCGTTAAAATTTTTAACGGCACCAAGATCAATCTAAACCTGCATTCTTCCATAAATGCCGATGAGCTGGTAAGTGGAGGGGATTTCATTAACCCCCGTACTTTCGAACTTGCTGCGTGTGGTGCCTTCCAGCTTGTGGATAAACGATCTCTCATGTCAGAAGTGTTTGACGAAGGGGAATTAGCACACTTTGAAAGTCTTGAAGACCTTGATCATAAGATTGGGCATTTTCTTGCTCATCCAGAAGAAAGGGAAAGTTATGTAGAAAAAGCCCGTGCAAGAGTTCTTAAAAATCATACTTACGAAGTTAGAATGCAGTCATTAATTGATTTTACTGCAGAAAGATTCAGCGAGTGGCCTGCAGAAAGAAATAATGAAGCACTGTTTAATGAGGATTTTCCTGAAGAGCTTAAAAAAGATATCGTTAATCTAATAGAAAAACTCGGTTTGCCGGCTAATGTTGATTTCGATGATTTAGTAACGGCTATTCGTTCGCAGCAGGGACAGTTAAGTCCGTTAGATACAGCTGTTCTTTTTTTGGATGAATGGAAGAAAATATACAACAGATAATTATTTTGAACTTCTTGTTTATTTCTGCTACTTAGAAAGTAAATATTATTAGGTTCATTACGAATTGAAGGTAATTATATTTATTATGATGGTAGAGTTATATGAGTAGTTTATTCTCAGGAAAAGGATTTAGCGGTAATATAAAAATTACACAAAGTGAATTTTTACAGCTCAGAGATATAATTTATGAGCTGTCCGGTATTTATTTGCAGGATAATAGACGCTTTCTTGTCGAAAATAGATTTGCTCCTCGTCTTTCTGAATTAGAATTAAAAAGCTATTCGGCTTATATTGATTATTTGAAAAAGCATCCTAAGGGAAAGTCAGAAGAGTTGAATATGCTCACTGAACTGATAACTACCAATGAAACCAGTTTTTTCAGAGATAATCCTCAATTAAAGATTTTCCGCAACTTTACTCTTAAAGAATTAATTGATGCCGGAAACAAAACAGGACGCCGTGAGATCAGGATCTGGTCTGCGGGGTGTTCTTCTGGAGAGGAACCCTATACCCTTGCTATCATTCTGCATGAAGCTTTAAAGGATGATATTCGAAAATGGAGAATTCGTATAACAGCCAATGATATCTCGACAAATGTTCTGAAGATGGCAGAAAAAGGCATTTACACAAAATATTCATTGCGTACGACTCCCCCTCATGTAATCTCCAATTATTTTATTGAAAAAGAAAACGATATTTATCAAATAAAACCTGAAGTTAAGCGTTTAATTAAGTTTGGGAAGATTAATTTAAACCAGCCCCAATCAGTGAAACTGATACCTAAATCACATATTGTGTTTTGTCGAAATGTGATCATTTATTTCGACAAGGAGATGAAAAGGAAAGTTCTCAGCGGTTTTCACAATAATTTACTTGATAACGGTCACTTATATGTGGGACACTCGGAATCACTACATATTGTTAATGACATGTTCAAACCCAGGCAGCACGCCGGAACAATTACGTATCATAAAATTTGAACTGCCAATCAAGATTTACGAGGTGAGATATGCAGACAGTGAGCATTGAAGACGTCCAGCCGGGTATGGTGTTAGCAGCAGACCTGATGCAGGGAGGAAGAATGCTTTTACCTTCCGGGTCTGTTCTCACGAACAAAAATATTTCCGTATTTAAAAATCAGGGAATTGAAGAGCTCAAGATTTTGGGATCGGAGACTGCAGAGCCTGATGAAGAGAGCATTGACAAAGCATTTATTTATGCTCGTGATTATTTTATGTTCATTAATCACGATGATCCCGTCGTGATGCAGCTTTTTGATGTAGCTGTTTATAAAACTGCAATCCGTATTATGGAAGGGTGGCGCCTACCTACCAAAGATGAACAGCACGTGACTGCTCTTGATGAGATGCGTGATTTGTTCTTCCGTGATGAAGGAACAATAGAAGATATTGTTGATGCTGAGATTAAGGTCGCATCCTTTCCTGATATCTTTTTCAAAGTTAAAGAAGTGGTTGAAGATTCAAAGAGTACAGCGGAACAGGTTGCGAACGTTGTAGGTCTTGATGTTGGACTTTCAACTCAATTATTAAAGCTGGTTAACAGCCCTCTTTACGGCTTTCCTTCTGAAATAAACAACCTTGTCCGTGCGGTGGCCTTGATTGGTGGAAAGGAATTGTGCACCTTGGCCTTAGGTCTTTCCACCATAGGATATTTCAAAGATATTCCACCTGAATTAATCGACATGCGGTCGTTCTGGATGCATTCATTAACTTGCGGGGTGTTTTGTAAAGTCATCGCCGAAAAGGTTGATGGTGTTGTGCCGGAAATGATGTTTACTGCCGGACTATTGCATGACGTGGGCAGGTTGATTCTCTTCAAAAAGATGCCATACAGTGCTGTGCAGGCAATGCTCTTCGCCCGGGAAAATTTTATCCCACTGGTTGAAGCCGAGGACATGATTCTGGGTTTCAATCATGCTGACGTTGCACGCTGTATGCTTGAAAAATGGAATTTCCCTCCGATTTTAACTGAAATCATCAGTTCACATCACGCTCCCAGCAAAAGTGAACTGTCAAAAGAGGCAGGAATTCTTCAGGTAGCGGATAATCTTGCTTTAGCTGTCGGTATTGCTGAAGGCGGAATGTATGTACTTCCCGGAGTGGATGAAGAGATATGGGATATTTTGGGAATTGACACTGAAATATTGAAAGAAATTGTAGAAAACTACGATTATCAAATTAAAGAATTATTTAGCAATTTCTTTAGTTAATGTTTTTTTAGAGGAACAGCAGTCAGCGTCCGGGCACGGGAGCTCTATACTTACAGTCGTTCCTTTACCAGCGCCTTCGCTTTCGATGTTCAGCTTGCCCTGATGTTCGAAGATTATTTTTTTGACTCGCGAAAGCCCCATACCAACGCCTTTGGCTTTGGTGGAAAAGAAGGGGTCCAGCACATGAGTTAGCACATGTTGATCAATACCCATTCCCTGATCAATTATCCTGATTTGAATGGTCTGCTGTATTCTTGCAATTTCTATTCTGACCTCAGTAATTTTTTCAGGAGTAAAATTGCTGGCATTGAGGAGTAGTTCAACAATAGCAGCCTCAAACAGCTTCTTGCCGACAGTTATTTTTTCCACAGAACAATCGAGCTTCATCACAATGCATTCACCAATACGCTCGAGTATCAAGTTCGCTCGTTGCAGCGCCTCTTCAAACAGTTCAACAGTATTTACTTCTGCAGGGTATGGTTTTGGAATATTTGAGTAAGTTTTAACTGCTGCTACCAAACCCTCAAGTTTCATGGCCTCTTCTGAAATAATTTTCAGTTCACGTTGTAAAGGATCTTCCGGCGGTAATTTCCGGGAGATAAGATTAGTCATTCCGCCGATAACGGTTGTAGGATTAAGTACCTGATGGGCGACCGCCTGTGAGAGTGAATCCAGTCCCTCTATCCTTTCATTCTGTAATTCAGCATTGCGGGAAAGGATTCTCCGTTCCCGTTCTTCTGCATTATAAATTTCAGTTATATCTTCAAAGAGAAAAACAAGTCCGACAACATCTTCATTTTCAGTCAGATATGAGGAAGTGATGGACAGTTTTTTAGGACATTCCCGTTCTTTAATTTTGTAGGGAACTATATGCTTAAGTCCGGTTTTTTGCTCATTGATGACATCCAGAATGACCTGATTAAATTCGGCATTAGAGGTGGCATCGGTAATGAAAAGCTCTCCCCAACCGAACCCAAGGTGTTTTTTCATGTCTAAATTCAAAATAGAGCACGCAGCCGAGTTTAAAAAAATAATCTTTCCCTCAGGGGAAATGACCATTATTCCAACATCGAGACTTTCGATAATATTTTCTACAATTATGGAATTAAAGGAGGGCATATTTGTGTCCTTACGGTTTTGCCTTTCATCATACACCCCCGCAAGAACGCAGGCAACAAAATAGCTTTATATTACTGCCAAAACACCATTTGTAACGTGAAATGAAACAGGCTGAAATGATACGCCTTTTCGTTTACGTATTATTTCAGCCTGTTAATTGAATATCCAAACTATTTTGATCTTTTTCTTACTTGCCCCATTTCTTTGGTTCAGGACGTTTTCGAGGGCCACTCGGACGGCGCTGGCCTTTTAACCACGCATTAAGCCGTGGTTCTTCCCCCTGATCCTTGGGGTCATAGAACATACGATCCGCTATTTCAGGCGGCAGATATTCCTGCTCAACATAAGAATTCGGGTAAGAATGCGGATAGAGGTAGTTACGTCCATAGCCCCATTCTTTTTGAAGACTGGTAGTTGCATTGCGCAGATGAAGCGGCACGGGAAGCATGCCGTTCTGACGGATTTCCTGCTTAACAGTATGGTAGGCAGCGTAGGTGCTGTTACTCTTAGGCGCTAGAGCCAGATAAACAACAGCTTCGGAAAGTGGAATAAAACCTTCCGGCATGCCGATAAATTCAACAGCCTGCTGGCAGGAGACAGCCATGGTTATGGCATGTGGGTCAGCCAAACCGATATCTTCACCAGCAGAGATGATGAGCCTGCGGGTGATAAATTTCGGATCTTCACCGCTTTCGATCAGACATCCCAAATAATAAAGAGCCGCATCAGGATCACTTCCGCGAATAGATTTAATCAATGCCGAGGCCAGCTCGTAATGTGAATCTCCGTCCCGATCACCGCGAATGACTGTTTCAGGCAGGATTTTCCGCAGATTTTCTGCCTCACGCTTTTCTGGAGGAAGTTGCGAAGTATACTCGAGTAAATTGAGCATACTACGGCCATCACCGCCAGCCATGGAGGTGATCATATTTAAACTGTCTTCACTAAGTTCAATATCAAGCTCTTCGCAGGCCCGGTTGCAGATTGCCAGTAAATCAGTTTTGCCCAACGCCCTTAGACGCAGAACGTGCAGTCGAGAGAGCAACTGCCGGGTGACGCTGAAAGAAGGGTTCTCGGTAGTTGTTGCCAGAAGGGTGATCTCTCCCGATTCCAGGATGGGCAGAAAGAAATCCTGCTGTGCCTTGGAGAAGCGATGCAGCTCATCAAGAATAAGGATATCCATGCCGGCCAATTGCTTGCGCAAAGCAGCAATGCCCGATTCCGGCGCGCTGATGCGCATAAAATGTCGGCCTGTAGATTTTGCCAGCAGCATGGCAAGGGTAGATTTACCACAACCGGGAGGTCCGAAAAGCAAAAGGCTGGGAAGTCGTTTGGAACGCTCGAAAGCTTCAACCCGTTCACGGATATGATTCTGCCCGAAAAATTCATCAATCTTTTGAGGCCGGATACGGTCAGCCAAAGGCTGATTATCTGTAAGTTCTAATTTCATATGTTGCCTCCGGCGGCTTTCCGAGGTCCAAAGAGACTTTTATTTAGCTTCGCCGCGTTGGCGTAAATTATTTCTGTCTTTCAAGATATGCAGTCCCCATGCAGAGCAGGGCGGCTGTTTCCCAACGCAGGGTTGAACTGCCGAGACTGACCGGTTTGAAGCCGTTTTCAATCAATAATTCGGCTTCACGCGGACTGAAACCACCTTCGGGACCAATTACGGCCAGAGTGGATTCAGCGGCAAAAACAGAATTGTCCGGCACCGTATCGTTATCCGCTTTTTCATACAAAAAAAGTTTATTATCGTAAGACGCGGAAGCCTCAATCAATTTCTCAATTGATCCCTGAACAGTCTGAAGTTCTGGCAACCATGCATTGCCGCACTGTTTAGCGGCTGCGAGCAGCTTTTCGTCCCAGCTTTCTTTTGTCTCGGCAGGAACTTTGCCCTGACTGAATTCACTTTGAAAAAAGATCAGCCCGCGCGTTTGCAATTCGACAGATTTTTCCAAAATCAAATTGCGTCGACTCGATTTATTCCAGCCGATGGCAAGAGTAATGTTGCGTGGATCTGCAATAGAATTTTCTTCATTCAGCTCAAGCTGAACTTTGCTTTTGGTAATTTCACTAACTGTGAACAATCCTTCACGGCCGCAGCCGTCGAAAAGGCGCACGGTATCGCCTACGCGGGTACGCAAAACCTTACCAAGATGCTTTGCTTCGCCACCTTCGAGAGTAAAAGGCTCCCCCCAGTTTTCGGGAGGAAGATAGAATGAATTAAGTCTTGCCATATTTTTATGACCCTATACCCATAAAAAGAAAAATCCCTTAATAGGGATTCCAAAGGACTTTAGCCGTTAGAAGAGAAGCTGTGCTTCGAGTCATACGGATAAAGATAGCCGAGCTGGCCTAGCTCCTTTGGCCGCCGGAGGCGAAATCAGATTAACCAAAAGCGCGCAGCGCATCAAAACAAGGCCTCCGGCAAGACCGCCGGAGGCCTATTATATACTAGGATTCCAGTCTAAGCAGGTCTTCGTAAGATTCTCTTCTGCGGGCCATGATGACATCGTCGCCGTCAACGATGATTTCAGCTGCACGCAGGCGAGAGTTGTAGTTGGAAGACATGGTAAAGCCGTAGGCACCGGCAGAGAAAACAGCAATAAGTTCACCCTGTTTCATTTCAGGCAGCATACGGTCTTTGGCGAGAAAGTCGCCAGACTCGCAAATGGGACCGACAACATCGTAATCAATTTCAGGACGATTGTTCTGGGTAACCTCTGCAATGCGGTGGTAAGACTGGTACAGGGAAGGACGTACCAAGTCGTTCATAGCCGCATCAACAATGAGAAAATCCTTGGTCGGAGTCTTCTTGGTGTAGACAACTTCACCTACGAGAATACCTGCGTTACCGGCAATGACACGACCGGGTTCAAGTATCACTTTAAGTCCTTTGTCGGCCAAAGCTTTGCTCAGTGCTTCACCGAATTCTTTGGGATGAGGCGGTTCTTCTTCATCATAAGTGATACCCAGTCCGCCGCCGAGGTCGAGATGTTCGATCTCAATACCCATTTCGCCAAGCTCAGCACGGAATGCGAGCAGCTTGTCGAGTGCTTCAAGGAACGGTTCGATGGTGGTCAGCTGGGAACCGATGTGGCAGTCCATGCCGATAGGAGATACGTTGGAAAGCTCCTTTGCGGTCTTGTAGGCTTCTTTGGCTGTTTCCATATCCAGACCGAATTTGTTCTTTTTCATCCCGGTAGAAATGTAGGGATGGGTTTTGGGATCAACGTCCGGGTTGATGCGGAAGCTGATGCGCGCGGTCTTGTTCATGGATTCGGCAACTTCATTGATGCGGTGCATCTCGCCAACGGATTCAACGTTGAACATGAGGATGTCGGCCTTAAGGGCTTCAGCAATTTCGTATGCTTTTTTACCTACACCGGAAAATACGATCTTGCTTGCAGGGACGCCCGCTTTAAGAGCGCGGTAAAGTTCACCGCCGGAGACAATATCCATACCTGCGCCCATTTCAGCCAGAAGCTTAAGCACGCTCAGGTTGGAGTTTGCCTTCACTGAATAGCAGGTCATGTGATCGAGTCCGGTAAATGCGGAATCGAAAGCTTCAAAATGTCTGCGCAGGGTAGCTGCGGAGTAAATATAGAGCGGGGTACCGTACTCTTTGGCAAGTTCGGTGATGCTGATATTCTCAGCATGCAATTCATTATTTTTAATTTCAAAATGATGCATTGTGGAAGGACTCCATTATAAAGATTAGGGTGCAGCTGTGTATACGTCGGAAATTACTACTCCAAGTGCGTCGTAGACATTGCGTCCTACAACTCTCCAACGATAGCTTTTAGCGGGATCAAGTCCACATTCGCTGAATACGAAGGTGGAGCCGTCAGATTGAATGCCTTCGGAACCGGGGGTAAAATCTTTCCTGATAGCCGGGAAGAAAGGACATGTAGGACAGCCTTCGCCCGGTCCGGAACCATCGGCTTGAAATTGAAGGCTCAAATTGTCCACATTTTTATATGCGCCGTCAACCTTTACTACTACTTTAAGACATTCACCAACGCGACGTCCTTCAACGGAAGCAAAAGTGTACAGATCTTCACTTTGCTGCGGGGCAGGCCACATCTTAACTCCGCATCCAGCAGTTGCCAGAAGCATGAGGGCGAGGACGGCCAGCAGCAGTTGTTTTTTGAGGATATGAAATTTCATTAATTTTCTCCCAGTGATTTTTTCCACTGATTCAGAAGGGTAAGGGCTTCTATAGGTGAAAGTCCGTTTACATCAAGATTGCGCAGCTCTTTGATAAGTGCATGATCTTCAGGCGGAGCTTCATTCTTTTCATTACCTGTGCAGATCATTCCCGGTAGGATTGATTGCACGGACAGCGCCTGACGTACAGGATGACCATTCACATCCTGCGATTTTTCTTCAAGATTCGCAAGAATTTCCCTCGCCCTGACTACTACAGGTTTGGGTACCCCGGCAAGCTTGGCCACCTCGATACCGTAACTTTTATCTGCCGGACCGGGAACCAGCCTGCGCAGGAAAAGAATATCACCTTTCCATTCGCGTACCGCAATATTGAAGTTGCGCAAGCCGTCAATCACTCCCTCGAGGGATGTCAGCTCGTGGTAGTGGGTGGCGAAAAGGGTGCGGATACCACCCCTTGCCCGTTTGGAAAGCTCTTCAACAACCGCCCAAGCCAGCGCAAGGCCGTCAAAGGTTGATGTGCCGCGTCCGATTTCATCGAGAATGACCAGACTGCGTTTGGATGCCTGACGCAAAATGCGGGCTGTCTCCATCATTTCAACCATGAAGGTCGACTGCCCCTGAGCTAGGTTATCCGAAGCGCCAACACGCGAAAAAACACGGTCCATCAGTCCGATGCGTCCGCTGCTTGCCGGAATGTAAGAACCGATCTGGGCCATGATTCCCATAAGCGCCACCTGGCGAAGCACGGTAGATTTACCGGCCATGTTCGGTCCGGTAATAAGCAGGATACGCCGTTTCTCATCAATGGTCAGGCTGTTGGGAATGTAGTTTGCCGAACCTTGAACGGCTTCGACAACAGGATGACGGCCTTCTTCGATGACCACTTCCATACCGGGATGGATTTCCGGGCAGGACCATCGGTTGGCCCGTGCTGCTTCAGCAAGTCCCTGCCAGAAGTCAATAGCGGCTATAGCATCAGCCATGAATACGAAACGACTGCGGTTTCCGGCAACATTTTCGCGTATTTGCTGAAATAAATTATATTCCAGTGTCTTGCGTTTATCTGAAGCTGAAATAATCTTTTCTTCCAGCTCCTTCAAGTCCGGGGTAATGTAACGCTCGCTGTTTACAAGGGTCTGACGCCGTTCAAAATAATCAGGAATCTGTCCCTTAAAGGCTTTTGAAATTTCAAAATAGTAGCCGAAAACCTTGTTGAATCCCAGCTTGAGCTTGGGCAGGTAGTTGGCCTTCTTTTCCTTTTCCAGCAATTCAGCAAGGGTTGATTCGCCGTGCTCGGTCAACTGGATAAGTTCGTCCAGTTCCTCATTGAAGCCGGTTTTAAAAAGCCCCCCTTCTGTGATGACCGGAGGAGGGGAGTCCACGAGGGCATGCTCCAGAAGCTCGGCAACATCGGTCATGGAATCCCATTTATTGACGATAGTCTTCAGAGCCGGAGTAACTTGATTCTCATCATCTATGCCGGAGACTGCTTCATGCAAAATAAAATGAATCGGAGGCAGAGTTTTTAAACTCTGACGCAGGCTGATAAAATCTTTAGGCGTAGCGCGTCCAAGCACCACACGGGTTGAAAGCCGTTCAAGATCGTAAACTGTATCAAGATGCTCGCGAACCTTGGCGCGTAAAGAATCCTCATCGTGGAAAAATGTAACTGCACGCTGATTATGTTCAATTGGCGAAATTTCCCGCCAAGGCTGTTTCAAACGCACCGAGAGAAGACGACCTCCCATAGGGGTAATGGTTTTATCCAGAACATTAAGCAGCGTGCCTTTGCCCTTTTTACCATCCAGTCTTTTGAAAAGCTCAAGGTTCCTTTCGGTGACCTCGTCCAGAATCATAAATTTGGTCAAGTTCAAAGGCTTGAATTCGCCAAGATGGTTAAAATCCTGCAGCTGTGTCTGGCGAAGATAAGAAATAAGTGCCCCGCATGCTCGAGTCAGCTGGGGTTTGTCTTCAAGGTCCAGTGAATCAAGGTCGGCAACATTCTGGGCTTCAAGTATGTTATCCTTGGCAGATTTATAACTGAAGTATCCGGCAGATGGTGCAGGAGCAATGCGGGCATCTATATCACCGTATTGCCCGGGGATAGTCTTTCCCTGCGGAAGAATCAATTCCCGGGGATTGATCTTCATTGCCCATTGCCAGAGGTCGTTCTCGCTTTTGCTCTGGATGCCGCTCCATTGACCGGTGGAAAAATCCATCCATGCCAGACCGCCTGCGGATTTGGCTTCATCCCAGAGTAGAGCGGCAAGGTAATTGCTGTCCTTGGCAGAAAGGGTATCGTCTTCAACCACGGTACCAGGAGTGTAAACTCTTGTAACACCACGTTTTACCAATCCTTTGGTCTGCCTGGGATCTTCAAGCTGATCACAAAGCGCAACGGTATAGCCCTTTTCAATCAGCTGTGAAAGATAGGCCCGGGAAGCATGGTGCGGAACTCCGCACATGGGAATTTTTTCCTCAGAATTGGGATTACGGCAGGTCAGGGCGATCTGCAATTCTCGCGCTGCTATTTCAGCGTCCTCAAAGAAAAGTTCGTAAAAATCTCCCATACGGAAAAACAGCAGAGAATCAGGGTGTTCAGCCTTTATCTGCATGTACTGCTCGAACATGGGAGTGAGTTTCTTTTTGCTCACAATAATATATCTGGGGCTTACTGGTTCAGTTCTTTACGGAACGAAATTGAATGCCAACTGCGGCATCTAGGGCAATTGAAAAATATTCTATCCCGCTTTAGGCCACAACTGGAACAGGTAAATCTTTGCACCTTTCGCGCAATATTAACAAAAAAATCCAGTTGGCTTTTGAAGGATGAGGTCAGTTCCTGCTGCCCCTGAGCAATTTTAAACAGTTCCAGCCGTGCCAGCCAGAAATTCTGGTTAAGCATCAGGGTCTTTTCAAGCCACACCCCGGCTTCGTCCTGTTTTCCGCAAAGCTGCAGGAGTCTGGCCCCGTAGTAATGCATGATTACATCCGGGTCTGACTTGGAAATTTCTTCAACCATCACTTCATAAAATAGATAGTTGCGGTCACTATCCTGATCCTTGCAGTTAATGGGAATATCCCCGAAAACAAGAGAGTCTGCGAGCAGACCTTCGATAAGGACAAATTGCAAATGCTTGGGTACCTGAGCAAGTGCGGAATTGAATTTCTTTTTAAATTTGTCCAATGAGCCTTCCTGCTTTAATCTGGTAAGTACCAGCAGCCAAGACTCAACAGAACTTGAGGAAATTTTAAGAGCTTTTTTCAGGGTGCGCCGGGCAAGGGCATCTTCGCCTTCAGAAGTATAATCTTCCGCCAATCGGGCAAGGTAGTGCGCTTCCTGTACAGGCTGTTTCAGCATGGAATAAAATGCAGCAGCTTTTTCAAATTCCCTGCCTCCTGCGGCCAGCTCAGCCAGCTCGGTCAGAATTTCGGGGGAATCACCTGCAATTTCGCGGGCTTTTTCAAAAGCATTAATCGCACGGTCCAAAAAACCGCCGCGGCTGAAATCACGCCCCAGCTCGTAGAGGGCGCGGGACTTTATCGCCGGGTCCAGACCGGGGCGAACAATCAGGCTGTTCCTGATTTGGGCGGCACGCTCAATCTCACCCTGAGAACGGTAGAGGTTACCGAGGGCGAGGTAGATTTCAACAGCTTCCGGAGTATCCTTAACAACCTTACTGAGTTCATCAATGGCTGCACGGGTGTCGGCAAGCCCGGACTTACCTTTTCCGGCTCCAGACAAATATGACGGCGCCCGATTATCGGACGCCGTCATTTTTTTCTTTTTAAATACGCTTAAAAAGGACACGTATACTCCGTAATTATGCGCTTACTTATTCAGCAGGCTTCTCTTCGCTAGCTTCAGCGGAGGGATAGTTCCCCTCATCGAGGGGGAGGTTGCGGAGAGAGTTAACTTCCTGCTCAAGGTTAGCCATTCTGGTGCGACAGGTACGAAGCTGTCCGGAAAGACGAATCTTATCAGCCATGAAGTAGAGCAGGCAAAGAACGGAGCCTACAGCAAAAGCAATCAGGATTAACAGGTAGTACGGAAGAGGCTGGCTCATGAACTTGTAGCTGAACAGTTCGATGGACAGAGTTACTTCCTTAGAAAGTTCGGGGGTATTCTGAATGAAAAATACCATGGAAAGGAAAAAGAGAACTACCAGAGCCAAAACCTTCAAGTAACGCATGAAACCCTCCTTAGTGTTACTTAACGACAGCAGCTGTCAAATAACGGCTTGAGCCTTTTATAAGTTGAAGACAAGTGATCGGGAATAACGTTGGTTTCTCCGAAAACTGCCATAAACGATGCGTCCCCGTTCCAACGGGGCACCAATTGGAAATGGAGATGGGCGGCGATCCCAGCTCCTGCTGCTTCCCCTATATTCAGGCCGACATTAATCCCCTGAGGGTTGCATGCCTTTTCGAGAATATCGCAGCTTATGGTTATATATTTCATGATCTCGGAAGCTTCCGCTTCATCAAGATCAGTGAGTTTACTGACATGCCGGTAAGGCGTAACCATCAGGTGACAGTTGTTGTAAGGAAATTTATTCATGATCACAAAGCAGTATTCAGCTCTGTGCAGAATTAATCTTTCCTCATCTTCGTCAGTGTGTTTCGGAATGCAGAAAACACATTCATCCGGCTTTGGACCAAGAATATAGTCCATTCGCCACGGAGCCCATAATACGTCCATCTGTAAAACAACCTTTACAGTATCTTCGCATAGCAGAGAAGATACTGTCTGACTGTCCTGCTAAACTTTGGAGCAGGCATTGTTAGCATTGTCTTTTCTCAAACAATATTAATTTCCAGTAATTAAATACCAGCTAATTATCAACAATAAATATGAAAAAAAGAGCCTAAACGCGAAAAAAACATCCACAAACGGCTTTTTATCCATGTCAATCGAAAAAGTCCGCATGTTCTACACGTGTTGCAGGTCAAGGGCAAGGGAAACAAAATGTTTATACCTTGAGATATCGTATAAACAGCTATTTATATTACATGCTTTTTGTGTTTCCTAATTTGCTAATCTTATCCTTTAAAAAAATGAGTTGTTCATCTCTTCCTTTCAATTCTCCATCAAGGCAGGCCAGCTTAACCTGATTAAGAAAATCGGAATATAAAGGGCCGGGTTCGAGTCCTAACTCCTTTAAATCCTCGCCTGTCACATCAATTGTTTTAAGCCTTAAGCTGGTTAAATACTGCGATACGTATTTTTTAATCATTTCCCGTTTGGTACGGGCCATAATGAAAAGAACTCCCTCAAGGGGAACAGGGCTGAGCGTTTCATATATTTCACTGGGCTTCATCTCCTGCTTAATGTTCATAATGTTTCCGGCAGCCCAGAAAATAGTATCACGAAGATGGATGAATTCACGGCGTTCACTGGGAGAAAAGCTGAAACGGTCATAAATCTGTTCCATCTTTGCCTTGGAAACTCCCATGCACATGGCTAGAAAATATGTTTTCCAAACAGAAAGGGGCGGTTCAAGATAAAGCAGGCTGTACCAGCTCATAAGCCTTTCAAGTTCGGCAATTACTTGCGAACGTGCGGAATTAAGCTCCATTAAAGGATGTATGGCTTGGAGCACGCCCAGTTCATTCATGCGTTCAATGCTGCGCAGGACATTTGCTTCATTTAATATAATGCGCATTTCATGGGTCAGGCGATAGCCGGAAAGTTTATTAATTAGATTCAGCTTGAGAGCATTCTTAATCAGGTTGAGAGTCTGTCCGCCTATTTTAAAATCAAAACGCTGCTCGAATCTGATAGCGCGCATGATACGAGTGGGATCTTCTACAAAACTCAGGGCATGCAGCACGCGAATTGTTTTGTCTTTCAGGTCCCGCTGGGAACCGAAAAAGTCGACCAGTTTACCAAAATTGGATGGATTGATGTGCACAGCAAGGGCGTTGATTGTGAAATCGCGGCGGTACAGGTCCATCTTTATTGACGAAAGTTCGACAGTAGGCAGGGCAGCCGGATACTCATAATATTCGAGTCTGGCGGTCGCCACATCCACCCGCTGACCGTCGGGAAGGATAACCACTGCTGTCTTGAACTTACGGTGATATTTAGCCCGACCATCCATTTTCTTGGCCAGTTTCTTGGCAAAGGCAATCCCGTCACCTTCAACCACAAGATCAAGGTCAAGGTTGCTTTTTGTCAGGAGCACATCACGAACAAATCCGCCGACCACGTATGCTTCGGTGCCGATTTCAGCAGCCATTTTCCCCGCAGTCTCTAGGATGTCGAGAATCTTATTAGGCAGACGGTTGCGCATGATATTACGGATATTGCGTTCCTGTTTCTTGTCCGGAAACAGGGATTCAGGAATACGCGCAGGGTCCTGTACCAGCATATTGATCAGGTCTGTTCTGGTTACAACCGCTTCAACTCGGTCATTTTCCACCACCGGAACCAGCCGTTGCTTCTGACCAAGGATAATTTCCATAACCCTGTGCATCCCGGAGTCGGTTTTGATGGATGAAAAAGGTTGCTGCATATAAATCTCAACATCCACATCACCTAGGTTATGGGATAACGCCTTGTCCGCAGTCTTTTGCTCCAATAGACCGACAACGCGCATATTTTCCATGCTGTCCACCACAGGTACACCCTTAAGGCTGTATTGAGTCATCCGTTCTACAGCTTTGGATATGGTCATATCCCGGGGAATTGCCACCGGAGGCTTAGACATAATTGATTCCACGCTCAAACGGGGAGTAACCTTGGAGTAGAGCAGCGCGAAAAGCTCATCGCGAACTTCCGCCAATGTGCGGTCCTTGATGGTTGCAGATGCAGCATAGATATGCCCGCCGCCTCCAAAATTTGCACAGATGGCACCAACGTCAATATCAGGGGTCCGGGAACGGGCCACCAGATGGATGCGATCGTTCATGCGGCCCAGAGCAAAAAGAACCTTGATATTTTCAATGTCCATGAATTTGTGAACCAGCACGGAAAAATCTACTACATATTCAGCTGTGCTGATTTCAGAAATGACCACATCCAGATCATTAATGGTATGGGTTGTCGCGCCCTCAAGCAGCCGACCAAGAAGGGTAATCTGTTGTGCAGAAAGATCACGATTGAGCAGATCGGTAATTACATCCAGTTCCATTCCGTTTTTGAGCAGCCATTTTCCAGCCTCAAAATCATGCTCAGTGGTGGAATTGAACATAAATGAACCTGTGTCTTCGTAAAGCCCCAGACCCATGATAGTGGCTTCTTCCTGATTGATTTCAATTCCTTTCTCACGAATTTCATGAGAAAGGATTGCAACGCTTGATCCCCATGGTTTTTTGATCATAAATTCAGGATCAAGGTCGCATTCAGACTTCATGTGGTGGTCGTAAATATGTATTTTCAGTCCCGGATTATTGAGAATAGGATCAACATGAACAATTCTTTTACGCCGTGAGGTATCGACCACAACCAGAAGCTTGACGGCACTCTTGTCTATTTCCTTCAAGTGCTTGAAATTGAAAAAATATGTTGCGCTTTCCATATAAAAATTGCGCAAATTTTTTTCCTGACTTCCGGGGAAAACAAGGGTTGCTTCAGGATAAAGCTTTCCGGCAGCAACAATAGCGGCCAAACAATCGAAATCCGCATTTACATGGCCGGTAATTATTGTTTCCGCTTTTATAAGGTTTTCATTTTTTGACATTCTTAAAATCTCACATTACAGAACGTGGGTGAAAGCGTTTATGAAGCTGGACCAATCTTCCGGCTTGAATATGTGTGTATATTTCTGTAGCATTGATGTCTGAATGACCGAGAAGCAACTGGACTGTACGCAGATCCGCACCGCCATCCAGCAAGTGGGTGGCAAACGAATGCCTAAAAGTGTGCGGAGATATTGGACGTTTTATACCTGCTTCCAGTGCGAACTTCTTGATCAGTTTCCAGACACCCTGTCTGGAAAGTCCTTTTCCTGATCTGTTTAAGAAGATGTTCTTGACCTTGGGATTAAAAGCAGGACGCCAATCCTTAATGTATTGGTTTAAGAAATTTTGCGCCACATAATGAATCGGCACCAGCCGTTCCTTGGAACCTTTGCCGAAAATGATGAGAACTCCGGTTTGAGGATCAAAGTCTTCAATGTTAAGATTGATCAATTCGGAGACTCTCATTCCGGCTGCATAAAGCAGCTCAAGCATAGTTCGATCGCGAAACCCGAGTTTCTCGGTCAGCTTGGGCAAAGCGAGCATGCGGCCGATTTCCTCCGGTGATAGGAACTCAGGAATCTTTCTGGGGAGCTTTGGGTTTTCCAACAGAGTTGCAGGGTCTTCTTTAATGAATCCCCGCGACGTGCAAAACGCAAAAAATCCCCGCAAAGACGAAAGATGCCTCGCCAGCGAGGTTGATTTCAATGCTTTTGACCTTAGATATGTAAGGTAGAGCAGCAATGTCTGACTTGTGGCGTCTTCTATTTTCGCGGACCTATCTTCCAGAAAAGACTGAAAAGACTCCAGATCACTCAGATATCCACTAAGGCTGTTTTCCGAGAGACCACGCTCAATGAGCAGGTACTCCAGATAACGGTCGATCCATTGGTGTTTACAGGATGTATTGTTTTCATTCTCGGTCATATCCATTACTCATTACACGTATGACCGCGACTGCTCAAGGTGATTGACAGCGCAAACAAGCACATTTAAAGAGTTTTGATAATATTTTAACCAAAAATGACAGGAGCATACCGAAATGCCAGAATTTAAACTTGCCGACAGGCTCGCCACACTCCCCCCTTATCTCTTTGCTGAAATTGACAGACTCAAAGCTGAAGTAGCAGCTCAGGGAGTGGATATCATCAGTCTCGGCATTGGCGATCCTGACCTTCCGACTCCCGATTTTATTATTGAAGCACTGCACAAAGCAGCTCAGAATCCGGTTAACCACCAGTATCCTTCTTATGTTGGTCTGCTGACTTTCCGTCAGGCAGTTGCTGACTGGTACAAGGAAAGATTCAACGTGGACCTGGACGCAACTAAAGAAGTTGTATCTCTGATCGGTTCCAAAGAAGGTATCGCTCACTTCCCGCTGGCTTTTGTTAACCCCGGCGACCTCGTGCTGGTAGCTTCTCCCAACTATCCGGTTTACCCGGTAGCATCCGGCTTTGCCGGCGGTGAAGTGGAAATTATTCCTCTGCTTGAAGAGAATGATTTTCTGCCCGATCTCGACGCTATCAGTGATGAAAAATGGGATAAGTGCAAGATTATCTTTGTAAACTACCCCAACAACCCCACATCCGCGACCGCAACACCCGAATTCTACGAAAAGCTGGTTGCCAAAGCCAAGAAGCACAATGTTATCATCGCAGCAGACGCAGCTTACACCGAAGTTTACTATGATGAAGACAAGAAGCCCATTTCCATTCTGGAAACTCCCGGCGCAAAAGATGTGGCCATTGAATTCCACTCCCTGTCCAAAACCTACAATATGACTGGTTGGCGTTGCGGTATGGCAGTAGGTAATCCCTCACTTGTCGCCGGACTGGGAAAAATTAAAGAAAATGTCGACTCCGGTATCTTTCAGGCTGTACAGGAAGCCGGAATTGTTGCACTTAAAGAAGGCGAACCTTACGTTAAGGAATTCCGCAAGATCTACAAAGAGCGTCGCGACTGCGTTGTTGAAGCTCTGGAAAAGATCAACATTTCCTGCAAGGTGCCAGATGCTTCCATCTTCGTATGGGCTAAAACTCCCGAAGGTTACACTTCTTCCGAGTTCGTATCCAAGCTCCTGAAGGAAACCGGTGTTGTTGTTACTCCCGGTAACGGCTTCGGCGAATCCGGTGAAGGGTATTTCAGAATTTCGCTGACAGTTGATACCGACAGGCTCAAGGAGGCAGTATCACGGATATCCAAACTGTAAAGGTCTACGTTAGTCTTGGTTCAAACATTGGAGACACTGAAGATAATTTGAATCAGGCTGTTGCTAGACTGGAAAAATATGAAGGTATTGATCCTGAAGTCTGGTCTGAAACTTATGAGACCGAACCTCAGGGATTGAAAGATCAGCCGTGGTTTATGAATCAGGTGGTCCGTTTCGACGTTGACCCCGAACTCTGGTCCGCAGAAGGTTTCCTTTCAACACTGCAAGCAGTAGAAGGGCAGATGGATCGGGTAAGGGACGTTAAAAACGGACCCCGGACCATTGACCTGGATATTATTCTCTTTGGAGACCGAGTCATTGAAAGCGGGAATTATCTCACAGTTCCCCATCCCCGGGCTTTGGATAGAGCCTTTGTGCTCCTGCCATTGACTGACATTGATCCGGAACTCGTCTTCCCAGACGGTACTTCCGTTGCTGACGCTCTGAAAAAAATTGATTACCGCACTGAAGGTAATAAGATTTATCAGGATTAATTCTTGGGCCGCACCTCCTATAGGTGCGGCCTTTTTTTATATTGAGGTGTTGAATTTATGGTAAAATTTATTGTTATCGCAATTGCTGCTTTTGTTATGTGGAAGCTCTTCAGCGGCGATCAAAAAAAGAAACAGGATCAGGCCGGCAAGGATTTTAATAAAAAGGTCAAGACAGGTGAAATGGTCAAAGACCCTGTCTGCGGGGCCTATGTGCCCAAGGACGGCGATATTCGAGTCCGTAACGGTGAAAAGGTCGAGTGCTTTTGCTCCTTTGAATGTCGCGACAAGTATATCAAAAGCCTTGAGGCTGACAGCGGCGAGTAAATCTTCGCAATATTTTCATGAACCCTTTTGACTTAGTTAAAAGGGTTCTTTTTTTGGGCATGAAAAGCGGGGAGGGGAGTTTCATGAAAATCTACCTAAGAACCTGTTCTCTTTATGAAGTACGAAACGCTGGAGAATACGGTCTCATTGACGGAATCAACTTACTTACTGAGAACGGCAATGAAAAATGTGTCGCAACGGATAATGATTCAAAAGCGATCGTAAGCAATACAAACGGCCCTGTCTTTGCGATGGCAGATGGCAGGAGCTCTGAAGAGATTCTCGATGATTCCTTAAAATTATTACAGTTAAGTCCAAATATCGTGATCAGCATTAAAGCTACACTTGAAGGTTTTAAGGCTTGCAAATTACTGACGACTAAAGATGTGCCTGTAATGTTCAACGGACTGAATAGCATCACCAAAGCCCTAATGGCAGCAAAATCAGGTGCAGATTTTGTCAGTTTCGATGTGAAAGGATTCAAGCAGAAACATGGCGCTGATTTCGAAGTCCTGACTCAGACAGTAAAGTTGATTCGCGAATATGGACTGCATACAGATGTGCTGGCAAATGTGTCCGGCGAATCAATCGACTTGGATTCAGTGATCGCGACTGGAGTTGATGGACTGGAGATTTCGTTTACGGGTTTGATGAAGTTTTTGGAGAACGACAGTTAGCGTCAAGTTAATCATTGTATAAATTTTATCATTTTGAGCCTTGTCTGATTGATAGCAGACAAGGCTCTTTTATATTCAAATATTACGACCGCCAAATTTGGCTTCTAAGCGTTTTAAAAATGTTTTCCAAGACTCACAGTCTAAACAGTTATGAGCGAGTTTAAAGACGAAAAAAATTAATGACCATTGAGTAGGTTCAGAAGAAAAGAGTGAACTTGGCCAAGATTGCCCGTATTTTTTGAAAGATAAAGAATTTTAATCATATCATATTGATATTACTATCCTTATACAATTGTCTCATAATGTAAATTATGTAAACTTTGCAAAATATAAGCGATAAAGTTGATACAATTTAGGACTCCACCTTTATTCTCATCGATAAGTTTACATTTAATTTAATATTAAAATTTAGTTAGTTAATATTTATCGAATCAAAATTCATGTTTTATCATTAATTATTGAGCCACTAACTAGGTTGTTGATAAAACTTTGTTCCTTTTAGCGATTAAATTTGCCTCTTGAGACGCTTTTCTTTATCTCAGTGGTAACTAATAATTCACGTTGAATTGAATTCTAAATCCATGAGGTTTTCATGAGTTTGAGACTTAAGAAAAAGATATTGCCTTCTCTTCTGGCTGCGGCTGTTTTGTTCGGGGGAAGCGGAAATGTATTCGCTGCTTCATCCAGCAAGACAGCTTCATTTGAAACATGGCTGGAAAAGTATGGAGCGTGGGATATTCTGGAACAGAACTATTCCCAGACCGGAGATACTCCTGAATTGATTTTGAAACGGGCTGAAACAGCTTTCAATCTTGGTCGCTATTCAGCATGCCTTGAAACTCTGCAATCAACGCCGGCTTTTGCTGACAAAACTCAGGAAATCACCAGACTTTGGCTTGGTGGTAAATGCCAGAGAGCTCTCGGAGATCCGATAAAAGGAGTAATCTGGTTCAGCCAGGCTGCACGCTTGATGGATCAAGATATCATGTCCACTAAATTCAAAGAGGATTCCTACCTTAAAAGTATTTGGTTTGATGTCTGGCGTTCCCTTTACTGGGGGTATCGAGCCACTCCTGAATCCGCACTGGAATCACGGAAGATGCTTCTAGAGCAAGCATTTAGTCAGGCTGAAAAAGTATGGCCCACAACCTACTTTATCATTAACAGTAAATCCAAGCTTGAAAGTTTGAACGGTACAACCGAGAGTCTTCCGTCTGTGAGCAATTCTACCGCTGTTGCGGACTCAGACCGTGTGTTGATTGCCCAGTCTTTGGCAGCAGCCAGTATCGGCGAATGGTCAAAATCAAATACCGCTTTAGATGGAATCTCCAATTCTACGGTTCAAACTTTTTGGAAATCTGTAAACCAGCACTTGGAATCCGGAAAAGCTCCCGAGACAGTTTCTATCTTTAATGAAGAGAATCTCATCCGTCCCGCTTCATTCATTAAAGCAGGGGTTTTAGAACCGGCAATCATCTCCCCTACCCTTTGGCAGCTCGGCGCTCCGACATCGCCTGCATGGAATGTTTTCCGAAAGAAACTAATGGAGATGGACCCACAAGAGGCTCTTGAAACCATTGACCGTGAAACAGGGTCACTCCTGCTTTCCAGTGATCTGGTTAACGCTTTGCAGAATTATCGCCTGGCATTTGCCTTTTTGACCGGGGACATGGAGCTGGCTGAAAATGTTCTGAAGCGTCTAGACAAGGAAACCCTGCCCATGAGCCTCAGGATTGCCAGTGGAATTGCTTTCAAGCTGCCTTTGTCCAAAGTTCTCAGTTCTGCCGATTACGGGAAAAATGAGCATCTTTTTATAATTTCCGGATTAAGTGAGGCCGCAGGTATTGAGTATTTCAGCGACATTAACGCTCCTTTTTGGAAGACTATTTCATCCAAAAATATCAACAAAATTATCAACACCAATCCACTGGACAGATTGCTTGTTTTTGCAGACCTATCAAAACAGGCTGACCAAAAACAAAGTACACAAATTGCCCGGCGCTGTGCATTTCTCTTTCCTAAGTCCAAACTTGGAGCTGAAAGCTTTATTTACTTAGCGGATCAGGCAGCACAGAAACGTGATTTCAACCTGTCTGCATATTATTTGAAACGCGTTGATCAGGATAAGTTTGGGCCAGAACTTCGTCTTAAGTGGCTTTCCGCTGCAGTTGCCTATGATCTCGCAACCGGAAAAGACGATAAAGCCATGAATGCCTACAATGAAATTCTTCAGTCCGGTGGAACTCTTCCTGCTGAAAAGGAATTGAAGCTTGCGTTGATGATCCAGCAGAAAGGGGATCTAAAAAAAGCTCAAGCGATACTTGAAAGAATCTGGTCCGGCCGCGATCAATTGGAAAATGACGAACTACGTGCAGAAGTGCTCTTTTGGATTGCTGAAAGTGAGCATGCTATCGGGAAAAAAGAAGAAGCTCTCAAACACTACCTGGAGCTTGCTTGGGAATTTCCCGAACAGAATATCTGGGCAGTGACCGCCATGTATCGCGCTTCCATGATTTATGAGCACAAAGGACAATTTGAAACAGCAAAACGGTTCCTGAAAACAGTCATTAAACGTGCTGACCGGAAGGCTCAAAAAGAAGCCGCTCAGGCCAGACTTGATGCCATCGATACTAAACTGGCCAAAGTCGGAGCAGGAAAAGAAGTTAGCTTTCCATTTTAAAAGATGCCTCCGGCGGTTCTAAACCAAAACAACAAAGGCCCTGCTAAGATATTTAGCAGGGCCTTTAATTTTAACTTAAAATTCTTAGTACTGTTCCAACCATGGTGGTGACGGCAGTCTTGATGGTCGGCTCCGGCGGAGGGTAAAACTTGCTGTTATGAATGGACGGCGGGTTAATTCCTTTCTCATGGAACATTGACATTTCTTCAGCAGATGTAGCCCCGGTAAAAAAAAGACAAGAAGGAGTTTCTTTCACGCCGGCTGTTCTGAACAGTGAAAAGTCTTCACTGCCCATGACCATTTCTGCTTCATGCACTTTGTCTGCGCCAAGGTATTCCGCGGCAGCTTTGCGGACAATATCTGCTAATCCACTATCATTAGTTGTTGCGGGCAGATCGCTTTCATCATCAAATTCAACTATGGGCAACAAATCTTCAGGCAGCCCCATAGACAAGCCTTCGTATTTACAGATTCGCTTCACTGATTCAAAAATACGGTCATGCCCTTCTGAATTGCAAAATCTTGCGGTAACTTCCATGACTACTTCGCCGGGAATAATGTTGGCCCTTGTTCCGCCATGGATGGAACCAACGGTGACAACAGCTGGATCAAGAGGACTGAACTCTCGGCTGACAATGGTTTGCAGCGAAGTTATGATTCGAGCGGCGAGCACAACAGGATCAATACATTCCTGCGGAATAGCGCCATGCCCCCCTACTCCGCGAACGGTAATTTTCAGTTGGTAGGTTCCGGCCATGATCGGGCCGGATTTGACCACAATATTTCCGGCTTCAAGTTTAGTGATAACATGAGTGGCGAGACAGTAGTCAGGAGCACCGAATTTTTCAAACAGCCCCTGTTCAATCATTGCCCGCGCACCGGACATAGATTCTTCTGCAGGCTGTCCAACAAAAATAATTTTTCCGCTCCAGCTTTCTCGGGATTTAGAAAGCACTCGAGCTGTTCCCACAAGGGAGGTCATATGAACATCATGCCCGCAAGCATGCATCACACCTGTATCATTGCCGGAAGGATCTTTACCTCTTACGAAGCTGACGTACTCAAGTCCGGTTTCTTCGGTGATCGGCAGTGCATCCATATCGCCACGAACCATAACGGTCGGGCCATCCCCATTTTCCAGAACACCGACAACACCGTAGCCACCAAAATTTCTGGTCACAGCAATACCGCATGCCTCCAGCTGATCTGCAACCAGTTTGGAAGATTTTTCTTCTTCACGCGAAAGTTCAGGATTAGCATGCAGGTGCTTGTAAATTCTGACTAAATCATCCAGTTCAGTTTGAACCAGTTTGGTCAAATCCATTGAAGTTCCCTTTTGATCTACTAGTCTTTGTCTTTAGTGTTGCGGGCGGAAATTTCAGTATGTGCCCTACGCTTGGCATCGTCGAGAATAGGATGAAGAAGTCCAACAATGTTGCGGACATTGAGATTTTCAGCTTCTTTTGAACAGAGCAGAACATCAAGAGCATCCAGACCATGGAAGATGTAATCTACGCTTTTTTTAACATCACTCATTTTGAAACTCCTTTAAATGAAATTGTCTATATTTACAGGCAGGTTGAATTGTATTGTCTGTAATCTGCTATGTCCATGAAAATTATCGCATCAGTCGTTGCCAAATGGTTGAAAAGAGAGAAAAGTTCCCATATATTAATTTATAACAATCACTTCGCATATAAACACATTGGAAAATAAGCTGCAAGATGTCATCTATTCTCCCTATTATCCGCAAAACACTTCAAGCCCTCGCTGACCCTGAACGCGCACCGGCTATGAAAAAATATATGAAATCCGAAATGGATTTCTATGGCATCAGCACTCCCCTTCGCCGCAAATCTTGTACTCGCATTTTTAAAGAATTTGAACCTTGGAATTTTGATAAGTGGCAAGCAGCAGTGCTGGAGCTTTGGCGCGAAGCTGAATTTCGCGAAGAGCGATACAGTGCTTTAGATTTGATAGACTGGAAGCCCTGCCTAAAATTTCATACGTGGGAAGCTCTGCCCATGGTGGAAGAAATGATAGTCAACGGATCATGGTGGGATTACTGTGATGCCTTGACCGGACCACTTGCAAATATCTTGCGGGCTGAACCAAAACGAATGCGGTTATTGATGCTTGAGTGGTCAACTGATGACCACATGTGGAAACGTCGTTCGTCCATTCTTTGTCAGCTCCGCTTCAAAGATGAACTAAATTTCACTTTGTTGCAGCAATGCATTGAGCCTAATATCGATTCAAAAGAATTTTTCCTACGCAAAGCCATCGGCTGGGCATTGCGGGATTATGCATGGACTCATCCGCAAATTGTGAAAGGCTACGTTGAAGCAAATACGGGGCGACTTTCAGGTTTAAGCAAGCGCGAGGCTTTAAAGAATATGCATAAGCTTTTGTAGCCGCTTTATCCTCTCGTTTGGCCAAAAAAATATCTATTGCCGTACAAACGCAAAAAAGGGTTGAAGCTTTTGCTTCAACCCTTTCTCTGTTGCATGGTGCCGAGGGGGGGATTCGAACCCCCACGGAATCTCTTCCACTGCCCCCTCAAGACAGCGTGTCTACCAATTCCACCACCTCGGCCCGAGGTGAACAACGCGTTACCGCGTCGTGTGAAGAAGTGTTTACGTAAATCTGCCACCATTGGCAAGATGTTTTTGTTAATAATTCCAAAAAAAGTTTAGACTGTATTTTTATCAATAATTTCAGCAACTACCCATTTGAATACCCAATCAGAAATTGAAAAAACAATTTAAATTAACCCAACAAATATTCAATTTTTTCGAGCAACACCGATTTGGCCTAAAATTCAATTCTGACGAGCTATCCCCTTTGGTGCAACACCGCACAAGAAAAATGCTAAAAAATCAATTCTGAGCCAAATCTGAGAGTGATATTTTTTGCAATTAATTATACCTTTCCGCGTGTTCTGTGGAAATCAAACTCCATGTGCAAGAGTGGAAACGGCTTGCCCTGACCATCCAGAGCGGACCTTCCTACAACACGAAAGCCAATATGCTCGTAAAATCCCAAAGCCTGAGGATTCTGCTCATTAACGTCAACTTTGGTGACAGCTAAATTGTCGATGACATATGCACATAAAGCCGAACCAACGCCCTTCCCCCTGCTTTGCGGATCAACAAAAAGCATTTCAAGATTTCCTTCAGCTACACCACAAAAGCCTAGAATCTTTCCATGTGAGTCATTAACACACTTCAATTCAACTGCATCAAAATACTGCTCTAAAATGAGAGGCCTTAAATATTCAATATCGCCGTCAGTAAGGAAATCATGGGTCGCACGGACAGATCTTTCCCAAAGCTCAATCAGGTCACTATAGTCGGTTTTAGTTACATCTCTAATAATCATTTTTACTCCACATATGAAAAAAGGGTTGAAGCTTTCGCTCCAACCCTTTCTCTGTTGCATGGTGCCGAGGGGGGGATTCGAACCCCCACGGAATCTCTTCCACTGCCCCCTCAAGACAGCGTGTCTACCAGTTCCACCACCTCGGCAAGAGGTGTACAACGCGTTTCCGTGTCGTGTGAAGAAGTGTTTACGTAAATCTCACACCCTTGGCAAGATGTTTTTTATAATAATTTGAAATTAATTTGATTTGGTTTTTATCAATGAAATCAGACCACAAGAATTAAGTTTTAAGCTTGCGTGCTACTCTGGTTTCGTCATTAAACTCCCAGAATTCAACATCGCTTGGGATTAGATGATAATTCGTCTTGATATAATATTCAGCTAGAGTGCAATTATGCTTCGGGCAAAAATCTCGTAGCACAAACATTATTTTTCTTAGCCCAGATGGCGCTGTTACAAAATAATACATAGCTTCATTCCATGTAGTCAATTTCGCACTTGGGACATTTCCTCCGGAAGTCCATTTATGCGATTTGCATTCAACTATAACTTTTTGCTCAGTGCATCCTAAATCAAATGCATGATCTTTTATTTTGGCTATATCGATGCCGATAGGAAATTTGATTGAACGGACAAGTTTTACTCCTTGTGATTCCCAAACAATCTTTAGCAGCAAATTCAAACGCCCTCCCAACGTGAGCATTGGAAAGAGACCCCTTACGCTGAAATGGTTTGTCCTGATCTGACATGATGCGACTCCAAGCTATTGTGAAATGGGCAAGTTACATCTTTTGTTATGTAAACGCAAAAAAGGGCTGAAGCTTTCGCTTCAACCCTTTCTTAGTTGCATGGTGCCGAGGGGGGGATTCGAACCCCCACGGAATCTCTTCCACTGCCCCCTCAAGACAGCGTGTCTACCAATTCCACCACCTCGGCCCGAGGTGTATGCTCATAGAGCGTCTCGTTGAGGAGATTGATACCGCTCTATGAATCTATTTGCAAGATGTTTTTGCAAATAATTGCCCGTAATATTTAGGATTTTTCTTTCGAAGCACCTGCTTTTCAGATGGTGCCGAGGGGGGGATTCGAACCCCCACGGAATCTCTTCCACTGCCCCCTCAAGACAGCGTGTCTACCAATTCCACCACCTCGGCTCTGAAACTACGAGCTATATATTTTAAAGAACTTCAGTGAAGTTTTTAAAAACTTACTATTTGGTCGCTTCTGCAGGAGCCTTTGCGGGCTCTTCAAAAGTGACAGCAGGCTTTTCTACTTCAGGAGTGATGATGGTGTCACCTTTAAGCATGACTGACTCATCAGCAATCCTGTTGCCGGAGAGGTAGTTGTAAGAAAGAGAAGTTACCAGGAAGATTGCTGCCAGAAATGCAGTGATCTTTACGAGAACTCCGCCTGCTCCGGTGCTACCGAAAACAGATCCACTTCCTCCGCCGAAGATTACGCCCATGTCTTCTTTACCGCTCTGTAAAAGAACGAAAATGATCAGGAAGACGCAGGCGATAATGTGTACAGTAATTACGAGCGTTTGCAAAGCTTTTTTTCCTTTATTTTTTCACCTGGAATAAGGCAGATATTTAAGCCAGTGCGATCTGGCTGAAACTTTCCGCGTCCAAGCTCGCGCCTCCTACCAAGACTCCGTCCACATTGTCAAGTGCAATGATCTGGGCGCAGTTGGCAGGCTTAACGCTACCGCCGTACAAGATGCGGATTTCATTGGCTTTTTCAGGAAAAAGTTTTTTCAGCTTTTCTCTGACAAAACCGTGAGCTTCAACGATTTCGCCTTCGCCGGCCACTTCACCGGTACCGATAGCCCAAACAGGCTCATAGGCAACAACAACGGTTTCGGGAGCGAAGTCGGAAGCTACATTCTTTAAACCAGCTTCGAGCTGTTCGTCAATAACCTTCTGTACTTCCCCGGTTTTTCTTTCGTCGATAGTTTCACCGATGCACAGAATCATGGACAGGCCGTTTTCAAGGCCGAAAGCAACCTTCTCACCGACCAGCTCATCAGTTTCACCAATGATTGCACGGCGTTCGGAATGCCCAGCCAGTGAATATACACAGCCTACATCCTTAAGCATAGCCGGAGAAATCTCACCGGTGAATGCACCTTCAGCCTTAGGATAAAGGTTTTCAGCGGAAAGATGGCAATCAGCATTTCCTGCCAGCACGGAACCTACGGTTTCCAGAGCGGTATAAGGAGCAGCAATAACAACTTCACGGTCGGCAGGAAGTTTGCCTTCGATTTTTTTGAGCAGATCCTTGGCTGTTGCTTTAGCTTCAGCGCGGGTTTTGTACATCTTCCAGTTGGCTGCCATTAATTTTTTCATTAGCTGTTCTCCTTAAGTGCTTTAAATGCGGGAAGTTCTTTGCCTTCGAGAAACTCGAGGAAGGATCCGCCACCGGTAGAAATAAAAGTAAACTTATCTTCAAGCTTGGCCTGATGCACAACAGCATCGGTATCGCCGCCGCCAACAATGGTGGTAGCATCATCAAGGTTAGCCATAGCTTCGCAGACCTTAAGGGAACCCTGAGCGAAAGGCTCTTTCTCGAACAGCCCCATGGGACCGTTCCAGACGATGGTTTTGGACCTTTCAATCACTTCACAGAATTTCTTTGCGGACTCAGGTCCGATATCGAGCAGCATGCCGTCTTCGGGAACGGAATCGCCGTCACAAACACCCTGTGCGGTTTCAATGTCCTTGCCCCAGACAAAGTCGGTAGGCAGATGCAAGGTAGTACCGGAGGAAGCAGCCTTATCCATAATTTCCTTGGCGGTATCCACGAGAGATTCTTCAACAAGGGATTTACCTACAGTCTTGCCCTGAGCGAGCAGGAAGGTGTTGGCCATGGCGCCGCCGATGATGAAATCATCAACTTTACCAATCAGGTTGTTGAGAATGCCGAGCTTGGATGAAACTTTAGCACCACCAGAAACAGCAATGTAAGGCTTGCGAGCATTTTTAAGTGCTTCACCGAGGTATTCCCATTCCAGTTTGAGCAGGAAGCCGGCGCAGCATTCTTTTGCAGCATAAGGTACATCTACAACAGAAGCGTTAGCACGGTGCGCAACACCGAATGCGTCGTTTACATAAATATCAGCAAGGGCGGCGAGCTGTTTGCCGAAATCGCCGCGCTCTTCGGGAGTCTTGGCCTGTTCTTCGGCATGAAAACGCAGGTTTTCAAGCATCATGACCTGACCGGACTTCAGATCGGCAGCCATTTTTTCAACCTCAGAACCAATGCAATCAGGAGCAAGGGGAACTTCCATTCCGAGGTATTCGCCAAGACGCTTGGCAGCGGGAGCAAGACTCAGGGAATCTACCCTTTTACCTTTGGGTTTACCCAAGTGGGCCATAACGATAACCGAAGCGCCCTTTTCAAGTGCATATTTAAAGGTAGGGACAGCGGCTTTGATGCGGTTGTCGTCAGTGATGGTTTCACCATCCAGGGGGACGTTGAAATCAACTCTCATCAGCAGTTTTTTTCCTGCAATATCAAGTTGGTCAATGAAGCGCATAATCACTCCGTGGTTAAATCGGTTTGAGTTTACTGACTAAAAATCCAAATCATACAGGAGGGCGTCTTCCCTTGTATCCGGATAATAATTCTTCCTGACTCCCACCTGAACAAAACCAAGGCTTTCATAAAGCCTAATGGCGGGAGCATTGGATTCCTTAACATCCAAAAGCCCTCTTTTCACATTCATCTCCCGACACCTCTGCATAAGATCCAGCATAAGTGCCTTGCCAATTCCCTTTCTTCTGAACTCAGGGTGGACTCCCAAATTAAGAACTTCCATTTCATCCAGCACAATCGAATAGGCCAGATACCCCACCAGCAGACCCTGCTCTTCGTATCCAAGGACAAAGAATGCTTTTTTTTCCAGTCCCAGACGGAACTGCTCTTCGGTCCAGTAATATTCAAAGCACAGAGCCTCAAGAGCCCTGAGTTGACTAAGATGTTCCGGACCGAGATCGAAAATTTTTTGAGTACCAGAGATGACTTCCGCGCTTTTCATAAATAAGGTATCTACCTGTGCATGGGTGGAAAATGTGAGTTCACAACCAAAGTCAGTATGAACCTCATACACGCAATTTCCATGAATTGAAAGAACGTCTGTGTTCAAAAACGAAAAGAATTTGTTTAAAAGTGAAAAAAAATACCGTTCAGATCGAGGTTGTCGACCAGAACAACCGTCCCTTAACAAGTATGGACATCAATGAAGTCCACCGGCAGTCATTACGGCATCGCTCGGTGATTATACTTGTCTATGACAATGAAGGAAAACTTTTTCTTCAAAAAAGAAGCCCGCAACATAAACTATATGCAGGACGTTGGGATGTTTCCGTAAGCGGACACGTATATACCGGCGAATCCACTGAGAAAGCGGCTTTGCGTGAACTTGAAAGCAAGCTTCGAATTCGCAGTGCCGGCCTAAAACTGATCGAAGATATCGAAGCATCATCCGAAACAGGCTATGAATTCATTTCCCTTTTCGTATTGGATAAACTGAACACAAATCCAGACTTAGTCACAGAAGAGGCTGATTCCGGCTACTTTTATTCTGAAAGTGAACTGGACTGGCTGATTCGTGAGTATCGCGAATTGCTGGCACCATCCCTTGTCTTTTTAAATGACCGGGAGCTACTTTTCAAATTCAAATAAGTTTAGGCTGAATCAGTCCATCAAGCTGTTCATGAATATGAGCGTTGGTGGCCAGAATCATGGGTGAATACAGGTTGAATTCACCTAGTCCATATTCGGTCACACGCCCGCCAGCTTCCTCCACCAGCAACCATCCGGCAGCCATATCCCAGGGTTTGAGAGAATTCTCATAATAACCCTCATACCTGCCACATGCGGTATAAGCGAGATCAAAAGCAGCCGCACCGGGACGGCGAACGCCCTGAGTCTTAACCAGCACCCTGCTCAAGGCATCGGTGATGAAATCAACATGTTCTTCAATGGCGTAAGGAAAACCGGTGGCAATCAGAGATTCTTCAAGGGAGCCACAATCCGATACATGAATCGGTTCACCATTCATGAAAGCCCCGCCGCCGCGCGCAGCAGTGAATATTTCATTTAATATAGGCAGATTGACTATACCGAGCACCACCTGACCGCTATCCCAAAGAGCAACGGAAGTAGCGACCATGGGCAATCCGTGGGCAAAGTTGGTGGTTCCGTCCAAAGGATCAATGATCCATGTACGATCAACCAGCTCGGCATCGCCAGAAGTTTCTTCAGCAAGAAAAGAAGATCCCGGTAATATTTCTGCAAGTTTTGCTTTAAGAAATTTTTCAACCGCCAAATCAGTCTCAGTAACGAGATCAATACGGCCTTTATGTTTAATTTTCTTGGGCTTATTGTAACTTTCCCTGATTATTTCACCGGCCTCAAGGACAGCCGCAGTAGCTTTTTCAAGTAGTGATTGCATCTTTTAATTAATATAAACTTTCTCAAAACCTTTATCTTTCTGGAGACTTAAGCCTGTCCCACGGACAACGGTAGTCAGCGGGTCGTTATCAATGATTACCTTGAGAGAACTTTCGCGGCTTATCAATCTATCCAGTCCCTTAAGGAGAGCTCCCCCACCGGCCAGAAGCAAACCGTTATCGGCGATATCGGCAACTAGCTCTGCCTGAGTGCTCTCAAGAGCCACCCTTACAGAATGAACAATAGCAGCAACAGGGTCAGCAATAGCTTCTCTGATTTGAGCATCATTAATTACAATAGATTTGGGTTTACCGTCCAGCAGATTTCGTCCGGAAATAGTCATCGTCAAGGGTTCAGGCAGCTCAATTGCAGAACCGATCTGAATTTTTGCTCTTTCTGCAGTATTCTCACCGACCAGCAGCTTAAATTCATCCTGCATGTAGCGCATAATGGCGAGGTTCATCTCGTCACCTGCAACACGCACAGACTGGCTGTGAGCAACTGAAGAAAGGGTGATAACCGCAACTTCGGTAGTACCGCCACCGATGTCTACAACCATGTTCCCTTCCGGCTCATGAATGTTTAATCCGGCACCGATGGCTGCGGCCATTGGCTCTTCGATGAGTCGCACTTCACGTGCACCGGCCTGCTGACCGGATTCGATAACCGCTCTTTTCTCAACCTGCGTGATTCCGGTAGGCACACAAATAATAATCTTGGGTTTGACCAGATTGCGGCCTTTGATCGCTTTTTTGATAAAGAAAGCGATCATTTTCTTGGTTACCTCAAAATCAGCGATAACACCGTCTTTCATGGGACGGATAGCCTTGATTTTGTCAGGAGTACGCCCAAGATATTCCTTGGCTTCCTTTCCCACGGCGATGACAGATTCATCCCGCGCATCAAGGGCAACGACAGACGGCTCATTAAGGATGATCCCATCCTTCGGGGTGTAAAGCAGCGTGTTTGCCGTACCAAGGTCCATGGCAAGATCCTTGCCGAAAAAACTCATTATTTTAGCCCACAACATATAAATCAGGCCTCATGCATGAAGCGGTTAATTGTCGTTGATCAAAACCGGATTGGTTTTGGACGGGGTTACTTTCTGCAAGGCAGTGCGTGCTTCCGCAAGCTTGCTTTTCAGAAAAAGGTTTTCAAGAAACTGATTAAGATACTCAGATACCATAAACAGGAAATCCTTCAAGTCCTCGTCAATTCGCTTCGGTTGTTCATTTGCCAGCACAAGAACTCCCCGTGTCTTGCGCTGAAAAACGAGAGGCAGACAGATGATACTCATGAAATCCAGGGTACTTGCACTTGCACCCAGAAGACTTGAGGCTGCCTGTCCTGCATTATTTTCTTCGATAAAAATAGGTTCATTATTTTTATATACCCAGCCCACCAGACCGCTGCCAAGAGGAAAGGCCATAGATTTTGAGTTTCCTTTGTGCAGGATAGGCTTATTCTCACCTTCCATATAAAAAGAAGTTCCTCTCTGATCGATAACAGTGAGGAATGAATGAGAAAAGCCACTTGTTCCAGCAGTCATATTCAGCAGATTATCTAAAAATGAATTCCATTTGGGTTGTCTTTTACGCAAATCATGCAAAAGCTTAAGAGTCATGAAATATTCATTTTTCTTCCCGTCTGCATCCACTGACCGGATGCATGAAAGCATGGATGTGATCATCTTGCCAAACTGGGAAAGAATCTTCAGATCCTTGGTGCTGAAGGAATAAGTCCGCTTACTGTCAAGGCATATGGCCCCGAGAGACTGCTCCAACGGCGTGCCCATGAAGGCTTTAACCTTGGAATCTTCACGGTTCTCATAATACCCAAGGGTAGTGGCGCCTTTGCGGTCCATATTGTTGATGAAAAGAGGTTCATTCTTGCCGATAACAATCCCGGCAAGACTTTTTTTCTGCAAGGGTGTTCCCTTGGGAGAGATGTCATCGCCAAGACTGAAATAAGTAGACAGAGAATAACCATGCTGACCGTCCGGCAAAAACAGGACAACACTGTGCGCCTCAAAAACATTACAGACGATGCTGAGGATATTAATTAAAATTTCGTTTCTAGGCATGCTCTATTTAGTCCTGCACTCGATGAAATAATCAATGCTCCGGTTATAAGTTTTTTCCTGCTCCGGTGTAAAGTAGCAGGCCGGAAGCTGATCTTTGGCGCGGTGATACTTTATACATTCACAGCAGGCACCGGCTCTGGGGCAGCCGCTATAGGTACAGGGACAGTCCACTTTATTTTTTTCAATGGAGCAACCGTCTAAACTCATATATTTTCATCCTTAAATTATGATCGTTAGAAAAGACAGATATCTTATGATATAATCAAATCCGTATCATTCTTATTTGAAAGAGCCTTCCCGGTCAACAGATACCCGGTTTAATACCGTCCCTTTTTAAATACCTCAAAAATGTCATGTTTTACAGATACTGCCTTTTTTCTCCAAAAAATGAGCTATTATCCACAAATTGACGTCCTTTTTTAAGAAAAATTAAATTCTACAATTTTTCTAGATAAATTCGGTTGTAATTATTTGCAGTTCGGGCTATTCATACATTAATATAAATTGGCATAGTCTTGATGAAGACATCAAAGAACATGTCCGTTTTAATCCTACAGCAACATGCAGGGTTTTAATATGTGGCAGGAAGCCTTTTCCAAATATACAGGGGAAGCCTGTGACACGGACACCGTAACTCCTCAGGATGTTTACGATATGAGGTCTTTGGATGGGTTGCGACTGCATCTGGATCATGTCCACATTAAAAACTGCCTGCTCCGTCCTTACTTTGAAAACCGCAACCAGTATCCTCTGGTTGATGACCGCGAGTTGCTACCCTCTTTTGAGGTAGACCTTTACGAGTATAAAAAACTTCCCGGTTTCAGCATGGTCGCCCTTGAGCGTCCCCTGAATTTTTTTCAGGAAATTTTTCAATTCGACATCCTGCACAGCCCGCGTCTTTTAGATGATTCCACCACTGAAGATGCGTGTCCCCTTTTTGAGTCAATTCTCAAAGCGAACATTGAAACCTTTGAAAGCAGGCTGCCCAAGCGTTCACATAAAGAATTTCTCAACGAATTCGGTAATACTGACATATCAGCCATTGAAAATTACGACCGAATTCTTCCGCATCTGCTTGAAATTGAAAGAGCTCAGGTCATGGCTCAGGATAACACCGGAAAATTTTATCTTGCCGGTGTCTTCGGTTCATTTCCCTCTGACCTAGATAACGAGCTGAAGCGGTTCGGCATCAGAATCGGTAAATTCAAGCCGGGTGACAACCTGCTTTACGAATACAACCGTTTATTCGTTTACACTTTTCTTATGGAACTGCACGGCTTTCCCATCGTTTCGGAACGGCGCACCTCCTCTGCTCTTTTTGCCCGTCGGCTGCACCGAATGGGTGAAAAGTTCATGGTCCGTGTTCTGGGACAATCCGACCGCACCATAACCTCTCTTTTTTCCCATCCAAAAGCCAAGCATTACCCGCGAGTGGAAAAAATCGCATTGGTTCAAGTCAGTAAGGACAACAAAGAGACCATCGCCGAGTTAAAAAAAGGCGGATTCTTTGTTGATGAGAAAAAAAGTGTCGTTATTCTCAAAGTCAAATACCGTCAGCACAAATTCAACCCGGAAAACGTTCGTGAAGATCGTGCTCTTTCTGTTTACGAGCAGCAGGTAATTCATCCCTTAACCGGTGAATGTGCCTCCCACTTCAACGTGATCAAGGATGCGTCCAGCATGACCATCCTGCTCAACGACATTGTACGTGGTGAATATACGGGAAACATTGTCTATAAACGCAATGAACTGATTCAGGACACTGAGACCCATGAACGGCGGTTGAAGTTTCTTTTTGCGTGGCTTTCGAAACATCAGCGCAGGATCATCGGGTATTCCGATGAATTTTATTCCGGCGTAGTTAAAGTATTGGACAGCTATCTGCTCGCTCCCGACAACTATGAGCCGTTCAACGAATTAACCGACCTTTATCAGGAAGTCTGGTCCAAATACAGCTTCATCCAGCAAGCCCGTAAACTCAAAGTCCTTGAAGACCTCAAAGAAAGGAAGTATCGGGGTAAAAGAATCGGTTACCTTGAGATGCTGCAGACAATGCATGAAATCATGAATGAGCTCAAATTTGAAATCGTCAACTACTTTGACAAGCTTGTTGAAACAGCTTTGAAAATCGGCGACAGGGTTCTTAATGATTCATATTTGATACGTAATTATATTTCCTGTCCGGAAGATGAACTTACACCTTATGGCCTTAAAATTAGAAAATATTATGGTCGTATTGTTATGGTTCTTGATGAATTCAGGTCGATCCGCAAGAGCCGTTCCCTCTATGAAGATGGATCCGTAAGCGGATTGGTTTAAATTTAACTCTGAAAGCACCTTGATTTATTCGGGTGCTTTCAATTTATACGGAGTAAAAAATTGACAGCACTGCGCACTACACCATTGACTGAGTGGCACCGTGAAAACGGCGCAAAACTTGTTCCCTTTGCCGGATTCGAAATGCCAGTCCAGTACGCCGGCATTATTGCTGAACACAAGCAGACCCGTGAAAAGGTCGGCGTGTTTGATATCAGCCACATGGGTGAATTCAAACTCAGCGGAAAAGGAGCAAAAGACGGACTGAATAAGCTGGTCACCCAGAATCTGGACACCCTTGCACCGGGTAAATGCCGTTACGGTTTCCTGCCCAACGACAAAGGCGGAGTTCTTGACGACCTGATCATCTACTGCCTTGCAGAAGACTCCTACATGCTGGTAGTCAATGGTGCATGCGAGGAAGGCGATTTTAACTGGATTGATTCCAGACTTCCCGAAGGACTGAACTTCGAAAATATTTCCTATGAAACTGCCAAGATCGACCTGCAAGGGCCCCTTGCTCTTGATGTTCTGGAATCTGTTTTCGGACGTGACTTCAAGCACCTCAAGTACTTCAACTTCGAAGAAGCAGAATTTGACGGCTACAAACTGATCATCAGCCGCACAGGATATACCGGTGAGCTGGGCTACGAATTTTATCTCCCTGCCGACAAGGCTCTTTCCCTGTGGGAAAAACTGGTTGCCGACGAAAGGGTGGAGCCTATCGGACTGGGCGCACGCGACACCCTGCGTCTTGAGTGCGGCTACCCTCTCTACGGTCAGGACCTCGATACCAACCATAATCCCCGCGAGGGCGGTTACGGATTTCTGCTTTCGGCAGACGCCTACACCGATGTAAAGGAACTCCTTATTCCCCTGACCATCGAAGGCCGCCGTTCCGCGCGTCATGACGATGTCGTCATGCTTGACGGCAAGGAAGTTGGTAAGGTTACCAGCGGCTCCTTCTCCCCTACTCTCGGCTACTCCATCGCTCTGGCTTATGTGGCCAAGGATGCTGCTGAAGCTGACACTTTCACTATTAAGGGTGCTCGCAAAGACCTTGAAGCTAAAAAGGCTGAGCTTCCTTTCTATAAAGAAGGTTCTGCGCGTAAAAAGCTGGATTAGAACCTTTTCTTCATAATCGATTAAACCCCGCCATTTAATCAAAGTGGCGGGGTTTCTTTTTGGCCCAAGGCACATTACAACCAAGCTATGCGCAATATCGTTAAATATCTTTTGGTGTCTTTAGTACTGGCAACGACAAGCTTGATTTGTTTTAAAGCTGAAGCTGGTTTTGTGCCCTACGGTAGAATCTTCAAAGCTGCAAAAGATGAGCGGCCATATATCACGCAAGCCCAAGACATTCGTCTTCAATTGCAATTACATAAAACAATACTCCTGAATTGTCCTGCAAGTCTGACGAATATTTCAAGTTATGTTTACTCAGCCCATGCTTTTCTCATTGGAGAAGTTGAAAGTGACGCTGAACGGGATGCGTTGATAAATAGCGTCACGGAACTCTCTGGACTTTATGGAATTAGTTATTTTCTGCCGCAAAAGAAAAGCACAGATGCGAACGGTTCGTCAGAGCTTGAAATAAAACTGAAAGGCCTCCTTGACCCAAACTATCCATCATCTAAAGTTATCGTGAAAGTTGTACAGAACAATGTAGTTATTCTGGGAGTATTAAACCCTGATGAGCAAAAGGCTGTATGTAATTCTATTCAGCAAATAGCGGGCACAGCCAAAATCATAAATTTTCTCCAGTCACCCCAACAGCAGAAAAAATTTAAAAAGAGATTCCGGCCATTACGAAATTTATTTAGCGACTAATTTGGGGTGGACATCCTCAAATTATCAAGCTAAATGCTATCCATTATGTCCAGACTTTAATCATATAAAGACCTTTTGGCTCTTGCGTTGCACTGCCCAACCTTGCGCAGTTAAGCAACCTTTTTAAATAATATTCTATCAAAGGATATTAAGGTTTTGTTATGTTTAAAGAACTGATGTACATCAACTCACGTCCCCTGCCTTTTGAATTCTATACTGCGTCTGATCTCTGGACCGATGAACACATCGCGAAACAGATGCTGAATTACCATTTACATCCAAATATCGATGCGGCTTCCCGCAACTCTTCATTCATCGCGAAGTCATCAGAATGGATAATTAACCATTTTGGACTGACAGAAGGTAAAAAAGTTGCCGACTTCGGGTGCGGTCCCGGTCTGTACACAACAGCTTTTGCGAAAGCCGGAGCTGATGTCACCGGAATTGACTTCTCCGCCAACTCTCTTGCTTATGCCCGTGAAGTTGCCCGGAACAACGATGTTGAAATCAATTATGTAAATACGAATTATCTGGATTTCACTGCGGACAACCACTTTGATCTCATCACAATGATCATGTGCGACTTCTGCGCGCTCAGTCCTGAGCAGCGGAAAACTATGCTCCGTAAATTCTATGCCCTGCTTAAACCAAGAGGTTCAATACTGCTGGATGTCTATTCTTTTAATGCATTCAATAAGCTTTCTGAGAAACGCGTTTTTGAACCAAACCTGATGGATGGTTTCTGGGCTGAAGAACATTATTACGGATTCTTGAACACATTTAAATATGAACAGAAAAAAGTAATGCTGGATAAATACGTTATTATTCAGCAATCGAAGGTCCGCATGATCTACAATTGGTTGCAATACTTCTCTCCTGCGGATTTAGAGGCAGAAATTGCTGCCTGTGGATTCACCGGGATCGAATTACTTGGTGATGTCGCCGGTTCAAAGTACCAAAACGAGAGCAATGAATTTGCCGTCATTATTCGTAAGTAGCTGAATATATTAAAGTGGACTATTTTTTATTTTAAAAATGGTCCACTTTTCTTCTAAATTTCAGACAATTATGTCTGATCAGTAATAATAATCTCCTAACGCACTGCAATACCGAGCATGCTCATTTGCAAAAAGCTTATACTTCAATGTGTTACAAGCAATCAGCCTACCGTGACTTTTATTACGCAAATAGTGCTGAATAAAAGTCATTCGGTCACTTTCAGCTCTATTAATATTCAAATTATTCCTTAAATTTCAAAGCAATACACAAGAAACAACTTATTATATCAAATAGTGCACATATTAAGTTGTGTCATTCACATTACAAGCAAAATTTTTTTTTCATCATTCCCATTGACGGATAGGTTCTTACACAGATGATTGGAACACCCTCAAATTTCAGGAGCGATGATGAACATTAATCGTAGAGATTTTGTAAAGCTGACGACTGCTGCAGCTGCGGGGATTGCCGCTGTTCCGGCGTTCGGCGGACTTGGCAAAGCTTTCGCCAATACAGCCGAGGAAAGGGCAAAGCAGCTCAGTCCCAAATGGACCAAGCAGACCACTTCCGTCTGTGCGTTCTGTTCCGTAGGTTGCGGACTTCTGGTCAACACCGACCTTGAGACCAAACGTGCGGTAAACGTGGAAGGTAACCCTGACCACCCAATTAACGAAGGTGCTCTCTGTGCCAAGGGCGCGGCATCCATCCAGATGACCGAAAACCCCAAACGCCCCGGTAAATTCCTGTACCGCGCTCCCTTTAGCGGAGAATGGGAAGAGAAAGATTGGGATTTCTGTAAAAAACGCATCGCACAGTTGATCAAAAAATCTCGAGACGAAAGTTTTGAAACGAAAAATGCAAAGGGACAGGTGGTCAACCGTACCATGGGTATCGCCTCTCTCGGCTCCGCTGCGCTGGATAACGAAGAATGTTATGCCATGCACAGCTTCATGCGCGCACTCGGCCTGGTCTATGTTGAGCACCAGGCGCGTATCTGACACAGCGCAACTGTTGCGGCTCTGGTAGAGTCGTTCGGACGCGGCGCGATGACCAACCACTGGAATGACCTTCAGAACAGTGATTGCATTTTGATAATGGGCAGTAACGCTGCCGAAAACCATCCCATTTCCTTTAAATGGGCTGTAAAAGCACAGAAACGCGGTGCCAAGATCATTCATGTTGATCCGCGCTTCACTCGTACTTCCGCACGCTCGGATGCATACATCCCATTGCGTTCCGGTACTGATATCGCCGTGCTCGGCGGAATGATCAATTACATCATCAAGAACAAACGTTACTTCCATAAATATATGCTCGATTACACCAACGCTTCCTTCATCGTAGGCAAAGACTACGACTTCAAGGATGGCCTGTTCTCCGGTTTCGACCACAAATCCAATTCATACGATAAGTCCAAGTGGGCTTTTGAACTGGATGACAAGGGCATTCCCAAGCAGGACAAATCCATGCAGGACCCCAATTGTGTTTTTCAAATCCTGAAAAGACACTATGCCCGTTATACTCCGGAAAAAGTATCCTCCATTTCCGGTGTATCAACAAAAGACCTTGAGCTGCTCTACAGCACCTACACTGCCACCGGTAAAAAAGACAAAGCCGGTACCATCATGTACGCAATGGGTTGGACCCAGCACACTGTAGGTGTACAGAACATCCGTGCCATGGCTATGATTCAGCTCATGCTCGGCAACATCGGTATTGCAGGCGGCGGTGTTAACGCCCTGCGCGGAGAATGTAACGTACAGGGTTCCACTGACTACGCCCTGCTCTATCACATTCTCCCCGGCTACCTGAAAACCCCGCTGGCAGGTCAGGATACCCTTGAGCAGTATAACAACACTTATACTCCCAAGAGCACTGACCCTGAATCCGCCAACTGGTGGCAGAATTATCCCAAGTACTCGGCCAGCCTGATCAAGGCCATGTACTCCGAGGATACCCCTGAACAAGGTTACCAGTATCTGCCGCGCCTCGATAACCATAAGGCCAGCCAGTATTCATGGATTCCGCTCATCGACCGTATGTATGAAGGCAAATTCACCGGCGGTCTGGTATGGGGTATGAACCCGGCCTGCTCCAGCTCCGACTCTGTAAAGACCCGTAAGGCTCTCGGCAAACTGGACTGGATGGTCAACGTCAACCTCTTCCAGTGCGAAACAAGTGACTTCTGGAAAGGTCCGAACATGGATCCCAAGAAGATCAAGACTGAAACCTTCTTCATTCCCTGTGCTTCCGCAATCGAGAAAGAAGGTTCCGTCTCCAACTCCGGTCGTTGGATGCAATGGCGTTACAAAGGCCCTGAGCCATTCGGTAATGTAATGACTGACGGTCACTACTTCCACGAAATCTGGGAAGAGCTCAAAGCTCTCTACGAAAAAGAAGGTGGTGCATACCCTGAACCTATTACCCACCTCAGTTTCGAAAACATGTGCGAAGAAAACGAGCACGGGCACATGGAATTCAGTGCCCGTAAGACCGCCAAACTTTGCAACGGCTGGTTTACCCGCGATGTTGAAATAAAGGGCAAGAAGTTCAAGAAAGGACAGCAGGTCCCCAGCTTCGCTTATCTGCAGGCAGACGGTTCCACTACCTCCGGTAACTGGCTGTACTGTAACTCCGTATCTGACACGGAAAACAAATCCATGCGCCATGATGCAACTCAGACCAAGGAACAGGCCAATATCGGACTCTTCCCCAACTGGACATGGTGCTGGCCTGTAAACCGCCGCATCCTCTACAACAGAGCTTCTGTTGATGAAAAGGGACAGCCTTGGGCACCCAAGAAAGCAGTTATCAAGTGGAACGGTTCCAAGTGGACCGGTGACGTGCCTGATGGCGGCTGGAAACCCGGAACAAAACATCCGTTCATCATGCGTAAGAACGGCTTCGGACAACTGTTCGGCCCCGGCCGCGCTGACGGCCCCCTGCCTGAATATTACGAGCCGCTGGAATGTCCGGTAAAGACACATCCTTTCTCCAAAACCCTGCACAACCCCACGGCGGTTCAGATCAAGGGTGAGGAAAAGGCAGTCTGCGATCCGCGTTTCCCCTTCGTTGGTACTACTTACCGTATCACCGAACACTGGCAGACCGGTTCCATGACCCGCTGGCAGGACTGGCTGATAGAAGCTGAACCGCAGATGTTCGTGGAAATCAGCCCCGAACTTGCCAAGCTGCGCGGCATTGAAAACGGTGAAAAAGTCACTGTTGAAAGTGTACGTGGATCACTCTGGGCCATTGCCATGGTTACCGAGCGTATCCAGCCTTACAACATCAATGGAACTGACGTTCACATGGTCGGTATGCCCTGGCATTACGGCTGGGTAACCCCCATCAACGGCGGTGATTCTGCAAACATTGTAACCCCCAACGTGGGTGACCCGAACACCGGTATCCCCGAATATAAGGCCTTCATGGTCAATATCCGCAAGTGGAAGGAGGGTGATAACTAATGTCCGGTAAAAGCTTCTTTGTAGACCTCACCCTTTGTACCGCCTGCCGTGGTTGTCAGGTAGCCTGCAAACAGTGGAAAAAACTGCCTGCAGAACATACCCGCAACGTTGGTTCTCATCAGAACCCGCAGGATCTGTCTTCAAAAACCATCCGTCTTGTGCGCTTCAGCGAAGCCCGTGACGAAGACGGTAAATTCCGTTGGCTGTTCTTTCCTGAACAATGCCGTCACTGCATAGAGCCTCCATGTAAGTACATTGCAAACATGTATGCACCGGGCTCTGTGGTTCAGGATGAAAAAACCGGCGCAGTGGTAATGACCGACAAGGCTGTTATCCGCAAAGGTAAACTGGAAAGCTGGGAACTCTGTCCATACAATGTTCCCCGTCAGGACAAGGCAACCGGACTCTGGTCCAAGTGTGACATGTGTCTTGACCGTGTGGAAATGGGCATGCAGCCTGCTTGTGTACAAAGCTGCCCCACCGGAACCATGAACTTTGGAGACCGTGCGGATATGCTTAAGATGGCCAAGGAAAGGCTTGCGGAGGTCAAAAAGACTAATCCCAACGCCTACCTCGCCGATCCTGATGATGTTCGCGTAATCTATCTCTGTGAGACCAAGCCGGAAAGCTACCATGAAAATGTTGTGGCTTCTGCATATCAGCGCAAGACACTCATGGCCGGGGTAAGTCCTTCTAAAACATCAAGACGCGGATTCCTCTCCGCTCTTAAAAATAAAGCCTAGCAGGCAGGAGAAATAAGATGAAAAAATTATTGATCGCATGCCTGTGTTTGATGGGCATTGTGTTCGTAGCCATCGGCGCGGGCGCACAGGAAGACTGGACCGCCCCCGAAGATGATCTGGTCATCAACTTCATCAAGGGTAAGAGTCCTAAAGATCACGGCGTGGTTTTCAACCATTCAAGCCATGCAAACCACGAATGTGTTGACTGCCACCATAAAATGAAAAAAACAGGCGAGCCGACCAGTTGTGCCGACTGTCATACCAACTTTGAACCGATTCCTGCCAAGGGATACAAATCCTACTTCAAAGCCATGCATTATAAGCGTAAGGACCTCAAACGCGCTTCCTGCCTCGGCTGCCATGTCAAGGAATTTGGCAATGACAAGGAAATGAGCGGATGCATCAACTCCGCATGTCACCCTGAGGGAATCAGGTAAACCTAAAAAACAGTCTACATTATATGCAAGGACGAATCCCGTCCAAGCACTCCATGAAAAAGCTCGCTTCGGCGAGTTTTTTCTTTTTTTAAACGATGAAAGCAAGTAATATATAAACTCTAGCTTAACTAAAAAACTTATAAAATCGGCAATAAGCTGGTGAATTATGAGTTTCTATAAATGCAAAATATTCTGTTTTATCTGGGTAATCGTCATATTTGTACCAAATTTGACGAAAGCAGAAACTGTAGCCCAAATAACAATTCCTTATATCCATCCAGAGGATCACCGACATGATTATGTCGTAGATTTGCTAAGGCTTTCTTTGAACAAAACAATTGATGAATACGGAGATTATGAACTTAAACAGTATCAACTACCAACGGAACAGGATCGAAGCCTACGTATGGTTAAATGCGAAGGTGGAATCGATATTGTATGGTCAATGACTTCCATTAAAAGGGAAAAAGAATTCCTACCGATACGCATCCCACTTCAAAAAGGACTCCTCGGATATAGGGTCTTTATAATCAAAGCAGGCAGGCAAGACTCTTTCCGTAAAATAAAATTAATTAATAACTTGAAATATTTCATTGCAGGACAAGGACACGATTGGCCGGATACAAAAATATTAAGAGCTAACGGTCTGCCTGTCGAAACCTGTTCCCATTATTCTTTTTGCTTTGACATGCTGCTTCAGAACAGGTTTGATTATCTACCACGTAGCGTAAGCGAACCATGGAATGAAATTGCCAAATACCCCAATAAAGAACTTGTTGTCGAAAAAAAACTCCTGCTTAAATATACCGCTCCACTCTATTTCTTCGTAAGCCGTAAGAATGTTAAGATGGCTGAGAGGCTAGAAAAAGGCTTGCGACTAGCGATTAAAGATGGTTCATTTGACAAACTATTTTACAACCATCCACAACTACGCACGATGTTTGAAAAAATTTGTTTTAATAAACGCATAGTAATTGAATTGAAAAATCCTTTGTTGCCGCCGGAGACTCCTACAGAAGATAAATCACTATGGATAGATCTTAAAAAACTTCCTTAATCTTCCACAAACCGCTCGTCCGACTTCAAAATCTCAGATTTATCCGCATTTTTTTCCAGCCAACCGAAACGGTCGGCAGGAACAGCATCAAATTTTTTCACATAAGGCTTAATGTCAATCAGAGGAGATCCATCAAGAACGTCCACACCTTTGATATGAAGGATATTGCCCTCAATACGAATCAATTCCACGGTAGACATTCCGATCATATTCGGCCTGCGCGGGGCACGAGTGGAGAACACCCCCCTCTCTTCATTGTCCATAAATGGTATAAGCTTCAGCTTGTATCCTTCATTTTTATGAAAATGATACAGCAAAATAATGTGAGAGAACCCTTCGAGATCCTGCAAGCCTTCTTCCAAGGCTCCGTGCAGTTCAATTCTTCCTTCAACATCTTTTGCTCCGGAAGGCTGAATTGGCATTCCTTCAAGCGAATCAAAAGGAGAACGAATGAGACCGATGGGGTGAAAAATTATGGCATCTTTTTCAGGTAAAGCCATTTTATCCTCCGAAAGCAAGTAAAAAACCCTTCTGAAGTTAAAGTGACACTTTAACTTCAGAAGAGGACAATTTAGCTAGCTTTTCATAATTTCAGCCACCAGCTCAGCGCAACTGGTTAAACTTTCGATTTTAATAAACTCTTCTGTGGTGTGCACCTTGCTCATTCCAATTCCCAAGGTGACAGCATTAAAACCTTTACCGTAAAGAATATTCGCGTCACTGCCGCCACCGGTAGGAACTCTTTTGGGAGTAACACCTATATTTTTGCAGGCATCTTCGACCCGGGCCAGTACTTTACTGTCATCAGCCACCTTAAGGGCAGGATATGAAATTTCATATTCAAACTTATACTCCCCGCCGACTTTCTCAACAGCAGCAGCGCAGCATGCTTCCATATGCTCAAGCTGCTTTTTGAGAGAATCATCATGCAGAGAACGGGCTTCAGCGGTCAGGGTTACTGAGTCGGCAACAATATTGGTTGCGCTGCCGCCCTCAATACGTCCAAGGTTTGCAGTGGTGCATTCATCAATGCGCAGCAGGTTCATCTTGGAAACAGCTTCAGCCGCAATCTGAATAGCACTAATACCCTCTTCCGGTGCAATTCCAGCATGAGCAGATTTACCGATAAAGGTAATATTAATTGCAGCCTTAGCGGGTGCCGCAACAACGATAGTGCCTACATCTCCGCTTGAATCGAGAATGACAATATCTTTAGCCGGAAGTAAATCCGTATCCAGATTCTTGGCACCATGCATGCCTGACTCTTCACAGATGGAAAATACGAAATAAACGTCGGGATGAGGAATTGATTCTTCCTCCAAATGATTGAGTGCTTCAATAGCCATGGCTATCCCGGCCTTGTCGTCACCACCAAGAACAGTATCTCCGGCACTGCGGACGACATCGCCATCAATGATCGGCTCAACGCCAATGCAGGGCTGCACGCAGTCCATATGTGCGGAAAAAGTAATAGGCTCCCCTTCTCCCGTAGCAGAGACATGTACGATAAGGTTACCGGTATTACCTCCGGTCAACTCACCAGCTTTGTCTTCACTAACTTTGAAGCCTCTTTTCTCCATTTTTTCACGAAGATAAACGGCAACCTCTTTTTCTTTAAGAGAAGGACTGTCAATGCGAACAAGATCAAAAAACAATTCAAGAATTCGTTCTTGATTTATCATAATAACTCCCAAAAAAGACTTAAATTTGAGAAATATTTATCACCGAAGTATTCACTTGAACAGGAGTATTTTTGAATAAACCCAATCACATAATATATTGTCTTTTAAAATGTTTTTAAAATTTCGAATTATAAAATGACTTAGACTAGAAAGTTATACTTGCATGAACCGAACTTTGCACATAGTATTCTTAATTAGTATAAATTTAACTACTGGGTTGGGGAACCAAAATGAAGTATTTTAATGTATTATGTGTCACGTGTTTTGTTTTCTTATTAAGCAGCGTACCTGCTTTCGCCTCAACATTTACTTTTGGCAATTCAGAATACACAATTGTCCAATCTATGGGTATTAGTTGGGATGAAGCGAAACTTGCTGCAGAAAATGCCGGTGGGCATCTGGTAACCATTACGTCATCAGAAGAAAACAATTTCCTAAAAAACACAGTATTTCAGGGAAACGATAAGGCATACTGGCTTGGAGCTTACCAGACTGGTGATGAGAATAGGCAAAATCCTACTTCCAACTGGCATTGGGTCACTGGCGAAGATTGGAATTATACCGACTGGTACAGCGCAGAGCCCAATAACTCTCGAATTGACGAGTTCCACTTGAGCGCAGACCAAAGATTTAACTACCAGTGGAACGATGAAGGATCTGCCGTTTCATCCATGATTAACGGCTACGTGATTGAAAAGCCAACTGCTCCCACACCTATTCCAGGCGCAATCTGGCTTCTCGGAGCTTCTTTGATCGGACTTTTCGGAATCAAAAAGAAATTTGCGAAATAATACGTTTCATCAGCAACAAGAAATCCCGGCAGCCTCTCAGGTTACCGGGATTTTTTTATTGAAAAGAAACAGCTGTTAAGCGTTACAGGCTTTATTTCTTTCAGCTTCGGTCAATGCAACCATATCGCGTAAAATTTTCAGGGTTTCTTCCGCTTCTTTGGGATCGAGCTTGCGTAACGCAAATCCGGCATGAACAATGAGATAGTCGCCAATTTCAACTTCATCAGCCAAAAGCATAAGCGAAGCATCAAGGTATGTTTCACCCTCGCCTACCTTACATTTTGCAACTTGATCTTCAATGGACTTAATCTGAACAGGAATAGCTAAACACATGTAAAACACCCCTTATCGGCACTAGGCCATCTTTTCATAACTGCCGCCGGCTGCGGAAACTTCCTCAAGCACCTTTTCCATCATGAAAGGAAGCCGCTCCAGCGTCACATCAGAAACCTCATCATGCATGGTCTGATAGTCCTTCGGCTCCACACCGATAACCACACATTCAGGACGTCTGTCGCACAACTCGCACAGGACCATTGTATCGAGCAGGTCTGTCTGATGCATTGAATCCTTAAAAGCCAGACTCCTACGCAAATCCTCTCCTGTCAAGCGGTAAACCGAACCGGGCTCGTCATTACCCAGAACGGCATCCACTACGATCAGGAAATCGCATTCCATCATAGGCCCCATCAACTTGGTGCCAAGTGTGCCGCCGTCCATTACTTCAACGTTATCTGAAAATGAGTACTGATTCATCAGCTCATTTACCACCTTCACGCCGATACCTTCATCAGTGAAAAGTATGTTTCCCACCCCAAGAACTAAAATCTTTTTCTCTTCTGTCATTCAGATGCCTCCGGCGGCTCTCCGAGGGCCAGAGGGGAAAAACTTTTGCAAAAGCTTTTCCCCTCTGGGCTCCCCTTTTCAAAAACTTTTAACGGGCTTCGCTACTGATCTTTAAAAATTTTTTACAGTCCATTTCTATTCCATCCCTATAGATCTCTCTAGCTTAATTTGGAATGGAAATACAACCAAAAAATCAAATATTTCAGATAGAAATTAAAAAAACGGGAGTCTGTAAACAGGCTCCCGTAATATTTCCTTGAAGCTTGAACCAACTAGAGAATCTTGAACTTGTGAACTTCGTTGGTGTGAGCATCGATGACGTGTACGCCGCAGGCGATACAGGGGTCATAGGAGTGAACAGTACGCAGAATTTCAACAGGACGCTTGGGATCAGCAATGGGTGTTCCCATGAGTGCTTCCTCAACTGCGGACATCTTGTTCTGGTTACAACGGGGACCGAGGTTCCATGTGGAAGGTACAACAAGCTGGAAGTTTTCGATCTTGCCGCCCTTGATCTTGATCCAGTGAGACAGACCACCGCGAGGTGCGCCAACAAATCCGACACCTTCAGCTTCATCGGGCATTTCCCATTCAACTGCGAGATCGGTATTACCGGAAGCAACGTTGTCTTCGAGGTTGTTAACCCACTCAACCATCTTGTTACCGGCAACAACGGTTTCGATACCACGGGCAGCGGTTCTACCAAGAGTGGAGAACAGTGCTTCAGGTCCAACTCCGAGAGTGGAGAGAACGTGATTAACAACAGGAACAACGTTCTTGTTACCGCGAGCGTAGGAAACCAGCATCTGTGCCAGCGGACCAACTTCCATGGATTCGCCTTTGTAACGAGGAGCCTTCATCCAAGAATAGCGGTCACGGTCTTCGTAGTTGGTGTACTTGGGTTCGGTTTCACCTTCGTACGGATGGAGGGAAGAGTTACCGTTATACCAGCTATGGCTGATATCTTCTTTGATGGAATCAGGGTTGAAATCCATGACATTGCTGAGGTCACGGTTCATGATTACGCCCTGCTCAAGGAAACGGCTATTGATATCAGCTTCCACATCCGGGAACTCACCGAAGGTCAGGAAGTTGGTAGTACCGCCGATTCCGGCCCAGTCTTTGTAGTAAGATGCGACCATCAGCAGATCGGGAATGTAGCATTCGTTAACAAATGCCATAGTTTCGTTATAAAGATCCTTGAATTCCTGAATACGTTTCGGAGTCAAGGAATCATAGCAGGTTACGCCGCCCACAATAGTGAACTGGGTATGGGGGTTCTTTGCACCGAAAACAGCCATTGCGCGGGCAGCCTTAACCTGAAGATGCAGACCTTCAAGATAGTGAGCAGTTGCAATGAGGTTTTCTTCGGGGCGCAGGTAGTAAGCATCATGCCCACCGAGAAAGTAAGCATTGGTGAAGATACCGAGCTGGCCGGAATCAACAAACTTTTTCAGTTTTTCCTGAACAGCCTTGAGATCTTCAGCTTTGGTCACGCGAGTTGACTGGCTGTTTGCAATCTTGGCAGCCTTGACGGGATCAGCCTGAAGCGCACTTACGACATCAACCCAGTCAAGGGCATGCAGATGATAGAAATGCACGATATGGTCATGCAGATACTGGGCGCCCAGTACGAGGTTACGGATAAGACGTGCGTTTTCAGGCAGGTTCTTATCGACACCAACAGCGTTATCTACGCAACGGGTGGAAGCCAGTGCGTGAGTATAAGTACATACACCGCAGGAACGCTGGGTAAAATGCTGAGCATCGCGGGGGTCACGTCCTTTAAGGATAATTTCCAGACCGCGGAAGAGCTGAGAGCTACTCCATACGTTACTTACTTTACCGTTTTCGACCTCTACTTCGATCTTGAGGTGACCCTCAATTCGGGTAAGCGGGTCGACAATCACCGGACCGGTGTATTTTTTATCATAAGGGGTCGCCATTACAGCGGGGCCCGATTTAGCCTTGCAACCAGACATATACAATCCTCCAAATGAATAGAAAGTTAGCTTTAAACTTCTATGTAGTTGACAGCACTAGCCCTGCTCGTAGAACGGACTCATTTCATCCCAGAAATCGGGCTCACTGCAACCGATGCAGGGGTGACCGGCCTCAACAGGCCAGTTGGTCTGATTAAACTTGACTTTCGGACAGTTGTTGTAGGTGTCCGGACCTTTGCATCCGAGTTCGTAGAGGCAGTAGCCTTTTTTAGCTTCTTCAGATGAGAAGGAAGGTGCAAATTCATCATTGTCAAAATGCTTGAGTCTCGGACAGTTGTCATGCACGGACTCACCGTAGAAAAGGGTCGGACGGCCGACATCGTCGAGTTCGGGGATTCCCTTGGTCAGGTAATGAACAACAGTACCTACAAAGTTGAACGGGTTGGTCGGGCAACCGGGCAGGTTTACAGTAGTTACGCCACCGAGAGCTTCGGAAACGCCTTTGGCTTGAGACGGGTTGGGTGCAGCAGCCTGAACACCGCCGTAGCAGGCGCAGGTACCGATGCAGATGGTTGCTTTTGCGTGAGGAACGATTTCCTGCACGATTTCAAGCATGGTTTTACCACCAACTTTACCCCATGCTCCACCTTCAATAGTCGGGATACCTCCCTCAACAACGCAGATGAAGCCTTCTGGAGAATTCACTGCTTCATGCAGTGCTTCTTCTGCGGCATGACCGGCGGCAGCCATGATAGTTTCATGGTAGTCGAGGGAAATGGTGTCGAGAATAAGAGCATCAATATAAGGAGAAACAGTACGAAGAACAGCTTCTGAACAGCCGGTACATTCGGCTGCATGCAGATAGACAACAGAAGGACGCTTTTTCTGAGTCAGGGCTTCCGCTACAGTCGGCGCAAAAGCAGGTCCCATTCCCATAACAGCGGCGGTTGTTGCGCAGAACTTCATGAAATCGCGGCGGGAGACGCCATTCTGCTCAAGGCGTTCTTCCGCTCCATCTTTTCCGAGTCCCACAGAGAATTTCATAAAAACCTCCATCCTCTAATTAAAGATAGTAGGGTCTACCCCCTAAGCATTGCAGTCTTCGATTCAAGACTGGAAACGTTCCCGCCTAAAAGTCCGCAATGCACACTAAATTTTTACCCACCAGCTTTGGCTCAAGATATCAGTCTCACTTTGATACAACCTCTCACACAAAAGCTAATGTATTGAAAATTCTAATTACTCTTAAACCATTTAACTATGATAGCGTCAACCCCAAATGGAAAATTATTGTTTTTGATGCATATTTTGCTGGCTCATAGATAAAAATCGCACCAAGTAACATTAATTTTAAAATATTATGTATCAAACATGCATCTTATTATATTTTGTTTATTCTTAAAACCAAATCATTAACAACATAATAACAAACACATAATTCACACACTTTTACATAAAAATAACACGGCAAAAAAAAGACGCAACCCAAACGGGTTGCGTCTAGCAAAAAGTATATAAAAACAGTTACTAACCGTTACTAACAAAGTTTCCTTTTATTCTTTCTACCACTTTTTCTTTAATCTCTTCAAAAATCTCATCCGGAGTCTGATCAGCATCAACAACAACGATTCTATCATTATTAAGTGCTGCCCAGGTCAAATACCCTTCACGAACCCGGCTGTGAAAGTCCAGAGATTCAGCTTCAAAGCGCCCTTCTTCCTGCATTTTATTTTCCTGCAGGTTGCGCGTCATGGCCCGTTTCAAGCCAATCTCCGGATCGATATCCAAAAGAATTGTCAAATCAGGCCAGCTTCCACAAACTGCCACGTCATTAAGTTCACGCAGCAACTTCGGATCAAGACCGCGACCATACCCCTGATAAACAATAGTAGAATCCGCAAACCGATCTGAAATTATAATTTTCCCAGCTTCGACTGCGGGTTTTATAACCTGACTGACATGCTGGGCACGATCTGCCAGATAAAGAAAAAGCTCGCATTCACCTGTAATATCGGTGCTGTCCATATTGAGCAGGATTTTACGCAACTCTTTACCTATCCGGCTGCCGCCAGGCTCAAGAGTTACATCAACACTGTGTCCGGACTCTTCAAGAAATGTTGTAAGTTTCTTGATCTGTGTGGTTTTACCTGTCCCTTCTATGCCTTCAAAGGTAATGAACATTGAGCCTCCGATTTTTTGAGTTCACACTTGCTCGACGGATTGTCAGGTGATTTTTCCGCCTTGTACAAATACCTGTCCAGAAACCGTTGATACGGAGTCCAGTTGCTCTCTGAGCTTTCTAACTTACCTAATTCTGCGAAAATTGTATTCATTTTTGCATCAATATTATCAGCAAAATGTAAAATGAACGCTTCGGGTGTCTTCGGACGCTTGGGGGCACCGAATTCATATTCGCCATGATGCGAAAGGATCAAATGTTTCAAGTGAAGCTTTAACTTTGGATCAAGATCCCTTGATTTCTGCAGGAATGGTTCGAGGATTTCCACACCTATATGGATATGCCCCAGCAACCGCCCTTCATCAGTGTAATCGTTGGTCAGGCCACCTGAAAGTTCCCATGCCTTACCCAAATCATGAAAAATTGCTGCAGCCAGTACCACCTGACGGTCAACTTCAGGGTAATTATCGCAAATGGACATACATAGTTTTGCAACAGCCAATGTATGCTCCAACAGGCCGCCGACATAAGCATGGTGAACAGCCTTTGCACCGGTGGCGGTCAAAAGACGATCATAAACAGTTTGATCCTTGAGCACCTTCCGGCAGAACTTCTTCCAAGGAATATGGACCATGTGCTCTGCAATGAGGTAGTCCAGTTCCTGCATCATGTATTCGGGCTTTTCTTTGCTCGAAGGAAGAAAATCAGTGATATCCAGACCGGCATATTCAGGATTCAGGATATCAAGAACTTCCACAGTCAGCTGCGGTTTATCCCTGAAGGATCCGACCATCCCCCCGGCAACAACAAACATTCCGGCTTCAAGAGTTGGAAAAGATTGACTTAACGGACTCCATATTTTTGCTTCAACCGCACCGGAATTATCCTGCAAACGCAGATTCCAAAACGGACCGTTCCTTGATTCACGCAGTTGGGCATCGCCGACGAGAAAGATATCCTTGACTCTCTCCCCGTTTATAAGATCTTTAATATATGTATATTTTTGTGACACTTCTTGCTATTCCTGAATTGCTTTGATACCTCGCCAACAGGCAACGTTTTTTTTAAACTTGTCAACGGCGTTTTTATATAACTGCCCGGAATTTGTATTCATAGTCAACCCACGGGAAGACTGTCCAATTATTTTTGAAATGTCCACCGGAGAAAACTGATGAATATACTACTGACCAACGATGACGGCATCCAGGCTGTAGGCCTTCGCGCTCTTTATCACGGTCTTAAAAGGGCCGGAATGAATGTCCAGGTGGTCGCTCCAGTCGCGGAACAATCCGCAGTGGGACACGCCGTATCGCTCTCTTCACCCCTTCGAGTCAAGAAATTTGAAGAAGACGGTTTTACCGGGCTGGGTGTTTACGGGACTCCTGTAGATTGCGTCAAGCTCGGACTGACCACCTTGCTGGAGACAAAACCGGACATCGTTGTTTCCGGCATCAACAGCGGAGCCAACGTCGGCGTAGATATTCTATACTCAGGAACAGTATCCGCTGCAACCGAAGGTGCGCTGATGGGTTATCCGGCCATGGCTGTTTCTTACGACAGCTTCAAACCGGAAGAACTGACCGATCAGGGGGACTACTGCGCAGAACTGCTCAAGAAAATACCTTGGGACCGTCTGGGCGATAAAACCGTTGTAAATCTCAACTTCCCGGCAGTTCCGGTCAAGGATGCCGAGGAGCTTAAAATATGTCGTCATACACGTGTTTCATGGCAGGATTGGTATGAAGCACGTGAAGATCCGCGAGGACACAAATATTACTGGCTGAACGGTGTCATGCCCAAAGAGAAAATCAGCCCCGGTACAGACAGGGATCTGCTGACCAAAGGCCATATTACCATGACACCACTACATTTTGATTTCACCGATCGAGAGGCAATTGCAACTCTGGAGCAAAGCTTCGGTATATAGTCCATGTCTTTTTAAAGAGTATATGGACATTTTGTTTCTTGATAGGGTATATAGAGTGTATTTGGAACCAATTTGCGGCAACTGCAACTGAACAAGGGAAGTATGGCAAACAGAATATATTGTCTGTCAGATATAAGTTTCAGCAAAAATGCCGCTTCATCATTTAAGTATAGTTATCCACTAAGGAGGATTACATGCCACTAGTTTCGCCCAAGGAAATGTTCGAGGGAGCCTATGCCGGCGGCTATGCCATTGGCGCGTTCAACGTGAACAACATGGAGATCATTCAGGGAATCATGGAAGCGGGAAGCGAGGAGAACGCTCCCCTCATTCTTCAGGTTTCCGCCGGTGCTAAAAAATATGCCGGTTTGGGCTACATCATGAAACTCATGGAAGCTGCACTGCTGGATACAGACCTTCCGGTAGTACTTCATCTCGACCACGGCGCAAACTTTGAGATCTGCAAAGAAGTAATCGACGGCGGATTCACATCCGTAATGATCGACGGTTCACATCTTCCTTTTGAGGAAAACATCGCTGAAACCAAGAAGGTTGTTGAGTATGCCCACGAAAGGGGCGTATGGGTAGAAGCCGAACTTGGACGTCTCGCAGGCGTTGAAGAAGATGTTGTTTCCGACAAAACCATCTACACCGACCCTGACGAAGCAGTTGAATTTGTAGAACGCTCAGGCTGCGACTCTCTCGCTATCGCAATCGGAACCAGCCATGGCGCATACAAATTCACCGGCGAAGCAAAACTTGATTTTGACCGTCTGGATAAAATCGCTTCTCTGATGCCTAACTACCCCATCGTTCTGCACGGCGCATCCAGCGTTGTTCCCGAATTTGTAGCCATGGCAAACCAATTCGGCGGCGACATTGCCGGAGCAAAGGGCGTCCCCGAAGACCTCCTGCGCAAAGCTGCTTCCAAAGCAGTCTGCAAAATCAACATCGACACCGACATTCGCCTTGCAATGACTGGTGTTATCCGCAAATTCATGGCCGAAAACCCCACCGTATTTGATCCGAGGGGCTATCTGGGTGCATCCCGCGAGGCCGTTAAGGAAATGGTCCGCCACAAGATTATCAACGTGCTGGGCTGCTCCAATAAAGCATAATTTTTACAGGCCGTTTTTTTAGGGAATTAACGGCCTGTATAATATAGACCAGGGACCCGCATCTTTTTAGATGCCAAAGGGAAGAATGTCTCAGGGTTTGAATCGCCGCAACCAGGGAAAATCGCGGCCCAGCTGTGTTCAAACCTCTGAAATTTTGAATATAACCGGATAAGCTAGGGAAGCTTTCCGGATTCGAGATTTCTTAGACTGAATAAGGAGAAAACAAGCAATGGCTGTAAAAGTAGGTATTAATGGATTCGGCAGAATCGGGCGCTACCTCGTCCGCCTGATTCACGACAGTAAGGATTTTGATCTTGTTGCGATCAACGCCCGTGCATCAAATGAAGACCTCGCTCTTCTTTTCAAGCACGATTCCGTTCATGGTACTTTCCATGCTGATGTAGAAGCCAACGATGACGGCTTCACCATCAACGGCAAGCAGATCAAGGTTACCAGATGCGCTCCCGGCGAGTGGATTTGGAAAGACCTCGGCTGTGATATGGTTGTTGAAACAACAGGCAAATTCCGTGACCGTGCAAGCTGTGAAAAACACATGGCCTGCGGTGCGAAGAAAGTTGTCATCAGCTCACCCGGAATTGATGCAGATCTGACTGTAGTTATGGGCGTTAACGATGCTGATATTAAACCGGAACACAACATTATTTCCGGCGCATCCTGCACCACTAACTGTCTTGCCCCAGTTGCTAAAGTAATTAACGATGAGTTCGGTCTTGAACGCGGCCTGATGACCACTGTTCATGCCTACACCATGAGCCAGAGGGTTCTGGACGGTTCCCACAAGGATATCCGCCGTGCCCGTGCCTGCGCTGTAAACATGGTTCCCACCACCACAGGTGCAGCCAAGGCTGTAACCATGGTTATTCCCGAACTGAAAGGCAAACTGGACGGTATGTCCATCCGCGTTCCCACACCTAACGTCTCCCTTGTGGACCTTACCTGTGACCTCGGTCGCGAAACCACAAAGGAAGAAGTTAACGCCGTGCTTGCCAAAGCTGCTAACGAGCACATGGGCTACACAGAAAAGCCCCTCGTTTCCACCGACTACCTTGGCGATACCCATGGCGGTGTTGTTGACGGTCCGCTGACCGAAGTCATGGACGGAAAAATGCTCAAGCTCATCATCTGGTACGACAATGAAGCCAGCTTCACAAACCAGCTCGTCCGCTTGATGAACAAAGTAGCCGGAATGATGTAATACCATTCCCACCGCAATGAAAAATCCCTCTCAGTTCTCCGGAATTGAGAGGGATTTTATTTGAAACAGCTTAACTCTATTAACATTCCCAGAGTATCCGCAATTTATCTGGCTACCAATTTTTCTGCTGCAAATTATTGCTCCATGTCTCAACAGTAAAAAAACACCAGCATTTCATCCAAATTGTCATTGACGTGGCAAATTTAATAACCTTCTGGATTTGTGTTTAATTTCATAGTATTTGAGTGTTATGTTTGATTCTGACGGCCAACAATTAAAGGCCGATAATAAAAAATACCTTTTTGACTCCCTGCTCTTCTGTATAATTGTAACCTGCTTCTGCTACCTTTTGTATAAGGGAACGGAATCATTAGGCTATAACTGGCAATGGTTCCGTGTTCCGGGCTTTTTTTTCAGCTTCAAAGAAGGGGACTTTATTCCCGGACCGTTACTGGAAGGACTTGGAGTTACCCTTGAAATAACTGCTTTAAGCTTTGTGCTGACCTTTATGATCGGACTGGGAACTGCAATCATGCGTTTATCCGGTTCATTCACCGCCAAAGCGATTGCCCGTATCTATCTGGAAATAATCCGCAATACCCCTCTGCTGATTCAACTCTTTTTCATCTATTTTGTAGTTGCTCCAATTATCGGCATTAATGGATTCTGGGCATCAGTAATCGCTCTCAGCCTTTTTGAAGGAGCCTATGCATCTGAAATTTTCAGGGCAGGAATCACTTCCATTGATAAAGGACAATGGGAAGCAGCCTTCAGCTTGGGCGGAGACAAAAAATTCGCTTATACAAATGTAATTCTTCCACAGGCTGTACCAAGGATCGCACCTCCCCTTGCCGGACAGGCGATAGCTCTTGTTAAAGATTCAGCACTGGTCAGTACCGTCGCCATCTACGACCTGACCATGCAGGGGCAATCAATAATATCTGAAACCTTCCTAACTTTTGAGATATGGTTTACTGTTGCAGCCATATATCTTTCGATTACGCTTTTGCTCTCGTGGGTATTGGATAAAACCGCCCGCAAGTTCAAAAGCGAATGGTAATTCAAGTATCAACTATCTGGAGGAAAAAAATGACCTTATGGAGAACTGTTACCGTCGGTATTGCTACCGCAATCCTGATTATGGGACTCTCTTCCGCCGTCTGGGCCGGAGATGCCAGACAAAATCTTTCACAGGACAGCACACTTGAAAAAGTCCTTAAACGTGAAACGCTGAGAGTTGGCTTTTCCACTTTTAAACCGTGGGCTATGAAAGGCAAAAACGGCGACTTTATCGGTTTTGAAATCGATGTGGCAAAACGTCTGGCCTCGGATATGGGTGTAAAAGTAAGCTTTATCCCCACCAAATGGGACGGAATCATCCCTGCCCTGCTCACCGGTAAATTCGATATAATTATAGGTGGCATGGGCATCACCCCCAAACGCAATCTCAAGGTCAATTTTTCCGATCCTTATGAATTCAGCGGGATGTCCATCGTAGCAAACAAAGATGTTGCTGCTGATAAATCATCGCTGGCTGATTTCAATAATGCTGAGACCCGCGTATCTGTCCGTCTCGGTACCACTGCTGAAAAAGCAGCTAAAAACTTCCTGCCTAAAGCAAAACTCCTTAAATTCAATGATGAAGCAGCATCAATTCAGGAACTGCTCAATGGCAAGGCTGCCTGCCTCGTGGCCTCCAATCCCCTGCCAGAAACCCTTGCCAAGAAATACCCCGGCAAGCTTTATCTGCCCCTGCAGGCAGATTTCACAAGTGAACCCATCGGTTTCGCTGTACGCAAAGGGGATCCTGATTTCCTCAACTACCTGAACAACTGGATCAAGGTCTGCAACTCCGAAGGTTGGCTCGAAGCCCGCTACAACTACTGGTTCAAAACTGAAGACTGGAAGTCACAGGTAGAATAAAAACAACTATTAGATCATTAAAAACAGCTTCTCTCATGACATAACTGTCGCGAGAGAAGCTGTTTTTAACTATTCTACATTATTTTATAAAATTTGAAGCGACATTTATGTCTATTTAATAGACCGCTTTTAGTATTATTAAATATAGCTTACAATAAAGATGACCCATCCTAAATCACGCATTCTTTTCGACGCCAACACTAACATCTCTCGAAAGGAAAAAACGTATTTAAAACATCGGAGGTTACGATGAATCTATGGAGAATTCTCAGTGTAAGCATCGCAATTGCAATTTTAACGGTCAGTCTGACTTTCCCGGTTATGGCTGATGACATTGGGAGAGATTTTTCAAAAGGCGACACTCTTGAAAAAATTCTCCAACGTGAAACCATTAGAGTTGGAATTTCAATCTTTGAACCGTGGGTCATGCAAGACCAAAACGGTCAGTATGTTGGATTTGAAATAGATGTAGCCAAAAGGTTAGCTGCAGATATGGGGGTTAAAGTAGACTTCGTGCCCACGGATTGGGACACTATCATTCCCGCACTGATCGAACACGAATTTGATATCATCATATGCGGAATGAACATGACTCCCGAGCGGATTCTTAAAGTCAATTTTTCCGACCCATATGAATTCAACTCAATGTCCATTGTCGCCAATAAGAATGTAAAAACAGGCAAAATGACCCGGGCGGACTACAATAACGCTAAAGTTGGCCCCTCACATCTTTCGGCATTAGAAGACTTCAATAGCCCCAGAATACGTATTGGAGTACGCACAGGAACAACCGCAGTAAACGCTGTAAAGAACTACACCCCAAAGGCTGAGGCTGTTCTTTTTAAGGATGAGGAAACTTCAATCAAAGCTTTATTAAACGGAGAGGTGTGTTGCCTTATGCTGTCTCAGCCTCTTCCGCAGATACTTGCCGAAAAATATCCTAAGAAGCTGTATCTGCCTATGGAATCCGGATTTGCCTGGGAACCCAGCGGATTCGTAGTCCGCAAGGGCGATCACGATTTTTTAACCTACCTTAACAACTGGATAAGGATCTGCGATTCTGACGGCTGGCTTAAAACTCGGTACCATTACTGGTTTAAAAGCTATCCTTGGAAGACTCAGATAAAATGATTTTATAAATGTTTGAATCAAAAAACAAAATATCCTCCCGTGACATCCTGCTTCTGACATGTATCATGGGAGGAATTATTATAATTCTCCATCATCTTGCGCATGGCCTGAACTACAACTGGGATTGGTCCGTAATTCCTGGCTATATTGCCCGCTATGATAGTAACTCAGGCGACTGGAGAGCAGGCATGCTCACGCAGGGACTACTGGTCACCCTGCGACTTTCCCTCTGGTCTATCCTGCTGGCACTCGTTGCCGGAACCATAATGGGAATGTGGAGAGTCAGCCCAAGACCTTTACTACGCATGATTTCCAGCAGTTATGTAGGACTGGTCCGCAATATACCGCCGCTGGTACTCATCTTTATCTTCTATTTTTTTCTCGGCGACCAAATTATGCAGTCAACCGGGATAACCGAACTTTCATACACTCTTGATGACAGTTCTTCACCTATATTAACAACCCTGTTCGGCACTGTGGAACAGCTTCCGGCTTTTCTGTCCGGAGTGCTGACTCTGGCTCTTTTTGAAGGGGCATACCTAACTGAAATTGTTAGGGCCGGAATAGAATCCATTGATCAAGAGCAATGGGAAGCTTCAGCTGCACTGGGTTTTAACAGACGCAACCAACTGATCCACATTATCCTGCCGCAGGCCTTTTCTAGGTCTCTGCCGCCGCTGGCCGGTCAGTTTATCTCAACAATTAAAGACTCTTCCATTGTCTCGGTGATTTCCATTCAGGAGCTGACTTTCGCAGGACAGGAATTGATGTCCGCCACTTACCGAACTTTCGAGATATGGACTCTGGTAATCATAATGTATTTTATACTTACTTTTCCTTGTTCAATCGCAGTCCGTAAGCTTGAAATAAAAATGAACAATCACAAAGGGACGCATCATTGATGTACTAGAACGGGCTGCCCCGGAGCACAAATGATCCGGGGGTCAGGCCCTTCGACAATAGTATTCCCTTGCATGAAATAATTTTCAATCTGATCTGTTATTCCCATAAATGCTTCCACAACAGCAGGATCAAACTGAGTACCGGAACAAGTTTTAATTTCATCTATTATTCTACTGAACTCTATTGCTTTCCGATACGGACGATTACTGGCCATTGCTGAAAGAGTGTCGGCAACTGCAATAACCCTGGCCCCGAAAGGAATGTTTTCTCCCTTTAAAGCATACGGGTATCCTGCTCCATCATACCTTTCATGATGATGAAGAATTATTCCGGGAATACGATCCAGCCCGGAGACCGTAGCAACCGGCTTTACAATTTCAGCCCCCATAGCCGGATGCTTCTTTACAATTTCATACTCTTCCAGAGTCAATCGTCCTTCCTTTTTAAGAATTGAATCAGGGAGGCCGATTTTACCTATATCATGCAGGTGGCCTGCAATATGTAACAGTTCGCATTCCTGATCATTTAAACCAAGCTGCACGCCCAAGGCTTGGGCCACAACAGCTACCTCTTCTGAATGTGAACAGGTATAATGATCTTTGGCGTCAATTGCATTGCCTAACGACTCCGCAAATTGGTGAACCGTCATGCTTGCTACATTATTATCGTATTCTTTTTTTCTATTAAAATAGTTAATTATTTTTCTCATGGATCACCATTAGCTATTCGTAATTTGTAAGCGATGAACTGGAAGGCAGACTATTTTAATCGAAAATGATTGTCAATTGCATTTAAATTAAACTTTTTAAAATAAAATATAATCTTAAAAAAATCATTTATAAATCTTGATCTGTAACAAGATAATTCACACACAAACCCTTTTTAAATACAGCCATCTACATGAAATAACGCCATTTATTCACACAAACGTAACCTTCAGGACATCTCAATGTGTCTTTATGAACATAAGTTGCCTCCAATTAAGTCGAGGAGGAGTCATATATGTCTCTGAAATTAAAGCTGATTACATTTTGCGTTGCTATTGGACTGATACCACTGCTGGTTGTCGGAACTTTAAGTGTTAACATGGCATCAAACGCATTGTCCGCCCAAGCATTCGGACAGCTTGAGTCTGTACGTGACGCTAAGAAGAAAAACCTGCAGGACCTTGTGGACAAATGGTTTCACGAAGTAAAGCTCTTCTCCAACGTAAAAGAAGTATACAACGCAGTAGGACTGATCGGTGAGTATGCTTTAGAATATGAAATCCCGGGCCAACCCTTAAACGTTACTTCCGAAGAATATAAGGAAGTCCACCAATACGCGGCAACTCCATTTATTCCGTTCGTTAAGACCCTAGGCTACGACGATGCAATTCTCATCAATGATTATGGCCGGGTTCTATTCTCCATTAGAAAGGAAAAGGATCTTGGAGCAGACCTTAAAAACGGGCAGTACAAAAGCACTAACCTTGCACAGGCTTTTAAAAAAGCAGTCAAAGGGGAGATTGTATTTGCAGACTTCGAGCCTTACGCGCCCATGGGCGGAACTCCGGTTGCTTTTGTCTGCGCCCCTGTTCGCTCGCATGCAGGAGATGTTCAAGGCGTCGTTGCTTTACGGATTCCGCAAAACGAAATCAACTCTATTATGAGCTTGCGCAGCGGTATGGGGAAAACAGGGGAATCATATCTGGTTGGACCGGACTTTCTGATGCGTTCTGATTCTGAACTTAATCCGGACCGTACTATCAACAATTCCTTTAAAAACCAGCATAAAGGAAGGATAGAATCTGCAGCAGTCAAATTAGCGTTGGAAGGCAAGAGTAATACCGACCTCATGAAAAGCAGTCACGATATTGAGCAGCTTGTCGCTTATGCCCCCATTGAAATAGGGAAAACGCGCTGGGCTCTTATCTCTGAGATCCATAAGGAAGAAGCATTTGAAGCAGTAACAACTCTCAGAATTTTTGCCCTGATCATCTCGGGAATTACGGCTTTAATTGTTGTGCTGGTTACCCTTATTTTTCTACGCAGCTCCATCCTTGGACCACTTGAGAGAATTGAACACTTTGTCACTGCGGTCTCCAACGGTAATTTCAAAGCCAGTCTTGAAGGTAAATTCAAAAGTGAAATCAAGAAACTTGCTGATGGAATTCAGGTGATGGTTGCAGAGCTGAAAAACAAGCTCGGCTTCTCGCAAGGAATGCTGGACGGCATGACGGTTCCATGTCTAATCTCTGATACTGAGGCCAATATTTCATACATCAACCAACCGCTCTGCGAATTGCTGGAAAGTGGAAAATCCTGCGAGAGCTGGATCGGACGCCCAGTAAAAGACCTTTTACAGGCTCCTCCCGGGGAAAAAGGGATTTTAACCCGCTGCCTCGATGAAAGACACCCTATTGTTAATGTTGAGCGGCGCTTGAAAACCAAAAAAGATAACTACCGAGATGTTCGCATTGATGCGGCCCCGCTTTATGATCTGGACAATGAACTCATCGGCGGATTCGCCATCATTGTTGACCTTAGTTACATGAAAGCCAAGGAAGAACAGATCAGCGAGCAGCACAAAGTCATGGTTGAAATCACCGAAAAGGCACAATCAATTTCTAAATATCTGACCAAAGGTGCATCCGAGATTGAAACGCAGGTTGATCAGGTTTCCTCAAACACTGAAAAACAATTTGACCGTATCGAGTACTCATCTCAGGCAATAACTGAAATGAATCATACCTTGCTCAATTCAGTCAGCAATGCTGAAAATGCAGCAGATCAAGCTAAACAAACACGCGTACGCGCAGAGGACGGCATGCAGACAATGACCGAAACCAGCGTAGCGATAGATCAACTGCAGGCCCTATCCGATACGGTAAAAAGCAACATGCACCAGCTCGGCGAACAGAGTCAGTCTATCGGCGGAATCATCGGAGTAATCAATGATATTGCCGACCAGACTAATCTGCTGGCATTAAACGCAGCGATTGAAGCTGCCAGAGCAGGAGAAGCCGGCCGAGGATTCGCCGTGGTTGCTGATGAAGTGCGTAAACTGGCAGAAAAGACCATGCAATCTACACGAGAAGTTGAAGATGCAATCAAAGGTATCCAAAATGCAGCTCAGTCCAATATTGAAAATACAGATCAAACAGTTGAGGCTGTAGAGCATGCCAGCGAATTGGTAGAAAAATCAGTTAAGGCATTTCAGGAAATCTCAGGAATGTCTGAAGATACTGCTACTGAAATCGCAAAAATAGCTCAAGCTACGGACCAGCAATCTGAAGCCCATGACCAAATCCATAAAAGTGTGGAAGATCTGAAAATGCTTGCAGGTGACACTAAATCTGACATGCAGGAATCAGCCAAGTCCATCACCTCATTGGCTAGGACTGCACAGGAATTGGAAAAGCTCATCGAACGGCTCAGCAATGCCGCGGGTATATAACAACTCTAGGATTGTAACAAACAAAAAGCCGCCCTGCTCCAAATACAGAACAGGGCGGCTTTAATATCTATAACAGTAAAACTAATCCAGCGTCATACTTGCCATGATCGCTTCAAGGCGACGGGCTTCGCTGGCCAGTATATCATCATCAAGTTTTTCCTCGGTAACCTTGAAAGGTTCTCCCAGCAAAATTTTGCATGGCATGAACGGTTTAGGCAATTCAAACCTGTCCCACGAGTTTTCAAAAACGATAGGGTTATCCGGATAAGCCCGCATGGGAATAATTGAAGCCCCTGTCTTCTGGGCAATTGCCAGAATTCCGGACTTTACTTCATGACGAGGCCCCTTGGGACCATCCATTGTGATAGCACCGATCTTACCTTTCTTGCGCATGATCCGTGCTACTCCGAGCATAGCCTTCAATCCGCCACGAGTGGAAGAACCACGCGCAACTTCATATCCGATCCGCTCAAGCACTTCAGTTATGATCTGTCCGTCCTTGCTGTCACTGGCCATGGTTACCAGCGGAAGTTTTTCCAAAAAGCCAAGACCGATCAGGCTGAATAATTCATTATGCCATAGGGCCAGCATAAGCGGCTTGCCCTGCTTGTGCGGCTCAATGATATTTTCATATCCGCTGATATCATAACGCATTGACCTTACCCACCAACGATAAAGAAAGGCTACCTGCGGTGCAAATATGACCGGATCAATCTTGATTTTCATGGCTAAGCGTTATCCTGGAACTGCATGTTATAAAGCTTGATATACAGCGGACATTTTTCCAGAAGCTCCTTGTGGCTGCCTTTGGAAACAATCTTGCCTTTTTCCATGACCACGATCACATCAGCTGAAAGTACAGTGGAAAGCCTGTGAGCAATTACAATGCTGGTCCTGTCCTTCATGAGATTCTCAAGGGCCATCTGTACAATGCGTTCCGCTTCGGTATCAAGGGCACTGGTGGCCTCATCGAGAATAAGCAGCGGCGGGTTCTTGAGCAATGCACGAGCAATGGTCAGACGCTGTTTCTGTCCGCCGGAAAGCCTTACTCCGCGTTCACCGACCATAGTCTCGTAACCTTCAGGAAGCTTTTCAACAAACTCATGAGCATAAGCATTCCGTGCGCTCTGCTGGACACTCTCAAGAGAGGCATCCTGACTTACATAGGCAATGTTATCACGTACAGAAGCATTAAACAGGAAGGTTTCCTGCGAAACCATACCGATATTCAAACGTAGAGACTTCAAGGTGTAATCACTGACTGCCCTGCCGTTAATAGCAATTGAACCTTCGCTAGCATCGTAAAAACGGGGAATCAGGTTAACCAGAGTTGTCTTACCGGATCCACTGGGACCGACAATGGCTATCTTCTGCCCTGCTTCAACATCAAGGTTGATATTGTCCAGAACAGGCTTTTCAGAAGAAGGATAGCTGAAGGTAAGGTCTTTGATTTCCAGCTTTTTAAAATCCTGTTCCCACTCTACGGAACCACCCTGCTCAACATTGATCTTCGGAGAATCAAGAATCTCAAAAACCCTTTCCGCCCCGGCAAGCGCGCGCTGGATGGTATGGTTGGAAGTGTTCATTTTCTTGATCGGCTCATAAAGCATGACCATCGCGGCAATAAAAGAAAAGAAAGTACCCGGTGTAGACTGACCTTCAATTACCTGAGAACCGCCGTACCAGAGCACAAGACCGATACCGATGGCCCCGACAACTTCCATGATACGGGATGAAAGTTCACTGTTCAGGACTTCTTTAATAGCAATCCTGACCAGACGACCGTTTTCTTCTTTAAATTTGCCTGTTTCACGATTCTCATTGGCAAAAGCCTTGATTACCTTCACCCCGCTGAAACTCTCCTGCAGCAAAGCGTTAATATCTGAAATCTTGCTTTGATTCTTCCGGCCCAACTTACGCAGCTTGCGCCCAAAATAAAAAAACGGGAAAATTGCCAGCGGTAGAACCAGCACGGCAAAAGCTGCCAGATAAGGATCACGGTAAAAAACCAGACCGATCAGACAGATAATGGTGCAGGCCTCGCGAATCATCATAATAAATGAAGGCAGGCTGGCCCGGATTTCAATAACATCGTTCAGAATACGTGACATAAGCATGCCCACCTGACTTTCTTCAAAGAAATTCATGGGCAAGCATATAATTTTGTTGAAAAGATCGTTTCTGAGCCGTTCAAGCACCAACAGACCGGTGCTGTTCATCAGATAGGTCTGCAAAAACCTGAAGACACCTTTGATCAGCATGACCAAAACAAAAGCGATTGGAACCAGCTTCAGGGCCTCGCGGTCCTTATTAATGAAGATATCGTCCATGGCCGGCTGGATCAGGTACGCGGTTGCGGCAGTAGCTGCGGCAACGATTGCCATGGAAACAAATGCAATGAAAATCTTAAACTTGTACGGTCCGAAATATGAAAGACATCTCTTAATGAGATGTTTATTTTTCAGATAGCTGTATTTTCCGCCTTTAGGCAAATTGAAACTCCTTTATTGTGGCTAAACGCCGATTGCGCTTTTTCCTTACTTCTCATTGGCTGCAATCGCAAGTGTCTATTCCGCAAAGATAGACCTACTCGATCGTTATATGTGTTTCTCATTAAATAAATCAATTTGACCCTAAATTAGCCGCTGTTATCTTAAAAAATATAAGGAGATTTTATAATGTCAGTTAAAATAGATTGCAAAGGGTTGCCTTGTCCGCAGCCCGTACTCAAGTGTAAGAATGCTATTGAATCCGAAAATCCAGCAAAAATCAAAATCACAGTAGATAATGAAGCGGCAAAAGAAAATGTATCCCGTTTCATGACTACCAAAGGCTACGAAGTAAGCGTGAAGGAAAAAGACAACCTATTCGTAGTCAAAGGGAAAAAAGACGTTTCGACTGAGTCCTCCGCTGAGTGCGAAGTATGCGAAGTCATGAGTGATGAAGAACTTTCTAAAGTCGGCAGCAAAACCCTTGTTTTCCTGAACAGCGAAGTTTTAGGCAGCGGTGACGATAAACTTGGTGCCGGCCTGATGTTCAACTTCCTTTCCACCCTGCCTGAGCTTGGCGATTCCCTTTGGAGAATTATCATGGTCAACGGCGCGGTCAAACTTGCAACCGAGGGCAGCAAATGCCTTGAAAAACTGCAGGACCTTGAAAAAGCAGGCGTATCTATTCTCGTCTGCGGAACATGTCTCGACCATTTCGACCTGCTCGACAAAAAGAAAGTAGGCGAAACAACAAACATGCTCGACGTAGTCACCAGCATGCAGCTTGCCAGCAAGGTCATTAAGGCTTAAGAAAGCCCACATGACCGACAAACAAACAATCAGACTCAATAAATATATTGCCTCCGCCGGGATAGCTTCCCGGCGCGGGGCTGATGAACTTGTCCAAAAGGGCAAGGTAAAAATCAACGGCGTGCTGGCGGATTCTCCCGGTATTCAGGTTGATCCTGAAAATGACCGTGTGGAAGTCAACGGCAAGCTTGTGCAGCATGAAGAAAAGTCCAAAGACCTATACATCCTGCTGCACAAAACCATCGAGACTGTGACTACAGCCAAAGATCCGCAAGGCCGCAAAACAGTACTCGACCTGTTACCGCCGGAAATCGTCAAGCGCAGGGTCTTTCCTGTAGGCAGACTCGACTTCTACTCTGAAGGCATGCTCCTGCTGACTACTGACGGTGAACTCTGCAACCGCATGACCCACCCCAAGTGGCACCTGCCCAAAATCTACCACGTGACCATTCGCGGAAAGCTTTCCGAAAAAGAACTCTCTGTCATGCAAAACGGCATGTACCTTGAAGACAAAAGGGAGCTGCTCGCACCGGTCAACATCAAAGCAATTTCTGAAGTTGGTGAGACCACCAAATATGAAATGGAACTGCGCCAAGGCATCAACCGCCAGATCAGGCGTATGTTCGGTGAATTTGATAAAACCATTCTGCGCCTCAAGAGAATCCGCCAAGGACGCATTGAGCTTGGAAATCTCAAGCCCGGAAAATGGCGCGAGTTGTCTGCAAAAGAACTTACTTTGCTAAAAAATGATTTGAAGATGAAATAACGATAGCTTCGCAGCTATTAACGACAAATTTACATCAAACTAAAAAGGCCCGGATTTGATAATCAAATCCGGGCCTTTTTGTGCAGTATTAACTACTGATTCTGCGTGTTATCTTCCACGTTCACACCTTCGGGCGGAGTAAACTGGAACTGCGCGTCATCAACTTCAGGGTCAATCTCAATATTGTCCATAGAAACTTCATTTCCGTTACCGTAAAAGTCGACCACCAGCACTTTACGCATCATTTTCTTTTCCGGATCAATCCACGCAAAGGCAAGCACCATGCCTGTTTCCGGCTCAAGGGGAAGCAGCTTAAGTTTGATCAGCCCATTATCTTCACCCTGATTCTCGACCACAAAATCCTCTTCGAGCTTAGCCTGCCCAGAGATGAATTTGATCATGGTTTTAGAATTAAAAAGCTGCTGGGTGCGATATTTAAGAGCCAGTTCGTCTTCAGGAAAATAGTCCCAGACAACGGATTCACCCACGATCAGCAGCTCCGGCTCCGGCTTTACTGATTCCCAACGGAGCAATGAGGGTTGCTTAAAAGTAATTTTACCGGAACGGAGATCCTGTTCCTTACTTGCAGCATTGGTCAAAGTCTGAGTAAAGTCAGCTTTGAAAGTTTTAATTGAATCGTATGATTTCTGAATCTCAGTAGTCAGTTCATCTGCCACAGCCATAGAGCTGAAGGAAAGCAGTACCGAGACAACAAGTATTAAAATCCTGAATCGCATTATTCTCCTCGTGAATTCGGGTTCATCTACAAAACAGTCTTTAACTCTTTTGGATTAATTATGAAAGAACAACCTGTATCACAAATTTCCCGCAGACTTATCGAAGCAGAGCTCTACGGCGAACTCTATGCAACCATGAGCGAGCAGTTCGGCAAAGAAAAAGCCCTGCAGGTTATAACCGTAAACCTGCAAAAATCAGCCCGTAAGGCGGGACAATCCTTCGCCGCATCCGTAGATACACCAAATCTTAAACATTTCGCAACTGTAGTTGAAATCTGGAAAAAAGATGATGCCATCGAAGTTGCAGACAGCTCAATTGAAGGCAGTGAATTGACAGTAAAAGTAGTCCGCTGCCGTTATCAGGAATCCTACCGTGAAATGGGTTTGCCTGAAGAACTCTGCACCCTGCTCTCCTGTTCCCGCGATGAACCGTTCGCTAAAGGGTACAGCGAGAATTTAAGCATGGTTCGCGAAACAACCCTTGCAGAAGGCGGAGACTGTTGCCCTTTTAAATTCATCTGGGGTTAGCCCATTAAAAAGACCGCAATATTATTTAATATTGCGGTCCTGAACATTGACGTTTTAGAGATTTTTAATCTTTAGTCACAAGCACGATACGCGGCTTGCTGCCGTCCTGCGGTCCTAGAATCCCGTCCTGCTCCATCTGTTCGATGAAACGGGCAGCTCTGTTAAAACCGATACGAAAACGGCGCTGCAGCAGAGAAATTGAAGCCTTACCCTGCTCCATTACGAATTGCACAGCCTCGTTATAAACCGGATCGTCGGACTCTCCGGGCATAGATCCGACTCCGGGACCGGAGGCACCGGAATCTTTCCAATCGGTAAAATCAAGATCAAAATCCTGAGGACATTTCTTCTTCCAGAAATCGACCACGCCCTTGATCTCATCATCTTCCACCAATGCACCATGAAGCCTGCGCAGCTTGGAACCACTGGGCTTGAAGAGCATGTCACCGCGTCCAAGCAGCTTCTCAGCACCGACCATATCAAGAATGGTGCGCGAGTCATGCTTGGAGGTCACCTGAAATGAAATACGGGTCGGAAAGTTGGCCTTGATCAATCCGGTTACGACATCAACAGACGGACGCTGGGTAGCAAGGATGATGTGAATCCCGGCAGCACGGGCCAGCTGTGCAAGACGCACAATACTGATCTCAACATCCTTGCCTGCTGTGAGCATAAGGTCGGCAAGCTCGTCCACGATAATTACCAGATACGGCATTGGTTCGAGATCTTCCAACTCTTCGGGCAAATCCTCACCGGACTTGGCAAGCTTTTCGTTGTAGCTGGCAATGTTACGCACACCGAGACGAGCCATGTTCTCGTAACGCTTGTCCATCTCGAAAACAGCCCATTCAAGCGCGGACTTGGCAAGAGCCATGTCTGTAACTACGGGATGCACGAGATGCGGCAGGCTGGCGTATACTGCCAGTTCGATACGCTTAGGGTCGATGAGCAACAACTTGAGTTCTTCGGGGCCAGCCTTGTAGAGCATGGACATGAGCAGACCGTTCAAGCAGACACTCTTACCGGCCCCGGTAGCCCCTGCTACCAGCAGATGCGGCATCTTGGCGAGATCGGCGGAAACAGGTTCACCCTGAATATCCTTACCAAGGGCCATAGTCAGCGGGGACTTGGACTTGGTAAAGCTGCCGTGTTCGAAAATTTCACGCAGGTAAACAGTCTGGCGATTGTCGTTGGGAATCTCGATCCCGACAGAATCCTTACCCGGAATGGGAGCCTCAATACGAACGGCTGTGGCTTTAAGTGCAAGAGCGATGTCGTCTGTCAGGTTGGCAATCTTGCTGACCTTTACCCCCGGAGCGGGACGGAATTCAAACATGGTTACAACCGGACCGGGAATAACATTCTGAACTTCACCGTCAATATTAAAATCGCTCAAGCAAACCTTTAAGGCCTCGGTCTTTTCTTCAAGATCTTTGGGATCAAATTGAACACCGGCAACCTTCGGTTCTGTAAGAAAATCCAAAGCCGGAAAATCAGTACTCGTGTCGATTTTTCTGGCCTTCGGCTTCTTGGGTTTGGCCTTGCTTTTTTCTTTTGCGGCAGGCTTATCAGCAAAAGGTTTGAGAACGAGAACATCGCCCTCTTCTTCTACATCAACATCTTCAATATAATCATCCTCAGCTTCCTTGCGGACTTTGGATTCAGCCTTTGCTTTTTTGCGCTCGGCACGCTTGATCTTCTGTTCGGCCTGCATGCGCTTGGCTTTGCGGCCGACACGCTCCTTATTCTTGAGCCAGAAATCGGTGAGCAAAGAACGCAGTCTTTTGCCGATGGAAGCCCAGCTGAGATTCAGGGTCAGCTGAATCCCGGCAAGAGTCATGAACATCCAGAACAGAAATGCGCCCACGGGTTTCAGATACTTGAAAGACCACTTGGAAAGAAGCGCACCAATGAAACCGCCCTCATGAATAGCGAGAGTCTTCTGGTATTCAACCAGCCACGGATGGGAAGACCATGCGAGCAGGCAAACATACAGGAGCACCAATCCGATCCAGCGCCACCACGGCTGGCGAAGAGCAGAAATAAAGGAAGTAATGCCGAGAAAAAGAAAATAAAACGGAATCAGCCATGAGCCAAGACCCAGCATTTCCACGAGAATCCCGGCGGCATATGATCCGGCGGGCCCGATAAGGTTTTTAACTTTCCAGCTGCTGCTGACAGCCTGATTGAGGGTCGGATCACCCGGATGGTAAGAGTACATGCTTATAAAAAGAAATGCGGCTAAAAAAATCCAGAACAGGCCGGCAATCTCTTTTGCGAACTTTCCGCTTGGCAGTGTCTCATCCTCCGTTTGTTCCCGAATAGGGGCAGGTTGGCGCTAGGCCATCTATAAATAGATGACAAAATATTCAATTTTCGGGGAGCACTAAGCTCCCCGAAAGAAGTAAGAACTAATTACTTTTCACGACCGAGGTATTCGCTGGAGCGGGTATCTACCTTGATCTTATCCCCTTCGTTAATGAACAGGGGGACGTTGATAGCGAGTCCGGTCTCAAGAGTTGCGGGCTTGGTTGCGTTACTTACACGGTCACCCTGTACGCCGGGATCGGTCTGGGTTACTTCAAGAATTACGGAAGCAGGCAGGTCTACGCCGATTACTTCACCATTATAAAGCAGAGCCTTGTTGGTTTCACCTTCTTTAAGGAAACCGCCTGCGCTACCGATAACATCAGCAACAACGTTCATCTGCTCGTATGATTCGAGATCCATGAGTACGTATTCTTCGCCGTCCTTGTACAGGAACTGCATTTCTTTGGTAGCCATGTCAGGCTTTTTTACTTTCTCACCGGAGCGGAAAGTCTGGTCGGTAATACGGCCGGTGAACATGTTACGCAGCTTGGTGCGTACAAATGCGCCGCCCTTACCGGGTTTGAAATGCTGAAATTCAACAATTTCATAAGGTTTACCATCAATCTCAATTTTAAGTCCATTTCTAAAATCTTTAGTAGAAATCATATTTCCTCCAATAAAAATATTATTTGCAGGGCCTTAAACGGCGCCTTTAAGCCTCAGCCCGCTGTCTTCAATTAGTTTAAGGTGACAGCAGCCGGCAGTTTTCTGCGGCTAATCAGCTGCCACATGCGAAAACAATGCTTGAACGGCCAAGGCATAGCTCATTATTCCAAATCCGGCAATTACTCCAATGCACTGTTTTCCCATAAAACTTTTCTGGCGAACAGGATCTTCAGTCCGAGCCCAGATGTTGCTGATATGAACTTCAACACAGGGCACTTCAATCCATGCAAGGCAATCGGCAATGGCAAGACTGGTATGAGTGTATGCTCCGGCATTGAAGGCAACACCGTCAAGACCGTCTTCACGGGCTTTTTCCAGCCTGTCGATCAGTGCGCCTTCAGAATTGGACTGAAAAAACTCCAGCTTGATCTCGTCAGCTTTCTCACCCATAAGTGTCTTGAGATGTTCAGGAATATCTTCAATTTTATCAGTACCGTAAATCTCAGGCTGACGTTTGCCCACATATCCGAGATTGGGTCCGTTCAGAATCAGGAAGGTTTTCATCAAATCCACCTTTTGTGTTCAGGTTCAGGGAAAATATCCTTGTAATGATTGTCCTGCTTGACTAGCCTTGATAAATAAGTGAACAAGGCAGGTTCACGCAACAACAAATAATCAAGGACAATTCCTTATGGATAATACACTCACACTAATTAATACAATTTACGAGATCAATCAGCTTGAGGAAATAGCAGCTCCGCAGATCATCCTTGCCGGACGTTCCAATGTAGGAAAATCCTCGCTGATCAACTGCCTTGCCAGCAGAAAAAGTCTGGCCAAGATCAGTTCAACTCCGGGTAAAACCCGCAGTCTCAACTATTACGAAGTCAGCCCGCACGGCTACTATATTGTAGACCTTCCCGGTTATGGATACGCCCGCTGCTCAAAGACCGAGCGCGCCAAATGGGCCAAACTGATTGATAAATACCTGCTTGATAACGCTTACGTAGCTGCTGCTGCAGTCCTGCTGGACAGCCGCCACAGCCCGCAGCAAAATGATCTTGATCTCATTTCGTATTTCAAGCACTGCAACATTCCCATTCTTCCGATCATGACCAAATCGGATAAGACCAAGCAGAAAGACCGTTCTAAGGTACAGAAGCAATGGGAAGAGATCCTCAAGATCAAGCCTATCTGTGTTTCCAGTAAGACCGGTATGAACCGCACAAAGCTCTGGAATCTGCTGGACATTACCGCGATTCCCGAACTGGCTGAGATTGAGGAAGAATCTGAATAAAAAACGCCGCAGATATTTTTATCAGCAGTCTAAGGGCATTTCATCATTTTATTAATGATGAAATGCCCTTTTTAATTACCTAGCTTTAAACTTGGTCAAATACTTCCCGAAATGTTCAGGGACAAACACCCATGCGATGCGTCCCAAAGCCAGCGAACTAACCAGAATATTCCCCAGCCATGCCGCAATAATAGGCGGCAAGGCCCCGGTATCCCCAGCAGAAGCACCAATCATGAACAGGGCATAATAGGTAAAAATAATGGCCAGTCCCAATCCGATGTTCAGATATATATTTTCGGTAATTGTCACCAAAGCCAATGATACAAGTGCCATGGTCAAAAGAGAGAAGGCATAGGCCCACTTGGAATGCCATGCAGTAATCAGCCGGTCCACGCTGGAACCAGAAAGTTTGAGCTGTTCAATGACCTGATCAAGCTGCCAGAGCGGCAACTGGGCCGGATCAATATCCGGGTCAACAACCTTAAACACGTTCAGATTCAGCTTGATAGGCATGGTAAAAATAGGATGTTTCTGCGAAGCAAACTTATCCGGGCTAAGCTCTACAGCATTTTCCAGCTTCCAGCCATACTTGCTGCTGACCTCGGCACTCTCAGAGGTAATAACCCGTTTGATTCCGCCATTACCTTCAGCAAACTCATAAACGGTAATGTCTTTAGCCCGGTTCCCGAAAGGCATAACCTCCTTGGCCTCGACCACGAAACGCCCTTCCTTGAGCCAGATATTTTTCAACACCCGCTTATCAAGCATACTTTTACGCACATCTTCTTTCCAGATGCGGTAGGCCTCCTGCTCACCGTAAACTCCTATAACCTGTGAAAAAAGCATCTGCCCAAAAGACCAGATCACGGCATAGATTACAAAGAATTTCAGGAACCAGATGAGCGATAATCCTCCCGTACGTAAAGCAAGAAGCTCCTTGTTCCGGGCCATAACGCACAGCTGAACGATCATGGAGATGAGGAAAACTGCAGGCAGAATCTGGGAAAAGATGAGCGGCATCTTGACCAGAAAATACTTAAGAATGGTACCCACCCCCAGTCCGGCCTCAATGAAATCATCCAGACGGTCAAAGAGGTCTGAAAGCAGATAGATACCTGTTCCAACCCCAAGGCAAACGCACATGAGGAAGATATTCTGCTTCAAAACATACGACGCAAGGTATCCGGGAAGAAGTCTGCGAATCATGCTTCTTTCCTCCTGAACTTTTTCAGGAACGGAATCCTGATACTGAATGAATGCTCCATAACCGCCATCTTAAGCAGAACCACTGAAATTACGGCAAATGTCATATTCGGCAACCAAAGTCCGATCACCGGAGTAAGCACACCGCTCTCCCCGAAAGTAACCCCGAGAGAAAGCATGGTATAATAAACAAGAAATAACCCCATGGAGATGATCAAGCCATATTGCTGCTTTAATCCTTTGAAAATACAGGCAATTGGAACAGCAAACATACCAAGTACAAGACAAGCCACAGGCAGGGCCAGTCTTTTTTGAACCTCTACTTGAACTTTTTTAAAGAAACTGGGATCAATCTCTCCGGCACGGTCCCCTGCGCGACTGATGCGGACCAATTTTTCCCAAGACATTTCCTTGGGCCGCAATTCATCCACATCATACCCTTTTAAAATATTGGCAAGGGGAATACGGACGTCATAGTTCTTAAATTTCAGGACACTAAGTTGGTCTCTTTCCTGCTGATAGATTCTACCGTTTTCAAGATGAATAAGCAGGCGCCCCATTTTAGGATCTGTGCGGATTTCACCCAGAGGAGCCACGATAGTCGCGGTCATTCCCTTACGGGTGTTATCGCGTACGAACACAGAGCGCATGATGCCGCTTTTTTCATCAACTGTGTCAGCATAGAAGACAAGCCCCGGAAAATTTTTGTTAAAAACTCCGGGCTGGATTGCCAACTGACTCTGGGTACGGGCAAATTCCATGAGGGCGTTACGAAAATTCTCCGTACCCCACGAAAGTCCGTAGAGTGAAAAATAAAAATCCGCCCCGGTACAGAGCAGACAGAATATGATCGGAGCAGGTAATAACCTGTAGAGACTCAAACCGCCGGATTTAAGTGCGGTAATCTCATTATCCGCATTCATTCTCAAAAAAGTGAGAAAGATCGAGAGCATAGTCGCGATCGGAGTAAGCATCAGCAGAAAAAAAGGACACAGGTACATGAAAAGTTTAGCCATTTCCAATGCACCAAGACTCTGCCCCATGAACAGGTCCCTGAACTGGAGCAGTCTGCCGATGAGGATCAACCCCATGAAACCCGAAAGACTCAGAGTAAAGATGGATATGAGTTCTTTAAAAATATTGCGATGAAGAAGCTTCAATTTAGTTCCCGCAAATATGCAGACAAAATAAGTTAATCACAAAAATAACGCAGACTTGGTTACAGTCCACTTAGGAGAATCAAAATGAGGGTCAGACTTAACAGTCCGGAACTTCGCCATTGTTTTCAGCGTAAAAACGTTCCATGAACTCCATGTCCTTGGGAGACAGGTTGAATCTCATGGCCGCCTCTTCAAGCAGTGATTTCAGCGGTTTTCCAGTCTCAGAATGTTGCTCGGAAATCCATTTAATAGCTTTTCTGGTCAATTCACATGGAGGCACAACAGTAGTCATATATTTAATCCTTGGTTAAAGACGTAATTGATTAATATATATCAGTACACCAGCTTGCCGCCCCTTGCAACTTTGTGCAGGCTGGCTTACCCAATGCAGGTAACTTGAATTATAGACCGGAATTTCCGGCAATCATAAAGGAATACCAATGACATCTCTATTTACTGCCGCCATACTCGGCATCGTGGAAGGACTTACTGAATTTCTGCCGGTATCAAGTACCGGACACCTGATCATAACAGGACACCTGCTCGGTTTCACCGGAGAAAAAGCCGCTTCATTTGAAGTTGCCATCCAGCTCGGCGCAATTCTCGCTGTGGTTGTTCTTTACTGGCCTCGCTTCTGGGGATTACTTTTCCCCAAACCGGGACAACGATTTTCCGGCATTCGCGGACTCTACCTGCTTTTTTTGACCAGCCTTCCCGCATCCGTAATGGGATTGCTGGCTCACGATTTCATCAAACAGCACCTCTTTAACCCGTATACTGTTGCATGGGCACTGGGCGTAGGCGCAATCATGATCTTAATTGTTGAGAAAAGAGACATCCGCCCTTCCTGTTACACTCTGGACGAAGTAACCCCGAAACTGGCTTTTGGCATCGGCTGTTTCCAATGTCTTGCTCTCTGGCCCGGATTTTCCCGCTCTGCCGCGACAATTATGGGCGGTATGCTTCTCGGTGCGAAACGCAAAATTGCTGCGGAATACTCCTTTATTGCCGCTGTACCTATCATGTTTGCAGCTACCGGATATGACATGCTCAAAAGCTACAAACTTTTTACCATGGCTGATATGCCCTTTCTGGCGATCGGATTTATTGTCTCGTTTCTTTCAGCATGGGCAGCGGTAAAAGGATTCATATACCTGCTGGGTAAATTGACCCTGCGCCCCTTTGCTTATTACCGGCTGGCGCTTGCTCCTCTGATCCTCTTCTTCTGGAGTTAAAAAGAGCTAACTAGGCGTCAATTTGGATTATTTTTAAAAAAATTTAAAAAAAGTTCATTTTTTACTTGCCAAGCTCACGCAGAGTGTATAGTTACTCTCCTCGTTGGACGGGAAGTTCAACACCACAAACGTGGCGAGGTAGCTCAGATGGTTAGAGCATGCGGCTCATATCCGCAGTGTCGGGGGTTCAATTCCCTCCCTCGCTACCACGGAAATTTCAAGGCCCTGCAAAATTTGCAGGGCCTTTTCTTTATTAAAAGCCGATAAAACAACATATAATTATTATACCGAAATTTTTATCATTTTTTACTTGCCAAGCGGATCAAGAGTGTATAAACACTGTCCTCGTTGGACGGGAAGTTCAACACCACAAACGTGGCGAGGTAGCTCAGATGGTTAGAGCATGCGGCTCATATCCGCAGTGTCGGGGGTTCAATTCCCTCCCTCGCTACCACGAAAATCTTTAGGCCCTGCAGAACTATGCAGGGCCTTTTCTTTTACCCTTCGTCCCAAGCTCCTATTATTAGTTCACTCCCGTTATTTCCAAGTACCGTCATTTCTGTTATTTATTTGGGTAAGCTTCATACTCAACATAGGATTTGTGCTTTGAAAAAAAATTTCCCAACAGACCAAACATCATTCTTAAGCAAATTTGCTAGTTATCTCCTTATTTTTTTAGTGAGCACCCTACTTTGTTGCGCACCAAATACGGTTTCTGCAAAGAAACTTGATGAGGTAACTCTGCAGCTTAAGTGGTTTCATCAGTTCCAGTTTGCCGGATACTATGCCGCTCTTGAAAAAGGATTCTACGAAGAAGAAGGGCTCGATGTAAAAATCGTAGAACGCGACCTGCGCCACAATCCTATCGATCAGGTTCTTAATGGCGAAGCCGACTTCGGAATCAGTAATTCAGAAATCTTGCTTCATTATTTAAGCGGCGAAGACGTAGTTTTGCTTGCCTCCGTGTTCCAACATTCTCCCCTTGTTTTCATTTCAAAAACACAACCTTTAGTTCACTCTGCACAGGATTTAAAAGATAAAAATGTGCTTATGAGTTCAGCATCTCAAGACATAGAGCTGAAGGTTATGATGGAACGAAACGGAGTTTCGTTAAATGACGTAAAGCTTATAGACCGTTTTGCCACCCCTGAAGACTATTTTGACCCATCAATTGATATTATCGCAGCATACATCACAAACCAGCCCTATTACCTGAAAAAAGAGAATATTCCGTATTCAATAATCTACCCCTACACCCATGGAGTTGATTTTTATGGAGACACCCTTTTCACTTCCCGTTCCCAAATTCAAAAGTACCCGGAACGGGTCAGCAAATTTGTCCGAGCCAGCCTGAAAGGATGGCAATACGCACTAGAACACCCAGATGAACTGGTAGACATTATTTCCGAAAAATTCGGTTCATTAAAAACTGAAGAACATCTCAAATATGAAGCAGACACAATCAGAACCCTGATTCTGCCAAATCTTGTACGTATAGGGCACAGCAACCCAGTACGATGGGAGCAAATAGGAGCTGAATTTAAAAAGCAGGGAATGATTGACCAAACTAAGGATCTTTCAGATTTCTTTTACAACCCGGCAGAAGGAAAAGTAACCATCAGGGAAGAAACCGCATTTCTCGCCGCAGAGATCTTTGCAACCATCATGATTGTTCTGCTTGCCTCCATCTTCGTTGCCGGCAAATTCAAACAGGAAATTAACAACCGCCAAGAAATTGAAGAAAAGCTCAAAAAAAATGAGAAATACTATCGAAGCCTTTTTGATAATACAGGGGCGGCAACGGTCATGATCGACCAAGAACATACAATCATAAAATGTAACGAAAATTTTGCTCAGCTATGCGGGGCCACAGTTGAGGAAATCGAAGACAAACGCAAGTGGACAGATTTCATAGCACCGGAAGAATATGAACGAATGACAAGTTATGCCTCAGCAAGATTTTCTACAAATCAATCGCCACCTAAGTCTTATGATTTCAAATTTCTGCGGGCAAATGGAGAAATAAGAAATGTTCACGTTGATGTAGGAATAATTGAAGGAAGCACAGATTGTGTTGCATCTATAATCGACATGACTGAAAAGGTGAAAACACAGGAACTGCTTATTCAAACAGAAAAGATGGTTTCTGTCGGCGGGCTGGCCGCCGGCATGGCCCACGAGATTAACAATCCATTGGCCGGTATACTTCAGGCTGTACAAAACATCTATCGCAGAACCTCTCCAGGTGTTCCGGCAAACACAGCTGTTGCAGAAAAAATAGGCTGCTCATGCGAACAGATTCAAAGTTACCTTGAAGAACGGGGAATCATTAGAATGCTGGACGGCATTCATTCCTCCGGAGAACGTGCTGCCAATATTGTGCATACCATGCTCAACTTTACCCGCCGCAACGATAACGGCATGACGGTCTGCAATCTCAACAAACTCTTTGATGATATCATGAACATCATCACTTGCGATTATGATCTCAAAAAGAAATACGACTTTAAACACACCAAGATTATAAGGGATTACCAAGAGAATCTCGGCGAAATTAACTGTCTGCGTATAGAAATTGAACAGGTGCTGCTGAATCTTGTCAAAAACGCAGCCTATGCTACCAACGAAATTTCAGATATACGAACCCCGACTATCACACTCAGGACCAGAATGGATGACAAATTCATCACTGCCGAAGTGGAAGATAACGGTCCGGGCATGAGCCCTGAAGTGAAACGGCGAGTATTTGAACCGTTTTTCACCACTAAATCACCCGGAGTTGGAACCGGGCTTGGACTTTCCGTCTCATATTTTATAATAACCCAGAACCACAAAGGTACATTTGATATTAAGACCGAAATCGGAAAAGGAACAAAATTCACCATAAAATTACCCATTGTGTGACAACTATCATGAATAAAAAAATATTTTTTATATTACTGGCTGTACTGATGCTGGCTTGCCCGGCTTGTGCTAAAAAACCTGTTTTATACCCAAATGAACAGTACAAAGAGGCAGGAGAAGCAAAAGTTTCGGAAGACATCGCCTACTGCATGGAGTTTGCTGAAAAAAGTGTCGGCAATACATCCAAGGCAAAGACTTCGGTAAAAACCGGAGTTCAGGGAGGCTTGATCGGCGGCGCTGTCGGCCTTGGGATCGGCATAGTGACAGGAAGTCCCGGAACTTCTGCCTTAGCCGGTGCTGCAGGCGGTGCTGCCGGAGGAGCTGTAGGCGGTGCAATGCAGGAAAATCCTGATCCCCTGTATAGAAAATTCGTCGAACGCTGTCTCAGGGAAAAAGGCTACGAAACAATGGGCTGGAAATAACTACGGTCCTTAAAAGCCGTCATGAATGGGGATATATTTAAGCATAATCTTTTTATATATCCCTTCTTTTTTCATCTTTTTTAACTCAGAACTGACTTTCTCAAATGCCTCGGGATCTTTCTGCCGTGAAAAAGCAAGGTAAGTGTCCGATTTGGAATAGACTAACGGCAACCCGGTCTTCGGATCCAATATAGCCTCTATTTTCCCCAGCAGACCGTTATCATTTAAGAAACTCAACGCAGGATAATAATCGGCAAAAAAGAAATCTATTCTACCCAGCAGCAACTTCTTGGTATTAAGATCTATATTAGGAACTTCTTCAATGCGTTTGAATAAATTATCTTTCAAGGCCTTATCTACTTTCGCTCCATAGTAAAAAGCTCGCCCGACGCCACCTATATATTTATCCGCACCTGCAAAATCTGGCGAAAAGAACGTATCCGTTCCGACGCGACGCAAAGCAACCACTTTTTCGGTAATCAAAACCGTATCCGAAAACCTTAAAAACTCATTACGTTTTTCATTGAATCCAGCATTAAAAACAGCATCAGCCGTGCCTTTTCTTGCCATAGCCATAGCTCTCTTCCATGGCACGATACGTATATCAGGAGTATATCCGGCCCGCTTTACCGCCGCAGAAACTATTTCAACCAAAAAACCGGTTGGTTTACCATTCTCAAGATAAGTTTGAGGAGGAGTATCCAGAGTAACAAGAACAAGGCTTTTGGCATTCAGTACAGGCGGAAAAAGCAAAGAAACAAAAAAAACAAACAGACAAAACCTTAACACGACAACTTCCACCTCCTTTAAATCTCGACTATATATTAGCAGTAAAAGATTCACGAAACAATCTAATCAGTTCTTAGCTTAAAAATATAGATGAAGATTTCAAAAATTTATTAATTCAGGGTATCTTAAAAAATCAATCCCAAGCATAATAAAATTATTCAATTTGGTGTTAAGTTTATCCGGTTAATGCCGATCTTTTTTGTAATACGGTGTAACCTACAAAAATGGCTGAATTATGTTAAGATTATTGACCATACTTATCACTATACTTCTGCTGCCGGCGTTAGCATTTGCATGGCCGGGAAAAATCGTCGCAGTGGAAGGCCCCACTTCATTTATCGTTCTCAAAAATGGTCAGACCCCGGTAAAAATTAATATTCCCGGGGTAAAAGCTGTTCCGGGGCTGGATACGGCCAAAGCACGTCTCGAAAGCAGCAACCTTGTTCTTATGCGTGATGTTGAAGTTCGAGAACTCAGCACGAACGATGATGGAAGCATAATCGGAGATATCACTTCCGACGGAAAATCCATATCCAAGGAACTCATGGATGAAGGTATAGTGCAAAGCGCAGCCATACCGGACTCAACAATCAAAACTGAAGAAACAACTCAAACTCTTGTTTCTGCAGAAACAGCTCCGGCCCCCCAAGCTCAAACCGCTCCTGCAAGTGATGCGAGTGCAGGAGAAATAGCTGACGAACTCTTGCCTGCTCCATCACCGCAACCTGCAACCCAAGTTGCACAAACACCTGTTCATGAACCGAAACCGCAATTGCAACAGGCTCAACCTCAACAGCAAATTCGTTATGTTCAGGTATACCAACCGCAGCAACAATTAGGTCTCTGGCCTGGACGCCCTGCTCCGGCAGTTGCCCCGCAACCTGCTCAGCAGTCATATTATGTTCAGCAGCCTGGACTGCAACAGCCTCAAACAATGCCGGTGGCTGTACAGCAGCAAGAAACTCAGGAACAAATGCTAAACCCTGGAGATGCAGCAAAACGCGAGTATGAACTTGCTGTCAGGGTTCAAAGACAAAAGAAAAGAACCAAGAATAAGGGCTTCTTTGTTCCCAAGAAGAGCTCCGAGACATTTGTTGGAGTTGGCGGTGGAGCTCAGGCCTCTATGACTTCAAAAAGCGACTCACCGTACTCTTCATTCGGTGGTATGGGCGGCATCTCGGCTCGCCACTTCTACCCATCCGGTTTCGGTCTCGGAGGTGATTTTTTCATGAGTAGTACTTCCGGATCTTCAGGCACATACGGAACAACTTATTATGATAACGGAACCGTCAATACTAATGGAACTGACTACGATTATAAAAACAAAGATTTCACCACATACACATTTACAGGGTCATTACTCTACAGATTTTATGCAGACAGAAACTTTACACCATACATAGCTGTTCATGGCGGATATTCATTTTTTGATTACCCCGGAACCATATTCAAAATATCTGACGGAGCCCCTGTTGCAGGCGGCGGTGCGGGTTTCTTGTATGAATTCGATTCCGGCTTCACCATCGGACTAGATTCCCGTTACCTGAAGACTTTTGGTGCTAAAAAAGATGACCCCAGCGGTTTCTTCGATACAATGTTCAACATAGGTTACACTTTCGACTGACCGCATTAAAAATCAAACTTACCGAAAGCCCTTAACGTACATAATGTTAAGGGCTTTTTTTGTTTCATTATTGACATTTTCAATCTCGAAGAGTACTACACATCTGAAATGAGTAGCACTTAATGGCATCTATTTTAAGAATTATGGCGCAAAAGGAGAAGTAATGAAATTTAAATATCTATCAACAGTGTTTGTATCGTTAATCCTTCTCATTATAATGAGCACACCTTCATTTGCGCATAGGGTAAACATCTTTGCTTACGTCGAAGGTGATACCATTTTTACCGAAAGCTATTTCAGTAAAAAACGGAAAGTGCATCAAGGTAAAGTTGAAATTCTAAACGCTGAAACCGGACAAGTGCTGCTCAAAGGCGTTACCGATGATGAAGGTCTATTCAACTTCTCCATTCCTGAAGCGATAAAAAAAGACAGAAACGGGCTGCTGATCAACCTTCAGGCTTCCGAAGGACACCGGGGCGACTGGACCCTTACTGCTGATGAAATATTCCCAAATTCACCAGTAGAAAGCAAGCCTATCACTCCACCCTCCCCTGCAGAGTCCTCCGTTCCTGCAGCAACAACAGCCCCTGCAGAGTCAATAAAAGCTTCCTCTTCTGAAATCGCACAGCTAACCACACAAGTGGAAAACCTTACAAACAAAGTCGAGACCTTAAAGCGGTTGATCATTAATCAGCAGGAAAAGGGTCCCGGAGTGAATGAGATATTTTCGGGGATAGGATACATCCTCGGACTTTTTGGAGTTGCTGCATTTTTTCTTTCCCGGAAAAAATAGCTTTCCTGACACATCAATGCACGGAGTGAGTTCATGCGCAAACAGATTGTTCCCGTCCTGACTATTTTACTGATTTTGGCCTTTAGCAGTTCTGCTTTTGCCCATTTCGGAATGCTGATCCCTGAGAATTCGATCATCAAACCGGAAAAAAAGAATGCCGAGCTTACGCTTTCATTTTCACATCCTTTTGAACTTATTGGAATGAATCTGGTTAAGCCCCAGAAATTCAGTGTATTCTATGATGGAAAGGAAACAAACCTTCTCCCTGAGCTCAAGAAGACCAAGGTTATGGACCATGAAGCCTTTAAAGCTGAATACAAATTCAAACGCCCCGGCATGTATACATTCTTCATGGAGCCTGTCCCCTATCCCGAGCCTGCAGAGGATAACTACATCATCCACTACACAAAGACTGTTGTTTCCGCTTTTAACGAAGGTGAAGACTGGAACAAACCTCTTGGCGTAAAGACTGAAATCGTTCCCTTAACCCGCCCTTGGGGTAATTATGCAGGCAATGTTTTTCAGGGAATTGTAATGCTGGACGGCAAGCCCGCACCTTTTACCCGCGTAGAAGTTGAATTTTATAATAAAGATGGAAAACTGGAAGCACCCTATGAATCCATGGTAACTCAGGAAGTTCTGTGTGATGCAAACGGAGTATTCACTTTTGCCTGCCCCAAAGCCGGCTGGTGGGGTTTTGCTGGTCTGAACGACGCAGATTACAAAATCAAAGGTAAAGATGTTGAGTTGGGTGCAGTTCTCTGGATTGAAATGCTTCCTTTTAAAAATAAATAAGATAAAGCTAAAAACAGCCTTATTTCAAAACTAAGCCGAAGGCCGGAGGAGATTCCTCCGGCCTTTACTTTTATCATTAAGCTAATTATGACAACATTTAAGCTAGTTTGTTAGAACGATATAATCTAATGTTATATTTACAGTAATCACCAACTCTCAATGGAGAAAAAATGCTCAACCCTCAAGTTTTAGTTGTCGATGACAGCAAGACTATCCGCACTGTGATCAGTTCGGAATTGAAGAAGCATTCCATTGACGTAACAGAAGCCGTTAACGGCATTCAGGGGCTGGACTACACCCGTAACCATCATTACGACCTGGTAATTACAGATATTACCATGCCGGGAATTGACGGTTACCAATTATGCACTGAGATCAAAAGCAATCCGGACACCCAATCAACTCCGGTAATCATTCTGTCCAGTAACGAACGGCACGAAGAAATTGAGAAAGGATTTGAGGTTGGAGCCGCAGCCTATATAACCAAAAACAAGGCCCGTCAGGATCTGCTTCCATATATTAAAGAAATTCTGGATCGAGCTAAACTGCTTCGCGACAAACTGGTACTTGTTGTTGATGACTCCAAATATATCCTGAACGTAGTCAAAACAGGACTAACTTCGGCCGGATTCAAAGTCATCACAGCCAGCAATGGATTTGAAGCATTTGAAATTGCAAGCGAGATTGTACCGCATCTCATCCTTTCTGACATTAACATGCCGGTAATGGACGGCATCAAGCTCTGCGAAAAAATCCAGAACCACCCCTCTCTTTCACATGTTCCCTTCGTAATCATGAGTTCCGGCGCTGACCGCAGAACCATGCGCGAATTGCTGCACAAAGGCGCGGCCGCCTTTCTGGTCAAGCCATTCAACATAGACCAGTTGGTAATTACAGCTGAAAAATTGCTCAGCGACCATTTTCAGATTGTGCTGCAGCAACGTGAAATTTTCAAAAAAGAACGCACACTGCTTATGGGCAGTATTACCAGCCTGATTCAGGCTTTGGAAGCAAGAGACCCCTACACAAGAGGCCATTCCGATACTGTTTCAAAATTATCGGTAAAAATTGCTGAAAAGCTCTCGCTGAACAATCGAGATCAGGAACGAATTGAATTTGCTGCAAAACTTCACGATCTCGGAAAAATTGGAATTCGTGACGATATTTTGCTGAAAAACGGCCCGTTAAGCGATGAAGAATTTGGCAAGATTAAAGAGCACCCGGTGCTTGGAGCCGATATTCTAAGCCCTATTCCCAGTATGGAAGACATAATTCCTGCGGTACTGCATCACCATGAAAAAATGAATGGCAAAGGATATCCGCACGGCCTGACTGGAGGCGAAATTCCGCTATGGGCAAGAATCATATCAATTGCTGACGTATATGATGCACTGACTACTGACAGGCCCTACAAAGAGGCCTTCACGCATACGGATGCTATGGAATTCATCGAAGAAAAATCAAATGAGGAGCTCTGTCCGGATTGCGCACGGGCTTTTAAGGCTGTCATGTTAGAAAATGACAGCCCGTTGTATTAACTATTCTAGACAGGATTAAGCTTATCCAGTCCTGAAACTTCCCACGCCTTCTCTTTGTCCACTTCTTCGCCATTCTCAAGGATCATAGTTTCCATTTCCCCGGCTACATCCTCACTTTCTTCCACTCCCATTTTGAAAATGCGTTTCTGATTGGAATCATAAATATAAGCCGCTTCTTCGTAGATATAAAACTTAAAAGGATTCTGCATAGTTCCTCCATAAAATTAATGTTCGTAAACACTGAGCTTTTATCACTTTGCGCAATGACAAGAAAGGGCTAATATTATAAGAATTTAATTACAGACTCTAATTTTAACCATAGCCCTTCAGGAGCAGGCATGAAATTTACCACAATCACCTCAATTACTTATGCTGTATTTTTCCTAATCATGTTCGCATGCTCCACCGCATTCGCTGATATTTCGACCTACAAATGTGACAAGGGGCCGGCCTGCATTGATGAAAGGGTTAATTTCGGAACAGCCCAGATCAAATGCACAGACGTTAACGGAGACGTTCTTTCTGACTGGGTTTGCGAATATGAACTGGAATATACCTGCACAAACAAATTAACCGGTGAAGTCCGCAAAGGAGGGTTTGACCCAATGCCCTCTTCACTCTGCTCAAATCTTTGCGGGCCATGCAAAGAAGGCTGGAAATAATTTAATTTTGTACTTTCAGAGCTCTTGCCAAGAGCACTGCAATGATATAGAAAACATCTCTTCACCTAAAGGGGAATTAGTCTTTCATATGCTTTTAACCCCTTGCATCATCTTCCTGCGTGTATACAATATAAGTAGGAAATGTTCTTTGAAAAATGGGGGCGCATTGGTTTCGACGGGGGTGAATGAAACCAAGGTTGCAGGTCGTGGCGCCGCTGGCCACGTAAAAAGCGGCACAATCATAATTGCAAACGACAATTACGATTACGCAATGGCAGCTTAATTAAGCTGACCATGTCATAGCTTTGATGTCTGATATTAGCTTTGACAACAACCTCATCAGGCTGGCTATCTCTGCGTTGCACGTCCGTAGAGAGGCGAGAACCTAGCACGCGCTGGCTCATATGTTGCCTGTTCAGGGGCGTTCATATGGGCGAGAAACAATACTTGAACTAAGCCTGTAGACATCTTGGTGGAGCATTCTCGGACGGGAGTTCGACTCTCCCCGCCTCCACCACCCAATTGAAATAATTGGATTTTTTCAAAGAAAAAAAGGCTCATGGCACATCCATACCTATCATACCTATTGGTACAAAAAGGGATGTTTCATGAGCCTTTTTTGTGCCTGCGCGATACAATCTACAACCTTCTTCGAAGCTGAAAGAGAAGTTAACCTTTTTAACAAAAAGACGATGCTTTTAGTAACTCCATAGTATATTCGCTTTCTGGATCAGTGATAACTTTTTCTACCGGACCATACTCCACACACCGACCATTCTTCATAACCATCACTGTATGACAAAGCCCACTAACCAAAGCAATATCGTGAGAAATAAATATCATGCTCATGTTACTCTTCCGGACCAAAGAACGTAGAAGATCTGCAATCTGTGCCTGAGAAGAAACATCGAGCGCACTGGTTGCTTCGTCACAGATAAGGAGTTCAGGTTCGGCAACCAAGGCTCGGGCTATGGCTGCACGTTGACACTGCCCTCCTGATATTTCCCAAGGATAACGATCCGCCAACTCAGGTGTAAGTCCCACTCTGCACATCAATTCGTTGATATATTCATCCGCTGCATTTTTCCTTTTTCGATCAGTGAGGTTGCGTACAGCATCCCTCATGGTTACACGAATTCTCTTATTCTGATCAAAAGAGGTAAGCGGAATCTGGAACACCATCTGTGCCCGGCGATAAAGGGAACATAGGCTCCGCCTATTCATAGCCGTAACTTCTTCCCCTTCATATCTAATGCTCCCCTCATCCGTCCTCTCTAACTGCAAGAGTTGTCTGGAAAGCGTGCTCTTGCCAGACCCTGACTCCCCCACAATTCCCAACACCTCACCGCGAGAAAGAGTAAAACCGACGTCTCTGACTGCTTCTATCGTTCGTTCAGCAATACTATACCGTTTTGTTACATTGCTCACCTCAAGAAACTTAGATAAATAATCATAAACAGGATAAACAGTCCGAACACAGGGTACATCGGCTATCAATTTTTTCGTATATGAGTTCTGCGGTGAATTAAGAACCTCTCCAGTAACTCCACATTCAACAATCTCCCCCTGATGCATGATGGCCACCCTGTCAGCAATATGCGATGCAAGAGAGATGTTATGAGTAACCAAAAGGATTGAAGCCCGGCACTCTTCACGCAAAATACGAAATTCATCAATAACCTGCCGCTGGTTCATCACGTCCAGAGCACTGGTAGGTTCATCAGCAAGAATAAGGCTTGGTTCCATTACCATAGCCATGGCCAGCGACACACGCTGGCACATCCCCCCTGAAAGTTCAAAGGGACAGCAATCCAACACCCGATCAGCATCGCCCAGCCCAAGCTTGGTGAACGCAGTCCGTATTGCAGCAAGAGATTTTTCAGTATCACTCCGGTTATGGCTACGCATAGTATCCAGAAACTGGCTGCGTATCTTCCGTATGGGATTCATAGAAGTAGCAGGGTTCTGAAATACCGTGCACAATTTTTCACCCAACAATTGCCTACGTTCTTCAGCAGATAGCTCAGTTAGTTTTTGCCTATTGAAAGTTAATCCCCCACCGGAAATCCGTACTCCATTGGACGGAAGCCCCATTATAGTCTTTAAGACGGTAGACTTACCCGATCCAGATTCACCGACTAATGCGAAAATCTCTCCCGTACCTACCTCAAAGGAAATGTCTCGTATGACATCCTCTCCATTATATCCAGCGCTAAGATTCTGCAGCTTTAACACTGTATTTTTCATACACGATCCTCACCGAGATCCTTAACGTCGATACGATCACGCAAGGCATCCCCCAGATAGTTAAATACCATTACAGTAATAACCAGAGCCGCAGCCGGATACATGACAGTCCATGGAGCTGTACGCAGCATTCCTCTGGACTCACTGATCATACTACCCCACTCTGCCTGAGGAAGCTGTACGCCGAGCCCAAGGAAGGAAAGCCCTGCAAAACCAAGCATGACTGTACCAATCTGGGACGTTGCAAAGGTGAGAAGTGAATTAAAAATATTTGGCAAAATATATTTGGCCATAATTACACCATCACTACAGCCTGAAATTCTGGCGGCTTGAATGAACTCCTCATTTTTTAGCGAAAGGACTCGACTGCGTGCAAGGCGGGCATATGGTGTCCAGCTAGCAAATCCCATTGCCAACATTGCGTTGCCCATTCCTCCTCCGAGAATACCGGCCACAGAAATAGCCAAAACCATCTGTGGAAAGGCCATAATGCCATCGATAAAACGCATAACGACCTTATCGGCAGAACCGCTGTAATAGCCGCAAAGAATGCCCACAAAAGCCCCGAACGAAGCAGTGACGAAAACCAGACTCAGAGCCGAAAAAATACTCGTCCGAGCACCGTATAGCAGACGAGAAAAGACACAACGCCCCATAGCGTCCGTGCCCATTGGATACTCAGCACCCGGAGTCTCCCGCATACGCATTATGTGCGTGGCATACGGATCATTCGGAGCAAAGTGCTGAGCAAACAAACTTCCTACTATCAATAAAAGGGCTATAGCGATGAATACCCACATCCAAAAATCTTTATGTATTGTTTTCATACGGTTATTCTCAACTCTCAGTGACCCTTGGATCAAAGTAACGGTAGGCTAGATCGGTCAGCAAATTAATGAGTACATAAATGATGGCAATATAAACTACGAACCCCTGTATAACCGGGTAGTCTCTGGCTGTAATGGCATCCATTACCAGCTTTCCCATTCCCGGCCACTGAAAAATAGCCTCAATGACAACGCTGCCGGCAAATAGATGCCCCACGGCAAAACCTATAACTGTCAATATGGAAAGCATGGAATTATGCAGTACGTCTTTAACAAGGATAGTACCGGACTTCACCCCTCTTGCTTGAGCCCCGGTTACATAGTTCTGTCCTAACTCACCAAGCACCTCTGCTCTTATCTGCTTGATAAACTTACCCATTGTCGGCATGGCTAGAGCGACTGTGGGCAGGATAAGCCCCTGAAAACTGTTTTTCGCAAGTACTGGAAGCCACTGAAGAAACACGCAAAAAAGATAAATCAACAATAGAGCGGCCAGAAAAGATGGTACGGCATTGGCTAAAAAAGTTAAAAACCTGACAAGATAATCTGCAACTGTGTTTCTTTTGACTGCGGTCCAGATTCCAAGTGGGATGGATACAATCAGAGAAAGTGCCAGCGCAGAAACTGCCACCATTGCTGTTTTGCCCATTGCATTCCACATAAGCCGGGATACAGGCAGTCCTTTTGCGTAAGACTCACCGAGGTCTCCTTGCACGAAACACCATAACCAGTTCCCGTACCGAACCAGAAAGGGATCATTCAGCCCCATGCTCTCCCGAGTGGCTTCGAGCACTTCCTCTGTTGGTGCTATCCCCTGAGCTATCAACTTCTTTTGTGCCGGGTCACCCGAAGCAAGGAACATAAGAGAAAATGTAATGAACGTTATCACTAAAAGCACAGGGATGAGCCTTAATAGACGATTTTGGAAATATTTCAGCATAGTAAACCTGTAAGACACAAAAAGGCGTGTGGAGTATAATTCCACACGCCGTTGAAGAACATATCAGCTTTATGCATCAGTCATTGATAGCGGTATTGGCATTCAGAAAATAGAAACTGATCGGGTTTCTTTCACTGCAGTTTGCAACCCCGGCTCTCATAACCGTAGTCTTATTAAGGATTGCCAAAAAGCCCATAGCTTCATCGTTGACAATCTGCTGCTGAATATCAACGGCAAGCTTAGCACGTTGTGCTGCAACAGGTTCCGAATAAAGCTGTTCCAGAAGTTTCTTGGCTCTGGCATTGTTATACCTGCCGGAAGTGTATTTACCACCGCCGACTACACGTTCCATAAAATAATAAGGGTCAGCTGAAGGGTTCGCAGTCATGCAGTATACGCCGATATCGAAGTCACCAGTACTCATATAGGTGCCGTCCGGATCCTCGGTAACACTTAACTTGGCTTTGATACCTACAGATCTTAACTGTTCCTGCATAAGGAGAACTATTTTATCAATTGAACGGGCTGCGTAGTAAGCGATGTCCAGCTCAATTTCCTTTCCATCTTTGGCATAGTAGCCATTCTCATCAAGAGTATAGCCTAGTTTCTCAATAAGCTTTTTCGCCTCCACAGGGTCAAAACCGTGCTTTGTAATATTACCATATGCTGTAGTAGTACCATAGGCACCTACAGTGGGACTGGCCAGACCAGCGAGTAAAATGCATACATCACTAGGATTAATAGCCATATTGATTGCAGCACGAAGCTCTTTAGACGGAAGCCGCTCCATGCTTAAGTAGTAATAATACAAGCGGGAAGCAGGAATAGCGACAACCTTATACTTTTCAGGAGAGGCAGAAAAGATGCTGAGATCATTGGTTGTGGGGCCGATATATGCATCAATCTCACCATTTTGGAATGCAAGGGAGAGAGTATCCGCGTCTGCGACGTACAGTCCCTCAACTCCATCAAGACTTACCTTGCCCCCCCAGTATTTATTATTACGCACAAGCTTGGTGGATACACCGGAATCAAATTTATCCACCTTAAATGGACCAGTACAGACAGGAGCGTTATCAATATCTTTTGTGGTGTCGAGGTTTATCATCGCCATATAGACGTTGCAGAGTTCGTTAAGCACTGTAGGCAGGAGCTTAGGAGTGGAAATAGTAAATGTTTTCGCATCCACGACGGCTAAGGACGCGCCCCTAAGCATTTGAGACTTTTCATTTACCTTGCTTGCACGCTCTATACACCTTACTGCGATATCAGCTGTAAGCTTGCTGCCATCTGAAAAAACTACATCATCCCGAAGTTTAATGGTCCAAGTACTTCCATCAACAGAAGCAGACTCAGCCAGCCAAGGAACAACTGCATAGCTATCATCAATCCGAAACAGGGTCTCGGAAAGTCCCAACGTAGACGTATACCAACCGAAAGATGATTTCTGAGGATCAAGGCTGGTATAGGTGTTAGCAAAAAGGTCTCCTATGCGAACAACTTTCGGCTGCGCAGCAGACACATTAAATGCGGAAAGAGTCAAAACCACTAGCATCATAGAAAACACAATCAAGCACTTAGAAAAATTCGTGCTTACTTTTGAAAGCATCGTGCAATCTCCTTAAATAAAATAGTTTAATACAGATAGAAGAGTCGCTCAGGTAGGAACTCCATTCCGTGCGAATAAATAAAAACCTCTTCTGTGGAAGAGTTTTTAAACGTAGTTATTTGTCGGCATAAACGATGAAGAACGAGGGGCTGACACTCAACGCAAATGCATAAGGATTTTTCCCGAAGCACTGCCCAATATCCCATGATGAAACTTCATTGAACCCGGCACATTGTAATAACTTTTGTACTTCGTTTTTTTTAACGCCTTCATATAAAGGCAAATGTTTCATCATACTGGCGTAATGAAGAAAAAAACGTAATGAGATCCTACTGTTTATTTGAAAGACACTCTTCAACAGGTTCATTGGTATTTGATAAAACCGTTTCCATGTCTGGTTTTGCCAGAAACCATCTGAAACAATAATGCGCCCACCGGGCTTTAAGACTCGATGCCACTCTTTTAGTGCCAGATCAGGATTGGGCAATGTCCATATAAGATTTCTGGATACAACGACGTCAAAGCTGTTATCGGGAAAATCCAGATGTTCCGCATCACCGGTACGAAAATCTATAGAAAGCTCCATCTCTTCCGCCCTTTTCCGGGCGTTATTGATCATTTCCGGGGAAATATCTAACCCCGTTACATTAAAACCTGCCCCGGCGAGATAAAAAGCTAGTTGCCCGGGCCCGGTACCGATATCTAATGCATCTTGATTTTGACCAGACTTTGCCAAAGTTTTTATTGTCGTATCCCAAGCCTTTTCCGTTTCCGGTGATTTCTCAACATCTAATGCGTAACTTGAACTTCGCCAATTCCAGTATTTTTCGATCTTACATTTCAATTTATCCATTCGAAATTATTCCTTAAAAATCTTTAAATCCCTTACATCAGAGAAGCACAACACTCATATTGGGCCGCAATACGTCGAACAATTAGCTACTTAGTAACACTAAAAAGATACATACATTTTAAATCAAGCATCAAATTACATGATCCTAAACCACATAAATGCAAAGTAATACAAATACTAAATTCATGCTACCAAGCTTGATGTTTGTACACAAGTGTTTTCATCTCAATGAGTTCTGCCTCCATCTTATCGGAACTTCCCTGCCTACCTGTGGAATAATCATTAAAAAGGACTTACGATCTTGATCGCAAGTCCTTGCACACGCTCCTTTAAATCTTTTATGCCACAACGGAACGAGTTGATTCTTCTAAATATGCTACTGGACCACAACGGTCCTTCAGCGTAAGAACATGAAGTCATTGATGGATATTAGGATCAAACGAAGATATGGGAGTTGACTATGACTATACTTGACCGTGCCTGGAATGTTGTTGAACGAATTCGCTCCAAAGCACCGCTTGTGCACAGTATCACCAACTATGTGGTTATGAATAATACGGCCAATGCCCTGCTGGCTATCGGTGCATCCCCCATTATGGCACATGCGCAGGAAGAGATGCAGGAGATGGTAGACATATCCAACAGCCTTGTGCTGAATATCGGTACGCTGAGCCAGCCATGGATTTCCAGCATGCTTATTGCCGGAAAGACAGCAAAAGCGGCATCCAAGCCTGTTGTTTTTGATCCGGTAGGCGTGGGCGCGAGCTCGTTCCGGACGCAGGCCTGTACGGAGATTCTTCAGGAAGTCGCCCCTACTATTATTCGCGGTAACCCATCCGAAATTATAGCTATGGCTGGCGCGGACGGGCAGACCAAAGGCGTAGACTCCATGCACGAAACACAGACTGCAGAGGAAGCTGCTAAATATCTCGCTGAGCACTTTGATTGTGTTGTGGCCGTAAGTGGAGAGCTGGATATGATAGTTTCCACCACAGAGACTGTGTGGTTGCGGGGAGGCAGCCCTCTAATGCCCAAAGTAACCGGCATGGGATGCACCGCTACCGCCATTTGCGGAGCCTGTGCTGCCGTGGCCGACTCCGCATTTGATGCGGGCGTAGCGGGCATGGTTATCATGAACAGTGCGGGCGGGATGGCTGCTGCCAAGGCTGACGGTCCCGGCAGTTTTCAGATGTATTTTCTCGATGCCCTGTATTCGCTGGATAAAGAGGCCTTGCTCTCGCATTGTACAGTAGAGGCGTAACACCAACTGCCTCATTTTCCCAAAGCATAATCCTAGTTACCCTGCTCACTCACTGGAAAATCCATCCAAACGATAACTAGTACTCCGCCCGCCTCCGGTGTTCTGGACCAGTATTCCGCGCTCCTTCAAATCCTTGATGTCACGCAGTGCTGTGTCTGTGGAGCATTTTGCCAGCTTGGCGTATTTGGATGAGTTCATATAGCCCTTGAAATTTTCATCTAGCATGCGCTCAAGTACGCCCCGCTGACGGTTATTAATGGGCGACTGCTGGGAGATCCGTTCCCACAGGCTGGCTTTGTGGAGTACATGGCTCAGCGTGGATTCGGCATTGATAAGGGCTTCTTTCAGACAATCAAGAAACCATTCCAACCATTTGGTGATTTCAGGTGTGTCGCGCTGCTGCCGTTCCAGATGGGAATAGTAATCCTTGCGCTTCAGCTCAATCTGAGTGGACATGCTGTAGTATCGCTCCGCCGCCCCATCAGCACGGGCCAAAGCCATATCCGCGATGGTTCGCGCAATACGTCCGTTGCCATCTTCAAAGGGGTGAATGGTAACAAACCATAGGTGAGCTATTCCGGCACGCAGAACCGGATCAGTATCATCTTCGCTCTCGAACCATTCCAGAAATTTTGCCATCTCAGCTTCAAGGCGATCCGCATGCGGTGCTTCAAAATGGACTTTCTCGCGTCCCATTGGCCCGGAAATAACCTGCATGGCTCCGACTTCCGCAGGACGCCAATCTGCAACGGTAATCCGCTTTATGCCGCTACGCCCCATTGGGAAAAGTGCCGCGTGCCAGTCACAGAGCCGATCTTTAGTCAAAGGCTCCGCGTATCGCTGTGTGGCGTCAAGCATCATTTCAACTATGCCGTCCACATCACGCCCTGCCGGTTTCAAGCCAGCAATGTCGATTCCCAGACGCTGGGCAATAGAGGACCGTACCTCCTCAGGATTGAGGAGTTCCCCTTCTATGGCAGAAGAATGAACTATATCATTAGTGAGAGTCTTCAGGCCCGCCTCATTTCTCAGGTCAAAGCCCAGATTCCCAATCTTACCAAGCAGTACGCCCTGCCGATGGCGGACGTCTGCCAGCTTGGAAATGAGCTTTTCAGCGTTCCATGAAAAATTCGGCCAGCCTTGATGTTCGTGTATCCACATTGCTTTTGCCCTTGTTTGCGGTGAATGCGGTGGTTATTCGCCGCAGGTTTTGCGGTGATTATAGGGAGTATTTGAGGCAAAGGCAACGAAAGACAATACCAAAATTTAAGACAATAATTTTACACCAAAATTTTTATCCTTTGGAACAATATATTTAAAAACAACATGTTCATCACCATAATTACAGCCTTCCACACGCCCACCATGAGCTTCAATAATTTTTTTCACTGTAAATAACCCAATCCCACTTCCGTTAACATGTCGTTCATGTGCCAAACGTCCACGATAACCAAATCTCCACATTTTTACGCGGTCTTCTTCTTGTAAGGACATACCCTTATTCTTTATTTTTAATTCAACACTATTATCATTTTCATTCAGATAAAGAACAATTCTTGAAGAACCAAAGGCATATTTAATAGCATTTATCAAAAAATGTCCTGTAGCTGTGGAAATTCCATTTGGATCTCCCCAAATTTTAATATTTGAAGATGTAACCTGTGAATCAATCACTATATTACGTTCATTTGCCTCACTTCTATACTGCTCAACTAAATTCACTATCAATTCAGACAAATCAAAATATTCTGGGTTACCAACATTATAATTTCTATCCACCACTATCCCGAGATTTTCAGCATTCCTATAGGCAGCCCAAATTTCTTCTTCGACTTTCTTTATCTTTTGAACAACTATTTCCTGCGAAGATACATAACCTCTAGATATCAGCCTAAGTGTTGTTATAGAAGATTGAACTGAACTTGAAAAATCGTGTCCAACTTCTTTAACATATAACTCTAACGTATTTAATCTATCCAAATATTCTTCTGTCTTTGATATTTCATGAGACAAGAGAACCATGTCTCCTAACTCTATTGTCAAATCTTCATCAATTTCTTTTGATTCAACCACCTTCGAAAAACACATTACTGCATAACTAGAATCATCAACAATAAATGGAAAATAAATAACTCTACGAGTCAAATTTTTACTTTTAGAGAAACTATTAATACCATCAAAAATATCATGTGGGAGCAAATGAGAATGAGTAGTAGAATTATATCTTATACACTCTTGGAATAAGCTTAATAAATTTTTCCTATATGTACCTTTCAATGGCTCAATTTCAATATTTGAACATGACAACAATTCAACACTAAAAGAGCTATTACACCTTATAAGTATACTGCCAGCTAGATTATAATCACTGACAATTCCATCTAGCCATCCTTGTATATTATCCCAAACATTAAAATTATTAATATCTAATACGATAGACTCATCACGAGAGAACATTTTCAATTCTCCTTTCAAGAACCTCAGGATCAACTGGTTTTTTCAAAAAAAACACTAAACTTTCTTTATCCAGACCTTCTACTTTATGCCTAGTCCCTGTTAAAATACCAATTTGAGTCTTTGGATGGTTCTCTTTAATATACTCGCAAACTTTCACACCAGTAGTTTTGCAATTCAAAGTCTCTTCAAGAGCCCACAGCCCTCCAGAGCCTATCTGCATATCAACTATAGCTAGATCAATTGCAACTGCGTTCATTTTTACTGCAGCATCTTTAGCATTCGGAGAATAAATTATATGATATTTATCCATTAATGGTAAAAACATATCATGCATTTTTCTCTCTTCATCATCAATAAGCATTATAGTTTTCTTACCAGAAGACAACGCTATATTTTCTATGCGTTCCCATTTATCGCCCAAAGACATTGCCTTAGATCTAAAATGATCTGGCATAACATCAATAAAAACACCCCACTCACTATCTATTATCCTTTGAACATGCTCATCGATTAAAACTTTATTAATAGAACGCATGCTTTGCCTTAACCAGTATTCAACACTTGTCGATGAATTTGGTCTGACAATCAGTTTAAATAAAATTTTATTTTTACCATTCTCAGTATGATATGCAACATTATCACGTACAAGCCACTCCTGAGTAATAACGTGCTTATACCAGTGCCAACAAGCAATCACTCCCATTTCTTCATAAAAATTCTCTAAAACCGCAATTGGAGCCCTTCCCGGCCCAACATCTAATTCATCAATCAATCTAAGAAGGGCACCGATTCTTCTAGCGAAACCTTGTTCTTGAGAAAGATCCACAACTCTATGATTTTTACAAATATCAACAATTAAAGAGATGCTTGCAGAACTAATATTTAAAGAGGAAAGGAAGACTACTTTATCAGCAAGATAGTCACCAACAAGATCATGGTGGTGCCTTCTTATTTTTAACTCAGTATTCGCCAAATCGCTAAGTTGCTCTCCTGAAAAAATATCTTTATCGCTCAATGAATTTAGCGGCGCAACCATACCAATATCATGAAGACATATTGATAACGCAAGATAATAAGCCTCATCTTGAGTTAATGAAATTCCTCCATCAATAATAAAATTTGATATATTAAGCAGATTTTCGATATGATCTTTGCCATGCAAAGTAAAATACTTAAAACGGGGTGAATTATCTAAGATTTTTTCACAGTGAGCCTTAATCGTTACGAAGTTTTGCATTTGTTCGTCTGACAAATCTTTCAACAACGAAAACTTATTAACGTTAGATTCCATAAATTCCTCATTAATTAAATCATATGACACTAGGCGATATAGCCAATTATATATTTCAAATCACAAAAACAAAACCGCACTCTCGAATAAAATGCTATTTTTATGAAAACAAATGGCTTATACGACAAAATGAATAAATTATCTATACATTACCAACGCGCCCCCAATAACAAATATAATCAGACAAGGTAAACGTTCAACGATTATACACAAAACCTACTTTTAATGATGTTACATAAACATTCCCACCCCACCGCGAGTACCCACACGAGTACACCAATTTTCCCAACCCAAAAAAGCGATATATATCAAAAGAATACAACACCAATTCGATGTCCCCCGCCATCTCACAAAAACCAAAACAGCCCTCGTTATTCCATTGAATAACAAGGGCTGCTTTAATTTTTATACTTTAAGGTTTTATCTGAGTACGGATAATCCTAATTGCTACCGGAATTCAACTGTACAATGGCATCCTGTAACTCTTCTGCCATCATTGCTAGGTCGGCAATTGAACAGGCAGACTGCTGGGCGCTATCAGTTGAACCTTCCGCCAGTTGAGCAATATGCGAAACAGTCCTCTCAATATCTTTGGATGCAACCGACTGCTGGGTTGCTGCCAGTGCTATACCCTCGATTTTTTCAGCCACGTCATCAGATAACCCCTGAATATGCTTGAAAACATCCACGGAATTATTGACTTCACTATCAGCAGAACACGCAAATGCAAGAGCCTTCTTGACCCCCTCAATATTTTCATGAGTCCGTTCCTGAATGCTAGAAATGCACTTATCTACTTCCTTGGTCGCTACCATTGTTTTCTCGGCCAGCTTACGAACTTCGTCAGCGACCACGGCAAAGCCTTTTCCGGCTTCCCCGGCACGGGCAGCTTCAATGGCGGCATTAAGGGCCAGCAAGTTTGTCTGATCGGCAATCTCGTTAATTACGCCGACAACTTCACCGATAGACTCGATCTCGGTTCCGAGACTGACCATATCTGTTTCAAGACTCGAAACCGTCCCGGAGACCATACTCATTGCGTCTCTTGCCCTAAAGACAACTTCAATTCCGCCACCGGCTTCCTTTCTGGCATCATTTGCGGTGGAAGAAACACCTTCCGCATTTTCTGCAACTTCTCTGGCGGTAAGATGCATTTGCTCCACAGCTGTCGCGGAGGCATTCATATGCCCCTGCTGCTCCAAAGCACCATCAGCAATTGCCTGAGTCCTGACTTTTAAATCAGCTGAAGCCGAGGTCAGCCGGTGTACAATTGCTTCGGCCCGAGCAGACGCTCCGGTAATCTTTTCCATAAGCGAAAGAGTATAGTTCTGCTGCTCCACAGCCTCATCCCTAGCCTTTTCCGCAAGAGCGGCCTGATTTACGGCATCCTGTTCTAGGGATCGGGCCTCATCAATACCTTCCTTGAGTTTGCCTACCATACCGACCAGAACATCGCGCAGCTCCAGTAATTCAGAAGCAAATTGCCCATCCGGCTCACAATCAAGATCACCGCCGGCCACAGACTTGGCGTACGATCCCAACCTTTTCAGCGAAGATGAAACCGTCAGCATAACCCAAAGCAGTATGAACAGGACCGCAACACCCACAGTCACTTCTATAGCTATAACCGTATATCCGATTACAGCAGAATCATGTTCCAGTCTTTCGGAGCTGACGCTTAGAATTTTATCATATAAAGGTTCCACCGCCCGGGCGGACATAATGAGCTCTGCCTTGAGCTTTATTATGGAATTTTCCAGCGCAATATATTTATGAAAGGCTTCGCTGTAATCATCCAGAGCTGTAAGCAGAGTCTTGGCACGCTCTTCGGGAAAGGACTCACGCACCTCATCCCTGATCCGCATGATCATGGAATCAACACGCTTAACCGGGGTTTCACCACCGCGGATTATATAGTTCTTCTCCTGCCTGCGCATCTGAAGGACAAGAATCAACAATTCGGAATTGATTGTGCCTTCCTTAAAAGCTTCCTCCATGTTTCTTGCCGCATTGAATAAAATTCCAACGCTGACCCTCGTTCATGGTAAGCCCTTTTGATACATAGTGATTATACACTTCAGTCAGATATTTCTTGTAGGCATCAACAAAGCCACCAACCTTCACACAAGTCTCTTTCAATTCAGGAGAAAGAGGCTCAACCTCTTTCACTTTCTTTGCCGAATCACCTGCATGCTTAATAGCCTTATCGAAAGAGGAAGAATCCATACGCAGCAGGAAATTCTTCTCCTGCCTTCTCGCCTGCAGAAACAATTCAACCCCTTCATTTGCAAGCATCTCTACTTTACGACTGTTTTCAATAACCCTGTCACCCCAATAATTTACGCCAAATATTGCGACAAGGCCCAGAAACGATGTCATAAACACCAACATTAATTTAGCTTTGATACTCATAAATACTCCATGCACCACACTTTACGTTGTTTAACCGGGAAAAAGGACAACGTCAGTCAACATTGCAGTTGAGAATATCTACAGCACCCGTATCCCAATTCCTGATTCGCTTGTTTTCCACCGCCAATTCGATCACAGATAAAAGCTGCTTGATTGACACCGGCTTTGTCAGATAATCAAAAACGCCGTTGCGCATCATCTTGAGAGCATTTTCAATGACCGGGAAACCAGTCAGGAGAATTATTTCCACAGCGATTCCATGTTTCCTGATAATTGTGAAAACATCCTCCCCCGGAAGGTTGGGCATATTGCTGTCCAGCAGGACAACATCAACCTCCCCCCTTTCAAGCACATGCAAGGCAGCCATTCCGTCAGCAACGGTCACAACATCAAATCCGAACTTCTCGAGTATACGTTTCAGACTTGCCCTGAACCGATCCTCATCATCGACAATCAGAATCCGTCCTTTACTGTTCATGACGACCTTGCTCCATTTACGGGAATCGCCACCGAAAAGACCGTCCCCTTGCCGACAGAAGACTCTACATCGATGGTTCCTCCCAGTTGGTTGATAATACGAAGGCTAACGGCGAGACCTATTCCAGTCCCCTCTTCAGGACTTTTGGTCGTGAAAAAGGGAGTAAAAATATGCGGAAGTTTATCTTCAGCTATTCCGCAACCGTTATCCGCAACACAAACAACAACTCGTCCACCTTCAAGCCTGCTGGAAATAACAATCTCCCCCCCTGTGCCCGACGGCCTGAATTGCATTTTTAAGGAGATTCAAAAATACCTGCCGCAACAACGGAGGGTCTGTGCTGATTAGAAGCACACTGGAGGGAATGTTACGGACCACTTTTATTTTCTTGTCGGCGGCTTCTTCGTCCACCAGTGCGAGCAGCCTTCTCAGTAAGTTGTTTATGTCCACCTGCTGGGTTACAGGCAGCCTTTTCCGCCCCATATCCAACAACTTACGAGTGACTTCCGAGCATCGCCTTACCTGAGCCCTGATGACTTCAATGCTTTCATCAATCTCATCAGTAAGCAGACAACTCTCTGAAAATTCGATAGTGACCCTTATTATCTCTGCCTCCTGCATGATTATATTCAGGGGGTTATTGATTTCATGGGCTATCCCGGCGGACATCTCATCAAAAGAATTCATACGCTTGAGCTGAATAAGCTGCCCTTCCAACTCAAGGCTCCTGCGCCTGGAACGCTGTAATTCCTGCAGAATAAACCCAAGCAAAGAAAAACCGGCCACCGCAGCAATAATCTCAACGCAGGTACCGTAGCCTGCATTGATCAGCGATCCTGCAGCGCCGATCAATGCAAGACCGAAGAAAACATGCCGCATCAAGTTAAAATCCCTAACTTCCAGAGCTGACATTTCCGCCACCACCTTCACGTTTTAAAACAGCATGCTCATGAGCACTCCGAATCCTTTCAATAAGATCATCAATTTCAAAAGGTTTAAGAATATAATCATATGCGCCGTGGCTTATCCCCTCCAATCCTGAAGCAACTGAGCTATGACCTGTAAGCATGATCACTTCCACCTCACTATGCTTACGACGCATATGCTTAAGAGCATCCATGCCGCTCATACCGGGCATCCTCACATCAAGAATGACGACATCCACAGGATTGGCGGAAAGGAAATGTAAGGCCTCAGCACCACTGGAAGCCACTTCAACATCAAAATTTCTTCTTTCAAGCCTTCTTTTGACCAGCTTCAAGAAATCAGTTTCGTCATCCACAACAAGCAGCTTTATTCTGGACATGATTCCTCCTGTATGTAGGTGTTCCTGCTCACCAGCGGCAACCGCACAATGAATTGCGCTCCTCCCTCAGGCAGATTTCTGGCCTTAACGCTTCCTCCAACTTTTTTGAGGATCGTATAGATGATAGAAAGTCCTAATCCTGTGCCTTCCCCGGCTGACTTGGTGGTAAAGAAAGGATCGAACACCTTGGAGAGAAGCTCCGGCGGAATTCCCGGACCGGAATCAGCAATCTCAAGCTCAACAAAATCACCGCTACTCCGTGTTGAAAGCTTGATAGAACCGTCATTTCCTACGGCATCAATTGCATTTTCCATGAGGTTCAAAACCACTTGCTGAACCTGATTGAAATCAGTGGAGATGGAAGGAAGGTCCGGACTGAGATCGTAGGTAACCCAGATGGTCCGGTATAAAATTTCGTTATCGAGAAAAGATACTGTCTCCCGGACCAGTTGATTAAGGTCAACATCATCCTGTGCCGGTTCCATGCTGCGTGCGAAACCAAGCATCCTGTGCGTTACCGAACGGGCCCGCTCCACATGGCGTTCAATATCCCCAAGGGCCTCTTCCAGATTAGGAAGGTCCTTTACCCCCTCAAAACCGCCATCGGAGATCATGTCTCTGATCCATCCGGCACTTTCCCTGATGATGGAAAGAGGATTATTGACCTCATGTGCTACTCCGGCTGCCATCTTTCCAAGTGAAGCCATCTTGGAGGACTGCATGACCGTGGCATCCATAAGGGATTTCTCTTTATCCGCAGTCATTAATTTGCGGACAATGGAAGTGATCACGAAATATGTCCCGATAGAAATCATCAGGGCGCAGAAAAAAAGCAGTACAAACACAAGCGACTGATCCCGAAGGACAGGCGAAAGCTCTTCTTCAGGATTCTCAAGAACCACTAGACTCCAGTCGACCATGCCCAGTTGCATTATCCCGGCAACCATTCCGGTTCCGTGGTCATTCCACTTGATTATCTCTACATTCCCTCCGGGGGAGAATTCAGGAAGAATTGCCTTGGAAAGGACATCTCCGCTGCGTCTGGAGGAAGTCTGCAACAGCAGGCTGGAGTTGATCAGATAGGAGTCACCGAGTTGACCGGTTCGGACATTACTTACCAATGAGTTGAATACATCGGAATCAATGGTAGCCCTCAGAATCCATGTCCGCCCTTGTTCCCTGCGCTTAACGGCAATTATGAAATGAGGAAAATTCCTATACCCCATAAAAACATCACTGATGAACACCCCTTTGAGCATGGCCTGATTAAACCAGCGCTGATCCTGATAATTAATGTTCTTCAAATCATAAGGCCCGCAATAAGCAACATGGTTACCCTGCTGATCAAAAACTCCAAGGTCGATAAATGAATTTGATGTGCTGTAAATGGCATCAAAAAGGCTGTTAAGTTTTTCCTGATTTGATATTTCGGAAAAAAAATTGGTATTGGCGATATTCTGTAATTGAACGACACGTTCCTTCAGAAACATATCGATGGCATCAGACTTGTTGAGTACGGTCAGTCGCAAATTGCTGCGCAATTTATCCTCATAAGATTCACTGAATTGTCCATGAAGAACAAAACCCAATAGGAATAAGGGGATAAGCGAAAAAAACAACGCTGTTGCAGTCAGTTTCCATTTCAGCTGAAGATAGCGGAAAGCCTTCATTTTCCACCTCCCGCAAGCAGGATTTCAATTTCCCTATGGAATTTGTTCCGGTAGTTCTCAACGGCAGGACCGTCCTTCATTATCATGTCCAACTGACGGGTCTGCACAAGCAGGTAGCCAGCGACCACCAATCCGCGCTCGGCTATATCCAGAGAAATACCTTCCATACGGGCAAACAGGACATCATCCCGGACGGCAGTATGAAACCCATGTTCCGCAAGTATTTCGGCCACCAACCGCAATCTCAGGGAGCGCCTGCCCATATCTGCAGCGCCGCCCTTAAATTGGAAAAGAACGTAATTCATTTCCGTATCATCGCCGGCGAAGCCTTCAATCGTGCAGTAATGAAAGCCTAAGCGGGACTGCAAACTGCAATAGTTGCGGCCCACGATGAAATAGCTGCGTTCTCCCATGCTGTTACGCAATCCCGGAACCAGAGCCGGATTGCAGGTGGCTCCGAAAAGAACTGAAGCAAACCCGTCAATGCAGACATCAGGAGGTCCTTCCCATGGAAAACCGGTCATTCCGGCCCACAACGACTTCATCGCATTGGAGCGGATATCCTCAAAACGCACATATCCGTCATCATTGGAAGCGCTGTTCTCCGAAATCCCTCCGCCGAGATCGATAATCCAGTACTGCAACTTTTCTCCGTCCAGCATCTGCCTTGCAGAGTTATCAATCCCGGCACGTTCCTTAAACATTTCCGCAACGGCTTTTTCATGACAGAAACGAGTTATGTCGTGCAGAGTTTCACATCTTTCCGGGATGAACTCAGGGCTGCGGGGATCTGTCAAAGTCAGGGGTGTAATCAGCTTGAGCACTGAACTTAGAGCTCTGCGTACCGGAGTATCGGGATTACGGGTTTTATGAGGTCCAGTGTTTTTGTCGAGGCTTCCTGAAAGTATACGGCCCCGAACAGCGTCAACTATAACCTCTCCAACTCCATTTAACTTCTCAACAGCATCAGGAACACCTATCAAAGCGGGTATTCCATACTCACGGGCTACATTTGCCAGATGCCCGGTACAACTGCCGAATTCGGCTATCACAGCTACGGCATCAGGGAGCAGAGCCGCCAGTTCTGGACCGGCGACTCTGGTAAGGAGGACTCCCCCAAAGGGGAAATCGATCATGTCGTGGGCATGTTCGATGTAGTAGGGAATTCCTGATGCGATTCCTGAGCTGGCGGGCTGGCAGGAATCCACAATTAGCGGGAAATTCTGATCCTCATTAAAACTTTCCTGTGCTTCCTGCTGCGACATTATTCCTAAAGGACGGCATTGCAGAACATATATAATCCCGTCACCGGTCAAAGACCATTCCATATCCTGCGGACAATTGAAATGATCTTCGAGGTCCAGTACTGTCTGCCCTATGCGGACAAGCACATCGAGATCAATCGAAGGACGGTTCACCTGATCCGTCCCCAGCCTCCGACGGACAACACTTCCGTCTAAAGCCATGAAGCGGCCCCACTCCTGATCAACGATCTCTTCATAAAGTACGGCAAGGGATTCCCTGTCCAGCCGCCAAAGATCACTTCTGGTGACCCCGTCGACAAGACTGCTGGGGAGGCCATGTACAGCTGAAACTACGATCTGCCCTTCATGAAGACCGGAAGGATCACGACTATAGGCCACCCCTCCTGCCACAGCATCAATCATTTCCACACACCCGACGCACATGACCATTTCATCATCGCGTATTCCATGGTTCAGGCGATAGGTAACAGCGGACGCAGTATACATGCTGGCAATTACATTGCGGTAAGCTTCCACAACCTCATCAGAAGCGACGCCCAGTTCCGTATGGAATTGTCCCGCAAAACTTGTTTCCAAACTGTCTTCGCAAAGGGCACTACTGCGCACGGCATGAGTTAGCCTTCGTCCGGCAGCCAGTTGCTCTGCCGCTGCAGAAATTTCATTTTCCAGATCCTGAGGGAATTGGCAGAGGCTGATGGCTTCCTTAATATTTCTCTCCAACACTTTTAGTGTGGCATAATTCCCTTCACCGCAAATCTGAGCCACCCTTTTCAACTCCTCGCCAAGACCGGTTTCCCGCAGCAAGTTTCGGAAGGCAGAAGCGGTAATGGAAAATCCATCAGGAACACGAATTCCGGGTATAGACGCTATCTCGCCCAGCAGGGCCATCTTTGATCCGACTTCGGAAATCAGGCCGGAATTCAAATCTTGGAGATTGATGATATTTGAACCGGTAGGCTTCTCTACATCCGCAGCAAGCTCCTTATTCATCAACACCAAAATCCTGTTGAAAGCATCCTTGAGCGTTTCGTACCTGCCGGGAGCAATACGGCACAGCCGCTCGATCATATTACGCACATCAGCGGAAATCCTGACATTCTCAGCCCTGATATAGGTCATCCCTACAGGCTTAACACTACGGGAGGCTTCAGTCAGTTCCGCCATCCTTTTGAGGGCACTGTTGTTGGCGGAAAGCAGCAGACGAAAATTTTCACACCGCTCAAGAAAACGTGCCGAGGAACTGCGATCAGCAGCAGAAGGATTTCTCAATATACGGGAAATTGCATTTATGAAGGTACGCATAGCCTGCCTCCTGCATCAACGGATTCTGATCCTGGCTTCTCGGACCGCATCCATAATCTTGAAATACAATTCTTCAGTACTGACCGGCTTTAGAAGATAATCAAAAGCCCCTCCCCCGGTGACTTGTGCAAGAGCTTCCATATTCGCGTGTCCGGTCAGGATAATTACCGGTATTTCCGGCTTCACGGCTCTTAAACGCTTCAATGTTTCAATCCCGTTCATTTCAGGCATCAGGATATCCAACACGATTGCGTCATAATCAGTGTCTTCAACCATCCGCAAAGCAGCTAAACCGCTTGAGGCAACACTGACTTCAACATTGCGGCGAATGAGACGGCGCTTGTATGCAATAAGAAAATCATTTTCATCATCGACCAGAAGAACATGAACACTTTTCATTCTTTTTCTCCTTGAGCCTCCCGTACGCAGGCCGGGAGGGAGCTTCCCGGCCTGCTGGCGAGGGGGGTGGTGATCAGCATTATGCGGTCACAAAATATGGCGGACTAATTTCTCTAAAAATCGCGAATTGACACAACAAGCGGCGCAACTGTCCAGAAAAACAGCAAGAGCAGTACAGCAGTGAGCACCACTGTTATGAAAGATTGGAATCTGCCCAGTTTTCCGGTCTTATAAAGCCCTACCCCCACAAGAATGGCCCGGACAGGCTCCATGACAACAGCCAGTCCCGGTATCCATGAAATGACCATCACCGCTCCGCTGGCGTAGGCATAAACATTGAAGACACTTGAATAAGAAGCCATGGACGGGGTCATCATCCTCATGATGCAAAATGAAAAGCAGGCTCCCAAGGCAGGCATGAACACAGCATTGACCATCATAACCACGCCCATTACCAATGAATTTTCGAAAAAATAGGTCATACTTACCGAGCAATAGAACAATCCTGAAATCATAAGAAACAGAAGAGCCCGCCTGCTGCCGGTTTCATCATTTGCACTTTCAAAAAATGAAGCAGGGGAACGTACAATGGAGACCAGAGATTCCAGATATTCCCTCACTCCCATCTTCACAGCCGGTGCCTGTATATTCGTCATGACATACTCCTAATTCAGGTAGCTGCTGATCCCTTCTACCAGTCCCCAGAGCAGCATGCCTGAGGTCAGAACGAATAGGATCTGCTGTTCTGTTCTTTTTGAAAAATACGTAGTTCCGTTTTTATGAATAAATTTCTTTTCAACTTGTTTTTCAGTTTTCATTAGTTATCCCCTTAAGGTGCGGCCGGCCGAAGCCGACCGCTTTTTTGCCGGTTTAGAAGGAAGGTAGGCTGCCGAAACCTATTCCGCTCCAGTAAACCGCTGTGAGCAGGATGATGAGAATATTCGCAACAAACCACATGGGAATGCCTACCCGCAGGTAATCCTTCGGTTCCAGATAACCGGAGGCGTAGACAATCGCGTTGGGGGGAGTTCCGATGATCAGGCAGTATGCAAATGATGATGCCACTGCGGTAGCCATGGCCATAAAGGGAAGGAATGTTGTGCCGGGATGCACGATACTGGCCATATTCAGGGTGATAGGTCCTACTGCGGCGGCGGCAGGTCCGTCAGCCATCAGGTTGGTCAGCACCGCGGTAAGACCGTTGGAGGTCAGCATCAGGGGAAGCCCTTCACTCATACCCAGCGGAGCCAGCATGTCGATGCAGGACTGGGCCAGCCAATATGCCGCACCGGTCTGGTCAAGAGTTCTACCGAAGATGATTGCACCGGCGTAGAGCCAGACAACACCCCAGTCGACCTTTTCCTGATAGTCACGCCAGTTAACAACTCCGGCCAGCAGGTAAGCCACCGCACCGGCAACCGCGATTACACCGATACCAAGACGAATCGGGTAGATGCCGATGTTGTAGAAAGCTTTTTCTGTGAACCAGCCGAAAACCATGACGAGGAAAATTACCATGGCCCAGATCTGATCCCTGTTCCAGCGGCCCATCTTATTGATTTCGCTTTCAAGATGGCGCATGGCCGGAGCCAACGATGTGATCCGAGGCTTGAAAAGCATGTTACAAGCCACCCAGGTAAGCGGAATCATGACCACAACAAAAGGCATGCAGTACATGATCCACTGCGCATAACCAATGTCCATACCGAACATGTCGGTAAGATAGGTCATCATGATTACGTTGCGCGCACCGCCCGAAGGAGCACCGGGACCACCTACGTTACAGGCCATAGCGATGGTTATCATAAGCATCTTTGCCAGTTCCTTGTCTTCAGGAATCTCATCGGTAAGGCTGTTCTGATAAAGCAGCATACCGATGGGAAGAAACATTGCGGCAAGGGCATGGTCGGAGATAAAGGCAGCCAGCGGACTGATCACGACAAAGAAAATAAGGGAGATCCAGCGGACATTGGGCACAGCCAGTTTCTTGAACATGAGCATACACACCCGCTTATCCACCCCTGTCTTGACGAATGCTGTCGCGAACATGAGTGAACCCATGATAAACCAGACTGCGTCATCCCAGTACAAACCGGCCACTTGGCTTCTGGTAACAACTCCGGTGAAGACAAGAATCAATCCGATACAAAAAGCTACTCCCGGTAGCGGTATGCACTCGGTCATGAAGCAGAAGACGACAAACACGACCATGGCAATGGCAACTTTGATTTTCCATGCCCCGCCGTCAGCGCTCTTCTTATCATTCTTTGAAAGATCTGAATAATTCAAATCATTTACACGCAGGTCGTAAGCACTTTTCATAATCTTCAGAAAGACCTCGTCAGAGATATTTTTCTCTACGTAATCTCTGGCCTTAGCGAAGTTGGCAGAATCAACCGGAATCTTATATTTCTTAGCCCACTTTTCGTTGCGGCTCATAAAGCGTTTCTTGCTTAAAGCGCCCATACGCATGTTCTGTTCCATCATGCGCGCCGTAAGCACCTGCCATTGTTCAACAGCGGCACTTCCAGCACCGAAAAGTTTTTCGCTTATGTAATTGGTTACAACCTTCGGACCTACTGAATATTGCATTCCGACTTTTCTCATTCCCTGTGAGGTGGGCAAAACCAGAATTACAAAAAACAGAACTACCGGAATAATCAACAGCCTCCAGTTGACAAACTTATCGTATCCGGTTGCTTTTTTCTTTGAGTTTGACATATGTTTACCCCTGTATTGCAAATCTGCTGTAATTATCTGAACGAAATAATTCGAGCTATTTCGTAAAAGAGTTCCTGCTCCCTGACGATGCCTACATCTATGCCGTTCTCTTGAACGATAATGCGTCTCTTGCCTGTGGTGATAAGGGCATTAGTCGCATCCATAAGGTTCGCCGAGGATTCAATAGTCAGGAACTCTCCAGACAGCAGAGAGCGAACAGTCCTGCCCGCAAGCTTCTCTGCAAGAGTTGTGAATTGGCCATCCCAAAACATTGCCGAATATTGAAGACTGTCCGCGGTGGAAGGCTTCGGTGCTGAAAGGTATTCAGGAAGAACTGCATAAAGCAGGTCTCGGGGACTGAGGATACCTGCAGTACTGCCGTCCGCGTTCCTTGCGATTACAGAACGGTGCCCAGACTCCATGAGCCGATTTGTTGCAACCAACCCCTGCATTGACTTCCGCAAAGCAGCAATGGCCTCACTTACGGTGCTGTCCGCTGCGATCTCCGTGTACTCATCAAGGGGAATCATCACACTTCCGACCAACTTTTCCGACAGCTTCACTTTAGCAACACTGTGGAATGCATCATTGATTTTGGCTGCGAGCAGATCGATGTCGCAGGGCTTTGCCAGATAGTCATAAGCACCTGCGGAGTAGGCCTTTTTAGCCCCTGAAATATCGCCATGCCCTGTAAGCATAATGATCGGAATATCCGGATCCTTTTCACGAATCTTTTCGAGGGTTTCATGACCGTTCATTCCGCCCATCCTGACATCAAGAATGATGACATCCGGCGAATGGGACAACATATCCAGAGCCTCTTCTCCACTAGCTGCAAGCATCGTTTCGAAGCCTTTACGCTTAAGAATCTTCGCAGTTGTCTCGCGAAAACGCTCCTCATCATCAACCATGAGGACTTTGATAATCTCCATTATGTAACCTCCTTTAATTTCAACTTTAACCGGAAGGAAAACCTATGCTGGATTTTCCTTCCGGGCCGAAAGAAATCGTTTCTTCTGTCTGTTTATTTTTGCTGATGCCTCCTCTACGTTTTCAAGCAGCTCCTTCATACTCACCGGTTTGATCAAGAAATCGAATGCACCCAATTTCAAGCCTTCTACCGCCGCCTCCATTGAGGCGTGCCCTGTCAGGATAACTACCTCCACAAACGGGAACTTCTTTTTGATTCGCTGCAAAGTTTCGATGCCGTCCATGCCCGGCATTTTGATGTCAAGAAAGACAACGTGCACATCTGTCTGCTCCAGCAATTCGAGTGCTTCTTTCCCTGACGAGCAGGTTAAGACTTCAAATCCCAATTTCTCGAAAAGCTTCTTGGTAGTGCAAAGCAGACGCTCCTCGTCATCTACAAGCATGATTCTTGTGTTCCTCATTTTGAGTTCATCCTTTTAAATTGATTACGGTTGCACAGAGCAAACCAATGAAACCAGCCTCACTAATGCAGACGACATGCCAATACATAACCATATGATTTAAATAACTAAGTATGCGCAAAAACATCTCGCAAAACGCAATATTCAGGCTCTTTTAAGCAAATAATAACGAGAAGAAAGAATACCGAAACAGTGAACAAAACTGTGAGGGATGGGTGGCATCGGAAATGCAATATTTAATGCGCAAAATTATGAACAGGAGACGATATGCTTAGTTACAATTTCATCTACTTCGACCATAACGACCACTTGCTGGTGGAACTTTTCAACAACATTATTTCCCGCAAGAAGGATAAGGCCCGCTTCAGGTCACTGCTCAGTCCATACCTAAAACCGCATGGGATTAAAGAACTTGCCGCACCATACGGCATCAGAATTGCCTATGCCGCTTTTAACCTGCTGGGCTCTCTTGAATCAGATGAAGTTAATGAGAGGCTGCACGCTCTATCCGCTCTGAAAAATGAGGTGATGGCCACATCAAAAACCACACTGCGAAACAACAGGGCCAGAGTCCTTATTCAGATCGCAAAGGAAATCATTAGATCCGGCAACGATGAACAAAAGCAACTAAGGCTGGCTCATGATTTCCGAAGTGTTTCCTTCGGAAAAAGCAGCTTCATTCGTGAGCAACTTAAAAAATACCATCTTCTTGAAATGCCGGAGGAATGGAATCAGCTGACATTTGATGACCGGGTGCACGATGCGAACAGCAAAGGAAGGAAATCTGCATCTCATCTGGTTATGGATGCATGGATAAAGGGAATTCGCAGGCTGCGGGTAGTTTATTATGATTTCCTATCCCCGGAAGTAGCAACAGAACTGTATTCCGCAGCGCAGATTCTGGATATTAAAGTGGAATTCGGAATTGAATTAAGAGCTGTAGTCCGCAACCGCTATGTGAAATTTGTTTGGACTCCGAAAAACATTATCGACCAGAATGACATTGCGGAATTTTTCAAAAACGCAAAGGTGCAGGAGATCATGCAATTCGGGAGAACTTCCCAAAAAATACATGCTGAATACATTCGCAGTGTGACTGCAAAGTTTAACTCCGAGCACCGGCAATCTATTGAACGTGAAGTCGTGGTCAGTCTTCCTGCAATTGATTACACTGAGTTCCTGAGCAGCCTGAAATCCATAGCTCCAACCCTGACCCACCTCGGAAAGCATATTCATGAGATTTCACTTCCACACTTTAAGCAGAGGGTAAAAGAGCTTGCAGCTGTATACCTTGTTGCAAGCATTGAAGAAAAAAGCAGAATCGATAAGCAGGTGGACTCCATCAACCTGCTTGATCCAGACACGATCACGGCTCGATATCTTTCTCCCCAAGCCAACTCAGATCTCCCGAACCCAGACAAACCGTCAGCCTCAAAAGCAACATCTGTCCACATGGTATTCTCACCCGAGAAACTGACAGAAAAACTGCTCAACGCTAGCCCTTCCAGCAGAATAACCCTGATTCTGGAAAACATGGAATTGGAAGATGCGGTGGAACTTGTATACGACTGCAAAGGACGAATTACGCACTTTGAATTGATTAATCTGAAAAATATCACTGAAAACCACTTCCCGAACCGGGTTCCGTTTAACATGCTGCAGCAATCATTGAACACAGGCAGCTCCATAGGACTTAAAAAAATTGTTTGCAGCTGTGTTGAGAAACTAAAAAAAGAGAAAGACCCCGAAAACAATGAACAGCTTGCAAAGCTTATCCTGATTCAACAACATATTGAGGAACTGAAAAACAGCTATAAGCATCGCAAAATCAGAACAAAAATCGGAAGCGGTTCAACCGGCGGTTCATTACGGGCCATCGGTATGGGATTCGCTGTTGCTGATACCCTGCCTCCCCGGGCGCGCAAGGAAATCGAAGAAAATCCCGACAGAAAATGTCTACCTGTTTCGGCAAACATATCCCTGACCATAAAATATATGTCGCAACGAAACATTCCTCTGCTTTCAAGCCATTTCCTGAGCCACGTGAAAGATGCCTTTCTTTTGCGCGAAATATTACAGCGCAAAGAAAATAAATGGGAAATTTCCAACTACAGAATTGAACACGGACAGTGCGGCAATATCAGCCCTCTGGGAGGATTATCGCAGAATACCGGAAACGGGCTCTCATTGATCAAGCAAAAACCGAATACCGTGAACAAAACCGAACCGCAGTACATAAACAGTACACTGAAAAACGTATTTAAAATTATCATCGGTTTCATTCCGGCCTTTCTGACTTTTTATCTCACCAAGGACTGGTGGGTTCTGGCATGGCTGGGGGGCCTGATCTGGTTTTCCATCACCGGTTTCCGCAACATCATTCAGTCTATACTCGGCGGAGGCGGCCTCAAACGGTCTCCTTATCTGGTCTGGAGCGACTTCATAAACTGGAACCGCATTGCCGATTCCCTACTATTTACCGGTTTCTCTGTTCCGCTGCTGGACTGGCTATGTAAATCCGTGGTGCTGGATGGACTATTTAACATCAATGTAACCACCAACCCGACCATGCTTTACACGATCATGGCATTAACCAACGGCATATACATAACAGGTCACAACATCATTCGGGAACTGCCCAAGGAAGCAGCCTTCGGCAACTTCTTCCGCAGCATAATTTCAATCCCCATTGCAATTGTCTTCAGTTACACCATTTCCACACTTCTCTATATTTGCGGAATACCGGAAATAGATATGCTCATCCAACAATGGGCGGCTGTCATATCAAAACTGGCCTCAGACTTTGCTGCCGGATTTCTTGAAGGTATGGCGGACCGCAAAGAAAATATTATAGCCCGATCCTGGGACTACGAAGAAAAGATACGTCAGGTTCTGGATTTCTTCTCTGAAATGGAAGTCAGATTCCCTAACAAAGACCTACTCTCACTACTCGAAAGTCCAGCCGAATTCATAAAGCTCTGCCGCAGCCGAGAAGTGTGTGACGATTCGATATTAATGGCAAACGCTTTGGATCTGCTCTATCTGCGAATGTATCAGCCGCGGGCCAAAGAAGCCTTGCAACAAGCGATTAGAGACATGTCAAAGGATGAAAAGAACATTTTCAGGTCATCCCAGCAGATTCTCAGCCAAAAGGAATCCGTATCTCACATCATCGTCGACGGCTTAATCGGTAATAATTTTTCCAAACCGCTTTCCTTTTATTTGCGTAGGCACGAAGATTACCTTCTAGAACTGGATAGAATTATTGCCCCCGCAAAAACGTCATAAGAAAGCATCATCAGAAAACAAAGGCCGGAACCTGCACATATCAAAATGGCAAGTTCCGGCCTTTAACAATTTAGCAGCAACTAACTGAATGCCGGCAGGATAATGCTGAATTCAGTACCCTTATGCCGTTCACTTTTAACCTTCATCCGTCCGCCAAGTGAATCTATTACAGTATGGCAGACAGCAAGTCCCAGTCCGGTCCCGTCACTGTTTTTCTTCGTGGAATAGAAGGGTAAGAAAATGCGCTCCATATCTTTTTCGTGAATGCCAACCCCATTATCGCAAACTTTGATTATAGCATTTCCATTTTGATCCTCACCTGCAGCAATCACAATTTCGCCGTTCTCGGGACCATGTTCTTCCACCACAGCGTGAATGGCATTATTCAACAAATTAACCATAACCTGTTGCAAAAGGCCTTGATCCGCAAGAACAGAAGGTGTTCGCCTGTCCACATCAATAATGAACCTGATCCCTTCCAATTCAGCTTTCTTCTCCACCATCTTGGCAACCTGAGGAAGATAATCCACCATGTTTATCTTTTTAAATTCCGGTTTGTTCTGACGTCCGAAATTGAGAATTTGGCGCGTAATTCCTGCGCAACGATCAATCTGCAACTTCAATTGACGATTAATTTGCGCAATTTCAGTGCTGTTCTCACCTTCCCCGATTCTTTCTATCTCCTCCTGCAGCAACATCTCAAGCAGAGCCAGATCACTTTTCATTATCTGCAGAGGATTATTTATTTCATGAGCGAACCCGGCTGACATCTCCCCTAGCTCAGCAAGCTTGGCTGCACGCAGGAACTGGGCTTCAAGGGCGCAGACTGTATCTGCCTGTCGGGTTAACATTTCGTACACCTTATTACTGGCAACTACCGCCAGCAGGACCAGAACCGATCCTCCGCAAATCAATATGGCAAGGATCAGATACAGGGCACTGCTGCTGGAGCGGAAAGCATCGGAATGCTTTTGACGAACTACTAGCCGCCATTTTCCGTTATTAAGACTGGTCGTGGCAAAGATGTATGCTTCATCATTCTCTGAACCGTCGAAAGTTATAACCCCATCCTTCTGATCCGGATAAAGATAACTGTCCCGGTCAAAAATGTCCCCCCCACTACGCCGGGAAGTCTGTAATCTATTAGCGCTGTTGATTATATATGCTTCCCCGGACACACCTATATTGACCTTTTCCACGATCCTTCTTAGCGCAGCGGGACGCAAAGTGGCCCGCAACACCCACTCTTTATTATCAATCAGCTTTGATACAGATACATTCAAATGCGGTACTCCCCTTAATCCGAGATAAATATCACTGATATTGTACCCATTGCTGACCGTTTCCTTATACCACCCTGAATCCAGGTAGTTCTTGTTTTCAAGCGGGTATTCTCCGACATACGCCACTTGATTGCCTTCAGGATCAATCAACCCCAGATCGGAATACATATCTCTCCTTAAACTTCGCAATTCTCCCAGTATATCCCTGACTCTTGCCGTGTCCTTGATCTCACCTCCAAGCAAGTCCAATGATTCCATCAGATCGGCTCTGCGTTCGTTCAGGAAAAAGTTCACCATTTCGCCATGGTCAGCCGCCGCCAGTCTGACTGCGGACATCGCCAGCTGCTCCATCGACCTTACATGAGAGTAATAACCGATAGTTGCCGCCACAATTAACGGAACAAAGGGGACAACTATCATCGAGAACAGGAGCACCCTTCTTATTCCGTGATACTTGCGTGTTCTTTCCACGTGACAACCCGCCTTCTTTGCTAGATTTAGTTTAATTATTTCAAAATATTAAATCAAAATAAGTTCTGGTATAATTTCCGCATGTAACTACAGGCAAGAGAAAAGCAATCACCATGCCGAATTGCCTTGACAAGCACACCGCGCCGACTCTAACGCTAATAACAGCTACACTTAGATTTTAACTGCGAAGCAAATATAGGATGAATGCCATGTCTGAATATGCACAGACCACAGAACAGAAAAACAGCGATATGATCTCTCCCAAGAGACTCTGGAACAGGACTGGTCTGCGCGGTAAACTGCTGCTGTCGCTGCTGCCTACAATCCTGATCATCATTCTTATCGTGGGGGCAGCTTCCTACAAAGTTTCTAAGGACTACATCAGGATAGCTCTCGGCAGGACAGTGGCAATGCAAAACCTTGCAATTGTCCACGACATAGAAATATTCATGACTGATTGCGCAACAGACCTTCGTTATTTCGCCCTAAGTAAACAAAAAAGCGAAGACATCAGCCTGCAATTTCAAAACAGGATCACGGCCGGAGGAATTCCCTATTATGAATTGGCGTATATCCCGGCCTCCACCGGAAAACCTCAGATACTGGTCAACAGAAACGGCATGGTTATGGAGCTTGATGAAGCAGCCCTGGACAGGGTCAGTCCCAACCCGATGCTGGAGCTTGAAAAGCTATCATCATTAAAAAATGCCGAAGTTCAGCCTTCTTATATCCGTGAAGTCACCTATCCTGTACAAAGCGGCAGAAACGGAAATATGCTGGTGAAAGAGAAAGTAATCCGCTTTTACATAAAAACATCAGACAGTGACGGGCACTTTGACGGAATAATGTTTCTCTCAGTTAAGGCAGAAAAACTACGAAATTTCCTAACCTTATATGACTCGGAAAAGTCACCGTTATGGTCATTTCAGCGAAGCAACGAACTGCGCTTCAGCTATTTCGTCGACCCGCAAGGCTGGATACTCTTCCAGTCGATTCCAAAGGAAGACGGAACCTCAGAGCTCACCTCATTTCTCGCAAGGCAGGATTATCAAGGCACTCTCGGTAAGGCTGAACACAATGTAGCCTTCCGCCCAAGCGAAATTCACGCGGACTACTGGGAAAGAATCGAAAAAATACAAAAGAAAGAAAAAGGGCTGGAATTTTTATTTCACGAATCCGGGCAACATTCCGCGACAATCCCTACGCTTGCATATGCTCCCGTATGCTTCAAAAAGACTCCCGGAGGCGAAGCAGAAGTATACGGTGCCATTATCTATACCGACCGTAGTGTTCTGCCAAAGGTTGCGGGCTATGATTTCATGAGTATCCTGCTGGTCGTATCCGGTATCGCGGTTGCTGCAACAATTCTGGTCGTTCTCTTTTTCGGCAGGGCACTGACCAAGCCTATTCGGGAATTCGCTGCTGTAATGGCAGACCAGACCTCACTGGATCAACTTAAAGAAGTTGATTTACCATACAAAGACAATGATTTGCAGGTACTGCAAAAAGCCTTCAACAGAATTATAAGACACGTTAACAGCCAATATATTTTAATGAAAGCCAAAGACGAAAAGCTTGTGGCCATCAACAGTCAGGAAAAAGCCGATCTTAAAAAGGAGATTCAAGCCCTTTCAAATCTTGATGTCACAGTCATTCCGGAAATTATAGGTTACGGAAAACAGATCAATAACCTTAAGAATGAAATTCTCAAAGCCGCCGAAGTCGACGTTGATGTCCTTATTTACGGCGAAACAGGAACAGGCAAACAGTTGGTGGCCGAAGCAGTCCACAACAACAGTGCCCGCCGTGAAAAGCCTTTCATTTCAGTCAACTGTGGCGCACTGGATGAAAATCTCCTCCTTGATGCACTCTTTGGGCATGTCAAAGGAGCATTTTCAGATGCAAAGACCGACCGTAACGGGGCTTTCATAGAAGCTCATGGCGGCACATTATTCCTTGATGAAATTCAGTCAGCTTCGCTGAAAGTTCAACAATCACTGTTGCGGGCTATTGCTTCGCGCCGGCTCAAACCGCTGGGTAGTGACAAGGAAATAAGCTTTGATATCAGGATCATCGTTGCTACCAACGCAGACCTTACAATCTTGATTAAAGAAAAGCTCTTCAGGGAAGACCTATACTACCGGCTCAAAGTTCTCATGATCCAAACTCCTGCGCTGCGCGAACATCCGGAAAGCATTCCCTTGTTAAGCCTGTACTATATTAAGCAGGCCGAGCACCTTACCGACAAAAAAGATATTGCACTCAGCCGTGGGGCTGTTGCCAAGCTTACAGGCTACCAATGGCCCGGAAACGTCCGCGAACTGGTCAACAGCATCACAAGAGCTGTCGTTATGGCTAACAACAAGCTCATTCAGGCCGACGAAATCAGGCTCGAAGGAGAAAGCTGGTCATATGCAGAAGACAAGCACTCCGAAACGATGAAAGAACCGCCCTCCTCCGAAAGCACAGTTTCTCATAATGAAGATATGCTTGAAGAAAGCATGGAGCCGGATCAATCTCAAAGCACTTCCCTTAATGAACGCCAGATCAAGGCATGGAAAGTTATCCGCACAATGAATTCCGTTTCCCGAAACGAATATCAAAAGATAGTAGGCGGAAGACTTCCATCCCGGACTGCCATTTATGACTTGCAGATACTGGTCAAAGCCGGAAAACTCCGAAAGACAGGACGAGGACCTTCAACCCGTTATATTGTGGATTAATAGCTCCGAAAAGGATCAGGCTATATTGCAGGGAAATTGAATTCCTCCTGCAATACGCAATTGCGCAAACTCCTGCTTTTGCCAGATTAACACCAACTGGCAAAAACGATAAGAACCTGAAATAAAAAATAAAAACGAGTTTAAACAGTTCCTGGAATTGTGGCATAGGCTATGCAATTTAAGTCCTCAAAACATAAGCGCAAAGCTAACTTTCAGGAGGACGAAAACGATGAAACTAAAGATTTCCGCTCATGGACGCTCGTGCGATTTAGCCCTGCATCCTGTTTCTGAAAAAACGGCAAAGACCATAAATGAATATGGTCAGAAAGTTTATTCCATGAAAATCATGAATTGGTGGCGTAAAGGTAAAACCACCACATGGGGCATGAAAATTGATTCGGATTGTTCTTTGAGAATTACTCTTGACGACAAACCGGTCGAATTTGACTACGGCATTATCACCCAAAACCCGGTACAAATAAGACGGCGCATCTTTCTTGACAGCAACGCAAAGTATCTTGCAGTTCTCGGCTATGACAACGAAATATGCAAATTTTCTTGGGAATGGAACAATGTAACTGAATTCAACCCTGAAAAATTTGAATTCATGATCCACCAATGGGACCGCATCATGGGTGAAGACGACTATTTCATCCTCGACGATGCTAGATATAACGGCGAATTCGCAGACCGCAATGACTGGTGCGAGGCTCAGGGCTTCACTCTTGTAGAGCCCAAAATTATTGATCTCGAACAAGTAAGGCATGAATTTGCCGAACAGGGAGAGCTGGCTCACCAAGGAAATCCCTTTCCTTCCCCTTCTATCAATCCCCTCTAAGAAGCTTTCCAGCTCTACCCTATCCTCCGGGGCTGGCATAAAAGCATGTCAGCCCCGCCTAAATCGCACTATTTTTTCAACCATGACCGACCATCTATAAAACCACCATAAAGACGGAATAGTTTATACTTGAAGCTAAATTGAATCATGATACTATCAAAACACACCGCGTTGTTTACAGTATTCCTTTCAGGAGGTTGATGGTGAATTTTTTTATGACCCTTTCACCTGTTATGCAGGCTCTGCTAGCCACCTTATTTACCTGGGGACTGACCGCCCTAGGGGCAGCAGTTGTATTTATCGGCAAGGATATCAGTAAACGGACGTTAGACATTATGCTCGGTTTTGCTGCCGGGGTAATGATTGCAGCCAGTTACTGGTCTCTGCTTGCACCGGCTATTGAAATGAGCGAGCATCTCGGACCTTTCAAGTTTATGCCGGCTGCGGTGGGCTTTATAATGGGCGCAGTATTTCTACGACTGGTGGATAAGTTTTTACCACACCTGCATATCAACGCTCCACGCTCTGATGCGGAAGGGGTTGAGACAAACTGGAATAGCTCCATCCTGCTGGTGCTCGCCATCACCCTGCATAACATCCCGGAAGGACTGGCCGTTGGTGTGGCCTTCGGAGCCGTCGGCGCGGGATATGATACGGCATCCATCGGCGGAGCCATCGCACTTGCCATGGGAATCGGAATTCAGAACTTCCCGGAAGGTACTGCTGTTTCAGTTCCTTTGCGGCGTATCGGTTTTTCGCGGATGAAAAGCTTTGTCTACGGTCAGGCTTCAGGACTTGTAGAGCCCATAGCCGGGGTTATCGGTGCGGCAGCAGTCATTTTTGCTAAACCCATTTTGCCATATGCGCTGGCCTTTGCCGCCGGAGCCATGATTTTTGTTGTGGTGGAGGAAGTTGTACCGGAATCGCAGGCTTCAGGTTACGGCGATCAGGCAACCATGGGTTGTATCATCGGATTTGCAGTGATGATGACCCTTGATGTCGCGTTGGGATAGGATATCGTTCTACCAATCTTCCATTAGTATGCTGTAAACATGTGAACCATATTCATCCTGCTACTGGAGAATTTCCATGAATATACCTCCACTTCCAAATCTTCATGCTCTTGCTGTACTGGTCTTAACGGCTGTTGCATTACTGTTGTTCAGCAACAAGAAACTTCCACTCGAAACATCAAGTCTACTTATATTCCTGATCCTGACTGTTGGATTCGAACTTTTCCCTTATAAATCTGATGGAGAAATATTTCACGCTGTCAATTTCTTTTACGGTTTCGGTAATGAAGCATTAATTGCGGTATGCGCGCTCATGATTGCCGGACAGGGGATTCTGCGCACAGGATCGCTGGACCCAATGGGCCGTCTGCTGTCCCGGGCGTGGAAGAAAAGCCCTTCTATTTCATTTTTACTGACGCTGCTGCTCGGAGCATTCATCAGTGCCTTTATCAACAATGTTCCCGTGGTGGTTCTCCTGCTGCCGGTCCTCATAAGTGTATCATTGAAAACAGGTTCTCAGGCTTCTTCCGTACTAATGCCCATGGGCTTTTCCACCCTGCTTGGCGGGACCGCAACAACAATCGGGACTTCCACCAACCTGCTGGTCGTTACAGTAGCTGCGGATATGGGCTTCAAACGTATAGAAATGTTTGATTTTGTATTACCGGCAGTCATCGCCGGAAGTATCGGAATTTTGTATCTCTGGCAGATAGCCCCACGCATCATCCCGAAAATTGATATCACCCTGACAGACAGCTCTCCGCGTATATTTACCGCTCATTTGGAAGTTACAGAAGACAGCCTTTTAGAGGGTAGCCCTCTTTCAAAGGCATTTGAACTTACTGATAATGCAATGAAGGTTGCCACCATAGAACGTGGGGAGGGTAAACCGATATACCTGCATCCGGGGGCCATCCTTCAGGCCGGAGACCATCTGGTCATAAACGACACACCGGAACAACTCAAAGAATTTGAGAGAATCCTGCAAGGAACTTTGTATCCTGTGGGCTCAGCGGTTCCATATGACGCCGAGCATCCTTTCGAAGCTGGTGATCAGCAAATTGCTGAAATCGTGATTTATCAAGGATCTCCGCTGAGCGGAACCACCTTAAAAGATTATAACTTTGCAGAAAGAACCGGCATGACTCCGCTGGCCATTCACCGTTCCGGCAAAAAGCTAAAACGCTACTTAGACAAAATCAGCGACTTAAAACTTAAAGTCGGTGATATCCTGTTAATTCAAGGGCCAAGACAAAAGATTTCGGAACTCAAAAAAGATACGAATGTTCTGATTCTAGATTCAACAATGGATCTTCCGTATTCCCGGAAAGCTCACCTTGCAATGGGCATAATGCTGGTAATAATACTTACCGCCGCTTTCGGCATTCTACCCATTGCTATCAGTGCACCATGCGGAGCGCTGCTTATGATCCTGACCGGATGCATTACATGGAGAGACGCCACAAGGGCTTTAAACGCGCAGGTAGTCCTGATCGTTGTGACCAGTTTGGCTCTGGGAAAAGCCATGCTTATAACCGGCGGTGCTGACTTTCTGGGCAGATTGTATGTAGCATTAAACGGAGATGCTCCGGCAGCCGTCATCATTAGTGGACTCATGCTTCTGATGGCAGTTTTCACCAACATTATCTCCAACAACGCTACTGCTGTAATCGGCACCCCCATAGCCCTGTCCATTGCCCAGCAGCTAAGCCTTCAACCGGAACCATTTGTTCTGGCGGTCCTGTTCGGGGCAAATATGAGCTTTGCCACTCCCATGGCCTACAAAACCAATTTATTGGTAATGAACGCCGGGGAATATTCATTTTCGGATTTCTTAAAGGTTGGAACCCCGCTGGTATTAATCATGTGGATTACATTATCAATTGTTCTGCCGTTGATTTATCTCTAGAGAACAGAAGCATTCATGATGCTATTAATTCGATCTAGCAAAACTTAATACTTTGAATACATTTAAATTTTCCACAACTATATTGACATTACGCATAATAATTCGGACAATAAATCTAGAAAAAAACTTAAGGAACTGACCTCCTCGCACTTATTAATTTTATTCCCAAAACAATATGAATAACAATACCATAAGCGCTGAAAACATAATTGACTTCTATACTCAAAAATTACGCTACTATAAATTCTGGGCTACACATCATCGAATAACTTACTGGATTACTATATGGACTTTAGCTATTTCGGGGATATCTCTTGGAACAGCACTTTTTTTTAAATTTGATACAAAATTCATCATGATTAATGCTCTTATTCTTAATGCTCAATTCATTATCTGCAATATTTTAAAATCGGATGAGAAATATGCCAGATATAGAACAACAGAAATCGAGCTTCAATTTACGATGCAAGCCCTTAATATAGCAATTCGTAAAGACATTTTAAACGGAGAGACCAAAGACTTTGCTACCATAAATAACATACAGAAATATCATCCAATATTTGAAAAAATAATGGTAAAAGAGTTTAAAGAACATTTCGCTAAACAAAAAACTTTTAAAAGTATTAAAAACTCTTTTGGCCCAATTAATACTAATAAAGACTCTCCCCTATAATCCATAGGGCATACTGCAATAAACAAAATCTACAAATCCGAATGCTCATTTCTAACAGTTCTGGACAAAAAATAACCATCTTATGTTAAAATAACAATTCTCACTTGAATGACTAATTCCCACGGGTTAAACTTCCCGGCAAAAGTCCCTTCACCCGATAGTCAAAGGAGACCAGATGAAATCACGCAACATTATTCAATTACCCGGAATAGCCACTTTACTAATTCTAATCTTTTCCGCCCTGTTCTTTGCGTATCCCGTTAGTGCAGCAGATACATCCGGCTCTCGAAAACTCAAAATCGCGGTAATTCCGGAACGAGGAGATCTGGACTTCTGGATTCTGTTAAAAAAAGGCGTAACCAAGGCTGCTACCGACGATGGCAACATCAAAATTTACTGGCTTAGCCCTTCAGGACTCGGGGATTTTAAGGAACAGGAACTTGAAGTTGACTGGTGCATTGAGCACAAAGTGGACGCTATAGTTATTTCTCCGGTACATAGCCTGAGAATGAAAAAGTCTATTAACAAAGCCATGCACAGGGGTATTCCTGTTATTCAAATGGTTTCGAAAGTGCACGGAAATGCCAATACAGGATACGTCCACTCCGACAACTTCAAGGGTGGGAGACTCGCTGCTGAATTTCTGCAAAAAGAATTGAAGGACTCCGGAACGATTGTTCTGGGCATGTTTATCAAAGGCAATTCCCCTGTAAACAGCAGGATTGAAGGATTCAAGGCTCAACTTAAAGAATCAGAATCGAAGCTTAAAATAGGCAAAGCCATCTACGTAGGGGAAGAACACAAAAGAGGCTCCTCCAAAATTCGTGTAGCTATGTATGGCACTGACAATCCGAACAAAAAGAAGAATGTTAATGCAGTTGTCGGCTTTAATGAAAGCAGCAGCGAAATCTTATTTAAAACACTTAAGGATTTAAACAAACTTGAAGGACTTAAGTTTGTTGCATTCAACCCTGACCCGGAAATGATTCAGGGGATCATGGATGGTCAAATCACCGCAGGTGTAGCACAGGACCCGTATGAAATAGGGAGAATTGCGGTTAACCAAGCGACAATGGCGGCCAGAGGAAAAGAGATACCAGATGAAACAATGACTGATGTCTACCTGATAACCAAAGAGAATGTCTCAGACCCGGAAATTCAAGAAGTGCTGGGCTTGAAAGAACGAAATAAGTAGCAGTTTAATCCCCTTGCCAGAATCAACCTGACAAGGGGATTTTTATTTCAAACAGTCCTGCAGGACGCCTATCAATGATTCTTGATTACATAATCCATACCGCCACGAATGGCAGCAATCTGCCCTTCAACACTGGATTCCGGAGTCATCCAGTCGCCGTCAGGATATATTTCAGTAGTGGTATGAAAGCGAGCATTGGTAAGTGTTCCGCTTAATCCTAACTCACGCATGGGGTAGTAAATAACTCCATGGGCAATGGCAGGTTTACCGAGAATATTACCTTCATCGTCCTTATCTGCAATGGGAGTAACCGCTTCCACCGAACGGACAACAGCTTCCTGAAAAGGAAGTTCCGGTCTATCCTCATCCGCAACAAGGTAAAAACCCTGCGGGATATCTTCGATGACGCATTCACCCCCGTCCCTTGCAGCCAATGCCGGACGAAATACAGTTTTATCCCGATCGGTTGTTTCATGCAGGTCAATGTGAACGGCAATCTCACCGGTAATCGTTGCCACAAACTGTTTCAGCAAAGTGGATTCTTCCGCTTTATTCTCACCGCAGAAGGACCTGTTGGGATCAACAGTATATGGATTCCAGCGGTTATTAGTCTCATATCCCCAAGGACTTACGCAAGGAACAACCACAAGATTAAACTTATCCGCATACTCCGAGGCAGTTGTTTCCAAAAACTTAAGGGCTGCGTATATCCCGCCGACTTCATAGCCATGAACACCGGCAGTAATTAAGGCCGTGCGCTTACCCTCAACCCAATCCTTGGAAAGAAGTGCATATAACGGATAACGTTCAGGATCATATGAAAGCTGGCCGTATTGCTCTACGCGATATGAATCAGGCAGCGCGAAAATTCTGTCCAATACATCCTGCCGGTAATTCTTTTCAAAAACAGCTTGTTCAAGCCATTGTTTCTTTTCTTCCGGCCCCCACTTAATTATGTTCATAATTCCCCCTGTATTTGCGGATCATCTTCTAACTTATCATCCTGTAAATCAAGGAAAATTACCACATATAACGGCCTAGAAATTCATCGCCGAAAAAGAAGAAATTTCAATAATTCCCTCCCTGCTTCCACTCATTGCAGCCATAAAATCATTAAAAGCTTCCCGGCTGCCAAGAACTGCCCGTTTCCCTTCCAAATACCCAGGTTTGGTCCCTGTAAGCGGACATCCTTCAGTATCATCAACTGTATTGCCTTTATGAATTCGGACATATGACCGCCCCGGAACATCTTTAACAGTCCACAATTCGCATCGTTTCGAAGGTGAATACTCAAGCTTAAGAGGGTACCGCCCTACGGGTATACACGAAATATTCTGCTGATTTTCGCGCCAAGGTTCTTCTAATGTCCAGCATATGGATTTCCCATCGACCAACAGACCGCCAAGAGTTGCTTCATCTGTTGATTCCACACGTATCAATTCCACTTTTCGCATAAGAACACTCCTTTATAAAAGTTGAAGTTAAGCTTGAACAAATCACATCCATATACTTTCAAGCTTATTTCTATCTTTGAGTGAAATGCGGCCATCGCCCAGCTTGACAGTGTCCTGACCAACAAACAATCACTAATAAAATCAGCCCATAGACATGAATCTTTACCGTCCAGTTTAAGTACAAAATAACCCCTATTGACAAGACTCAGAATCAAGATATTTTACAAATAATGCTTAAATAGCAACAGATATTTACTCAACTATTTGCATAGGAGGTCAAATGGGCAGAGAATCAAAAATTTTAAAATCAACTTTCTGGATTACTTTATTAACTACCTTGCTTTACGCAGCTCCAGCCCTTGCCTCAAATGGAACTCTGAATGGGCTAAATCCCACTGACCAACAAGTATACGACGACGCCCTTACCTTACTTTTCAAAACCTTCATCCTCGCAACTTTCATAGAAGTCTCCTTCACCACTCTCTTTGACTGGCGGTTCTTTATAAAACACACCTACAATAAAGGTTGGAAAACCCCCATCATCGTCATCACCCTGTTTATTTTCTGCAAATCAGCAGAGCTGGACATAGTCCAAAAGCTCATCAACATCCTCTTTGGCAATGGACATTCTGTTAACGCTAATATTGATTTCTTCCTAACCTCCATGCTCTTGGCCGGAGGAAGTGGCAGCATGAACACCCTATTCAAAAAGCTTAAATTACGGGACCCGAAACAACGGGAAAATCGCTTCCTTGAAGCACAAGAAGAAGACAATCTAAAAAGTGAGAACGAACGATTGAAGGAAGAGATTCGCCAACTCAAAGGTGAAACAGAAGCAACGTCAGACTTACCCGAAGGAGGTGCATAATGATAATGGATACCGCAACAATAATTATCTTCGCCATACGAGCCTCTATTAAGATCGGAGAGGCCGGGTACAAGAGTTATGTGGATATTACCCGTAACCGGGAATTGGTGTTGCCGCTGCCTGATTTGCATAATGAAATGAATGAAGGAGATGCCTGGCTGTTTTTCTTTGAAAACGAATCTTGTGAAGGGGCTCAATTTGCAAGGAAAATCGAAGGCAGCCAGACAAAACCATGGCCGAAGGTAGTTGCTCTGGCTAAAAAACTTAACATCATGACTGATGACGAAAGGACTGAACTAGTAAGTTTAGCTATCAAAGCTAAGATACAGCTCATGGCTTGGAAAGGAGAAGGGAATAGCCAGGAAAATGGTTACGATCCCGGCAACGGTAAAGCAATTGCGGCACTATACGCTGTAGAAGGATGGGAAAACGGCACCTCAAAAGCAACGTCAATCCAAAGTGTTGCAGGAGCATTAATCGAAGTAGGAATTGACTTCCTGCAATTAAATCCAAAACTATTCAACATTAATACGACAGAAGGAAAGCTGATAAAATCTTTTATCAATGAACTCGACGAAATCGAGTTCGCCACTGAATCTTTAGACAAACTGCCTATTTTATTATTTACCGCGACACTAGAATCTGTCGGTGCAAACCCTGAAATTTTCGGGAATAATACCAACGTACATGTCTTAATCGGAAATTCAGCCAAGAAAGTTGCGACGCTAGTCAGCGAAAGAAATGAAAAAATTAATGAAGACAGCAGCCTTTCCGAAACGGAAAAAAGAAAACAACGTTATAAAATGGAAGCTTGGGGTGAACTGATTTTCCGAGGAGTACTTGATGCCGCAGGACATACTGCGATTTCAGACCCAGGCAACTATTTAGGGATACAAGGAGAAGGCAGCCAATTGCTTGCCCGCAAGGTCGGCGAGGACGTACTGGATTTGATGATTGGCGATGACAGCATTAAGTTCAAGCCCGTCTTTAGTCAGGCGGGAGCTGAAAGACTTACCAGAACAGCTCTTGATGTAGTCAGCAAGCATCCAAAATTAATCACGCAAACAGACGATAAAATTAACGGTTTACTCTCTGAAATTGCAGCGGGGCTGGCAGGCACTAAGATGCCTATGTTTGATGATGCAATGGTCCCGGAAGTTGCACGCATAATATTGGAAAAAACAGGTGAGAATCTAGACCTGATTTGGCCGAAAGGACAGCGTTCACCCCAAGAAAACGTACTCTTCATTGCTACGCAGGCAACGATTAAAGCTCTCAGTGACAGTAGCTCCGAATATCAATACTGGAGACCGGACTTCACCCACTCTGAAATGCTCATGGTAATCGAAACTGTCTGCGATGAAATCAAGGGCAACCCTTCTTGGATCACCGGGGATAATTCAAACTACAACACTGCCTTGAATCTGGCTTTAACTCAAACAATTACCTGCCTGAAAACGCATAAAGCTTATATATCAGCAGAGACTTCTGCAAAAATAATCGCAGAAGTAATCAAAGGCATCGGCCTGCGGCAAGAGTTACTTAAAATTACGACGACCCCAGTAAAACAAACTACTATTGATGCAGCAATTGATGCGATCATTTTCTCGATATTCAAATGTGATGAAGAACATATCAAATGGCGCATATGTCGAGATGAAGTTCTTCAAGAAATAGTACAGATTCTAATCTCTGAACTGGCTAAATCCAATGCCTCTCAGGACGCGGTTAACGCCTTGAAAGATGTTATTAACTCCTTCATCGCGGACATCAAGGATGGCAGTGAAATCAATTTCGCAACACTAAGAACTAAAGCGAACGAAAAGCTTCAAGCTCTGACATAAGGAGATAGTCATGATGAACACTTGTAGACGCATAAAACTAATCGTTTTCTTATTAATAGTTTTCGTCTCGTTATGCGGATGCAAAACTATAAATAAACTTAGAACAGCTCAAGATACTTTTAATGAAGCGGCATCACTAGACAACCAATCCAGTCAAGTTTCATACTACAACAATGTAACACCAAGTGAAGTTTCTGCGGCCCCTATTGCTCCTCAAGACAAGTCCAAACTTTTATACCATGAAACCTTGGAAATTTTGGACACCATAGATGACTCTGGAAAAACAACATTAAAAAAGAACAAACTGTATGGAAATTACCTGATCCTTAAAGGATTAAGCTATTGGAAGCTTGATAAGAACGCAGAAGCAACCGCAGTTGTAGCTGAAGCGGAGAAGGAAACGGACAATCTGATTGACCGTGACAAAAAGCTATTTGAGATCATGCCAAGTTTAATAGCTTTAAATGAAGCCAAACCATATTATGTTAAATCGACCAAACATCTTGACGAGAACTGCTTTAACATTAAACGGATTACCGAAATCATAACAGACGAAGAGATAGAACCATTCGACAAGATTTTGAATGACAGAAATGAAAATAGTAATTTAAGATTGTATGTAGCCCAATGCAAGTTACTCGCTTACTTCTATCAACATAAAGGTTACAGATTCGCTGCAAGTAATAAAAATTCAACATGCGCGGCAACATATATCAATAGATTCAATGCAGCGGATTCAGCAGCAAAACAAACAATAAAAGAGTTAGAAACTATTATAAAAGACATCTCTAACGCCAAAGGTATTGTACCAAAGTGGAAACATAAATTTAATTTTAAATAAAACTAATAAAGCTCCCCGCCCTTCAAACCGAAAGGCGGGGAGCTTTATTTAGAATCGCCCCAGAAAACAATCAACGTTGCGAAAATATTAAAACGCCTGCTACCACTCAACCTTTTTTACCCGTGCTTCACCGCGATCTGCAGTGCGCTGATACTTAACAGCAGGATTACCGAAAAGCATGGCATAGCCGAGTTCGTGGTCTTCAGGAATACCGAGCCCTTCTTTCAAATCCGGAAGGACGGACTCGATTACACGCTTGAGTATACCATTCCAGAGAGTTCCAATTTTCATAGATTGGGCCATTAGTTCAAAATAGGAGAGGAAAATCGCCATATCCGCGGCCCGGCTGGGAGCACTCTGCGGAGCAGAGACAACAATAAAATGCGGAGCATCACGGAAAATCACATCAACATTGTTTTCCTTCATCTGCTGACAGGCCATCTTGAACAGATTCGCCACGTACGGAATCTCGGAAACACCCTTTTCAAGGGCACCTTCAAGACGAGTATAAACTGCGTCACGAAATCTCTTTACCGAATCAGGATCATCCATAAGAGTGATATGCACACAGCGGGAGTTGATACCTGTGGGAGCATGCCATGCAACATTAAGCAGCTTCTGAATTCTTTCAGGCTCCAACGGTTCCGGCTTATATGCGCGAACTGAACGGCGTCCTTTGATCAGGGCTGCAAGCGCATCTTCATCGGCAAGATTACCTTTTAGAGGAGTGCAGGATTCAGGTTTAATACCGAATATTGATATTGCCCCAGTTGGACAGACCGTAAGGCAGTGCTGACATTTAAAACATCTTTGTTCATCTGTAATCTTAGGATACTCATCCAGCTCAATAATCCCGGGAAAGCAATCCTGTGCGCAAAGACCGCATTTAATGCAAAGCTCTTCATTAACCATGAAATTCAACATATCTACTCCACAGGTTTTAACTGTGAGCCGTCCTAAAATAGATTGACGGTTAATTGGTTTACTACAGGGCTGTGGGGGTACCCCCACAGCCCTGTTTATGTATTTGGTTCGGTGTTTTCATTTTCAAACTAAGATGAGGACGTTCAGAATTATATATTTCAATAGACTCTTTTACGAGTGAATTTAACTCATCAAAGCTAGTGCATTTAACCACCAAAAATTCTTGTTTTAAAATTCCATTTATACGTTCAGCTAACGCATTTTGGTAACAATCATACCCATCTGTCATAGATGGGACCATTTCGGCTTTCTTGAGTTTGTTTTGATAAATGGACGATGCGTACTGCAATCCACGATCTGAATGGTGGATTGTTTTGTTTCGCGTTTTTCGGTTTTTGATAGCCATATCTAAAGCTTTAGTGGTCCCTTCGGCACTAAGATCAGAACTCAAATTGTGACCTACAATTTTTCTGCTAAAAGAGTCTGTGATTAGTGATAGATAGTATGTTTTATTTAACGTTTTTACGTAAGTTATATCACTAACAAAGACTTCTTCTGAATACTGAGGCTTAAACTCCTTCAATAAATTAGGATGTTTTTTGAGCCAATGCTTTGAATTTGTAGTTTTTGTGTAATTTTTTCTTGTTTTTATCAGTAAATGCTCTCTGCGCAATAATGCGAAAAAAGCATCCCGCCCAAGCTTGATTCCACGAGCTACAAATTTCTCACGCAATAAAAAATAAAGCTTACGCGTTCCCAGCCGAGGCATTCTGGCCCGCAGACTCAAAACAAGTTTCTTTACTTCTTGGAACTGTTTTTCCCGTACCTTATGGCGTTTTTCAGCCTGATATATCGATTGCCGACTCACCCCGAGCTGTCTACAGCAAGCAGATAAACTTATTTGCTTTGTTTCCTGAAGACCTCGTGCAGCTCGGGGGTAAGTTTTTTTCTTATGGAAGTACCCAGTTCTCTGTCAGAAATATCAATCATTTCGTTGAGAAGCATAGTTTTGATCTTCTCTTCCTGAAGCTCTTTTTCAAGACGCTTAATCTTTTGTGCTGGAGTCTCTTTGGATTTTGGCATTCTTTTCTGATGTACCATTGGCTTGCTCCAGTCAAGGCTGCCATGTTTACGAAGCCACTTTAAAACAGTGCTGCGACCTTGGATTCCATAGGCCCTTTGGGCCTGCTTGTAGGTCATTTCACCCTTTTCAACTAATGCCACAACGGACAATTTAAAGCCCATTGTGTAGTCCCGCTGAGTACGCTTTACTCTTTGAGTTTCTTCCTTTTTCATAAAATAGGTCCTTTGGGTGTAAACCTATTTCAGGACGGGACACTGTTTATATTTAGAAAGCCGGAATAATTCCCATCCGCCCTTTCATCGCAGACAAATGAATCGGCTGATTTTCAACAGTAGGTTGAGGATAGTCATCTTTCAAAGAAACCCCTTTAGTCCAAATGCTTATTATCTCAGCCATGACAAAGGAAGATTCATTTAAATCGACGGTTTCATAAATCCTGCATTCAAGAGAAAGCGGAGCAACCTCCAGCATGGGAGCACCATCAGATTCTCCATAAAAACTGACACAACGTCCGTCACAACACTTATTCTTATCAGACAAGGAAGTTGTCAAACCTAAACAATCCAAAACGTTACCTGAAAAAATATTCAGGCTGAATTTTGCATCATCCATAATTCGAGCGTGCAATTCACTGCCTTTTTCAATTTCAATTGCAACAAGAGACAGCTTACTGTTAATGCGTGGTTTCGCAACCAGCGGGAGGTAATCAGGGCGTCCATCCACATGGCCGCCAAGTAGAGTATGAGCAATTCCCATTTTAACTCACCAATTATTCCATAAATCTTTTACCGATGTTAAATCCATGGCCAAGAATGTCTCCAATACCCCGATATTCACGGCTGTTAGGATCAAAAATGAAAGGGTTAACCATGTTGATCACAGGCTTACCTTTCTCATCAAGAACACTCTCGTCAGCCTTGATGCCTACAATTTCACCAACGAACTGGGTATGCAGACCGAGCTCTACTGTTTCGACAACCTTGCACTCAAAAATGAAAGGGAACTCTTCTACGTATGGAGCATCAACTACATCGGAGCGAACCGGGGTCAGGCCGGAAGCAGCAAATTTATCCACATCCCTGCCGCTGGCCATTCCAAAGTAGTCTGCTTCGGAAACATGCTCAACGGAAGGAATGGAAACAGTATATGCACCGCGCTCCATGATTGAACCGTAGGTGTAAGTAGCTTTACGCAGCGAAACGGTCAGCATGGGCGGGGAAGAACAGCAGATACCGCCCCAAGCAATGGTCATCACATTCGGCTTATCATTTTTATCATAACTGCCTACGCACCAGACCGGAGTCGGCATAGCAATGGTATTGGGTTTAAGGGACTGTTTCACTTTATTTCTCCTTAGTTTTTAAATTAATTTACTTTTTATCAACACTCTAACTTTCTATGCAAAATATAACCACATAACTATTGCCCGACTTTCTCAAGTATAGTCCAGAATTTAATTTCAGGGCCTTTTTCAATCAATCCGACAACCGTGTCATAAACTTTACGTACAGGCTCACTATCCATGTGCATGCGATACGATGCTTGGGAACTAAAATGCCCATAAAGCAAAAATTCGGAAGGATCATCCTTATCCTGATGCAAATTGTATATAAACAAACCTTCCTGTCCGGAACATTCGCGCGCGCCCCTTTCAAGAACTTCCTTCAATTCAGCCTCATTTCCGGGCCGAGCTTTTATACGGGCAGTCAGAATAAAATTATCCCTGCAAAACATGACAATCCTTTATATAATTGGGTTAATTATTATTTAGTACGGAGAAACTTTCGAAGTCCCTCTCATCCATTTCCAATTATATAGTCAAAGACCTCATCAATCAGCATCAACAGGAATGATGAACATTCGGCATCAATATCCACGACATTTGTCGTAGTCATTTGAACCATTGGATATTTATTGATAAATCAGAATATATTTCACACAGAATTCTCACAGAACCAGTTACAGACATTACTAGTTGCCATTACTGCTATAATTGCTATTGTTCTGTTGAAATGGAGAAATGAAATGCGGTTCTACGTTAACAACATACTGAAAATTATAATTCTGTTCTGTATTGCCTCAACAATTCATAATCCACTAGCGTATGCAGAAAAAGAACCAATAATCATTACATACAATGATTACTGGCCACTTTTCAGAACTGATAAAAACGGAACAAGATCAGGTATTTTTTATGAAATTGTTTCAGAAGCTATGGACAGCATTGATATTAAAATTAGATGGGAATCGTATCCTTGGGCCAGATGTCAGAACTACATAAAAACAGGAAGAGCGGATGGCATAATGACTGTCCGGACCGTTGAGCGGTCAGAATATACTGTAACCCATCCAACGCCATTCTATAATCAACACCTTCAGATATTCACCTATCGGGATAATCCCCAAAAGGCATTCATTGATCAGGTGAAAAATCCGGAAGACATAAAAAAGACGGGCCTTTCCGTCATTACCTATGTCGGTAATGGATGGAACAAAAACAATGTTCAATCCCTTGGAATCAAAACGCATGAAGCCTCAAAACCTGACAATGTATGGCCAATGCTGGCATACAGGAGAGGTGACGTTGTAATTGAGTGGCCCGTTGCGGCATGGATAGAAATAAAAAAAATGAATCTTTCACGAAAAATAGTGCAGACAAATGGCACAGTAGGCTTCATACCCTTCCATCTACTGATCAGTAAAAAAAGCAAGTATGTCGAAGCACTGCCTAAATTCGAAAAAGCTATTCAGGCAATGACAAAGAGTGGAAGAATAGACAGCATCATTAGAAAATACATGCAAAAGGTACGGCAAGCCGAATAATCCGGCACGAAAGGACTTCATACCGGATCAAATATTCAAACCTAAAGTGATGCAATTCCTTCGCGCAAGGCGTACAGCGTGGCTTCGACACGGTTAGCCAGATGCAGCTTGGAAAGAATGCTGGTCATGTGAGTGCGAACAGTTGCTTCACTGACAAACATTTCCTCGGCAATAGCCTTGTTGCTCTTGCCTTTGGATACCAGTTTGAGGGTATCCAGCTCACGGGGGGTAAGCGGATCAGGAGTAGGAGTTTCAGACTCTTCTCCCGGCTGGGAAAGTTCTGATAGCACCTTGCGAGCAATATCAGGGGCAAGTGAAGGCTCGCCGCGATGTACACGTCGAATGGCTTCCAGCAATTCATCCGGAGTGGAATCCTTGAGCAGATAGCCCATGGCTCCCGCCTTGATAGCGGGGAAAAGCTTATCGTCTGTGGCAAAGCTGGTCAGGGCAATTATCCGCCCCGGAAGCTTACGGTCCCGGATCTCGCGAATAGCCTGAATACCGTCCATAACAGGCATAAGCATATCCATAAGAATAATATCCGGAGAAAGTTCAGCGGTCATTTCAACGGCTTCCTGACCGTTGGCCGCCTCGCCGACAACCTTGATATCATCAAAACTACCCAGAAAACTGCGCACACCGATACGAACGATATCGTGGTCATCAACCAGCAAAACTTTAATCACATCACTCATCTCCGCCTCCAGTCCCTTCTACATCAAAAACTTTTACAGTCAGCACAGTGCCCTTTCCGGGTTCGCTGTCAATATCAAGATGGGCATTAATACGCTCGACCCGTTCACGAATTCCGCGCAGCCCCATACCGCCCGTAGGCAATGTTGCAATATCAAATCCCTGACCATCATCAATTATCTGAACAACAGTCTTGCCCTCAGCAAAATCAACATTCACAGTAACAGATTCTGCCTTGGAATGCTTGGTAGAATTATTCAAGGCCTCTATGGCAATACGGAAAAGCTCTTCCTCTACGCGTAGAGGCAAGCGCCTTTCGTCCCCTTCTACAAAAAGATCGGCCCCTAGACCCGAACGGATTTCAACAGAATTCAACCGGGCCTGAATAGCCCCAACCAGCCCTTCGCTTTCCAATTCCGGCGGATGAAGGTCAAAAATAAGGGAACGCATATCGCGCATGCCCTGCTGGGCCATTCCCTGCAAAGCCTTGAGCTGCTCAATAGCCGCATCCCTCTTGCCTGATTCAAGGGAACGTACAGCAGCATCGGAGCAAAAAGTAATCGCGTAAAGAGCCTGAGTCACGGAATCGTGCAGCTCACGGGCCAAACGCTGACGCTCACCCTGCACGACCAGCTTTTCACTCTGCTCGAACATACGGCTGTTGCGTAATGCAAGAACAGCCTGAGCCGCAAACATTTCCATAATGCGCTTATCATCACGATCAAACCCGCCGCTCTTATTGGAAACCATGAGCAAACCAAGCTTCTTATCCCCTTCCAGCAAAGGAACAACGATCAGTGTCCGAAGCTTCTCACTACGCTCACCTTCAGGAACTTCACTTTGCGCATCACGAACAATAATAGTTTCCCCGGCTTGAAAAGCACTGCCGTAATAAGTGGAATCCACAGGATAAAATTCCATGGGACACTTAGGGGCACCGGAACAACAAACACAATGCAAAGAATCACCCTCAAGCAGCATCAAAACACTGCCCATTCCGTTAACAATAGTCCGTGCTTCATCAGTGATAAGACTCAGAACACTGCCATTCTTACCTTCAGGACTCTGTAAGAGGACGTTAGCAACCCGGCGCAGGCTTTCACTCTCCATAAGCTGACGCTTAGTCTGACGCGCGGCAGCGGCACTTTCAATAGCAACGGCAACGGTATTCAGAATACCGCCAATCAATTCAGTCGTGGCAGCATCGAAGGTAAATCCGGGCTTTTCAGATGAAACAAGCGCAACTCCGACCATACGATCACTGTTGGTGATGTGAAATAGAGATGCACTGCCGGAACGAACCGCCTCTGGAAGAATATCTGCAAAAGTTGAACTGGCTTTATTGGATGAACAAAAACCGTAGCTCTTGCCATCAACGCTGCTGAGGGTGCTGCCGGAAGGACATAACCTTAAACCCTGCAAAGCACTCTGGCACTCCTTGGAACCGTAACCGAATCCGGCGCAGGGAGCGAGTCCGCCTGTATCAGGATTGACCAGAAAAATAGTACAGCAGCCTTCACCCACAGTTCCGGCCAGAACCTCTGCCAGCCTGCTCAAAACTTCATCAGGATCAAGGGCACTGGTTACAGTTCGAGAAGCTTCCAGCAAAAGCTTATTGCGCACATGTTCCGCATTCAAACGGGAAAGCAGCATGCCTGAGTAGCGGTCCGTAGTCAGGGTAAGGACCTGAACATAATAATCCTCAAGCTCTGCAAGAAACTCAAGCAGATCTGCCTGCTCAGTATAAAATTCCGTTCCTGCAGCAATAAAAGCCTGCTTACCGAGCAAGGTGCCTTCTACCACATCACGAATACCCACACCGCGATCAAGCTTTATCTCTGCACAGCTATTGAAATAATTCCCCAAAGGCTCCAAATCACCGCGTATGAAACATTCGAGACTCATGCTCACGCCGTAAGCGGCAATTCTTTTGCACTCGTCCAACCCTAGCCCCGCATACCAGCGCGGCTGGTGCTCTATCATTAATTCGGCAAATCTGGTTGCTGCAAGATCAAGATTTTCCAGCAGGTATTCACCGATTTCTTTTAATTTTTCATTCTTCATATTTAATCTCCGACCGATTCCGTTTCCTCGGTCCGGCCCTGAAATTCAATTCTTAATTTATCTGATAGCATAGTCAAATGCTGAAAGAATCAGACAAATGGATGAACCCTTGATTTCCTACTTCCTTTAGGCTTTACTAGTTCACCAAAACTTAAAGTATTACTTCAAAAACTCAAAAGGGAACTCATAATGGAAAATAAAACTGTCTTAATTACCGGCGGAAACAAAGGAATCGGCCTTGAGCTGACCGAGATGTTCATCGCAGACGGAGCCAACGTAATTGTTGCGGCCCGGGATTTTTCAAACTTCAAGTACAGCCAGCATCCGCAGGTAAGAACAGAAAAATACGACTTTAGCAATGTAGCAGGAATCCCTGATTTCATTGCCGGACTGCCCGCAATCGACGTGCTGATCAACAATGCCGGAGTAATGTTCGCTACCCCGTATGACGAATATACTGCTGAAAGCGTGGATCAAGTCCTCAAGATCAATATTGAGGCTCCGGTGGCCCTGATTACCGCTGTTTCCGAATCAATGAAAGACAAAAAGTACGGTCGTATTGTGAACAACGCTTCCATTGCCGGACAAATCGGGCATCCCGATGTCTGGTATGGAATCACCAAAGCCGGAGTCATCAACATGACCAAAAGCTTTGCCAAAATCCTCGGCCCTCACGGAATCGTGATCAATGTGGTTGCTCCCGGTCCCATTGAAACCGACATGCTGCACACAATCCCCCAAGCACGCCGTGACGCAATCAAAGCCGCGGTCTACACCGGACGCTTCGGCAAACCGGAAGAAGTTGCGTCCGCCATGCACTGGCTGGCAACAGACTGCCCTGAATACATCAACGGCACCTGCATTGATATCAACAACGGTTCATTCCCCAGATAACTGAAAATCCGGGGAGGCTTAACAATCTCCCCGGAACCATTCCATCTAAATCCGAATCTTCATCAGCACCACTTCCGGTCTGGCAGTAGTGCGCAAAGGCGGCCCCCAGATTCCGACACCGCAACTGGTATAGTAACTGGTGTCCCCTCTCTGATAAGTTCCGTACTCATTCTCATAAATACGCTTCACAACCAGATTAAACGGGAACAGCTGCCCGTTATGGGTATGTCCTGAAACCTGCAGGGCAACATCATTCTGTTCGGCCTCTTCAAGCTCATGCGGAGTATGATCCATGAGAATAATCGGCAGTTTATTTCCCTTGGGGATCACGTTCTTTAACGCAGCACGGACAAGTCCTCCGCCACGAAAGTTTGCAAAGTCATTGCGTCCTACCAAGAGAAATCGGCCATCAACTACGGTGGAGCTATCGCCCAGCACTTCTATTCCCTGCTGTTCCAGCATACTCCGGGACCAACTGTTGCCGAGATAAAATTCATGATTGCCCAGAACTGCGAACTTACCCAGAGGGGCCTTAATCAGAGCAAGTTCTTCTACCGCCCCGGTCAATTCACTATCGTGATCATCCAAGACATCACCGACCATAAGCACGATATCGGGTTTCACCGAATTGACCATATTTACAACCGCAGCAACGCGGTCACGAGTCATCAGCTTTCCGGCATGCAGATCTGAAAACATCGCCACACGGTATTCTTTAGCCTCTTTGCTACCGTTAGATAGGTCAAATGCAATTTCCTTAACCGCTGGTGAGGTTGCGTTGATATACCCGCCTACTGTCATCACAATAGAAATAAGACAAAGGACTCCGAACACCTTCAACCTCGGCACCTTGATACCATTCCCGAGAAGCTTCATACCCCAGCGGATCGGCTCAAAACATAGCCCTACCGGAACCATGCAGGCGATAATAGCTGCCCAGCTATAGCCGGCACCCAGCATAAAAATCTTCAGCAGGTACGGTAAATGCTCCGGGAAAAACACTGTAATCGGCATGACAAGAGTCATCAGATCGGTAGCAGTAAGCACACCACGCCTGATTTTGAGATTATCAACCAGCAACCTGCAGATCCAAAGCCGGACGTACAGATAAAAAAGTATATAAGTAATTGTCGCTCTTACATAAAAAGACATATTAAGCCCGATAATCAGTTTTTATTGTTAGACTAAACCAACTTTATACTAAGGATGGACCGCTGTAAAAACATCAGACTTTGCTCGTAAAAATAAAAAAGGCTGCACCGGAATGGAACAGCCTTTTAAAATCAACTAATCAGCAATCTAGCCGACTAGACATCCAGCACGTCAGCCATATCGTAGAGCTTACCGGGCTTTTGCTCGGAGAGCCAGCGTGCGGCACGGAGTGCGCCCTGAGCGAAAGTTTCGCGGGAGTGTGCACGGTGGGTAACTTCAATACGTTCACCGGGTCCGAGGAAATATGCAGTATGGTCGCCCACGACGTCACCGCCGCGAACTGCCATTACGCCGAGTTCATCCTTGGTTCTTGCTCCGATGATACCGTCACGGGAATGCTTTTTAACTTCATCATAAACAAGGCCGCGAGCTTCAGCCATGCACTGAGCCAGCTTAAGTGCGGTTCCGCTAGGGGAGTCCACTTTCTTGTTATGATGAATTTCGGTCATTTCCATATCATAAGCAGGTCCGAGCATACGTACCAGTTCGGGCAAAATTTTGAGTAGTACGTTTACACCTACGCTCATGTTCGGAGCGAGGAAAACCGGAATTTTCTTAGCGAATTCTTCCACCTGTTCAATTTCTTCATTGGTCATGCCGGTGGTACCGATTACAACCGGGTTGCCGGTAACAGATGCAATCTCAAGCAGTTTCAGAGTCGCAGCAGGGGCAGTAAAGTCAACCACGACAGCACCGGGAACCTTGGTCAGCACTTCCTGAGCATCAGTACCGCAAACGCAGCCCAGAGAATCAAGCCCCTCTTCGCAGCCGGAACGTTCCATGACTGCTGCAAGTTTCAAATCATCACTCTGCTGCACGCAACGGACCAGTGTGTCGCCCATACGACCCTTCGCTCCAATAATTACTACATCAGTCATTGGGTACTCCTTGAAATTTAATTTGATGCGCTCCGCGCTTTTATTAATATGATTTAGCCTCCGGCGGCTTAAACCCTTTTGCAAAAGGGTTTAAAAATCCCAAAACCTTTTAGTTTGTCTTCGCCTCTGGCATACTTTAAAATTTGCTCTAATTATTAACTATATCCATAAACTCGGCTTCGGTCATGATCTCAACTCCCTTGGCCTTAGCGGATTCGATCTTCTTAGCTCCAACCTTACTGCCACAGACCAGAAAATCAGTCTTACCGGATACGGAAGTCTGAACTTTTGCGCCCATACGCCTTGCCATGGCCTGCATGTCTTCGCGGCTGCCCTGCTCCATTTTTCCGGTAAAAACGATGCCTTTACCTGTGATGGGGCTTTCCATGGATTCAGTTTCGGAAATCAGCGGGGTACGGCGAAGATTAAAATCAAACTCCAACATATGCAGGATGGTTTCTTTAATCGCAGCGATTCCCTCGGTCACTGAGTGACTGGTAATGTCACCAAAACCGTGCAACTCAATAAGCTGTTCCTGTTTGACATTCACGACGTCTTCAAGCTTGAAATAACCCAAAAGCTTACGGCTGTCCGCCTTGCCGAGATCGGGAATCCCGAAAGCAGCAAGAAAACGCCAGTCGTCGGTTTCCTTGGTCTTGCTAATGTACAGAGCTTCCGCAAGGTTGGTGGACTGTACCGGACCGAAACCAAGTTTCTGAAAATCATCTTCGGCCATTGTATAAACGGATTCAAGAGAATTATGCCCGGCCTTAACCAGTTTGGAGATAGTCTTCTTGCCGAACCAGTCTGCATTGCCGAGAGTCTTAAACCAGTATTCCAAACGCTGTTCCACGCGTGCCGGACAACTGAAATCAGGACATTTCAAAAAGTCATTCTGCCAGAAAAGTTCTGCACCGCAGGAAGGACATTCAGCAGGCAATTCCACATCCTGTGCGGGCTTGATCACTTCCTCAAGCTTGGGGATAACCTCGCCGCTGCGAATAATGCGAATAGTTGCACCAATGCCGATCCCCTGATCACGGAGCATGCCGGCATTATGAGCGGTAACGTTTCGGATAGTAGCCCCGGAAACAGAGACGGGCTTAACTTCCATGACCGGAGTAACCGCACCCATGCGGCCTACCTGCCAACGGATTCCTTCAACCTCAGTTACCGCAGACTCGCCCTTCTTCTTGATGGCAATCTGCCAGCGATAATGATGGGCTGTAGCGCCAAGACGCTCCTGAAGTGCGGTATCAGTTACTTCGGCCACCATGCCGTCCAGCGGATAATCAGCAGCTTCCCAGAGTTCATCGGTAATTTCCCAAACACGGCTGACCAGCTCTTCACCGTTCACAACCTTTTTAGGCAAGGTGCTGTATGGCACAAAACGTACAGCCTCATCCTGCAAAGCCTGCTTAGCGGCTTCATTCACCTTGTCTGAAGTAATGATACCAACGACCATATTCCGCGGGTGCTCAAAGTGATCGGACAAATGCTCATCAAAATATTCAAGGCTGCAAACAATCTCACCAACGCCCTGACCACGCCCGCCAACAGCAATCACGCCCTTGGCAAAAGCACTGGAAATTTCATAACCAACTTCGCCGTTACCGCGAGTAGCAAAAATTTTACCGTCATCACGTGCAGCAAGACCATCAAGCTTGGGAGTAATACGGTAGGTAACTTCCTTGATACCCATAGTTTTTGCTTCCTTTTCAACACGGGAAACAAATCGCTCAAGCTCTTCAGTTGTGTACGCTTTCTCGGTAGATAGCATAGGCTTGGGGTGACGCACCTCAACCTTTTCGCTGAAATTCTCAGGTTCTACATTGGTCAGGAAAGGGTTTTCAGGATCAAGGTCACGAAGCTGCTCAGTAAGTTCATCATAACGGGCATCACTAATAGTCGGCATACCACGGCGATATGCTTCGTTATGCCTCTCAAGAAGCGCAACTAAATCTTTAATTTCTTTATTTTTATTTTTCACGATCAACTTTATATTTTAAAAAGGAATTTTGCGAACACAAAAGCGAAGCACTAATAAAAGTTTATGATGAGTCCAGAGAAACTTTTTCCAAATAGTTTCTTACCTATAGCCGTTAGGCGAGAGCTTCCTGCTCGAGCCTTACGGATACAGAGAGCAGCGCTGGCCCTCGTAGAGCCGCCGGAGGCATTCTTAAAGAATCTTGCTAATAGCGGAGAGATCGGAAATTTTACCGACAGTGAGCAGGGTATCACCTGCTTCAATGACTTCTTTGGGGCCGGGGTTAAAGACCATTTCACCACTTCCCTTACGGATGGCAATAATAATCAGATTGAACCGGGGACGAATCTTGGATTCAATCAAATCCAGTCCTACCAGCTCGGAAGAATCGGTAACGAAAAGTTCTTCCATCTGCAAGTCGATTTTGCCACGCATGGCAATATCGAGAAAGTTTGTCACTGTAGGCCTGAGTACTGACTGGGCCATGCGGATTCCACCGATGGTATGCGGCAGGACAACGCGGTCGGCTCCTGCAAATTCAAGCCGTGAGATGCTGGCGGTATCATTACCCCGGGCAATAATATTTACTTTAACATTGGACTGTCGTGCGATCAGAGTCACATAAACATTGGCTGCTTCATCGGAGAGTGCGGCAATCAGAGTCTTGGCATTCTGCAACCCGGCCAGCTTAAGGGTTTCATCGCTGGTGGCATCTCCTTCGATACAGGCGATCCCGGCTGCTTCCATCTGAGCAATCAGCTCAGGATTGCTTTCGATTACAACAATATCAAGACCTTCATCCATGACCTCTTTGGTCACAATAGCTCCGATACGGCCATAACCGCAGACAATAATATGATTTTTGAATTTTCCGATTGTCTTCTGCATCCTGCGTCTCCCTAGAATTGCCTGCAAACGCCCTTCCACCAACAGTTGAGAAAAAGCACCGATCAAATATGCAAAACCACCCACGCCACCAAGGATCAGAATGGAAGTAAAAAGCCTGCCCTGATCGGACAAAGGCAATACTTCCATAAATCCCACAGTGGAAAGAGTGATGACAACCATGTAAAAGCTGTTCAGTAAATTCCATCCCTCAATCCACATATAGCCAACAATTCCGCTGATAAAAACAAGCGTCATATAAATGAAACCGGAGATAAGCCCCCAGAACATTCCGAAATCACGCCTTAAGCGGAGCAGCTTTACAAATAGGGATTTGGATTTCATTCCTGACAGTCCAGGTTGATTGTTAACCGACGAAATTATCCGAGACTGAGAATCTTCTCCCGCAAGCCTTGAATACGGTCACGCAGTTCGGCAGCTTTTTCAAACTCAAGCTCTGCCGCGTATTTACGCATATCTTTCTCAAGCTTCCGAACTTCTTTTTCCATTTTTGCGGGATCAAGTCCATACTCTGCAGCTTCTTCAGCAGCGATCTTTACCTCACCGCCCGACCAGTTATCAGAGTACAATGTTCCCAGCATATTATCCAGTGATTTAGAGATGGTCTGGGGCACGATACCATGGGCCTCGTTGTACTCCATCTGCTTCTCACGGCGGCGATAAGTTTCGTCTATGGCCGTACGCATGGAGTGGGTCACATTATCTGCATAAAGGATAACCCTCCCTTCGGCATTACGAGCCGCACGACCGAATGTCTGGATCAAAGATCGGGTAGAACGCAAGAACCCTTCCTTATCCGCATCCAAAATGGCAACAAGGGATACTTCAGGTATATCAAGACCTTCACGCAGGAGGTTAATACCTACGAGCGCCACGAATTCCCCGGCACGCAAGGACTGGATAATAGCCATGCGCTCCATGGTATCAATGTCCGAATGCAGATATTTTGCCTCCACTCCCATCTGATTGAAATACTCAGTCAGGTCTTCGGCCATACGCTTGGTCAGGGTGGTAATCAGCACCCGCTCACCGCGTTTCTCTCGCTTTTTGCACTCTGCAAGCAGATCGTCCATCTGCCCTTTTACCGGGCGGACTTCAATCTCAGGATCAAGCAATCCGGTTGGACGGATAATCTGCTCAACCACAAGACCCTGCGCCCGTTCCATTTCCCAAGGGCCTGGAGTCGCGGAAACATAGACGGTCTGCCCGATTTTGTCGAGAAATTCATCAAAGCATAACGGCCTGTTATCAAGAGCTGAAGGAAGCCTGAAACCGAAATTAACCAATGTGGTTTTACGCGAACGGTCACCATTGTACATAGCGCCCACCTGCGGCACGGCGATATGGGATTCATCCATGAAAAGTAGAAAATCGTCCGGGAAATAATGGATCAGGGTTGCCGGAGGCTCACCTTCCTTACGTCCATCCAAATGTCGGGAATAGTTCTCGATCCCATTACAATAACCGATCTCCTCAATCATCTCCAGATCATACATAGTGCGCTGCTCAATGCGCTGCGCTTCGATCAGCTTGTTCTCTTTCTTATAGAGAGTCAGAGTCTCAGAAAGCTCATTGCGAATATCTTCCCGTGCACGCTCAAGGTTATCCTGATCCGACACAAAGTGACTGGCCGGATAGATAACAGTCTTGCGTCTGCGCCCGGTAACTTCCCCGGTCAACGGATCGGTTTCAAGAATGGAATCAATCTCATCACCGAAAAATTCAATGCGCAAAGCCTGCTCACGAGCATAGGCCGGAATAATTTCGATTACATCTCCGCGCACCCGAAAGGTTCCGCGATGGAAATCATAATCATTGCGCTCGTATTGCACTTCAACCAGCCGATCCATGAGCTCTTCCATGGAAAGTTCCTGCCCCTCTTCCACCGGGATAATCATCTTGGCGTAAAATTCAGGAGAACCGAGACCGTAGATGCAGGAGACTGAAGCCACGATTATGACATCGCGCCTTGTCAGCAAGGCGTGGGTGGCGGAGTGACGCAATTTATCAATATCATCGTTGATGGACGAATCTTTTTCGATATAAGTATCAGAATGCGGCAGATATGCTTCCGGCTGGTAGTAATCATAATAACTGACAAAATATTCAACAGCATTATGCGGGAACAACGCTTTGAATTCATTAAAAAGCTGAGCCGCCAGAGTCTTGTTGGGAGCCATTACCAAGGTTGGGCGATTAAGCTCCTTGATCACGTTTGCCATAGCAAAGGTTTTACCCGTACCGGTAGCACCGAGCAGGATCTGATCCTGTACGCCGTGCTTAATATTTTCAACCAGTTGCTTCACCGCTTCAGGCTGATCGCCCTTAAGGGTGTAGTCACTTACAAGCTCAAAATTGTTCGCCATTATGGTGGGTTCCCGACTTGTGCTGTTAAATTAAAATAGTTATGAGAAGAAAGTAACAAGCTGACAAGCTCATTAAAACATTCATTTTGCGAGGTAGCAATGATTCCTATAATCCAAATAGAAAACGGTGAAATACCCAGTCCGCGCGGATACGCTGTATCCATGGTCATCAAGAGCTTTAAAGGCCGCCGCGATGTCGAAGTGCATCTTTTCCGTCCCGAATGGGATGAAGCGGATGAAAACAAGATTAAGTGGGACAATCTCTTCGGCAGCCCAGCTACTCTCGATGCAATCCCTGATGCAAAGAAAGACCGCATGATTGTCCTCGAATCATTTACTATGGAAGAGCGCGATCAGGTTGTTGAATATCTCAAGGATCATTACTCATCAAGGCTGGAATCCATCTTCTCCACCCCCATGGAATTTCCCGTGCCCACAGGTCTGCCGCCGCTTTCTTCCATCACCGAAGGTAAGGATATCGGGCTGATCAAATTTGAAAAAGTGCCCCATTTCGACCTCCCCTTCGCCCTGCGCGGCCTGTACAATCTCGGAGCACACCGTCCGCTGGTTGAAACCCGCGAAGGTGATGATAATTAGTAGGATTCGCAAATTGAAAGCGCATCAATATTTTATCTGAACTTAAAAAGCGGAGGATTCTTTAAGAATCCTCCGCTTTGATATTTCTAACTTAAAACTTCCGTTATCATCTCATACTCCCCTTCCATAAACTCCCACCTCCCACGAAGGGCCGGATGCTCTAAAGCCTCATCAAGCATGTCCAGAAAGTCATCCCGGCTGACTTCTTCAGCTCCTAAGGATTTGAGATGATCTGTCGGCTGCTGGCAATCCACAAAATGAAATTCGCGATTCTTCAACCATTGTACGAGATACGAAAAGCCAACCTTGGAAGCATCCGGCTCAAGGAAAAACATGGATTCACCGGAAAAGACCTTACCAAGTGAAACCCCGTAAAGACCGCCGACAAGATTGCCTTCCCGGTTCCAGACCTCCACACTATGCACAAAACCGAGCTTATGCAGCTTTACATAAGCTTCAATCATTTCGGGCAGAATCCATGTCCCGGCCTGCCCCGGACGAAATTTGCGGGCGCAATTGGCGATAACACTTTCAAATGAACGGTCAAAAGTAACGGAATATTCCCTGTTCCTGACCTTGCGCTTTACGCGGCGCGAGACATGCAACTTGTCAAAATTCAATATCAAACGGGGATCAAGCGACCACCACAAAATCGGCGAGCGCTCATCATACCACGGGAAAATACCTGAAGCATAAGCAGAGAGCAGCCTTTCCGGGCTGAGATCACCTCCAACCGCGAGCAGGCCATCCGGCTCCGCTTCATCAGGATTGGGGAAGATGGGGTCTTCTATCAGTCTGTAAACAACCATAATAATCCTTTGGTTTCCGCCTATTTTAAATAATAACTGATTATTATGATTTGGCAATAGAGTTTGAAATATTATATTCCATACGTATCGCTTGTGCCGGACATAACCAAACACATAAACCGCACCCTGTGCATTTGTCGCGACAAATGGAAAAAGCTTCATCAAAACGTTTTACCGCTCCATAAACACAAGCTTGGCATATCCCGCAGCTAAGACACTTCTCAGGCGAAATTACCGCTGAGACTGACCGTTTGTCGATTTCTTCAAATTCCAAAAGATGCGCTAAAGCTTTACCTCTAAATGAATCAACAGAGAGGTAATTATGTTTCGCCATGTATTGGCCGACCCTGTCATTAATCTCTGCAATCAGCCCGAAACCTTTAAGTAATATCCCTGTACAGATTTGAAATGTACTCGCACCCAAGAGCATATGCTCAATCGCATCATCTCCACTCAAAATTCCGCCGATGCCGGACACGGATATCTTTACAGATGATGCTATTGTCGCAACATGGGCCAATGCAATAGGCTTTATGGCCTGCCCTGAATACCCACCAAAAGTCGGCAATAAAGGCTTAGCTGTTTCAATATCCACCCCTAACAGGCAGCGAACAGTGTCAATGGCGCTAAGAGCATCGGCCCCTCCGGCTTCAGCTGCCATTGCAATCTCGGCAATATCAGACACATTCGGAGACAGCTTCACCATTACCGGCACAGAGGAATGCTGAACCAATCCCTTGGTATATTCAAAAACAAGATCCGGATTTGCACCAACAATCCTGCCGCTATCCGCATGTGGGCAACTAATCCCCAACTCCAGACCATCCACACCGTATTCTTGGAGTTGTTCCGCAAGTCGCACGACCTCATCAATAGAGTCCCCCATCAAGCTGGCAAAGACAACAGTGCCGGATTCTTTTGCTACCGCGATTTCCTGGCCCCACTCCTCCACGCTGTGCTCAGTATAGCGTTCTATGTTCTGCATTCCTTTGCCGTGAACTGCTATTCTAGGACAAGGATTTTGTTTGGGATGCCTGACAATAGTCTTAGTAACCACTGCGCCTGCACCTAGCCGGGAGCATTCAGCCATGGCCGCACCCGACCATGTAGGAGGTCCCGAAGCTACAATTAACGGACTAACCAAATGAATTCCGGCAAAATCAACAGATAATATATCCACTTTCCTTCACCATCTTATAACTTGATAACCAGTTTACGCAGAAAAACTTACATCACCCCAAAAGATCACCACACAGCTTTGCCTATTGCCACCAAAGCAATCACAGACCAAATGATATTCAAGACTGCGGGCTGGTAAGCCCGTTTCTGTATAGAAATGAAGACAATTCCAACCGCTCCGGTAAGGTTCAAAAACTGATAGTACAGCCCCTTGGAATCCAACAAACCGAGACTGACCAAAAGATAAGCAAGCACGATAGCCACCGTTCCATACCAGCCGACAGCCTCAAAAAGAAACGAAGTTCCTTCCCCCTCAACTTGAGCAGCTTGATCAGAATTATTAACTGATACTCCCATACCCTTCCTTCTGTTTACTGTAATCTATTTCTCCAGTTATGGTTTAAAATAGAACTTATTTCAAACTTGTTGTCAAAAAACATATGAGACAAAAAATGGGAAGCTTCCTACGGAAACTTCCCCTTCAAATTCAACTTATTAATTCAGCTCAGCAACACGACTACTTAGTAGAGGTCTTAAACTTAAAACTGAGCTTTTCCTCTTCGCCCTTACCCTTGGTAGTGACAGAGACAGTTCCGCCCTTGACCAGCTTGCCGAAAAGGATTTCATCAGCGATTTCATCCTTGATGGAAGTCTGGATCAAACGGGCCATGGGCCTTGCTCCGTAAGCCGGATCGTGACCCTTTTCAGCCAGCCACCGGCGGGACTTCTTGTCCAGTTCGATGGATACTCTGTTATCAAGCAGCTGCCCGTTGAGTTCCTTGATAAACTTCTCAACGATAAGCTCCATGACGTCAATCTGCAGTGAATTGAACGGCACGATTCCATCAAGCCTGTTGCGAAATTCAGGGCTGAAGATCTTTTCAACCGCCTTGATTCCGCGGCCCTTGTCTTCGCCACCCTTAACGCTGGCACCGAAACCGATTCCGCCCTTGGCCATTTCACGCGCTCCGGCGTTGGAGGTCATGAGCAGGACAACATGCCTGAAATCAGCCTTACGGCCATTGTTATCAGTAAGGGTGGCGTAATCCATGACCTGCAGGAGGATGTTGAATACATCCGGATGAGCCTTTTCGATTTCATCAAAAAGAATCACGCAATGCGGGTTCTTGCGCACGCCTTCAGTGAGCAGACCGCCCTGATCAAATCCCACATAGCCCGGAGGCGCACCGATCAAACGGGCCACCGCATGCTTCTCCATGTACTCACTCATGTCAAAACGCATGAAATGTACGCCCATGGTTGAAGCCAGCTGACGGGCCAGTTCAGTCTTGCCAACCCCGGTGGGTCCGGTAAGCAGGAAGGAACCGGTAGGTCTGCCGACCTGCTTCATTCCTGCACGGGAGCGCAGGATGGCCTTGGTGATCAGATCCACAGCCTCGTCCTGTCCAAAAACAACGGACTTGAGGTTACTGTCCAGTTCCTGCAAGCGGGAACGGTCGGACATGGTGATACGCCTTGTGGGAATACGGGCCATCTTGGAAATGACCTTCTCCACATCGGAAACCACAATACGATTGTCCTTACGCTTACGCTGGCTGAGATTGTAATAAGCCCCGGCCTCATCAATGACGTCAATGGCCTTATCCGGCAGAAAACGTTCATTGATATGCCTGCCGGAAAGCTCGGCAGCGGCCTTGATCGCCGAAGGAGCATAAAGCACGTGGTGATGTTCCTCGTAATAAGGCTTGAGGCCCTTGAGGATTTCTATGGTTTCTTCAACAGAAGGCTCACTGATATCGATCTTCTGGAACCTGCGTGAAAGCGCACGGTCCTTTTCAAAATGATTCTTGTATTCTTCGTAGGTAGTGGCACCGATACAACGAATTTCACCGGATGCAAGGAACGGCTTAAGAATGTTGGATGCATCCATGGAACCGCCGCTTACTGCCCCTGCTCCTACGATGGTGTGAATTTCATCCACAAAAAGGATGGCCCCTTCCTTATGCTTGAGCTGAGCCAGCACACCCTTGAGGCGTGATTCAAAATCACCGCGATACTTGGTTCCGGCCAGCAGTGCGCCCATATCAAGGGCATACACATCGGTGTCAGCAAAAGACTCCGGCACATCATCCTTGGCAATGGCAAGGGCCAGACCTTCGGCCATGGCGGTCTTACCGACGCCGGGATCACCTACGAAGATAGGGTTGTTCTTGCGCCTGCGGGAAAGAACCTGCAAAGTCCGCTCAACTTCGCTATCACGCCCGATAAGCGGATCAATCTTGCCGTCCCGGGCTCGCTGAGTGAGATTGGTGGTAAACTCTTCCAGCGGGGACTTTTTATCATCCTTGCCCCCGGAAGGCTTGCCTTCAGGAGAAGAACCGATTCCACCCTGCTGAGGATTGGGACTGATATCAAGCCCCTCACTCCAATCGTTTTCAGTCATTGAATGAGAAATATATTCAAGGATATCAAGACGTGAGATATCGTGTGTCTTCAAGAAGTAGACGGCATAAGAGTCTTCTTCCTCAAACATGGCGGCAACAACATCTCCCAATTCCACAACATCCTTGCCTGCGGCCTTCTTCTGCCAGATAGCGCGCTGCAGGACACGTCTCACCCCCAGAGTCTGGATAACTTCAGTATCAACACCAGTGGGCAGGGGTTCGAGGTTTTCATCGAAAAAACGTTCCAGCTGGCTGCGAAGCTTGGTAAGCTCTGCCCCGCACCCGGCGAGAATGTCTGCACCCATCTCCTCCTGAATTATCGCATATAACAGATGTTCAAGAGTGAGGAATTCGTGATTTCTAAGCCTGACTTCGTTAACCGCAGAAGTCAGTGCCTGTTCCAATGCCTTGCTGAGCATACTAGACCTCTTCGATTGTGCATTTCAGCGGATAGCCTGCCTGCTGTGCAAGCTGCTTGACCATTTCAACGCGAGTTTCAGCAACTTCTGCCGTGTAAACTCCACATACCCCGACTCCGTCATTATGGACTTGGAGCATTATTTTTGTGGATTCCTCTTCTGTTTTCCTGAAAACCTGCATGAGCACGGCCACAACGAATTCCATGGAAGTATAGTCGTCATTGTGCAAAAGCACACGGAACTTCCGAGGTTCCTTCAGCTCGTCCTCCAGCAGTACATCTGACTCAAAATTTTCTTTATATTCAGCCATTTTTTTAACTTTAAATATTTTTATGTTCTACTATATCTAACAATAAGAACAATTTCCCCACCTGTCGAGGAAGATTTGTTTATTTTTGTGCTATAAAAAAACTAAATCACTATAAATCAAAACTTAAAGTAATTCTTGAATTTCTTCAGGGGTAAACACAAAATTTTCATCAGGGTCCAAGCCGCGATCATTTCTATAATCCCGATTTAGCTCATGATATGTCTTCTTGCAGGCATCATCTGAACTTAGCCCCAACCTATCAGCACAGGACAAAATTCCGTCCTCTGGTCCTTCAATTTCAATAAATGGACCAAATGGGAGCAGATCCAGACAGATATGACATCCTGCAAACTCCCATTCCTCACGTATCTTTTCATAGCTGAAAACAGGAGAATACCCCAAGACCTGCAATGCAGCCACGGTCTCATCAAAGTTTGAGACCTCTGTTTCGTGCTCAATGTAAACCTTTGCCTTTCCGGAAACCGGAGCTGCAGGAATACGTTTAACAGTCATAGTTACCTTATCCGCCTGACGTACCCGCAGCAATGCTGACCTTTTATATAAAGTACGCCCCGGATCATCGAGCACAACATTACGTTCATAATGCCGGGTAAGCATCTTAGCCCCCTGCTCTTTCATAATCATCCGAGCTTTGTCGTGATCGGCATTCAGGTATTTCAATTCGGTTTCTAGGGCCATTTTCCTTTTCTCTCTTAACTTGAAGTGCTACAAAATATTAATAAATGAACGTCACTGAAGGAATTTTAAATGCATAAATACTTATACATCGCGGCTGGCGGGGCAGTCGGAAGCCTATGCCGTTATATTGTTTCCGGCATAACACAGCGGATGTTCGCCACATCCTTCCCCATAGGAACATTTTCAGTGAATATGCTCGGCTGCCTTTTTTTCGGGCTGGTTACCGGACTATTTGAAGAGCGTCTCGGATTCCCGCCGGAGATGCGCCTCCTCATTTTAACCGGATTCATGGGCGCATTCACCACATTTTCGACCTACATGTTTGAGTCAACCAACCTTATTAAATCAGGCCAGTGGGCCATGACCGCTCTGAACATTGGCGGGCAGAGTGTGCTGGGATTCGTCTGCATTATCGGCGGGCTGGCTCTGGGCAGATTGATTGTTTCCTGATTCTAAGCAACCATTTAATACGGAGAACTCGCCATGACCTTAACGGAAAAAGCTGTAAGACTCAAAATATTCACTGGAGAGGAAAATAGAATCAAGCACCGCCCCCTTTACGAAGTAATCGTAGAAGAAGCGCGTAACCAAGGGCTCGCCGGGGCCTCGGTATATCGAGGTGTGATGGGCTACGGAGCAAACAGTCAGGTCCGCACAACTTCCATCCTCAGGCTGTCCGAAGACCTGCCACTGATCATCGAGATCATTGACAGGCCCGAAAAAATTGAAAGATTCACAGATTTTCTGAGTGAAAACATGACTGAAGGACTGGTCACAGCCGAAGAGGTGAACATAGTCATTCACAAACACAACAAAGGCGAAAAGCAGTAACGGAATCGCTAACGGCTACAAAAATTAACCACCGCGCCGGGAATATTCTTAAGCGGCATAATCTTATCAACTCCGCCTAGTTTAATGGCTTCCTGCGGCATACCAAAGACGACGCAGGAAGCCTCATCCTGTGCGATACAGTATGTTCCGGAGTCGTGCATTTCTTTCATGCCCTTTGCCCCGTCGTCACCCATTCCGGTCATAATTACACCCACAGCATTTTTTCCGGCACTGGATGCTCCTGAGCGAAAAAGCACATCCACGGAAGGTCTGTGGCGACTGACCAAAGGACCATCTTTAATCTCAACATAGTAGCGGGCTCCAGAACGCTTGAGAAGCATATGCTTATTGCCCGGAGCAATCAAAGCCTGCCCCCTCAGGATGCTGTCCCCGTCTCTTGCTTCCTTGACCGTAATGCGGCAAATGGTATCCAACCTTGAAGCAAAAGCAGCCGTAAATTTTTCCGGCATATGCTGCACAATGGCAATCCCCGGACAATCAAGCGGCATACTTTGCAGAAAACCTTGAATCGCCTCTGTTCCTCCGGTTGAAGCACCGACGAGTATTACTTTATCGGTGGTCTGCAAAGCTGTAGTGCGAGGCCGGGATTTAGGCAGAACCGCATCAGCAGTAAGCTTGGGCTGAACTGTCATCGGACGGGCAGAAAGCTTGCTTGGTCTAGTCATAGCCGCTGCTTTAACCACATCACAAACCCGGATACTGGACTCCTCAAAAAACTTCTTGGTACCTATCTTCGGCTTAGTAATCACATCCACCGCCCCGTATTCAAGAGCTTTCATATAAGCATCCGAACCCTGTTCTGTAAGGGTAGAACAAATAACCACAGGCACAGGATGCTGGGTCATTAACTTGCGTAGAAAAGTAAGTCCGTCCATTTTAGGCATTTCAATATCAAGAGTAATTACATCCGGAACAACCCTTTTCATTATTTCTGCTGCTGCAAAAGGATCACCGGCACTGCCTACTATTTCTATATTGGAATCAGTAGCAAAAAGCTGCTGTAATGCCTGACGAACCAGAGCGGAATCATCAACAATCAACACCTTGGTTTTCTTCTTCATAACTAAACCTTTTGGTAAACAGTGGGAGCAATCTGCCTGACTGGCAGTTCCATTCCTGAAATACTTTCAGAGTGCCCGATGAACAAGTATCCGCCTTTGGATAAAGTGGAACAAAATTTCTTAAACAAAGAGTATTGTGTAGCCCTGTCAAAATATATGACTACGTTGCGACAGAATATTATATCTTTTTGATCCTTGAACGGAAAAGGCTCCATGAAATTAAGCCTCCGGAAATCCACCTTGTTACGCAATGCCGGAACAACCCGGACCAACGGCTTGGCCCGGTCTTTACTTTTGAGCAGGTACTTTTTCTTCAGGGCCATTGGGACCACGTCCACCTTGCTCATTGGATAAACGGCGTTGATAGCCTTGCGAAGGATATCAGTAGAAATATCCGTAGCCATTAAGGAGTACTTGAAACTAGGGTTCTTTTCGGCAAATTCCTCGAGGACCATACACAGTGTATATGGTTCCTCTCCGCTGGAACATCCCGCAGACCAGACTTTAACAGGCCTGCTGTTACGCTGGCACAGATCAGGCAAAACTGTGCTCAACAATAACTCAAAATGTTTAGGCTCCCGGAAAAAATCCGTTGTATTGGTTGTGACTACATCAATAAGCGAAGCCAATTCCCTTTCAAAACCTCCTGGGCTGAAGAGAAAATCGCAATACTGTGAATGACAACTGAAACCGAGAGCACGTAACCTTTTCTGAAGACGCGCCTCAAGCATTGTCTTCTTGGAAGGCGGCATCTTGATTCCGAACTCCTCCTTTATCAGCTTACTGAATTTGCCGAAATCAGAGTCAGTCATCTTAGGCATAAGCGCTACCGGAACTTGCTCCCCTTTCCTGGGCTTTCCTTTATCCTTTTTGCCTTTTTTAAAAACCATCAGCCAGCCGCCTTTATTTCAGCAAGAACTGTCCTGAATAATTTCGGGATATCCAGAATCAACGCGAGGGTTCCATCTCCTTTAATAGTTGCTCCGGAAATGCCTTCCACATCACGGTACACACGTCCCAGACTTTTAATTACAGTCTGATGCTCACCGATAACAGTATCCACAACAACACCTATTCTACTGCCATCGAGTCCGGTAATGACAATCTGTTCAATGGGCGGAGATTCTCCCTCAACTTCGAACCATTCACGAATCCTGATATACGGGACAATCTCACCGCGCAGGTTAACGAACTGCTGGCCATTGGCCTCTTCAACATCCTTACTGGTGAGTTCAACGCACTCTTCAACCAAGGAAAGCGGAATGACAAAATAATCATCACCGACGCGAACCTGCAGACCATCGATAATCGCAAGAGTAAGCGGCAGCCTGATGGTTATGATTGTTCCCTGTCCTTCTTTACTTGTAATATCAATACTGCCCCGCAGGGAATCAATGGCCCGTTTTACAACGTCCATCCCCACACCGCGACCGGAAACATTGGTCACACTCTGGGCAGTGGAAAATCCCGGCTCGAAAATAAGATTAAAAATATCTTTATCGCCAAGATCCTGATCAGTGGAAATAAGTCCTTTTTCAACCGCCTTCGCCTTAATGACCTCCGTAGACATACCCTTACCGTCGTCTTCGATAATGATGAGTACATCACCACCGGAATGTTCTGCTGTAAGCGTGATGGTGCCCCGGCGAGGCTTGCCCTTTGCTGTCCGCTTTTCAGGCCCTTCGATGCCGTGGTCAATAGAATTACGAAGCAGGTGTACAAGGGGGTCGCCAAGACGCTCGATAACGGTCTTATCCAGCTCGGTTTCTGCCCCGTTGGTATTAAGGTCTATCTCTTTACCGAGGTCTTCGGAAAGATCGCGGACAAGACGCCTGAACTTACTGAAAGTTGTTCCGATGGGCAGCATTCGAATTCCGAGAGTACTGTCCCTGAGTTCATCGGAAAGACGCTCGAGTTCCTCAGAAAGAGCGGTCAAGGAAGGGTCGGCCTTGGAACTGACCACCTGACTGATCTGGGCCTGAACGATGACCAGTTCGCCGACAAGGTCCACCAGATAGTCCAGTTTTTCAGCGGAGACTCGAATAGAAGAGGCAGTATCAACCTTTTTACGAGATTTCTTAGCTGCTGATTTAAATTCTTTTGTCGCTGTCTGCTCTGCCAGGGCACTTTCCACTTTCTGCTTGCTGACTACACCCTTCTCAGTAAGCAATTCACCCAAGGGCTTCTGATCGACCAAAGGCTTCTGGACGGCCAAAGCCTCATCAATGGCTTCGGAGGCTACAGCACCCCTTTCAACAAGGATTTCACCCAGCTTTTTAGTCTGCGCAGGTTCAGCGGAAAGATCTTCATTCTCATCATCATGGTGAGGATCAAATATATCTGCAACATCTTCCCGCGCGACTTCGCGCACATTCACAGTTACCGGTATATCGGTAAAAAAGAAAATCTCCTCAATAGACATGGAGTCCGCACTACTCTGAAAAATAACATCCCACCAGACTTCGTCATCCCTGTGCAGAACTTTTGAACACACAACTCCTATCTGGCCAAGATCTTCCAAAAGAGGATCGAGGTTTTCTTCTTCAACGTCATTGCCTGCGGCAACCTTAATGACAATCTGATAAAGGCTTTTCAACGATTGACTAGAGCAAGATTCTTTAACATCAACCTCAGTTATTTCATCTGGTTCTATTTCTTCACCAGAAGCAACTGTTGTTTCATCTTCTATTTCCTGCTCGATTTCGGCCCCGTCAGCGGCAACATCTTTCAAACCTTCGAGAATGCCGTTCCCTACACTGCTATCCCCTTCACCGGTTGAAGATTCTAGCATGGAATAAATATGATCACGTGCAGCAAGAGAAAGGCTCAACAAATTTTTAGTTATCGCAAGCTCCCCATTCCTGACCTTATCAAATATGGTCTCAACTTCATGGGTAAATTCAGCAATGGCTTCAAAGCCAAACATAGACCCGGAACCTTTAATCGTATGCAGCGCTCTGAAGACACGGTTGATAATATCCATATCATCAGGAACATCTTCAAGTTCAAGCAAAGAGGTTTCAAGCTCACCCAGTAATTCGTATGCTTCTTCCTTGAATACTTGAGTTGTCATATCATCAGACATATAAAATTCTCCAAGTCATTTGAATTGGCTGATAAACACTTCTATTTTTAAACATTTAATCAATTTCAATCAAGCAGTATAATTATCTAAGGCGTAAAAAATGCAAAAAGGCCCTTTGAAACCAAAGGACCTTTCTTAATTATCACGAAATCTCACAAAAAAAAGCATCTTTTCCCGATGTAAGATTTTTAAGATAAACAACTCTATAATTTCTTCCTGCGGGCAAGCATCCGCAAAGCTTTACGCCTGCGATAACGACGTATAAAATGCAAGGCAATAAAATAGGAAACTATCCCCAGAGGAACACCAAGAACAAATCCGCCAAAAATAAGGATTGTCACACCCTGCCAGCCGATTTCCATAAAATCCGAAACCTGCCACTTGGCCGGATCAAACTGAACTTCGATCGGCAGCAGGAATGTGCCGATCTTGAACTGCACATAATAGAAAAGCAGCCAGTTAAACGGATTGGATATCCATGTAGCAATGGCCGCGGCAATCTTGCTGCTGCGGGTAAAGAAAGCCATAACAACAGCAATGACCGTTTGCAGAGGAAGCCCCGGTATAACCGGAAAACATCCTCCGAAAACACCACAGGCGACCCCCATAGCGATGTTATGCGGGGATGCGTTGATACGCATCAATTTTAAATAATATAATTTGAGAAGCCTCTTTAACTTCTCCCATCTGCTGAAATTCCTCTGCATCAACTTCCCTTTGTTGAATTTAGTCCAAAACATCAAAGCTGTGGAACTTCATGGCAAAACCGGCCCTTCCCTGAGTGGCCGATCTCAACTCGGTTGAAAAACCGAACATATTCCGCAACGGAGATAAGGCCTGAACAATCTTCTGCCTATTACGGTCGAGCATATTCTCGATACGCGCGCCCTTAGCTCCCAGCAACCCGATAACATCGCCGACAAATTCTTCAGGGACCGAAATCTCCACATCCATGATCGGCTCCATCAACTTCGGCGAAGATGCCGCCAATGCTGCCTTTAAAGCCTTGCCAGCCGCCATATGGTACCCCGGAACGCTTGATTCACCGTCCCGTTTACGCAGTTCAAGAATACGCACTTTCACGTCCTGAACCGGAAATCCCTTTAAAACACCGCTCTGCAAGGCATCATCGACACCTTCTGCAACCGCATCCATCCACTCGGAAGACCATTCACTCGTATCAATTTCAAATACAACATCCCGACCGGCTCCTCTTTCCTGCGGCTCAACGGAAAGACGCACATAACCGTAATGCTTATCCTCACCAAGGAGCTTATTAAACTCTTCCTCGGCTTCCGCATTGCCGCCGGGAACCTCCTGATAAACAACCTGCGGCTTGCCCGATCTTGGCTCAAGCTTGTACTCCCTGCGCATGCGGTCCAGAACAACCTCGAGGTGAAGTTCTCCCATACCCGAAAGAATAATCTGCCCTGTATCTTCATCTGTCTTTAAAGCGAGAGTAGGATCTTCCTGTAAATATTTATCCAGAACCTCTTCCAGCTTTTCGGATTCATCCACGTTGCGCGGCTCAATAGCCATGGAAATTACCGGCTTGTACATTTCTATCTGTTCCAGCACGAGCGGTATTTCAGAAGAGGAAAGAGTATCTCCGGTACAGGTGTCCTTTAGTCCGGCAGCCCCAACGATATCACCGATACCAGCCATATCAAGACGTTCTTTGCGTCCTGCATGCATCTTGAAAAGACGGGCAACACGCTCATCTTTACCCTGCGTATAATTTCGCACCATATCTCCAGCCTCTATCTTGCCGGAATAAATACGCATAAGCACCATTTTGCGCCCGGAATCCATGACAACCTTAAACGCAAGAGCCTGAAACGGACCATTGGCTGACGGTTCAACTTCCTGAACAACACCGGTCTGCGGGTTTATCCCCGTAACCTTGGGAGCTTCCAACGGACTGGGCAGGTATTTTCCAACCCCGTCCATCAGCGGCTGCACACCCACATTCTTCAATGCCGAACCGGAAAAGACCGGCACCAGCTTAAGTTCAAGAGTAGCTTTGCGGATGACGGCATCAATGTATTCGGGATCGATGTCATCCTCAAGATACCTTTCCATGAATTCATCATCCACCTCGGAAAGGATCTCGCACATACGTTCCCGCCATGGAGCAACAAACTCTTCATCCTGCTCATCCAAATCAAGGACATCAAATTCTTCGCCATTGCTGTCCTGATCAAAGATCAGCTTTTTCATACGAATAAGATCATAAACAGCTGAGAACTCATCTCCGGCACCGTCCGGAATCTGAACAGGAAGACTTTTGATGGAAAGTTTGGCAGCCATCGATTCAAGTACAGCCTCAAAATCTGCACCAAGGCGATCCATTTTGTTTATGAACACGAGCTTGGGAACATGATAAGCCTCACTCTGACGCCAGACAGTTTCCGACTGAGGCTCTACTCCGCCAACGGCGCAAAAAACCCCGACCGCACCATCCAGCACTCGCAAGGAACGCTCTACCTCAATGGTAAAATCCACATGACCCGGCGTATCGATAATATTGACTGTATTCTGTCCCCAGTAACATGTGGTTACTGCTGAAGTAATAGTAATTCCGCGCTCTTGCTCTTCCGGCAAATAATCCATGGTAGCGGTTCCTTCATGAACCTCTCCCAATCTGTGAATTCTTCCTGAAAAATAGAGCATACGTTCGGTAACAGTAGTCTTACCGGCGTCAATATGAGCAATAATTCCTATATTACGTATCTTTCCAATACCTTTTGCAGAGAAATCAGGCTTTGTATTCACAGGTCACCTTCCAGATAAAAGAACTTATTCAGCCACAGTTAGAGCTACAGATTCACGCTTGAAAAAAGAACAGTTGAACCCACTCCAGAGCCAGCAACCTTCCTGCCCGTGGGCCAGAACGATATTAAAATCCATCAGTGCATCACCGACAATTTCAGCAGGGACTACAGCAGCATCAGTACGGACTTCTCCAAGGGAATCCTCATCCACTTCAACAAACTCAACATCAGGATGAACAAAAGTCATAACATCCATATCAGGGGAGTCTTCTTCCTTACAGATTGATATACTGGAAATTTCAGGCGCACGCCAGTAACGTACGCACGGCCCGCACGGCAGCAGAACAAGTCTGGAGCGCATATCAAGAATAGCACCGTCAACACCACTCTGCATAAGATAATCGAGCAGTTCTTCGACCTTATCCTGCGGCAGATGCACTACATCTTCCTGACCGGCAAGCTCAAACCCGGCCAGAACAGCCTGTGAAATTTCAGCCTCTCCGCAATATACAGCCAGAATATTTTTTACCCCGGCAACAAGGGCGGGGACCAAAGCAGCCAGAATCCTGACCGGAGAAACAGACTTGTCATCCAAAAGCAGGACGGTCCATTCTAAAGGAGAAGTAGACACTTCTGTTTCAAAGCCGCCGCGCCAAGTATTTACATTCCATGTCTTGCTTGGAGCTTCAGGTGAATTAATTCCATATACCTGCGCGATGGTCTTTTTCAGCCAAGCGCGCTGGGGCGGCAAAGTAGCTTCATAAGCTTCGCCGAAAATATCGTCATCAATCTGGAAATCCTGCAACCAAAGTGGAAATTCAAACATTTTTGCCTCCGAAACCAACCTTCACTAAATAAAAGCCCGACAGACATAGGTCTATCGGGCTTTGCTTTTAACATGGGATAAAAATTAGAGCCAATCGACCAGCTCTTTCCAGCTTCCCTGAAGACGCTCGCGCTCTTCCTGAGATAGAGTTTTCTGGTATTCGTAATAGGACATTTCCGCTTGCTTCATAGCGTATTTACGCACTTCAGGCAGATCCTTGAAATTCCTGACCACGTAGGCATAACGCTTCCATGCAGAACCGAACTTTGAAGATCGCCAGAAGAAATCCGCAATATAAAGCTCATGGTCTGCCAATGAGCGGCGGCATTTTACAATATATTCCTTGGCAGATTTTGCATACTGGGTATCCGGATATGCTTCTTCAACCCTGTAAAAATATTCAAGAGCCTCCGTGATATTGCTCTGCGGCCTGTCAATTGAGCTAAACAGATTGAAGTTGCTCAAACCGATCTGATAAATGACATAGGGAATCTCATCGTTCCCAGGATGCAGGGCTGCGAATTCCTTATAAGCCTCAGATGCATCGAAATACTTTTTATCAAGGAAATATGCATCTCCAAGACTGATCTCAGCTTTAACTGTATACGGGCTGAAAGGATAACGGTCTTTCAACTTTGAAAAGAACTCAGTAGCATCGTAATATTCTTTATCCTTCATAGCCTCCACACCTGCTTCGAAAAGCTCTTGCGCGGTATCTTCAGGCTTGGGAAGGAAATAGTAGTCAACAAGACCACAGCCGGAGAGGCTGATAATTAAAAAAGAAGCTAAAAAAACAGAAAGAAATTTATTTCGCATTATTTATGTTCCAGATACGCATACGCGGCCGTGGCGGCAGTCGCGCCATCACCTACGGCAGTAACAACCTGCCGGCATTTCTTTGAACGGATGTCGCCCGCAGCGTATATTCCGGGAATACTTGATTCCATTTCGCAGGTTGTTTTTATAAATCCATATTTATCAAGTGCCAGTTCTTTTGGAAAAAAACTGCACACGGCATCAAAACCGACAAAAATAAAAACTCCGTCCACATCAAGGACGGAATACTCTCCGGTAGTTATATTCTTAACTTCAACACCAGAGACTTCGGTATCACCGACAATCTTCGAAACAACAGAATTAAGGACAAGCTCAATCACCGGGTTTGCAAGACATTTATCCTGATAAACCCTGTCCGCCCTGAATTCATCCCTGCGATGCACAAGGTAAAGCTTCTTTACAAGCCTGGAAAGATAGAGGGCTTCCTCAAGCGCTGAATTACCGCCACCAATGACAGCCACAACCTTATCACGATAAAAATGACCGTCACACAGGGCACAAAAAGAAACACCGCGCCCCAGCAGCTTTTCCTCGTTGGGAACCTTTAATTTCCTGAAAGTAACACCAGAGGTAATTATGATTACCTGGGTTTTTACATGATCACCGCTAGCAACTATAACCTCGTGAGACTCTTCACCAGGAATGATCTGCTGCACCTCATCATAGACATGGTCATACTTATAATGCTTAACATGCCTGTCCATTCTGTCGGCCAACTCGTACCCCTTGATTCCCTCAGGGAATCCGGGGAAATTCTCCAGCTCATCGGTCAAGAGCATCTGTCCGCCATGGGACAACTTTTCGACGGCAAGAAAGTTAACTCCTGCCCTCGCGAGATAAAGGGCGGCCGCCATTCCGGCAGGGCCGCCCCCAATTACAACGGCGTCATAAGACTTCATTATTTACAAAGCCTTGCTGCTGATCATTTCCTTAATGCTGCTCTTGGAAACTGCACCAGTGGTCTGGTCTACAACTTCGCCATCCTTGAAAAGGATGAGGGTCGGGATAGCACGGATGCCATACTTTCCGGGAGACGCAGGGTTATCATCTACATTCATCTTGCAGATTTTAATCTGGCCGGAGAATTCTTCAGCAAGCTCGTCAATCACAGGGCCCATTGCACGACAGGGTCCGCACCACGGAGCCCAGAAGTCAACCAGAACAGGCTTATCACTATTGAGAACTTCTTCTTGAAAATTGGAATCGGTAACCTGCAAAGCCATGTTTTTCTCCTTGTTACAGTATTCAGGTAGCTGCGCCTGTGACAGGCACATCAAATTGTCTTCGTCCTGAGTCCACCCCAAGGGTGGAGTTCAATTTTTAAAATTTAATTCCCGTTGCTCCATGTGTCAAGATGAACAGACACAACGGTTTAGAAACTATTAAAATAGATACTACCCACCCTTACGGGCAAAGGCAACACCCGCTTGACTAAATTAACCTTCACAAATCCAATCCGAAGGCACTACCCTGCCACGGGGAATTGCCTCAAGATCAAGATCATGCCTGCATCCGGCACTGGCCATGAGGTACCCTGCATAGGCAATCATAGCCCCATTATCAGTACAAAGATGCATGGAAGGCAAAACCAGCGGTACTGAAAATTTTGCAGCCACACCAGACATAACAGAACGCACAACTGAATTTGCGGCAACCCCGCCTGCGACAATCAGAGATTTTACTCCCTTGTTACGCTCCAGTGCTCGCTCAACCTTGACCTTCAGAGCCCTGCCCACAACATAATTAAAAGAAGCCAGCATATTCTTGCGCTCTTCCGAAACAGCAGGGTCTTCAGCACCTTCATCCGGAATCCCCATGACGTCGAGACGCAAATAGGAATTCTGATTAACATAAGTTGCAACTGCTGTTTTCAAACCGCTAAAGCTGAAATCAAGATTATCGTTATTTATGTACGGAACAGGAAAAAGCTTTTTATTAACAACACCCCGCCTCCCCAGCTCATCAACCAGCTTACCGCCGGGATATGGAAGGTTCAGGGACTTTGCAGTCTTATCAAAAGCTTCCCCGGCGGCATCATCAAGAGTTTTGCCAAGCAGGGTAAATTTCAAAGGACTTTCAATCAGATAAATATGAGTATGCCCGCCGGAAACCAGCAATCCCAAAGATGGAAACTGCAAATCCTGTTCGAGCCCGGCAGCAGTCAAATGCGCCCACAGATGGTTTACACCTATCAATTTCGCCCGGCTGGACAAAACCAGACCTTTGGCAAAGCTTAAGCCCATAAGGAGACATCCCTGCAATCCCGGCCCTCTGGCAACGGAGACCACATCTATGTCATCAATAGTCAGGCTCTGATCCTTCAACAACTCACGCAGAAGCACAGGGAGAACACGCAAATGCTCACGGGAGGCTATTTCCGGTACAACGCCTCCGAAAACAGCATGCACATCAACCTGAGAAGCAAGCTTCTCGGCAACCAGCTTTCCATCCCGAACAAGGGCAAGACCTGTTTCATCGCAAGAACTTTCAATACCAAGACAGAGCATTAACCCTCTTGCTCCTTATAAATATTCCTGATGGTCTCAACTTCGTGTTTTGAACCGATAAACAAAGGAACGCGCTGATGAAGATCATCAGGAACAATATCAAGGATGCGCTGAGTTCCGTCGGTAGCACGCCCTCCGGCCTGCTCAATGAGCATAGCCATGGGAGAAGCTTCACAAAGCAGACGCAACTTACCGCGCGGCTTTGATGGATCACGGTCATCAGCCGGATACATGAAAACTCCACCGTAAATTAAGTTACGATGAAAATCTGCTACAAGAGAGCCTATATAACGGAGGCTGTAGGGTTTACCATGGATATTATCTCTGGACTTAAAATAACCGACTACCTTTTTAGTGGCCTCGGACCAATAAGGCCAGTACCCTTCATTAACGGAATAAATATTACCGGTTTCAGGGATCTTCATGTTCGGGTGTGAGAGAAGGAATTCTCCGACACCGGGGTCCATAGTAAAACCATGAACACCATCACCGGTAGTAAAAACCAGCATGGTGGAAGAACCGTAAAGAATATAACCGGCCGCAACCTGTTCACAACCCGCCTGAAGAACATCAGTGGACTGAACCGGAGTGCCAAGCTTACTCTTACGGCGGAAGATAGAAAAAATTGTTCCGATATTGACGTTTACATCAATATTTGATGAGCCGTCCAGCGGATCAAAGATAATGATATAGTTTCCTTGCGGAAGTCCGTGCGGAATATCAATAATATCCGCATTTTCCTCCGAAGCCATGGCACAGAGAACACCGGAACGGGCCATGCGATGAATCAAAATCCGGTTGGCGTATTCATCAAGCTTTTTTACTTCCTCACCCTGAACATTAACCTCACCCGTAAAGCCCAGAACATCTACAAGTCCAGCCTTGTTCACTTCTCTGGAAATAATTTTTGCCGAGAGGACAAGTTCGTTAAAAAGATGAGTAAACTGCCCGGTAGCTCCGGGAATTTGTTTCTGGTGCAGTAAAAGGTGTTCAGTAACAGTAATCTGCTGGGTCATTTATCCTCCTTCGGAATGTCCCTGCTGCGCGATTTTCAGAAAGAATTAAGCTTTAATACCAGATTTTTCGGATAAGACCTATAAATTTTAGAAAAAGAGTATGCCATCATCCTCATCTTCTTTGGAAACAGCTTTAGTCAGATAGACTATCTGGGTGTCGCCAATATAGCGCGCCAGCCAGACATACCTTACCCCGGCAACCGAAATTACACCCCTGACCTGATTATCAAGAAGCTCATCCCAGTCAATCTTGAGGAGTGCTTCCTTGTCCACATCCTCAGATCCGGTCCAAACACCGCCCCCATCAGGCTGCATAATTATAAGCTTTGTCGGGTCCGGGCAAAAATTCAACAAAATCCGGGGATCAAAATGAACGACAACAAGCCCCTTAAATACTGCATCCTTGAAAAAAGGAGTTGCAAGATACATTTCAGGACCGAACTCGGAATAACTGACAAAAGATTTCAAGGTGATCTCATTCCAATCACCTTCGTACTCAATGAGCGGACCGGGCTTGAAAGGTTTGATCTCCGCCTCAGGCAACTTGACGAGAATACTGGCTTCATCATCAACAGTCAGAACACCGCTGATCCAAGGGAAACGCATGAAAAGAAGCTTAAACCAGTTTTCATCAGGATGATAATCGACAGTGGAAAGAGTCTCACAAAGAGAGAGAATCTTTGCATCAACCGGGGTAAAAAGAAGAGCCAACTTATTGTCGTCAGGATTCTCGATCCCACCGTGCTCAAGATTGATTTCAGGGTTGGGGTCTACTGTCTGCTGTGCATCATGCCAGACTTTACTACCGTATTCACAACCACTTGCACACAGCATAACAGCCATAAAAACAAAAAGTGCGACAGAGCGCACAGAATTTTTAAATTCCATATCTCATACCCGGATTCCGTGCATAATCAGCACGAATCCTTCTGTATATTATTAAGTTATATCTTTAAATAAGACCAAAAATCAGAATAATTCTTATCTGGAAGCCCTTGCCTCAAGCCGCTCGGCAAGAAGTTCAAGGGTACTCATTAATTTACTTTTAGCGTGTTTAAAATAAGGATCCTTGCTCGCGTCATCACCGGCCACATCTTCCATAGGAGCCTGACTGATTCGGCTTGAAATATCAGCCATAAAAGCCATTAGCTCATCCTTATCATCGTCCGAGGCTTTGCAAAGCAGGTCGCGATAAATTTCAAGAGCCCCTTCAAGGTCACCTTGTGAAGCAAGCACTTCTGCCATGGTTTTGGTCTTAAGGCTGTCCATGACAACGGAACTGGTTAAATCTTCACCGGAATCCCCATCAAAATCAACAAGGGCTGCGGCCTCGGATATTTCATCCACCAGCAGAGCGCTTTCTTCCGGATCAGGGCGGACAAAATCCCCAGCAGCTTCATATCTTTCTTTGGAAATAACTGGCTCAGCTTTCTGAACCCGCGCCCCGATATTAGCACCGGTCAGCTGCTTAATACCCTCGGCCATAACATCGGACCATGACATAGGCGAGCCATGAAGAGCGGAGAATAGAAAAGCCATAGCCCCGGCGACATCATCATTGCCCTCAGAAACAGAAGCACCCCACATTTTCCAGAATGAGGGGTAGGAAGAAAAAAGTCTGGTCAGAGGAGCGACAGCAGCCTTTGCTTCAGAATCCCGTTCAAGTTTGGCTAGGGTTTCAACCAGCAACAGGCGGGCTTCAAGGTAATCAGGATGGCGGTCAAGGCCCATCCTGAGAGTGGTTACAGCTTTTTCAAGATTGCCCATTTCAACATAAAGACGTGCCAGAGGAAAAAATACTTTTGAGCTGGGCTCCAGAGCCAGAACTTCCTGATACCACTCAATCTTGCTTTGCATCTGCACCTGCTCCCTGAGTCTTTAGTTCCCCGGATTTGGGGAAAATATATAACACTTCATTGTCCTTAACATAATTCATCCTGCTGCGGATGACTTTCTCCTGATAGGCCCGATCAGTCTTAAGACGTCTGATCTCCCTGCTCAATTCAAGAGTCCGGTTGTCAGCAGCTTCAATCTTCCGCTCAAGCTCCTGAACCTTGTCATCCAGTTCAACATAACCGAAAAATCCCTGCTCGCTCATTCCAAGCCGTATAAGCAGTACGAGATTGATAACAACCAGTAAACCCAGCAAGACTCTACGTCGCAGCATTAATCAAACACCTACTGAAGCCGGGTAAATATTTTTCTGGGTGAATCAACCTGCCCCAGCGGAACTCGAAGTTCATGCAAAAAATTATCAGTGGCGGACTCAATCCTTTCAACTTCGGCTTCGCTCACCCTGATTTTTTCCATTTTGCTCATAAACCCCTTAAGAACTTCAAGTTCTTCAATAAACCTGCTGTTTAAGTCAAGCTTCTCGAGTTCCTGCTCCATCTCAAGAATTGTTTCAAGACAATTATTGAGCCTTAGCACAAGATTCTGTCGGTCATTGCCGTTCATTGATCGTCCCGTCTGTGATATTTACTGATATTTTTATTATTCGCTAGTTAACCAGACTTTATGCAAATTGTACATATAATTAGCGCCGGAAAAGACAGTCAGGAAAACAGCCACGTAGAGAACCCACATTCCCAACTGATGCATATCAATTCCGAAGTAAGAATAATGCAGGAGCAAGGGACCGAGTGCAAAGCTCTGGACAAGGGTCTTAAGTTTTCCGAACTTATCCGCAGCAAGTACCAGCCCCATATCCACAGCAATGGCCCGGAGTCCGGTTACCGCAAGTTCACGGCAGACAATAACAACAGTAATCCAACCGCTTACATATCCCATGTAGCTAAGCATGATAAGGGTAGAACAGATAAGCAATTTGTCAGCCAGCGGGTCAAGAAACTTGCCAAGGTTGGTAACCTGATTGCTGCGGCGGGCAATGTAACCGTCAAAAAAGTCGGTAAGCGATGCCAGAAAAAAGACAAAGGCCGCCAAAAACATGGTCAATTTGTTCGGATAGTAAAGAAGAGCTACAATTAAAGGTACAGCAAGAATGCGTCCAAGAGTCAGGGAATTGGCAAGGTTGAACATAAGGAGTCCCGGGTCGTGAAATTCATTTAGTCAGAGCTGTTGCCCTGAAGCCAGCAAGCCTTCGTGTAATACAGGGGACCGCAAAAAACGGCCCCCTGCAATAACTGCATGATTCTGTGCCGAGGCGCAACGTATGTCAACCCGGCAATGAGATTACGCCCAAAAAAAGGCGTTTTTCTTAGGTATGAGTGCTGGAAGCAACCTCAAAACTACTTTCAGCAGCTTCGGCGATCTCGTCTGCAACCTTGCGGAAAGCAAGCTTGGCCGGGGAATCTTCTTCGAGAAGAACCACAGGCTTACCGAGATCTCCGGCTACAACAGTAGTAGGATCAAGAGGAACCGCGCCAAGGAAAGGCAGGCCGTACTTCTTGGCAAGTTCTTCACCCCCGCCCTTCTTGAAAAGGTCGATATTCTCATGGCAATGAGGACAAACAAGTCCGCTCATGTTTTCAACCACACCCATGATGTTGGCCTTAGCGTACTGCAGGAAGTTGATAGCCTTTCTTACGTCGGCAAGGGAAACTTCCTGAGGGGTGGTAACAACCACAGCAAGGGATTCGGGAATGGTTTTAAGAACGGTCATGGGTTCATCTCCGGTACCCGGAGGGGAATCAACTACGAGAAAGTCAAGCTCGCCCCACTGTACGTCGGAAATGAACTGCCTGATAGCGGATGTCTTCATGGGCCCACGCCAGAGGACAGCCTGATCCGGATCCTTGAGCAGGGATTCCATGGAAACAACGTGCAAGTTGTCATTTACCCTTTTGGGAACAACAAGGTTGCCGCGTTCAACATCCAGCTGTCCGGTAATACCAAGCAGGTGAGGAACACTGGGACCGTGAATGTCAACATCAAGGATACCGACCTTAAAACCTTTGTCGGCAAGAGCTGCAGCAATGTTGACCGCCACAGAACTTTTACCAACACCGCCTTTGCCGCTCATTACAAAAATTTTGTATTTGATTTTCTGCAGAGTTGAAGAAATCAACTCATTCTGCAGAGCATGGGCAGCACTCGCTTTCTTGTCCCCGCCCTTCTGGGGAGCAGAAGAACAGGAACTACATGATGAACTCATATCTATGCCTTTGTTGTATATTAAAAACTCGGGGAACCCTCTCCCCGGTCAACTTCAGCTGTCCTTGGCTGAAGATACCCATTCCAAGATAATCACTGCTGCGAATCCGGCAACCATCAGCAGCACAGCACTCGCAAATTCCCCGTCGTAAGCCGGAGGCAAAATATTCGCCTCGCTCAAAACATGAGTTTTACCCCGAATCACCACAGAATCGAGAACCTCTTTCCAAGGCCAAATTTTGCGCATGGCCCCGGCCATAAATCCGGTCAGCAGGCTCACGGTCAAAGCGTGATGTTTTTCCAGCAGAAAATGCAGGACACGGGAAAAAAGGGAAATACCGAAAGCGCAACCGCAGACAAAAGCCAGCAAAATGGCCCCGTTTTCAAGGGTTGTGGGATTGCGGATGGCTCCGGTGATAAATTCGTATTTACCCAGCAGCAAAAGAATAAACGCTCCGCTGATGCCGGGCAGAATCATGGCACAAATGGAAATAGAAGCACAAAGAAAAACAAACCAGAGAGTATTGGGGGTGGTTACGGGAATCAGCCCCACCAGAAAATAACTGAAGACAGCGCCAACAATGCCGGAGAGGACATTCTTAGTTGAAAACTCCCCGACCCTTCTGCCTACAACCAGAATGGACGCAGCAATGAGACCGAAAAACAAAGACCAGACCTGTACAGGATGTGTTCCAAGTAAGGTATGTATGACACGGGCCATGGAAACCATAGCCACTACGATTCCGAACAGGAGAGGAATCAAAAATTTAAGATGTGCCTCGGCTATCGCACCGGTCAGGTCGAATTTAAACAGGCTCTTGATAAATTTACCATTAAAAGAACGGATGGAATCAATGAGGTTGTCATAAATTCCGGTAATGAAAGCCATGGTCCCACCCGAAACACCGGGTATAATATCGGCCACTCCCATACAAATCCCCTTAAGGATAAGTACAAGGTAATCACGTGCTGATTCCGGTCCCGGACCATTCTTCCAAGCTTGGATAAAATTCATTCTGCCCTACCAGCCCTGTTTACCAACCAGATCGACAAAGGCACAGCCGCCCATATCCGTGGTTTCGATTTTTCCGTCTGTTTTAGTAACCAGCATGAGCCTTTGCACTCGCCTCTGCCCACCAACAGGAATGACCAGTATTCCGGGATCAGCAAGTTGATCTATAAGATATTGCGGTATTTCAGGTCCTCCGGCAGTGACAATTATACGGTCATAAGGAGCGTTATCCGGCCAGCCCATTGTCCCGTCATCCAGTTTCAACTGAATGTTGAAATATCTCATATCGAAAAGAAGTTTGCGCGCTGAAATAAAGAGCTTGCGAATCCTTTCTACAGAAAAAACCTCCGCCCCCATCTCTGCAAGCACGGCAGCCTGATAGCCGGACCCGGTTCCGATTTCCAGAACCTTATGCCCCGGCTCAATCTTCAACAACTCAGACATGACAGCAACAATATATGGTTGAGAGATAGTCTGCCCTTCTCCGATAGGCAGGGCGCTGTCAGAATAGGCACGTGAAGCAAGGGCGTCCTGAACAAACATGTGTCTAGGAACTCTACGCATGGCATCAAGAACATTGTTATCCGCAACACCGCGGGCTGCAATCTGTTCTTCAACCATTTTTAACCTGGAACGCTTTGGGTCTATACGCACTTATCCCCCGTCAGCCGGAAACCGATCTCGGCAAGGCCTGAAAATTTATTTTTAACTATGAATTCCCGAACAAATAATACAGCCGGATTAATTCATTGTTTGCAGTTGAAAATCAGATTTTAGCGGTCAAGTCAACCTGAATAGCATTAATTGGCATTTAAAGCTGATTTTTCCACATACATCTTGACACAAAAGCGACATAAAGAGAGATTAAAGTAAGGCTAAAAGGAGGAACACATGCTGAAAGTCAACGATCTTATGACCACGGAACTTTTCACCCTAAGTGAATCTGACAATTTAAAAATGGCCAGGTCACTTATGGACCTGCAGCGCATCAGACATATCCCCATCGTAAATGCTGACCGGGAATTTATAGGACTTGTGACCCATCGCGACATCCTGCGGGCCACAATCTCCCAACTGGCCGACATTGACCCTGCCACACAAGGGGAAATTGATTCAGGAATCCCTGTCGGGGAAATAATGCGTACAGACATTAAAACCATTACAGAAAATACTTCTCTGAAAGAAGCTGCAACACTCCTTTTGGATCACAAGTACGGCTGTTTTCCGGTAGTTAATGAAAAAAACGGATTAATCGGGATTCTGACTGAAGCAGACTTCCTCAAGCTGACCATAAGCCTGATGGAAGCACTTGAACAAAACGACGATTAAACCTCCCTCCTCCTGAAACTTCAGTACGACTTTCCGCGCTGAAGTTTCGAATAGAATCAATAAAAACGGGATTGAGCACTACGCTCAATCCCGTTTATTTTATAATTCCCTGTCCAGCAACAGATGCGAAAAATATCCGGTCACAAAAGCCACATAATACGGCAGCAAGGTCGGAAACGGCTGTCCGTAGACATAATACGGCAAAATCAGCATGGGTATAGGCACCATTAGCATGGCCCACCATGTATGAGTCCACCCGCGATGCGCACTGATACCGGGCAACATTGCCAGAATTCCTAAATATGCCGCCCATTGAAACTGGTCAAAATAGATCAAAGTAAGCGACAAAAGCAGCATACCTGAATAGTAGATTCTCTTCCCCTTTGAATCTGTATCAATATCAGGGAAAAGCGCACCCAACACACACAGAACAAACAAAACAACAACCTGCTGCGGATCAATCACATATAGACCGATATTAGCCAATCCCAGAAGAACCAGCGCCCCGGCCACGATAGAACCGCTTACATGAACCTTATATCCCGGCATCTACTAACCACTTATTTTTAAAAGACATAAACTTAAAACAGAACCTAAACTTTCTGTTTATGCGTATATGAAATTACGCAGTTATTGTCCATCCGCAAAAAAAAGAGTGCCTCCCCTAAGGAAAGGCACTCTGTAAAGCATATGCGTGGAAGCCTACATGGATTCGTTGGCGTCAAGTTCCTCGATCTGTTTGTCGATTTCTTTCTGCAGCTTTGCAGGCAGGCCCATAATATCAACGTTCAGGAAGCCGCGTACGATGGTTGAGGTTGCCTCGTCCTCATCCATTCCACGAGCCATGAGGTATTCAATCTCTTCCTGCGCAATCTTACCGACTGCGGCCTCGTGGGAAAGTTCAACACCTTCAACAGTACCTTCCAATTCAGGAACGGCATGGATGCGTCCACCGCCAAGGATAAGCCCCTGACACTCAATGTGGCCGCGAGCGGGAACATGGTTACCCTGAATATGACCACGGGAGATAATGGTACCGCCAGTGGTGATAGTACGGGAAATGGTTTCCGCTTTAGTGTTGGGTGCATTCTGGATAATGCGGGTTCCGGTATCGATATGGGAACCTTCAGGTGCAACCAGAACGGAATTGAAACGGGCAACCGCGCCTTCACCGTTAAGGTAGATGGTCGGGTAGGACTGAAGATCCTTAACCCGCTTCATGAGCACATAGTTGTTGATGAGAGATCCGCCCTCTTCGACAACTCCCACGGTGCGGGGACGTACGACGGTATTTTCACCCCAGTTATGAACCATGGTAAAAGTGAGCTTACCGCCCTTTTTAACGTAAAATTCGGAAAGGCCGAAATGTCCGCCGGAGAATTTATCGTGAGCGGCAGCACAACCGGTGATGATATGCAGTTCGGAATCTTCCTCTACAACCACGATGTTATGGATGTTCTGGCCGGAATTTTCAGCCTTGAGGAACAGGCAGGACTGAACAGGCTTTTCAATCTTCGCGCCTTTTTTGGTACGGACAAAGTAACCGCCGTGCAGATTGTCTGCAGCGTTGCGAGTGAACTCGTCCTTATCTTTATCAATGAGTTTGAAGAAGTATTCAGGCAGGCCATCATATTTTTCAAGAGCTTTCTTGATATCCATGACTTCAACATCTTTATCGTTGCTGCCGCAGTGAACGTTGGAGTGGTCGACCTGCATAAAGGTCGCGCTGACGTCTTTGGCATCAACGTCAACACCTGCCATGATCAACTGCTCTTTTTCTTCAGCTTCAATTGAAGAAAGATCTTCAATTACTGCGTGTTCCAGACCATCAAATTTATAATCTTTCAGATCAATTTTCTTCATGATATTTCTCCGTGGATTTAAACTGCTAGTTCAAGCATTTCACGCATTCTTTGTATCCGTACTTACGGATGTGCTCCAGAATGTCGCGAGGTCTGGCTTCACAGCAGAGGTGTCCGTTAAAAAGGACCTGTCCACGGTCAGCATTGATGTAATCCAAAATGTGTCCGGTATGGGTAATGATCAGGCCGCAGGTATCGGTACCTTTTTTCATTTTCTGCTCTTTCATGCTCAGATCAAGACAGGGCTTGATTTCACCATCGAGCAGAGTGCGAACCATTTTACCGATCAGGTGCATATTTTCGAGGTCAACGCCTGATTCAGGCTCATCGAAAAGCAACAGGCCCGGATTCTGCGCCATAAGCTGAAGAAGTTCGGAACGCTTGATTTCACCGCCGGAAAAACCGGAGTTGATATCGCGGTCAAGAAAATTGGTCATATTGACACGCTCGGCAAGCATCTCGACATCCACATCGGAGCCATTACCGCACATTTTTACCAGATGGCGGGTTTTCAGGCCATGGATGGTCGGAGGACGCTGGAAGGACATACCGATACCAAGACGGGCACGCTCATAAATGGGGGCGTAGGTGATATCTTCACCTTTGAAAGTAATCTTGCCCTTGGTAACATTATAGTTGCTGAAACCCATCAGGGTCATAAGCAGGGAAGTCTTACCGGAACCGTTGGGACCGAAAAGAATGAAAGTCTCACCTTCTTGTATATGCAGGTTGAGGCCTTTAATGACCTCCTTGTCGCCGATACTGACGTGCAAGTCTTCTATCTTAAGCATTGAAATTCCTCACTTTATAAGCGAATAGCCAAAAATGGAGTTATTTAGTCGAATTAAGTACGCCTTGAAGAGCTAATAAAATTCACTTTTCAAGTCCAGAATAAATAATGATTAATTTCACAATATCCTGATTTGCTATTAACGCGCACGACATGAAAAATGGTGACGACTCTGAAAAAGTCAAGGTAGAAAATACTAAAACTCAAATTTCCTGAACACAAAGATTTACTTCACATCGGATAATGACTAACTTGGTAGCTCATTTTTTCAGGAGATATTTTTTATGGCTAAAAAGAAAATGAGTTCCCTTTCTGATCTGAAGGGTTTGAAATTCAAAAAAGATAAAAAAGAAGAACATGTACCGAAGGCGGTTAAAAAAGCACTTGAAGCTGTGAAGAAGAAGCCCGCCCCAGTGAAACCGGAAGAAAAGGAAATCGAAGTGGATGATGATCAGGCATTCATGGATGCCATGGCAGGTGTAGAACGCATGGATCGTTCCACCGTTGCACCCAAAAAGCCAAAACCGGCCCCGGCCCCCAAACTGTCAGATGAAGATGAAGGCAAAGAATATTTAAGCAGCCTTGTTACCGGTAAAATTGAATTTGAGCTGGAATATTCTGACGAATTTATGTTCGGCTATGTTCGTGGAACCGACTCCAAAGTTTTCCAGAAGCTGAAACAGGGAGCTTTCAGCTACGAATCCCACATTGACCTGCACGGCATGAACTCCGAACAGGCTTTCGACAATCTGATCTTTTTCATCCGTGAATCATTTCTGCAGGGCAAGCGATGCGTGCTGGCTGTTACCGGACGGGGTAAAAACTCCCCCGGAGGTCATTCTGTACTCAAACGTGAAATTCAGGAATGGCTGACCCGTGATCCATTCAGGCGCGTGATTCTCGCCTTTTGTACCGCCCAGCCCAAGGATGGCGGTGCCGGAGCAATATACATCCTTTTGCGCAAACAGAAAAAAGTTCAGGGCAAGGTTAAATGGGACAAAGGCATCAACTGGGGAAAAGACATTTAAATGGAAATTTTTGATAATCCTGATCGCATAAAACTGGCCTTTGGAATCCCCTTTTTCAATATGGATTTCAATGAGCTGATGCTTACCGTGGGAGATAGAGCCGGCGCAAAAGAAAAGACCATGATCTTTGCGCCCTCATTCCCATGGTTGCTGGATTATGCAAAATATCCACACATCTGCCCATTCTACGCTGATTTCATTCTCCCGACGGATTCAGAAATCATCAGCTTAGCCCAAAAAGCTGAAATAAAACTGAAGATGCCCTTGGAGTATTTTGAATTCCCGGAACAGATTGCCCGCATCTGCGCCCATTACGGATATAGTCTGCTCCATGTTTCAGAAAGTGCACTGAAAACTGATATTCTCGTCCGCGACGGTTACGTCCCGCTGTCTTGGGACCTGTTCACCCATTTCAAAACAACAGGTGATCTGGACGAAATAGATATCCAATCAATTGTAGGCAGCGCCAACAACCTGCATCCCGACATCGTGCTGATCTCTGCCCCACCGGAATCCATCAGCAGCTGTATCCCGAAAATTTATAAACAGTTGCCTGATTGCGTACTCATCTGCATACCGCAAGATGTGGACAAGAATAAGATAGCGGACAAGTTAGACAACATTATTATTCCGCAACTGCTTCTACGCGATGAAATCAACTATCTGGAAGAAATCAAACGCACAGCGTCCTTGTCTTTGCCTTCTTCAGTCAGCTTCGATGAAACCAGCATTCCGCCAAGTATTACTATTTCAGGAACTCTTGATGCAGGAACTGCTACAGATTTAATCCGCACCGGAAATCGTATGTTAAAACGCAATTTCGCTCCAAAATTGGATTTATCCAAAACTGATGCGGCTTCAATCAAGGGGATGGAGGCTCTCTGCTTTCTAAGCAGGAAATTTCGTGAAGCAGGAAAAGATATCACAATAGGCGAAATCTCCAACAACCTGCAAAACAACCTGCACCGATCCGGGGCCATGACATGCTTTACCGCTTATCCCGGAATATATGATGAACTGTAATAACAACTATTACAACATATTCACCGGATCAAGGTCCATGGTGATACGAATCTGCTTCTTATCTGGGTTGCGGCGTAATATCTGAGCATAGAGTTCTCTGGTCTTCATCCAGTCATCAGACTTAAGCAGACAGTTGAACCGTTTACGTCCACGCAACTGGGCCAGCGGTGCGGGGACAGGGCCCATAGCCATTATCCCGGACTCTTTTGCTGCCTCGCGAATCTGGCTGAAAAACTGAGGACAAAGGTGCTCGCCCTCCCAGCCCATAGGATGACTGATGCGGATAAGAGTCAGCTTGGTGAACGGCGGATAACGGAACCTGCGCCGCTTCTCAATTTCCTTTTCAAAAAAAGTCTTGTAGTCGGCGGAAGTAACCGCTCCCCATATCGGGTTCTGCGGGTTACGGGTCTGAATAATTACCTCACCCGGCTTCTCGCCTCGACCGGCACGACCAGACACCTGCACCAGAAGCTGAAAAGTCCGTTCTGCAGAACGATAATCAGGCAGGTTAAGACCGAGATCACCCTCGGAAACAACTACCAGCGTAACGCCGGGAAAGTTGTGCCCCTTGGAAAGCATCTGAGTACCGACCAGCACCTGCGCATCGCCACGGGCAAAACTTTTCAGAATTTCATCCAGCCGTTCCTGTCTGCGGGTGGAATCGCGATCCATACGCAAAATTTTCGTTTCCGGCGGCAATGCCTTGGCGACCTGCTCCTCAAGTCGCTCAGTACCGCCGCCAAGCGGCAGAAGATTGCTCCCGCCGCAGATAGAGCACGGCAAAGGGAAATGATAGGCATTGCCACAATAATGGCAGATTACCCGCTCACGGCCCTTATGGTAGGTCATGCTCACATTGCAATGCGGGCACTTGAACGGTTCTTCGCAATCAGTGCAATAAATAAGCGGAGAAAAGCCTCGGCGGTTGAGCATGACCACAGCCTGCTCTCCCTTGGCGACCACCTCTTTCAAACGAGCTTCTGTTTCCGGCGCAAAAGGTTGTTCTGGATTCTTAATGGCACTGGTATCCACAACCTTAACTGCCGGAAGCATGGATTTGCCGACCCGTTTCTCCATGGAAATAACTTCAAAAGCGCCCTGTTGCGCGGCGTGGAAGGTCTTGATATCCGGTGTTGCCGAACCGAGCACCAGCAGGCTTCCAGTCATATGAGCCAGCACGTATGCAACTTCCTTAGCCTGATATGGCAGACGTTCTTCCTGCTTGTAGGATTCGTCATGCTCTTCATCCACAATTATCAAGCCGGGGTTGCGCACCGGAAGAAATAGAGCCGAACGGGTCCCCACAATCAAAGCCGGACTGTCATCCTCAGCCAAGGCGCGAAAGATAGCTTCCTTACGCACCGGAGTCTGGTAGCCATGATAAAGATATTTGCGCGAATCAGGGAACAGCGGACAGATTCCGTTCCAAAGAGCGTAAGCAAGGGCTATCTCCGGAACCAGAACAACTACTGACTTGCCCTGCTCCATACATTTACGGGCCGCAGTCATATAAACGAGAGTCTTACCGCTCCCGGTAATCCCGTGCAGAAGTTTAACCGTACTCTTCGGCTCATCAAGAGCCGACAGCAATTCATCAATCGCTCCCTGTTGTTGCTCCGATGGTGTAAAATCCCATTTAGGACCAATGGCAGAACATTTCTCGGCAGGATTACGTTCTTCCTCCGGTGGAGGACCGATCTTAACCAGCGAATCGGAATGAAGCTTCTTGATCACTCCGGCGGTCCAATCACCCATAATATTTTTCAGGAAACCTTTTTCACGGGGACCGTTTTCAAAAATATACTCAAGAATCTGCAACTGGCGGGCAGCATTGGGCCGCACCGGCCACGGAGGATCGGAAGTAAGGCTGACGTATTCTTCCTTTTCTATAGCGGCAGGCAGGCTGACATCCATCCGCCCTTCATCATAAATTTCAACCAGCTTCATGCGCTTTTCAGCAGGCATGAGCCCGATATCGAGAGCCTTCAACCGTGCAGGGAAAGCCCGGTCTGCCACTTTGAAAGAAACTTTGGCACTGCGGAACCGCTTGGGAACAACATTTTCCAACACTTTGCCCAAGGGCTGCATCTGCCGGGCGCCAATGTTGCGATAAAGTTTAAAATGATTGGAATTCAGTAGCGGTTCGCGCTCAAGAGGCCAGATTATGGATTTAAGTTCCAAATTTTCCGGCGGTTCTTCAACTGTTTCAATGAGAAATGCCACACGCACAGAACGGCCCAAAGGCACGAGAACCCGCTGTCCTTCCATGAGCTTGGGAAGGTCGGCGGGTGCTTCGTAAGTATAAATTGAATATGGTGGGCTGGCGAGGCAGGCCTGCCAGAGTGTAGTCATTTTTATTCCGATTTATTGAGTCTGAGGCATTTCTTCAAAAATTCATACACCTGTCCGGAAGGTACTCCACATCCTTTGGATTTTTTAATCGCAGCCGGAGAAAATAACTCAGGAGCCATCTTCCTACGGATGCTTTTCCACTGGATATTAAAATCAAGGACATCTTCGCCCATTCTCAACTTTCCGGTATGGGGCAGCATAAAACCGGCAAACTTGGAATAAGTGCCGAAAATGATTTCCTGCTGCGGACCGAGAACTATCTTAAGCGGTGCAAAATTTTCATTATCAAACCAAATCTGGGGAGAACTGTCATCGCCCTGCTCCGCACCGAAAACAAAGGCCGGAGTATCATCATGGAAACCATAACTTTTCGTGGCATTGTTCACGCCGATGGACATCCAGTCGGAAACAGGATCATCAGGGGCCCATAACTGAAGCATGGAAACAGGTATTTCGGCAGCGGCAGGACATTGGGCAATGGTTTTGAAATACTGCCCGACAGATTTTGCCCCTGCGGTAGCATTGCTCCCAGCCTCGGAAAAAGTCTGCTGCCAATGATCATGACCGCGCTTAATAACGAGGGTTGTCCCCGGCTCTGCAGGGAAAGTCACTTCCGCTTCAAATGAACTCAATGCACCGTATTGCTGGTACATTGTATCATTTATGTCCTCATCAGACGGAAAAAAAGCCCTTGCCGGGCTGCTAATAAACAGACACACGGCAAGGACTGTAAGTATCACATAAGTATTTAAATTCTTTACGAACAAGACAAAAGCTCCCGCAATCTGGCTACAACGTCATCACGCAGCCCCTCGTCCTGAAGGGCGAAGTATATATTTGCGGTAAGATAATCCACCCAGTCCCCGGCGTCAAACCTTTGTCCGCGAAGTTTCACGGCCAGCAGTTTATTATCCTGAGCAAGACCCTGCAAGGCATCAGTGAGCTGGATTTCTCCACCTACACCGGGCTCAAGGCTTTCCAGATGATCAAAGATCTCAGGCAGCAGGACATAACGCCCGACGATTGCCAGCCTTGAAGGAGCCTGACCGATTGCCGGTTTTTCAACCAGAGAGCGGACCCGATACATTCCCGGAGCGAACTCTTCACCCTGAATAATGCCATAACGGTTAACCTTGCTCTCAGGAACTTCAATAACACCGACAACAGCCATATTTTCAGTACGGGCAGCATCGATGAGCTGCTTGATACCCGGCTCCATACCGAACATGAGGTCATCACCGACCATTACGGCAAAAGGATCGTTCTTGCAGACTTCCTTGGCGCAAAGAACTGCATGGCCGAGTCCAAGCTGTTTTTTCTGGCGCACGGAAATAATGTTAACCATCTCCGCAACCTTCCTCACTTCCGCAAGGGCTTCGGTCTTGCCGCCACGCTTAAGCACATCTTCGAGGGAGAGGTTATAGTCAAAGTGGTCTTCAATGATCTTCTTGTTCTGGTTATTTATAAAAATAACATCGGTCAGTCCGCTGGACATGGCCTCTTCCACCACATGCTGCACAACAGGCTTTTTGAAAATAGGCAGCATTTCCTTGGGAATGTTCTTGGTGGCAGGCAATGATCTTGTACCCCATCCAGCAACCGGAACAATAACTTTCTTGATGACCATTGATTACAATCTCCTTATGATATTCAGCGCTTAAACAGCAACTGAACTAATTATCAACGTAAATGCTCTTCCAATACTCCTGCAAGCTCGGAAGTATAAAGTTCAACTTTGGAACTGTCTTCCGCTTCAACCATAACTCTGGCTACGGATTCAGTCCCGGAATAACGAAGCAGAACACGTCCCTTTCCGGCCAGTTCCTGTTCAACCTGTTTGAGCGCTTCCTGCACGGCAGGAACTTCTTCAAAAGGCCTTTTCCGCTTCACGTGAACATTCTGTAATTTTTGCGGATAAAGTTCAAGTAGTCCGGAAAGTTCGGAAAGCGGCCTGTTCTTCACACACAGTATACGCAATAACTGTAAGGCTGCAAGCAGGCCATCGCCTGTGGTGCTGAATTCTTTGAAAATAAGATGACCGGACTGCTCTCCGCCGAGAATTGCTCCCTCGCGACGCATGGCCTCTACAACATAACGGTCACCGACCGGGGTACGCAGCAGGGTTCCGCCTCTTTCTTTCATGAAATTTTCCAGTGCCATGTTACTCATGACAGTAGCTACCAGCATATTATGATTAAGCTTACCGCGCTCCATCAGATCTGCAGCGCACATAGCCATAATCACGTCCCCATCAAGGACCTGACCTTTTTCATCAACGACAATCAGACGGTCAGCATCACCATCAAGCGCCAATCCGAGGTCAGCATGCTCCTCAACTACTCTCTGACCGAGAATGTCTGGGTAAAGTGAACCGCACTTATCATTGATGTTAAGACCGTTGGGCTTATCGCCTATACGCACAACTTCAGCCCCCAGCTCTTCAAACATATGCGCAAGGCTGTAGGCTGCACCATTAGCGCAATCCAAAACAAGCTTAACTCCATTCAGAGTCATATCCTGCGGGAAGCTGTACTTGAGATAGACAATGTAACGTCCACGGGCGTCTTCGATTTTGTATGCACGACCAACTTTCTCAGCCTGAGGATAATCCCACTGGGTATCCTTGGAAAGAACCATATCGGCAATCTCATCTTCAACCGCGTCTGGAAGTTTGTAGCCACAGGAGTCGAAAAATTTAATACCGTTATCCATAAACGGATTGTGAGAAGCTGAAATTACAATACCGATATCAGCGCGCATATTACGGGTCAAAAAAGAAACAGCCGGAGTCGGCATGGGACCGACCTGAAAGACATCCATTCCCATAGCGCAAAGACCGGAAGTCAAAGCAGATTCAAACACATAGCCCGAAAGGCGGGTATCTTTACCGATAATAACTTTGTGGCGCTGTTTTCCGTTCCTGAAATAAGAACCGGCCGCAAGGCCCATACGCAGGGCGACTTCAGCAGTCATAGGGAAAATATTAACCTGACCGCGCAGACCGTCAGTGCCAAACAAACGTTTACTCATCCATCTCTCCAAAAAAATGCAGGCCGTTCAGATTAACTACGGCTCCTGCCTCGCTATGGTTACAGTTATTGCTTCAGGTTTTCTCTTTGTTACTGAACAGCCTTTAGGCAAAGTAACTTCGTAAGGTACAACGTTATCTCCAACTGGAATAGTTGCATTCAAATCAATTGAAGCAGTAATCTCGTCTCTGAATCCTTTCTTCCTGAAAAAGGGCTTCGGCCCTTCCACAAGCAGCCTGACGTAATTCTGGCTGGCAGCAAAGTCAACATCATCAGGCCCTAAAATATATAGTGGCACCTTGACCCACATCTTTCCTGAACGGACCGCAAAATCAAGGCCCACGTTGACTAACCCCGGATTGGATTCCACAGTCTCCGGTAATTGCAGGGGAACTTCGCCGCGCCAGTTGCCCGGAGAATCCGTATCAAGCATGATACGCTGAGTTCTGACCTGATCAATTTTTTTCAATACAGAAGCAGGACCGCGCAGAGTTACTTCATCCGGTTCGGAATATTTCTTCTTCAATGTATAATCGCGGTGCAGTTCACCCTCCCATGTAGGAATAACCCCGACCCGCTTCTTCACAAACATATCCATGACCAGATTGATATGCGAGGGGCTGATCTCCACAACTTCAAGTGCACTACCCAGCCCCAGATTTTCCGGCACAATGTTTACCGGATTATTACCCACAACCAGATGTCCGGTATCAAGGGAATAGGCTACTTTCTTGGTATCAAGATTACGGATCAAACCTTTAGGACCGCGCAAACGCACCGCAACCTTACTAATCATACCTTCACGGATAATCATTCCCTGCGGAGGATTGATAATCTCCAACGGAAATTCCACCCATGTCTCAACAAGATCACGCCCGGTAACCAGATACCAGGTTAATAGGGCCATCATAACGGCCAATGCGGCTATTTTCCAGTGCTGTACTTTCATACCATCAAGTCAAAACGTTTTTCAAAACCCTTTTAAGGCGGACGATGTCAAGGCTGGTAGTCAACTTGCCACCAATAGCCACAGACATGGTTCCACGTTCCTCGGAAACAACAAGAGCAATGGCATCAGTTTCCTCACTGATACCTAAAGCCGCCCTGTGGCGGGTACCTATAGCACTCTGACGAGTCGAAACATGCGCCAGAGGCAGGATACAGGAAGCAGCAACGATCTTATTTGATTTTATGACCACAGCCCCGTCATGCAACGGAGTATCGGGCCAGAAAATATTTATAAGCAACTGTTTGCTGACCCGCCCATTAACCTCAACCCCCTTCTCGAGGATATCACCCAAGGGGACGTTTTTCTGGATAACCAGCAATGCTCCAATCTTCTGACGGGCCATGGAATCCATGGCTGTACAGATTTCATCGATAACCGCAATCTCAAAATCCTGCTTACGCCAAAAACGGCCTGCACCCATCTGGGCCAGACCTTTACGGATATCCCTCTGAAAAAGGATAATAATTACAAGAAAAATGGAACTCAGAAAATTGGTCAGCAGCCAGTTGAGGGTATAGAGACCGAAGACATCGGACAGGTAATATACAAGAAGAACAAGTAACAATCCCCAGATAACCGCGGCCGCACGAGTTCCGCGCACCAGCAGGATGATGTAGAAATAGACAATCGCCACCAGACCGATATCCAGCAGTTCTTTCCAGGAAATTTGAAAGCCTAGAAATTCAAACATCAATTATCTCCGCCGATCTCCTTCACTATCCTCAAAGTCTGGCTGGTCAGGCCGACTTCATGCACCCGGTGGATAGGTACTCCCCGGGCTGCAAGGACAGCTGTGGCAGCCTGAGTGGCATTCTGCCGCTCATCAGCCTCCAGTCCCAACAACTTGCCCCACAAAGACTTATTTGAAAGACCCATATAAATAGGAAATCCCAAATCCATAAATCGGTCAATCCTGCGTAAAATCTCAAGATTATGCTCTAGGGTCTTTCCAAATCCAATGCCGGGATCAAGCACTATACGATTTTCCGGTAAGCCTGATTTTATAAGTTTTTCAAGACTTTTTTCAAAAAAACTCAAAATATCTTCTATTACATTACCATAACTCGGCGACAATTGCATCTCTTCCGGGGTTCCCTGACTATGCATAAGGACGTATCCGGGCTTGAGGTCAGCAACAACATCAAGCAGGGCCGGGTCCTGGGCAAAGGCGGAAACATCATTCACTATTGCCGCCCCGGCTTCAACAGCCTGTCTGGCAACCTCGCTCTTCACGGTATCAACAGAGACGACATAATCGCGGCTTAGTTCACTGATAACAGGAATTACGCGCGACAGTTCATCCTCAAGAGAAACCGGATCTGCAAAAGGCCTTGTGCTTTCGCCGCCTACATCAAGAATATCCGCGCCCTGCTTTGCAAGCAGACGACCATGTTCAATGGCCTGCTGAAGATCATAGTTTTTTCCCCCGTCATAAAATGAATCAGGGGTAACATTAACAATACCGGCAATAAAAAAAGGGGCAGGGCCTAACACCCTGCCCCCCTTAACGGTCCATGAATAATTACGGGACATAAATCCTGATTCCTTATTCGGAACTCTTTTTATCTTCAGAAACCTTGGTCTCTTCAGCCTTAGCTTCTTCGACTTTATCTTCTTTCACTTCAGGCTCTTCAGATTCTTCTGAAAGCTTGAATTCATCTTTTTCTTCCAGCTGTTCATCAAAGGAGAAATCTCCATTATCCGCTTCCTCTTCTTTTCCAGGCTCGGAAACAGGAGTGTACCCGGATTTACCGGTAGAGCCGTAAGCACGTGCCGGAGAAGAAGGTTTAACCGGAGAGACTGCTTCAACAGGAGCAAGCTCGCCACCTTCCATGAGGGTGTCAATGTCATCACCGCTGATGGTCTCACGATCCAGAAGGGCATCGGAAACCTTGTGCAGCATATCCTCATTTTCACTGAGCAGTTTATTAGCTGTTTCATAAGCAGTGTCAATGATTCTTCTAACCTCGGAATCGATGAGGCGGGAAGTATCTTCACTGAAATCCTTATGCTGAACCAATTCCTTGCCGAGGAAGACCTGATCCTGACTTTCACCGAAGGTCATAGGACCGAGCTTCTCACTCATACCCCACTGGCAAACCATGGAACGGGCCATCTTGGTAGCACGTTCAATGTCATTGCTGGCACCGGTGGTAACCTGATCAAGAATCAGTTCTTCAGCTACACGTCCGCCGAGCAGCATTACCAGAGTGTCTTCGAGGTAAGCTTTATTGTAGTTATGGCGGTCATCCACAGGCAGCTGCTGGGTTACACCCAGAGCACGGCCACGTGGGATGATGGTAACCTTGTGTACTGGGTCGCAATTATCAAGCAGCTTGGCGATGAGAGCATGACCTGCTTCATGATAAGCAGTCGTTCTTTTATCTTCATCAGTAAGAATCAGGCTGCGGCGTTCACGACCCATGAGGACTTTGTCTTTGGCTTCTTCAAAATCAACCATCTTGACGTAGTCCTGATTGTTCTTTGCAGCATACAGTGCTGCTTCGTTAACAAGGTTTTCCAGATCAGCACCGGAAAAACCGGGGGTTCCGCGGGCAATAACATCAAGGTCAATTTCACCGGCAAGAGGAGTCTTACGGGTATGAACCTTGAGGATATGTGCACGGCCCTGAACATCAGGGGTAGGAACAACAACCTGACGGTCAAAACGACCGGGACGCAGCAGCGCTGGGTCGAGAACATCAGGTCTGTTTGTTGCAGCGATAAGGATAACACCTTCGTTGGACTCAAAACCGTCCATTTCAACCAGTAACTGGTTCAAAGTCTGTTCACGCTCATCATGTCCGCCGCCGAGGCCTGCGCCACGCTGACGACCAACTGCATCAATTTCATCAATAAAAATCAGGCAAGGTGCATTTTTCTTACCCTGTGCGAAAAGGTCACGCACACGGGAAGCACCAACACCGACAAACATTTCAACAAAGTCGGAACCGGAAATGGAGAAGAAAGGAACACCGGCTTCCCCGGCTACAGCGCGGGCAAGCAGAGTTTTACCGGTACCGGGGGGGCCCACCAGCAGAACACCCTTGGGAATACGTCCGCCGAGGCGGGTAAACTTCTTGGGTTCGCTGAGGAACTGAACAACCTCGGAAAGCTCTTCCTTGGCTTCATCAACACCGGCAACGTCTTCAAATGTGACTCTGGCGGTCTCTTCATTAATCATCCGCGCACGGGAACGCCCGAAAGACATGGCTCCGCCACGTCCTCCACCGCCCCCTTGCATTTGACGCATGAAGAAAATCCAAACCCCGACCAGAAGCAGCATTGGGAACCAGGATATGAACAAAGTCATATACCATGGAGCCTCTTCTTCCGGCTCTGCCACTACTTCAATTTTGTTTTTCAGCAGATGCTGAACAAGGGCCGGATCATCAGGGTTAAACGTGACAAAACGCTTGTCACCAACCATAACCCCGCTGATTTTCTGCCCCTGAATCTTAACTTGAAGGACTTCACCTTCATCGACCCTGCTCAAAAAGTCGGTGTAGGAAAGTTTGAGCTGGGAAGTCTGTGGCTGGTTAAACAGATTGAACAAAACAATCATCACCAGCATGATGGTTACCCAGACCAAGAGATTCTTGGCAAAACTATTCAAAGTCAATCTCCTTGGATATGCGCCCGGCCTGCCTAAACCTAATTAATATGAGGCAAGCATCGGACTGTATTTACATTTTTTCTTCAGTTTCAATCAGCTATTAATAAGGCTAATTTTGCAAAAGGCAAGTCATATTCAAAAATATTATTGTACTTGCGCTTTGCTATCAAAATTGTTAGCAAACTCTTCTTCGACGCGGAAGTGTATCGTAACCGGTGTTGCGCCTGGACTTCAAATCCAGTGGACGGGTTAACCCTCGTCGGTAGGTTCGACTCCTATACACTTCCGCCATTTCTTTTCGAAAAACAACTCTACCTCACAGCAATCTCACCGAGTTTTAAGCTCTACATTAAAATACTGCTCAGTATACTTTGCGACTATTGATTTCAGTACATCTGTTCGTTCAAGACCGTCAATGTCGACAAACCGGATTACAACTTCCATAAACCGATCAAGCAATTCTGGGTCGAAATGCGAACCGCGACCGTTCTCCATTATTTCCATACACTTAGAAAATGGAAACGGTTCTTTATAGGGACGTTTCGAGTGCAATGCGTCAAAAACATCCGCCAATGCAAAAATTCTGGCTCCCACAGGAATATCACTTCCCGATAGCCCTTGCGGATAGCCAGAGCCATCAAACTTTTCATGATGCCCAAATACAACGGGTTCCGCCTGAGCAAGCCAAACATGTTCCCTGACCACCTCCACACCATGGGCAACATGGGTCTTCATTACTTTCCACTCTTCATCATTTAATTTCCCAGGCTTAAGGAGAATGGAATCCGGGATTGCGATCTTTCCAACATCATGCAGAAAAGAACCAACAATGAGCGTACGAATCTCTGCCGCAGGCAAACTTATATGCTCTGCCATCATTATAGCCATGATGGTTACCCTGTAGTTATGGGCATCAGTATCACAATCCCTTTTAGCAATGGCAGCCCCCATAGAGACAAGCATACCGACATTAGCTTCGGTAAGGTGTGCGGAGAAGTTCAAAACCTTGCTCATCAATCTTAAAATGATCGGATAAAGAATCAGCGCCGTACCGAACACAGCAAAGACAATAACCCCTACAGAATAATACACCCTACTGAACATCTGGTTCTTTTTGGAATCTGGAAGCTGATACAGCCCCTCTAAAAAACCTACATCTCCATATTCCGGAGCATTGAGCAAACTAAAAACCTGAATATAAATTTTTTCATTCAATTCAAAATTACGACAAATAATTTCATCTTTTCTAAAAACATTCTTGGTATGAGTAGCAGCTCGCCGGTCAATTGCATCAATACCGGGTATGTAGGCCTCAGCAAGCTCTTCTTTTTCAGAAGTATACACTTCAATCAAAACAAAATCACTTACCTGTAAATCCTCTTTAAGATTAGCTTCGAGCTGCTTAATATTTTCTTTGGTAGGATTTTGAATCAGAGGCTGACTTTTCCTAATTGTCGACTTTACCTGTTCCAAAGCCAGTAACTCGACATCATGTATGACTGAACGCATTTCAAGCAGATAAGCGAGGGAACCGACAGCAACAGCCAGCAAAAGACTTACCCCCGCTAATCTATAAAGTATCTGTTTCTGAACCTGTTTGCTGCTTACAAACAGATCCTTATCGTTACCTTGAAATATTTGTGCAATACTTTTAATCAAGACAGCCTCCGCATTACGGTATTTTTCACCTATATTATTACATGGACAGTGATTTTTTTACCAATCATGATTACGTTTAATTACATCATAGCGAACACCAAGGTCCTTACAAAGATTTTCAATACCCAGAAGAATTAAGTTTTCTGACTCAGACCGACTCCGGACATCATCTGTCCCTTGCGCAATAATTCGGCTCTCATTTGAATTGATAGAGACAAGACTCCAAAACAGACTTATGATATTAAAGTAATCGTATACCCTTAATGCAAACAAACACTCTTAGTTAAAAAGAAGACATACCATGAATAGCGAGACAGCAGCCGGACACCCTCTCCATACTGGCATCGGAGTTATCGACAGTCAGCATCAAACCTTTTTCACTATTCTCGAAAGGATAAGAAAAAAACCTCTTGAAGATAACTCTTCCCATCTTTCAAGCTTATTAGAGAAAATACACCTTTACACACTCTATCATTTTGAATCTGAAGAGCGAATAATGGAAGAAGCAGGTGTTCCTAATCTGGATGAACACAAGAAAAATCATCAGGATTTTGGTGAGAAATTGGAAGAATTCAAATTGAAATGCATTGCAGAAGATGAAGACTTAGCGCAGGAAATGACAGATGCTTTAGAAAATTGGCTTGTTAACCACATTCAGAATACTGATAAACGTGACCTTGAATACGTAAAAAACAATTCTTAGCTTTTTTACTCTCCAGAATCAAAAAGGCCGGAAGACTTGTAGAATTCAACTACAAATCTTCCGGCTTTTAATATTACTACATAAAATACAGCTTATTTCTTAAGCCAAGCCTTAAGCTCAGTAATCTGAGCCTCTACGGATTCCGGTCCGGTACTACCGGGTGATACCCTGCGTCTGACAGCTGCTTCGTAAGAGAGAACTTCAAAAACATCTTCTTCGATTTTATCAGAGAAGGTCTTCAATTCTTCAAGGCTCATATCCTCAAGCCCCCTGCTTTCCGCTTCCGCTTTTGCAACAGCTGAACCGGTAATGTGGTGAGCTTCACGGAAAGGAATGCCCTTACCCACGAGATAATCAGCCAGCTCAGTAGCATTCAGGAAACCTTTTTTGAGGGCTGATTCCATATTTGCGGAGTTAAAGCCCATGGCATCCATCATATCAGCCATGATAACCACGGAAGCATGCACTGTTTTATCACAATCAAAGAAAGGCTCTTTGTCTTCCTGCATGTCGCGGTTATAAGCCAGCGGCAATCCCTTACAGGTGGTCATCAACGAGAAAAGATCGCCATAAACACGTCCGGTTTTGCCGCGCATGAGTTCACATACGTCAGGGTTTTTCTTCTGGGGCATGATGGATGATCCGGTGGAAAATTCATCAGGCAGCTTGATAAAACCGAAACAGGGGTTGGCCCAAATGATAAGTTCTTCACAGATACGGCTCAAGTGGGTCATGATCAGGCTTCCGGTAAACATGGCTTCCATTACGAAGTCACGGTCGGAAACAGCATCGAGGCTGTTGCGGAAGGTATCTTCCATGCCGAGATACTTTGCAGAAGTCGCAGGCTTGAGCGGATAAGTGGTGCCTGCAAGAGCGGCAGCACCCAGCGGGCATACATTTGCTCTGTTGATGCAATCAACCACCCTGCTGTGGTCGCGCTTAAACATCCATGCATAGGCCAGCATGTGGTGTGCGAGACTTACAGGCTGTGCGGGCTGAAGGTGTGTGTAACCGGGAAGCAGAACTTCCCTATTTGCATCAGCCTTGGCAGTGAAAGATGCGATCAATTTTTCGAGAGCGGTTTTCCATGCTTCCAAAGAACGGAGCACGTGCAGACGGAAATCAGTGGCAACCTGATCGTTACGGCTGCGGCCTGTGTGCAGTTTGCCGCCCACAGGTCCGACAATGTCAGTCAGCCTGCTTTCGATATTCATATGGAGATCTTCCATCTCCTTTTTCCATTCAAATTTGCCGGATTCAATTTCTTCCAGCACCTGATCAAGTCCTTTGACCAGAGTTTCGGCTTCTTCAGCGGTCAACACGCCCTGCTCTGCGAGCATCTTGGCGTGGGCCTGAGAGCCGGAAATATCTTCGCGGTACAAATTCTGGTCGTAGCTTACGGATTCAGTGTAATCTTCAACAGACTGCGCGGTCTTGGCAGCAAATCTGCCGCCCCATAATTTATTATCTGCCATGGTAAAATAGATGCGCTACGCGCTTTTGATCTGGGATTTAGAAAAAATCCCGGACGAACTCGCGTCCGTCCGGGCAATTAGAGACATTACTAATCTACGTCAGCGACGTCAGATTCTTTGATCCACTCGGAGCCGGAAGAAGTTTTGCCTTTGAGACGCAGACCTACCAGCTTGATAAAGCCTTCAGCGTCTTTCTGGTTGTATACTTCGTCTTCTTCGAAGGTAGCGAGATCTTCACGGTACAAAGAGTAAGGAGACTTACGGCCTTCGGGAATTGCATTACCCTTGTAGAGCTTCAGTCTTACAGTACCGGTTACGGTCTTCTGGGTTTCATCAATCATGGCCTGCAACGCGATACGCTCAGGAGCAAACCAGAAACCGTTGTAGATCATCTCAGCATATTTGGGGATCAAGCTGTCACGCAGGTGCATGACTTCGCGGTCCATGCAAAGACCTTCAAGGTCGCGGTGCGCGATATGCATGATGGTTCCACCGGGGGTTTCGTACACGCCACGGGACTTCATGCCCACGAAACGGTTCTCAACCATATCCACACGACCGATACCGTGCTTGCCGCCCAGCTCGTTGAGTTTTTCAATAAGAGCTGCCGGAGAATACTTGGTACCGTTGATTGCTACAGGATCACCCTTTTCGAAATCAATGGTGATGATTTCAGCTTCATCCGGTGCTTTCTCAATGGGACGGCAGTAACGGTAAGATTCCGGAGACGGAGCATTCCAAGGATCTTCAAGCTCAGCACCTTCAAAGCTGACATGGAGCATATTGGCATCCATGGACCAAGGCTTTTTACGGGTGTTGGGAATCTCGATATCATTCTCTTCTGCAAATTTCATGAGATCGGTACGGGACTTGAGATCCCATTCACGCCAAGGAGCGATGTGCTTGAGCTTGGGGTTCATGCCCATTCCGCCCAGTTCGAAACGAACCTGGTCGTTACCTTTACCGGTTGCACCGTGGGCCAGAGCCTGTGCTCCTTCCATTTCCGCAATCTCAACCATTCTCTTGGCAATCAGCGGACGTGCAATGGAAGTTCCGAGCAGGTAGCGACCTTCATAGATGGCACCGGCACGGAAAGCGGGAAAAATGAAATCACGTGCGAATTCTTCACGCAGGTCTTCTACGAAAGCCTTGGTTGCTCCGGTCCTGAGAGCTTTTTCCTCAATACCGTCAAGCTCCTCACCCTGACCGAGGTCGGCAGTAAGGGTAATAACTTCGCAGTCGTACTCCTGCTTGATCCATTTCAGGATGATGGAGGTATCCAGACCTCCAGAATATGCCAATACTACTTTTTCAATTTTACTCATTTTATAAATCCTTAAAAATATAATTATTCTTACTCAATAGTATGCATGTGCGGAACAGCCTGCACAGGGCCGAGCAGTTTTTCAACAGCATCATAATCAACTTCGATACCGTTAACTGCCCATTCGAGGATAGCTTTCTGCATATGCAGTCTGTTTTCAGCCTGATCAAAAATGATTGATCTGGGGCCGTCGAGAACTTCAGCTGTAACTTCCTCTCCGCGGTGTGCGGGCAGGCAATGCATTACTTTACAATCAGGATCTGCATGCTTGAGCAGCTCATCATTTACCTGATAAGCGGCAAAAGCGAGTTCACGCTTTTTCTGCTCTTCTTCCTGCCCCATGGAGGCAAAAACATCGGTATTGACGTAGTGTGCGCCTTTAACCGCTTCAACCGGATCATAGCTCAGGTTGATCTTTGCACCCATGGACAATGCACGGGAAAGAATGTCGTGGTCAGGCTCATATCCCTTGGGGAATGCCAGAGTCAGGTAGAAAGGAAAGTAAATGGCCGCATTAATCCATGAATGAGCCATGTTGTTTCCGTCACCGACCCATGCCACGTGGACTTTCGAAAGATCGGGAGTTCTTTCGTAGATAGTCAGCATATCGCTCAACACCTGACAAGGATGATATCTGTCAGTCAGGGCATTGATGACCGGAACAGAACCGTGCTCAGCAAGGGTACGAACCTTGTCCTGACCGAAAGTACGGACAACAAGCGCATCCGCATAGCGGGAAAGAACCTGTGCGGTATCTTCCAGCGGTTCACTTCTGCCGAGCTGGGATTCAGCAGGGGTCATAAAAATAGAATGGCCGCCGAGCTGTTCGATAGCAACGTCAAAGGAAACGCGTGTACGGGTAGAAGCTTTTTCAAAAATCATGATAACGGTTTTCCCTTCAAGGGCGTTATTCCTGATTTTATTATCTTTCAGCTCTTTTGCGCGAAGCAGGAGCTGGCCGAGTTCTGAACGGGGAACATCATTGATTTTGAGAAGATGTCTGATCATCGTAAAACTCCAGATATATTTGAGGTGAGCCTTAACTGACAATGAAAAATTGCAATCGGGAATTATTGCCTATAAGACCCGCCATTGTAAACCATAAAAACATGGCAATGGTCTAAGAATGAGTACAAAAACGGGGTTTGCTCATGCGCAGCATATGGACGATCCCGGACGGGACCATGCTGCAAAGGAACGGGTTGGCTTTCAAACTATTGCCAACCCAAGATTCGCTGTCGAACCTCAGGAGATACGGAGTCAACAGCAGTGTCAGTAAGGGCATACATTTCAAGACCGTGATCATACCCGGCAAGGTGCAGAAGCGCATGCGCAAGCAACCTTACAGTATGCTCTTCCGGCTGCTGGCCGTAGAGACGGGTTTCACGGGCAAGTGTATCCACAGACAAAACTATCTCTCCTAAAAAACTGTTCTTTTCCAGATCAGGTGTCTCGGAAAAGGGGAAACTGAGCACATTGGTCGGCCCTACGCATCCCAAAAATTCTTCGTTAACTTCTGCAATAGCAGCATCATTGACTATTTTCAGATCAAAGTCAAAACCTTCCAACCCAAGAACATTAAGCAACAGGTCCGCCATGCGCAGCAATTCCCTTTTTGCAAGGGGAAAATTTGCATCAGGCAAACACTCCATACTCAAGTTCACACCCATTACTTACCACCCCTGCACTCGTAGGAATCGTAAGCTTTAACAATCCGGGCCACCAGCGGATGGCGGATAACATCGGAATCCTCAAACTTAATGAAGCTGATTCCGCGTACATCGTGAAGGATATTAATGGCATCCACCAGTCCCGAAGGTTCACGGTTGGGCAGGTCAATCTGGGTGATATCCCCGGTAACAACTGCTTTGGAACCAAATCCCAGACGAGTGATGAACATCTTCATCTGCTCGGGAGTAGTATTCTGGGCTTCATCAAGAATGACAAAGGCATTGGAAAGGGTCCGCCCGCGCATAAAGGCCAACGGTGCGATTTCAATGACATTTTCTTCAATCATATCCTGCACCTTAGCCACATCGAGCATATCATACAGGGCGTCATAAAGAGGACGCATATAAGGATTGACCTTATCCACGAGGTCGCCGGGCAGGAAGCCCAGTTTTTCCCCGGCTTCTACAGCAGGACGGGTAAGGATGATCCTTTTTACCTCTTTGCGCTGCAAGGCATAAACGGCCATGGCTACGGCAAGATAGGTTTTACCTGTTCCTGCAGGACCGACAGAGAAAACCATATCATTTTCGCGGATGGCAGAAAAATAAGCACGCTGGGTCAGGGTTCTTGGAGTGAGCGTCTTTCTGGGTGAAACCGCAAAAAGCTCGTCACGAAAAATTTTGATCAGATCGGCCTTCGGATCACGGCAGAGAATACGGTAAGCGGCTTCCACATCCTGCGGAAAGACCTCCTTACCAGATTTAAGCAACTTATACAGCTGGGTAAATGACTTTGCCACCGGGTCGATAAGTTCTTCATTTTCAGAAATAAGCTGCAGGGAATTCCCCCTGCTCTCTATCCTGACACCGGACTGGCGTGCGATTAGATCAAGATTTGAATTCTGAGCACCGAACAGCACGCTGGCCAGTCCTACATCATCAAATTCAAGTTTAACCCTAAATGTTTGTTTATCTGCCATTAATTATTTCCCGTTCTTTTTTTGAAAGATGGAATACGGCAGGACGGGCTAAGATGCAACAGATTAAAAACAAGTTTAAAATTATGATCCAAGCAGGTCATCTATAGCGGCCAAAATAGCAGTAGCATTAAAAGGTTTAGTGAAAGTGTATTTCACCCCAAACATTTTAATCCAATCAAGCGAATCATAATTTGCTGAAGAACTTCCTCCGGATACTGCGATAATTTTTATATCCGGGTTTTCCTTCATCAATTCCCTGACAGTCTGTACGCCTTCTTTTTCCGGCATAAAAATATCTGTGATAACCAAATCGATCAGATTACGGTCGTCCCCCTTTACAGCCTTGACTCCATCTTCGGCTTCCGTAACAAGGTGCCCTTCTTTCTCAAGCATTGCTTTAAGAACCTGACGTGAAATTGGATCATCATCTACGACGAGAATCCGGGGCATAAAAAAATCTCCTTAACTTCCCAAAATAATTACTCAGATCAAAAACAGATAATTGTTGCAGGCATCACTCCACAACTATCATGCTAGGAATTAACTTCTAAAAAAATTATTTTCAAGACTTTAAAGAAAAAATCTTAGTAGCGAGACTTGCGGCTGCCTTTGAAAATTTCAAATTCAAGCAGACGACACTCAATCTTGGCATTATAAAAAATCAATCTTTGCGAAGCCTTAAGACCGATAAACTTAGCAAGTTCAAGATTTCCGGTAAAAATATAACCCTTGTATCCCTGACACTTGTTCTTCAGGAAATCACCGATGGCAGTATAAATTTTTTCAAGCTTGGTTTTGCTTCCAAGACGTTCCCCGTATTCAGGGTTCATTATGACTATACCCTCACCATCAGGAACCTCTGTCTCTCGGAAATCACAAACATCAAATTCAATATGATGCTCAACCCCGGCAGCGCGGGCATTTTTTCTTGCCGCCTCAACGACTTCAGGGTCTATGTCGGTAGCAATGATTCTACCGTCTATGGAGTCACGTTCCCTGTCTTCCGCATCAATACAGAGATTATCCCAGTACTCAGGATTATATCCGGGTATTTTCATGAAAGCATAATTATCGCGCATCAGACCGGGAGCACCGTTCAAAGCAACAAGCGCGGCTTCAATTGCAAGGGTTCCACTACCGCACATGGGAGAAACAAAATTTCCACGGCCATACCATTTGGCTGCACGGATCAGGGTTGCTGCCAAAGTCTCCTGCAAAGGAGCCTTAGCCGGGAATTTACGATAACCGCGACGGGAAAGAGGCACACCGGAGGTATCAAGATAAACGGTACACTCATCGTCTTTCCAATGCAGGAAAACAACAATACCGGACATCTCAGGACCGGAAGAAGGACGTCGCCCTGTCTTTTCGCGAATGCGGTCAACGATGGCATCCTTGACCTTCACGTTGGCAAAGCGAGAATCATTAACAGTCTCGGTGCGGACAGATGAGGTTACTGTCAGGTAGCCGTCCGGGGTAAGAATTTTTTCCCAGACCATATCTTTAACCTGATTGTACATCTGATCAGGATTATCGGCTTTGAAACGCTTAAGCTGGTACATAACCCGATGCCCGCAACGCACCCAGAGGTTAAGGCGCATGCAGTCATTCAAGGATGCTTTGGTTTCCACCCCCGCAGGAAGTTCGGCCCGGACCTTATAGCCCAGCCTGCCCATCTCTTCCGCAAGATAAGGGCTGAAATTCTTGGGACATGTTACCAACACAATACTTTTACGTTCAAAATCCAACATTTTAACCTCTCCGGACAAATATCTGCCCAAAATATATTCTATGCAGCCAAACAAAACTCAGACTACACTCTTTGATTCAATAAAAAAAGGCCCTGCCCTAGAGCGGGCAGAGCCTTATAAACATAACTAAGCTAAACAACAAGCTCTTATTTTTTAAGAGCCTCCTCCATTTCATCAAAACAAGCCAGAATCTCTTCGTCCTTCTGCGGGGCAAACATGTTCACTGCCATGATGGTCAGGAAGTTCGCTACGAATCCGGGAACAATTTCATACATTGTGGCACCAAGACCGGAATCCTTCCAGAAAACCAGCACAAGAGTACCGACAATCATACCGGAAAGTGCGGAAATCCAAGTTGTTTTCCTGCTGAACAGGGAAAACAGAACAACAGGACCGAAAGCAGCACCGAATCCACCCCAAGCGTAAGAAACGAGTCCGAGAACAGTGTTACCCGGAGTCAGAGCCATACTCATGGCGATGATGGAAATTCCCAGAACACAAAGACGTCCTACGAGCATAAGCTCTTTTTCAGAAGCATCACGGCGCAGAATCTTCTTGTAAAAATCTTCGGTCAACGCGGAAGAGGAAACAAGCAGCTGGGAATCGATAGTGGACATAATCGCGGACAAAATCGCAGCCAGCAGCACACCGCCCACCCAAGGATTGAAGAGCTTGGAAATCATGTAAATAAAAACTTTCTCCTGCTCACCGCCATGGAGACCGTCGAACATGGGGATAGCAACCATACCGACAACAACCGCTCCGGCAAGGGAGATCACAACCCAGATAAGAGCAACAGCTGTGGCTTTGGGCAGTTCTTTGATGGAGCTGATACCCATAAAACGGGTCAGAATGTGCGGTTGACCGAAGTAACCAAGTCCCCAAGCCATGGTGGAAATTACTGCCATGACAGAAATAGGTACTCCTGCACCATTATGGAAGAGGCTGGTTGAAATATTCCTGGCTACCATTTCAGCTTCAACAGCAGAAATACCGCCGTTATCAATTGTGCCAAGAACCGGAACAAGCACAATAGCGAAGAACATCAGGCCGCCCTGAAAAAAGTCAGTCCAGCATACAGCCATGAATCCACCCAGAAAAGTGTAGGAAACAATTACGACCGCCCCGGTGATAACAGCTACGGAGTAATCAATATTGAACATGGACTCGAAGAGCTTGCCAGCAGCAACCAGACCGGATGAAGAATAAATGGTAAAGAAAATCAGAATAATAACCGCAGAACCGACCCGCAGCAGGCTGGTTGGATCATTAAAACGTTTTTCAAAAAAGGATGAGATTGTGAGGGTATCAGTAATCTGGGTGTATACACGCAAACGTGCGGACACAAAAATCCAGTTCAGGGCAGTACCCACGAACAAGCCGATAGCAATCCAAGCCTCAGTCATTCCGCCGAGATAAACCGCGCCGGGAAGCCCCATGAGCAGCCAGCCGGACATATCACTGGCCTGTGCAGACAGAGCGGTAACCCACCCGCCGAGTCCACGGCCGCCTAAGATGTAGCCTTCAATGTCAGATGTGCGTTTGTAAAAGTACCACCCCACCGCCAGCAGGAAAACCAGATAAACACCAAAAGTAAGCAAAGTCTCAGTCTGAATCACAATAAATCCTTTTTGAACAAGTAAAGAAAACAAAAACAACCTTAAACGTAAAAAGGGGCCACTATTTAACCATCCTGACCATTGTGTACAAGATATTTTTTTTCAGCGTCGATTGTACGGCCATATCTACAATACGGATTAAAATATTCAGTTTTTCATTCAAAAAGTTCATTATTTTCATTTGAAGATACTTACAGACGAAGAGAGACACTCAAAAACAGTCACTCTTAAAGATTCATTATCCACAATTCTCAATACGCCCAACTCAACTTGACAGTTTTTCCCACTTCACAGAAAAATAAACACGTAAACACAGAACAAAACGAGGTTAACCTTGACTACATTAATACTGGCGGGAATCACCCTGCTGAGCATCATCGGAATATCATTTTATGCAAAAAAGAAAGGCCATAGCGGGCTAGGAGTTTTCTTTTCACTCTACTGCATAGTTTCAATCATCGTATATGTAGTAACCCTGCCCGAAGGTAAGCCGTTTATGCTTGTCGACATACTCGGACAGATCGGAGTGCTTGCAACTTCCATCGGTGTGATCATAGCCCACGCCAAGAAAGCCAAGCGACTATTCTACATCCTGCCCGGCCTGATAATTCTGGGAATCTCACTCTCCCTCCACATAAAGAATGTTGAGCCTCCCCAGAACGTAAACGCAACCAATCAGACGGTCATCATGAAATCAAACCAGACCCAAGAATAAACAAAGCCCCTGCCTTGAATCGTCAAGACAGGGGCTTTGAAAATACATCTAACTATCCACTCTACTGAATAACCCGCTGCTCAGGGTTCATCTTCTCAATCACATCATAAATCATTTCCGCGAATTTACGCAGCCGAGCGGCATACTGCTCATCCTCAGCCTCAGCAGCATCCTGCTCCGCAAGAGTTGCCACTGCCTGTAACTGAATAGCTCCTTGCGCCATGGTCATATGCCCTGCTTTCATTTCATCAGATATGAATTTAACTTGGTCTGCGTATTTTTTCAGGTGGTTCATGGGGGTATGGATACATTAGGTGGGGGGGGATTTGAAGGGGTAAAAAATATATTTTAAAATAATCTTGCGCGCATTTTATATTTATACTTAGTTCGTTTGAACAACTCACTAAAACGAGCATAAGTAGCATGAAAACATACATTACATCTCACATTGGAATTATTGTCCTAATCCTGATCTGGAATTCATCAAGGCCGCTCTACAATTTATATGAATATTCCGGCACACGTGCAATCTGGGAGAAATTATCTCCACCTCCACCAAAATATATGGACAACTCGCCAAAACCAAGCACTTTTATGTTATGGATTATGAGCATTTATTTTGTTCTATTTGGTATAGCATCAAATAGATATGAACAGACAGTGCACTCATATGAATTAAGAGTCTTAAACTTTCAAACGCAAATGGCTTCTGAGTACAGAGCAGAAGCTTGTGTCAATTTAGCTCGCCTGCAAAAGATGAGAGTCCCCATAAAACCTATAGTCTATGACTTCTACGATACTATCAGCTCTTTCTTTGCCGAAGAAGAATATACTGAAGGCCAAAAACTCCTAATTTCAATACTGGAAATGTATAGATTTGACCTTAACAAGGCTAATTTAATAGGAGCCAATATGTCAGGGGCATATTTATACAAAGCCGATTTAAGACGTGCCAAACTGTACAGGGCGAATCTGACAAAAACAAACTTGAAAAAAGCGAATCTTAAAAAAGCAGATCTTTCAGGAGCAAAACTTATTAAAGCCAAGCTAACAAACTGCAATCTAACAAAAGCGAAACTCAAAGGTGTAGACTTAACGCAAGCAAATTTAACAAAAGCCAATATGGAAGGAGCTAATTTCAAAGGAGCTTACCTCCTAAGCGCGGACCTCAAAGAATCCAATCTCCATGACGCATATTTTAAGAAAGCCAACCTTAAAAAAGTAAACTTCAAAGGGGCAAACTTAATCGGCGCAAACCTAACTGATACAAATCTTACTGGTGCAAATCTTACTAGAGCAAATTTAAACGATGCGAAGCTATCTGGATCCAATCTAACTGGAGCAATCCTAGTACAAACAAATCTTATGGGAGTTGATCTTACCGAAGTTGATATAACTAAAGCCAAAACCCTCTACAAAGCAAAACTCCCTATTTCAGCAAAAAAGGCACTAAAAAAAGCATACCCACAGCTATTCGCTCAGCCTCATTGGTATAAATATGCCAACACCTCAAAGCACACCAGTTAAACACTCAACAGAAACCACCCTAAACAGGGTAAGTAAAGGTCAAAAACAGGCGACCTTGTTGCGCATCCAGACACATTATGCTGTTATAAAAAGAAAACACATCCTAGCTGATATGGAGTAAACACATGGACACTAAGGAGCCGACTACACTTGAGGATATCACCGAAGTTATCCGTCAATTAACAAGTCACTACGGACTTTGGATGGCAGAAAGCGTGCACCAACTTGGATTGGAGGCAGCATTAGACGCGGAGAAAGAGGCCGGTGACAAATTCTTTAAGATTCTTTCCGGAAAGCTGACTCGGGCACTCGGAATAAGCCCACAATCTGTTTTGGATAGCGCAGATCAAGATACTGTTGAAAAACTAGGGATGGCATTGCGATCAGCATGGCTTGCAGCGGACGGAGTTTGGTTTCAAGCCATTGAACATCAAGCAGATATGACCACAGCTAAACGTGTAAATGACACTTGTTGGTCCAGATTCTCCCCACTAGAAGCAAGACGGGCCAAGGACATATTAGAGTTGCCTAAAAACGGGGGACTGGAAGGCCTTAAGGCTGCTCTTAAGGTGCGTATGTATGCTCATCTTAATCGTTGGGAAATTACTGATGAAACAGAAAATTCTTTTGTTTTCCGCATGACAGACTGCCGGGTACAAAGTGCCCGTAAGCGTAAGGGACTGCCTGATTACCCATGTAAATCCGGTGGAATTACTGAATATACAGGATTCTCCAGAGAAATTGATTCAAGAATAAAATGCGTATAGGGGGACAGAGAAGATGAGAATTTAATAAAGACGGGGATCGTATAGGACAAATGTAGGACGAATGTAGGTATTCTGCGGGTTTTCGTGTGGGACGAAATAAAATTTTAGGGCATTTGGTCAAAATGAGAATTTTGGCTGAATGCCTTTGTTTTGGACATTCAAATTGAGAAATACTTTTGCCCTGGGTCTGGGGTCAAATTGCGGTTTTACCGTCCACGGGCGGACGGCAGTTGATTGTCCTGGGCTGCGTCCACTTTAGTTATTTAAGTTGTAAAATCGTCACAATGAGCACTCACATAAGGCGTTGACCAACCCATTGTTATTCTTATAAATGAGTGGGCAAAAATAAAACTTTACCTTTGCCCACTTTTCCTTTCGTTAAATTTACCCTGCCTTTCGATGGGCTTCATTGGGCGTTTCTTGGTCCGGTGCGGCCCTGGCCTTCATTCGTTCCAGCTCTACTCTCAGGTCTCCGTTCTCGCGCATAAGCTCCCGGCTTTCTTTATTCAAAGCACGATTCTCTTCGCGTTCTTTCACCAGCTCTGCTTCAAGCTGCTCGCACCGTTGGCGGTACCCATCTTCTTGAGGAGTTGCGGCGAATTTCTGCCGAGGACCTTCCCCAGTAAGTAGCCATTCTAATGAAACAAAAAGAACGTCAGCAATCATTGTGATGGCTGAAATATCCTCTGATACAGATGGAGACTCCAGCTCTTTTACCTTTGCCACAGGCACTCTTGCAGTTGCGGCTAGGCTTTCCTGCGTCCATCCCTTTTGTATACGAAGAAATTCAAGTCTTTCATGTGGATATATGAAAGCTCGGCTTAAAGGGTCAAGCTCATAATTTGAGCGTGTCATTTCGGAGATATCGCTTAAAATCTCAGGCTTTTCACTCTGTGGTCGACCAATGCCCATAAGAAGCCAATCCAGAGACACCTCAAATATCTTTGCGAGTTCAATTGCATTTTTTCCCTTAGGATAATTGCCTTTCTCGTAAGACTGGATTGTGTTTCCACTTACACCAACTTTTGTTGCCAAGGACTCCTGTGACAAACCAAGTTTTTCACGACACAGCTGAACCCTTGAACCAAAAGAAGTTGGGTTCAAAGTATCTTCTTCTAACTTTGAACTCAACTTTGAAGTTTTATTGTCACTATTTTTATCCACTTAACACTCTAAAATAATTGTTAAAGATATTAATAATGACGACTCGTTTTCTAAAAGCAAACTTTGAACAAGTTTTCTTGTTGACTACACCAAGAAAACTTGCTTATTTAAGAGTCGTCGGCGGCAAATAAATCAGCAATTTGTAACCTACTGATTAGCACCCGCCTACACCAACGGTCAACGAAACAGTTTAGACGGTAAATTGGAGCTAACGGGACGGTAAAAAGTGCAGCAGCTTACACTTTTTCATGACGATAATCAGGAAATTGAATTTCAGAGACTGGCCGCGAATCTGGCCAGCCTGATGCCAATGGTCCGTTCAAGCATGAATAGAGTTGCCGAAGCCCATCCCCTGTCTCGCGATCTCATTGCCGACCGTATGACTGATATTTCCCGATCTTCCGGCGTTAAGTTGAGCCGCGGGAACGCCAAGAGCGTCAAGACGGCCACACTCAATAAGTGGCTTGCCCCGGAAGATCGGGATCATCCCCCCAGCCTTCAAGCTGTAATCGCATTCGTCATGGCAACCGGAGATAACAGCCCGTTGATGCCCCTGTTGAGTGCGCTCGGCCTTGAAGTCATGACCGACCAGGACAAGAAGCTAAGGGATTACGGCCAGGCCGTGATCGAAGCCAAGAAATCACAGAAAGAGAAAAAGAAATTGGAGGCGGGTCTTATATGAGCGCAGCAGCAGTAAATCCTCATGCCGGAGTAAAAAACGGCAGAAAGCGTCGTCCTTATCTGATCATGGAATGGATGGATGCAAAGGGCCTTGAGCAGAAAGACATCGCTGATGAAGCTGGGATCAAAGCCCAGTCTATCGTTAGCAGGACCATTCGTGGCGGCGCGAATAATCGTAAGGTTCTGACCGCACTCAAAGAACTGGGCTGTCCTGAAAGGTATCTGGGGCTGCCTGCAGATATGCAAGGAGATCAGTAATTATGGAATCCGAAGTACAAATTTCAATTACCTGCAAAGGTCTGTGGTCTCCTAAGACTACAGGTGACGAAAAGAATCTTGTGACTGAAATTAAAGAACTTTTGTCTGAGTTGTTGTGTCTGGAAAAGGTCGAGTTCAAGGAAGAGCATGGAGAGACTGCAGAGCCTAGTGAGGTGGAAATAGCAGAAGAAGTCCGTGCCCTCCTTGAGGATAAGCACGGACTTAATCTGACAGAGGCCGCTTCTATTTCAACTAAGGCGATAAATGCAATGGGAAATATTAATTGGGTCGCTACTGTTCATCTGTCTCCCGCAGTTGTTTGTTTAGAAGATCAGTAAATTCAGCAATAGAGTCTGCGTGGTCCGGCTCTGCAATAGTGTACCGCTGAGAATACAAGGAAGCATATACATGTTGATGATTATTAAACCTTGTAATGTCGGCCTGAACACAATCAGGACACAATATGTATTCTTGTGGTTTTCTATCAATAAATGAAGAGGTGAATATCCATCCCGCTCCGAGGAGCTTTCTAACAACTAAAGCATCGGAAGCATCATCTTCGTACTTAATGGCTTTTAGTTCTTTTTTTGCAATAGAGAAACGCTCAACCTTACCACAGCGGATACAGAAAAAATCCCGCTGCATGAGCACCATACCAAAAGGAGAATATTCCCATGTCCCATCAAAATCATAATCAGAAACCTGTTTCTTTGACACCTGCCAGCCCTCCAGAAGTTATTGCCGAACTGCGGGTCGGGCTAAAAAAAGACCGTCTGCGCAGGGCGTTAAAAGAAATAAGAGAAGCTGATCCGGCTTTGCTTGCCGAGATCCAGAAAGAAGAAGCCTCTAATTAGCAGAAGAATCAAACCTCAACAAGCGACAGAACATCATGTGTAAGTATTACTCCACCGCAAAAATAGCACAAAACATAGGCTTAACAGTTAAAGGCTTATTACTTCGTGCTGACCGTGAGAACTGGACAGCCCGGCCTCGTAAGGGCAAAGGCGGCGGTAACGAGTATGCTTTTGACACATTACCGCAGGACGTACAGACCGCGATCCTGAAGGCGGAAGCAACGGAACTGGAAAAACAGAACCTGCCCGTAACAATTCAGGCCGAGACCCCGGAAGCTGTTGTGCCTGACTGGTCTTATGACCTCGGCATGGCTCGTTACAGGCTGGTGCTTGAATGGCGCGACTACGTTTCCAAAAACAAAGGCAAGATGAAGAAGTCCGAAATGCTGGTCGCATTCATCAACGCCTTTAACACCGGTCTGCTTCTGCCTAAAGAAGGCGAAATATTAGGTCAGGTCTCAGATAAGAGCCTGTACCGCTGGGACAAGAAGCTTAAAGATGCTGGTAATGATTACAAAATCCTTTGCGACAAGCGCGGGGCTTGGTCCAAAGGCGGCAAGAAGGGGTTAGGCCAGATCAGCCCGGAAGCTGAACAGGCCTTCCTCGGCTGCTGGCTTCTGCCCTCACAGCCTTCAATGATGTTGGCCTGGAAGAGCATGAAAATTGTGCTGGAACGTCAACAGCAGACTTGCCCAGGCTATAAACAGGTCACCCGTTTCGCAAAGCGTTTCAAGGGTCAATTCCCTGATCTTGTTATCCTGAAACGTGAGGGAGAAAAGGCCCTCAAAGACAAGCATGCCCCGTACATCACCCGTGATCCTTCACTGCTTAAAGAAGCTGGACAGGTGCTGTTCTGCGACGGTCATACCCTTAACATTCAGTGCATTCACCCTGTTACCGGTCTTCCGTTCCGGCCTACACTTATCCTCTGGTTCGACTGGTATTCCCGTATGCCCGTAGGCTGGGAAATCATGCCCTCGGAAGACACGGTAGCTATTTCCTCAGCCTTAAAGATGTCTGTTAAGAATCTCGGTAAGTACCCGATCACCGTTTATCTCGATAACGGTAAGGCTTTCAAATCAAAATATTTCCAAGAGACTAACCCCGATCTTGGCGAACTGGACGGCCTGTATTCCCGACTTGGCATTAATGTTCAATTCAGCCGCCCCTATGAAGCCCGAACTAAGATCGTGGAACGGTTTTTTCGCACCTTCAATGACCAATGCGCCCGGTTGCTGCCTTCCTACATAGGGGAAAACGTTGCTTCCAAGCCAGCATGGATGAAGCGGAACGAGAATTATCACTCCAAGAATCACAACGACTGGAAGCCAACGCTGACAGAGATGTCCCACATATTCAGCCTGTATGTGAACTGGTACAGCACACAGTACCAGGACGATTTGAACGGCACCCCTTGGGAGCGGTTCGAGCCGGGACAGGGACCGGGCGTTGATGTTGCCGAGCTGGAGCGTCATTTCATGTGGCGCAAGCGGTTTGAGAAGGCGGACAGATGCGGTTTTACAATCTCAAAAATCCGTTTCGAATCATACGAAGGCCTCTACCGCTGGGGTAATCCTTTCTACGTCATGTACTCCTGGAGCGACCTCTCCACCGTCTACCTTTACGATGAAGAGAATCGCCCGCTGGGTACTGCAACCCCTGTTGAAGCACATCACCCGCTTGCAAAATTACACGGCACTGAACTGGATCAGCTCAAAGTCAAAGACGCTATCAAAAAACAGAACGCCCTCAAGGCTGACACCATGAGGCTTGCCAAAGAAATGGACGTTTCCCTTGATGAATCCGGCCTTAACTCCCTGCCTTGGATGGGACAGCAAAAACAGCCTCTTACCATCGTTTCCAAGAAGAAAGAGGCCCCGAAGAAAGCGATCGCGCCGGAAGAGAAAGAGCGTTTGGAGGCTTTACAGGCCAAGATCAAGACCCTGCCCACTGCTACCGATCCGCGCCCTGACTTCTTTGAATCCGAACTGGACAAGTACGAATGGTGTTTCAATCAAGCCGTTGCCAAGGGCCACCAAATTTCACCCGCTGACCTTGAATTCATGCGGGAATACGAGAACTCGGATGAGTATGTGAACAATACAGGAGCACGATTTGAACAACTTAAACAGCTTTACACCAAAGCCCATGCGGAGAGCGTATGAACCACGAAATCTTTATTGAAACCAGCAATGTGACCAAGTTCCGCAAGGCTACATCAAGCTTGGCCAACACCGAGAAGGGAAAGGCCGGAATGATGGTTGTTCAGGGCAGCGCCGGACGTGGAAAGACCATGTGCGCCAAAGAATGGCACGCAAATAACGACAGTGTTTTCCTGCGTGTTTGGGGCAGCTGGACCGAAGCAGCTATGTGGCGTGCCCTCTGCTTCGAATTCTGCGGGGAGAAGCCGCGCAGCATCAGCACAAGTCAGGACTTGATTCTGGACGAGATCCACAGGTTCCGCCGTACCATCATCATTGATGAAGCCGACAGGCTGAGCCTCAAGACGCTGGATAACCTGCGTGACCTGCACGACTACACATCCTGCCCCATGATTCTGATCGGCGAAGAAAACATGATGACTAAGATCAGCTCCATGTCCCGCACCAGCAGCCGTGTGGTTCAGGTTGTCAAATTCAGCCCCGTCACCCCTGAAGACATCATGCTTTACGCAATGCAGGCCGCATCGCTCGAAGTGACACCGGAAGCGTGTCACAGGCTGGCTGAGCTGGCACGCGGTAGCTTCCGCCTTGTGTATGGCTACATGCTGAAGCTTGAAGAATACGCAAAGGTTCAGGGTGAAAACAAAATTGACATGGCCACAATCACTAAACTGCGGATCGGGAGGAACTAATGGTTCTCACTGAAATGGATAAACTGCGCACAGTGCTGCAGGCCTTGAGCCTGAACGGAGAACAGGAGTTTACCAACATCCTGATCTATAAGGCACTGAACCTCAAGACAGACGCCGAGAAAACAGCCCTGCGCAGTCGTTTGTATGATTTGATCAAAGGCAAGGAAGTCGAACGTGTCAAGGAAGGAACATACATCTATATGCCTAAGGTTCACTTCCTGCGCGGTGATGGATACGGCCGCATGTGGAAGATCATCAGGGCTTCCAGTCCCACATTCAAGATTGCCGAAGTAGCAGCTCTGGCACACGTGGAAGTCTCATTTGTCAGCAAGTATTGCCGCTTCCTGCTGGAGCAAGGTTTTCTCAGCAAAGGCGGCAAAAGCGGTCAGCGGATTCTGTATGCGCCGACCAAGAAAGCCCGTGACACAATTGATACTCCGTATCCGCCCCGGCCTATCCGAGATCCCTTTGCCGCCGAGCGCAAGGCCATGAGCAACCTTGCAAGGATCTTCTTTGAAGAAGACCTCTACCAGCCCGGCACCCAGAAGAAAATTTTGAAACATTGCCGGACCATTTCGGGCCGGTTTGAAAAAGATCAGGAGGAATCATGAGTCAGGCGAGCAGACTTGAAGCGGCACCGATAAGCGGCAAAATCCGTGGTTGCACAATCGTCCTGCGTACCTTTGTACAGCCTCTGGACGATGATGATTTTGAACGGTTGAGCAAAGTCATTGCTGTTCTGGATGGCTGCATCGAGCACATGGATGATTTCAGGCAGCAGGAAGTCACCATCGGCAAAATCAGAAACTGCATTTACGAGCTGCGTAGCTTCTCAAAGCCGCTCAAGGATGAAGATTTCGAGAAGCTTAGCGGCGTAATTACCCTGCTGGAAGAATGCGTTCTTCACCTTGAAGAACTTGAACAGCAGACCCCGGTAAAGGAGTACACACCGCCCCTGGATTCAACCAAGCTGGCTAACGAGCTGGCCGCAAGAATGGAAGGTTAGCATGCCCATCGTAAAAGCCGAATTCAGCGAAAAGGACAGCCGTGGGTTCCTGTTTGTGGATTGTTGGGAATGCACCAAAGGCCGCAATGGCAACAAAAGTTGTTCTGCAGGCTGGAAGAACAAGAAAGGCGGTCAGGGCGGATGTTTCTGCGGAATCCTGATGCCCGGTTTGGAAGTTAAATAGAAGGAGAAACCTATGACAACTGAAGCAATCATTGATGGCAAATACATGAAAAACAGCAAGGGCCACCTTGTCCCTCTTGAACAGGTCTCGGACTACGACAAAGAAAAGGAAGAACTGGTACGCAGGCTTGTTTCCAAGGCTGTCCCCATTCAGGAGACAATGCGGGATTTTAAAGTTGAAGCTCTTGGCGACATGTACGCCTTCATGGAACTCGCTTTTGAGAAATATGAAGCAAAGAAACGTGAGCTTAAAAATTTCCGGCTCACAACTTTCGACGGTACTCTTCGGGTTGAGGTGGCGGTGAACGACTTCCTTGAATTCGATGAACAGCTTCAGGCTGCGAAGTCACTGGTTGACGAATGCCTGATCGGCTGGACCGAAGATGCCCGCCCCGAAGTTCGGGCTTTGGTCAGTCAGGCTTTTGAGACGGATAAGGAAGGCAGCGTCTCGCCCTCTAAAGTCATTCCTCTGATGAGGTTGGAAATTGAAGACGAAGACTGGAACAACGCGATGAAGGCCGTCAAAGCCAGCCTGACAGTGCAATACAGTAAAAAGTACATCAGATTCAAGCGGCGGACCGGCCCTGAGGGCAAGTGGGAAAACATCGTATTAGACATCGCAGCCCTGTAGGAGGCGACCATGTGTCTCAAACGATTCAGTCCCGGCAAACTGTACGTACCCTTGTCCCGGCTCCATGCTGTTGAAGCCCGGTCTCTTACAAAAACAAAAGTGGTCCAGCGAATGGCAAAGCTCCTCCAGATTGGCGTCGAGAGTGGCGCAATGTCAAACGACTGGACCAGGCAAGCACAGAGTCTGATTGATCAGGCCGAAAGCGTCAACCCCGAAGTGTTGATGATTGATTACGATCCCATTGATGGGACTAAGGAAGAATGGAAGGAGGCCCTGAATGGATAGATCAAGCATCGTTAAGCAGATCAAAAGCATGCAGTTCCGCGCAAAGGCTCGCGACGTAGAAAAGATAGTCCTCGCTGTTTGCGACATAATCGAAGGTGAAGGCGAAAACCCCGAAATGGACGGATTCACCCCGATTCCCGCACCCAAGCTGAAGAAGGACTACGCTGACAACTGGATCATGCTGAAAGCTTCCGTCGGCACAATCAAATCCGGCGCTGTCTGCAAGCTCCTGCGCAGGCTCCCGGCCAAGGAGGCCTCCACCTCTGTCCGTCTCCCCGGCGAACCTAACGGACGCTGGTTGAATATCATGCACCAGTGCCATGAATGCGGCCTTAAAAACAGGGAATACATTCCCGAAAGCTGGATTGAAGATGGCAAGATTCAGTTTGTAGAAAGGATTAACTAGTGCGAAACCGCCCCACGCTGGGCGGTCGTCATGACGTGGCGGCCGTGGCCTGATGAGCAGCCAAGAGGATAAGTTATGAAAAACACATTAGCCGATCTGAACAACCATCTTTTCGAGCAGCTTGAACGTCTTAATGACGATGAGGTCACAGGGGACAAGCTTAATGAAGAGGTCAAAAGGGCTGGGGCAATGACAACGATTTCCAAAGAAATTATCGCAAACGGCAGACTTGCCTTGGATGCAGCAAAGACCAGACAGGAATTGCATGGCTGCGATGTAGGTATGCCTCGGATGCTTGAAGGTAACAAGTGATGTTTCGCTATTCAAAAGAACATCTGGACTTCTTGGCTAGGGAGTACGCGATTAAGTGTCTCCCTCAACTCACAGAAGATTTTAACCAGCAGTTTGGTTTGAATAAGTCAAAAGATCAGATTCGAGCAGCCCTTAAAAACCACAAAATAACCTGTGGCCGAACCGGATGTTTTGAAAAAGGCATGAAGCCTTGGAACGCAGGAACAAAAGGTTTGGTACAGCCCAACAGCGGGAATTTCAAAAAAGGTCAGATTCCGAAAAACCACAAGCCAATCGGGCATGAGAAAGTTTGCTCAAAAGATGGCTACATTCTCATTAAGGTAGACGAGGTAAACCCGTACACAGGGGCTCAGGGTTGGTACAGATTTAAGCATGTGGTTATCTGGGAACAAATGAACGGCCCTGTTCCGAAAGGACATGTTGTCAGGTTTAAGGACGGCAATAAACTTAACTGCGCCCCTGAAAATTTGGTTCTGCTGACTAGACGGGAGCATATGCAAATCACTCGTTCCGGATTTAGTGATGTTCCTAAACATTTGAAACCTAGTGTGCTTGAAATTGGAAGACTTGAATCAAAATTGTTTGAACTCAAAAACCGGAAGGCAGAGCAATGAGTACCAATAAACTCATTTATTCTCCCATCTTTAAACAGTCCAAATGCGGCGGCGTAGCCCAGCTCACTCCGCGAGATCTGACATGCAAGCACGATAAACAGTCACACCGCGCAAGGGCCTTCGGCGGTGAGATCCGCTGTCCAGGGTGCGACAACATGTGCGTATGCCCCGAAGGAATTGAACACGATCAAGAGATAAGGATTAAGCAACATGGCAAAAAAGTATAATCCTAAAAGCGGCTTAATTACAAAGGGTGCCATAGCCCGGCAGCAGATCGGCATTGATGATGTCGCATATCGAATGCTGCTGGAGCGTCGCTATGGTGTTAGCAGCTCCAAAGACCTCAACATCAAGCAGCTGCACGACTTAATCCATAACGTTTACATTGGTGAATATGGATGGGAACCCAAGCCATCAAAGAACAAGAAGCCCACACCTACACAGAAGAAAGGCAAGGGCTATCAGGGTGAATTTGTCGAGATCAACCCGAAAGACCCGTTAGCCAAGCAGAAACGTTATGCATTGGCTCTGGCCGCGCTGCTCGGGTGGAAACTGTCTGGACTGGATACCCGCTGTAAAAGACAATTCGGTGTGGAAAAGTTCATCTGGATCACAAAGCAGAGCCATATGCAGACCCTGATCAAAGACATGCAGCAGCGCTGTGCTAAACGCGGTATCGACTACAGTCCCAATTAGCATGGATCAGGAGCGGGAAAGCCTTCGGGCTGCAATAGTCAACCAGCATGGAACGATCCACAGGTTCTGCCGCAGAAACCAGCAACTTAACCGGCCTACGGTCTATCTGGTTTTGAACGGCAAGTATCCTGGGAACACTGAAAAGCAGATCAAGAAAATCAAGATGGCCCTGTCAGGCGAGGACCGTAGCGAGTCTGTTTTCAAAGCCATCAAGTCCGAGGCCTGTAAGAAATGTGCAGTCAGCGGAACCTGCAACAAGTGTGACCGACTGTTCCGATCCCAAGCTGCAGCGGTGTTAGAAATTTTCTCAAATTGAGTGACCTATGAAACAGCAAAAAATAGCACATGTACTCTGCCATAAGGACGGAGAAACCGCTGGACCCAAGCTGGAAATTTTCCCCTCAGAACAGTGGAAAAAACCGAGGGCCAAAGTTGGTTACTACCGTCTGCGCAAAGACCGTCTCTGGGTTATGCAGGGTGAAAAATATTCCTTCATGTCTCCCGCTAAAATTGGAGAAATTGTGGTCCAATCGTTGGGATTGGTCGAGCCGGAACCTGAGAATGTACCAGAGCTGAAGCCACAGCAGCGGGTAACAGTACTCGGTCCAAATGGATGGACTATGGGCATGACCGTAACCGATCCCATACAAGGGCCGGATGGACGGTGGCAGATTTGGGTCAGGGGTTATGGTTTTGCTGGATTTTATCTTTGTGAGGAAATCAGGAGATGACCATGAACAGCACACTTTGCAGAACACTACGAAAGATGCTTGCCGACGGATTTGAGCAGTACAATGGTATAATCGACCCGACAGTATATGAACGCTTGAAATGCGAGAAGCCCGAACGAGCGTACTGGGTTTGCAACTGGCCTATCCTCCATTGCCTGGGATGCCGCAGGAAATGCACACCCAAAGACATCCGAGGCTTCCAGATTGTGCTGCCCAATGCTGAACCGTCTGTTATTGAATGGCAGGAAAGAGTTGCTACATTACTTAAGAAAAAGTTTATGCGTCCGGCAGAAGCAGCCTTTTGCTTGGATGTATCCGAACGTCATGTGCGCGACCTGGTTGAAGAGGGAATTTTGATACGCCATGTCCGTCCCCCTTTGCGCATAACTTCCGAGTCCGTGAAGCAGGAAATGGAGCAACTAGAGTAGTAATAAACTTTGCATATCCTGCATGACCGCAGTGAATTAGCCTCCTGTATATCACATAATAGCCTCCGTAACGCATGAACACATAAATGCTACGGAGGTTTTTTTATGGTCGCTCTCAGCGAGAACTTCACCCTCAATGAATTTACCCGATCCCAGACAGCCGCAAGGCTGGGTGAACGGGTAACGGTTGATCTGACATCACCCGAATACGCCAACATAGTCACGCTCTGCAAAGAAATCTTGCAGCCGTTGCGTGGACTGCTCGAAGCCCCCATCACTATTACATCCGGCTACCGTCCTGATTGGCTTAATGAGCTTATCGGCGGAGCTCCTAATTCCGCGCACCTTTCAGGCCGCGCTGCTGACATTGTCGTGCCCGGCATGTCTCCGCGCAGCGTGGCCCTGATGATTGTGCGGTCAGGTTTGCCCTTTAACCAGTGCATTCTTGAATTCGGACAGTGGGTGCATGTCTCTATAGCACCCATGGGCGACGAACCGCGCCGTCAGGTTCTGACAGCCAGCAAGAAGAATGGCGCGACCATCTACAAGGAAGGTTTGTAGGTATGCCGAGTTCATTTGAAGTCTTTTGCATGTTGTTTACTGCCGGATTGGCCTTTCGGCTCGGCACAATCACAGTTGAATGGGGGCTTTCCCTCGTGGATAAGCTCTTCGAAAAAATACGCGATCTGCTTGATTAAACCTTCAACATCAACCCGGAGAAAGCAATGAAAACCTATCTCATCATGACCGTCATCGGTGCCGTTCTCGGCGCACTGGTCGGCGGTATTTGTGGCTGGCTCGTCAGTGTGATCTGGCCCTGTGTAATCACCGGCACCATTGCCGGAGTTATCGGCATCTGGACCTGGAACAAATGGCCCAACTGGTTTGCAACCCAGTACGTGGAGACCTGGCACAGCGGTGTAATCGTGTTTGTGCTCTGCGTGGTCTTCGGCGGTGCGATCGGAGCCTTTACCGGCTGGAGTGTGCTGGGTCTCGGTCTTGGTGCGCTCTTCGGTGTAATCGTTGTCGGCATGTCCTACGGCATCCGTCACTTGCCCCTTAACGTTCAGTAGGAAGTGGCCGTCATGAGTTTTTTAGGAGCTGTAAAAGTTGGCAAGGAAATCGGTGATGCAGCCGGTGGTGTTATCGGCGCAATCGGCAAAGTCTTTGATGACCTGTTTACCTCGGACGAGGAACGCGAAGCAGCGAAATTGAAATTGTTTCAAATGTATCAGGCCGGGGAACTTACTGAGCTTGATCTTCGCATCAAAGTCATGCTGGCCGAGATGAACGGTAACTGGCTCCAGCGCTCATGGCGGCCCATCCTGATGCTGGTGATCGTGGCAATTATTGCCAACAACTACATGATTTATCCGTATCTGCGGTTGTTCTGGCCTGCCGCCCCTCAATTGGTCCTCCCTGTTGAGCTCTGGGACCTCATGAAACTCGGGGTAGGCGGATACACCGTTGGGCGTAGTGCTGAAAAGGTGGCCGACATTTGGAGGAACAAACAGTGACCTTGGATATGGAAATCGTAGATCACACTTTGCGTTGGCTGCAGGTCGTCTTCATCCCACTCGCATTTTACGTAGGCAACAAATTCAAGGGCTTCGACAAGCGTTTAGATAGCGTGGAATCTCGGCTGACCAAAGCAGAAACAGACCTTTGCAATCTCCCGTCAAAAGATTCGCTTCACAAGATAGAGCTGTCTTTGTCCGAAATGGGTGGAGATCTAAAAGCAATGAAAACGCTAGTTGAAAAGATCGACATCACTGTTGACCGCCGAGAATCCATCATAATGCACGGAGACAAGAAATGAGCAAACATTACCCCGAAGAAGTTACTGAAAGCCTGCGTCTGCACGTCCTGCGCAGCTTGGTTGAAGTTGGTGGAACAACCAACGATTCCATACTGCTGACCCGCGCTCATAAATATGCATTTGAATCATTCGGTCGCGATCGTTTCCGCGCCGAGCTGCGCTGGATGGAACGCAATGGCCTTATCGAATTTAAACAGATTGAAGATTCCGACTGCTACCGCGTTGAGTTGCTGGATTACGGCAATGACGTTTGTCATGGCCGTGAAATGCTTGATGGCGTCCAAAATCCAATGCTGCGGAGATAACCATGGGAAAAGAGCACCAGCCTGAAACCGTCTTCAAAGCACAGGAACTGTATTGCGTCCTGAGGCTGTCCATGGCTTCCGTGTCCAAGGAAGTCGGCGTGGCCACATCCACGCTTTGGCGCTGGTGCGACAAGTACGGATGGAAAGAGAAGCGCGCAAACATCGCCCAGGCTGAATGTGACATCAGGGCTGACACCATTATGGCCCGTAGCGAAATGCTCAAGACCCTCATCAAGACCAAAAACGCACAGGTTGGTTTTGCCGTCGCAGGTCTTGAAAAACTCGCTCTTGATCAAGCTGAAGCCGAACGGGCCGGACGAGCTGCTGACCGCAAATACACTCAAACAACAGAAATCAAAACCACTGATGATATAGCACGCGCTCTTCGTGAAGCCGTGACCATGAAATTGGCAGAGCTTCTGGATGATCCCACCAAGGTAGACCTGAAAACCGTTTCTGACATTCAGAAGGCCTCCAAAATTATCGAAGAAATGGAAAGCAAATCCAGCAAAGATAAAGACCTCGCTTCCGGCAACGGAGTTTCCGCCGACAACCTTGGCAAAATGCTCGATGCATTGAAATAGATATGAAAATTAAGCTGCTCGAATATCAACATGAATTGCGCGAAGCTCTTGTAGAGAATGACGTCGTTGTCGTGGAGAAATCCCGACGCACCGGTTATTCCTGGGGCGCGAGTTGGGTTGCAACCGAATACGCTGCAAAACCCAAATATGAAGGCGGCATGAACGTCTATTACATGGGCTACAATCTTGAGATGGCCCGTGAGTTCATCGAATACGTTGGCGAAGACGGCAAGTATTTGGAGCTTGGAGCATCGGCTATCGGTGAAACGCTTTTCGGTGACGTTAATGACCCGGACAATCAGGTTAAAGCTTTTCGTGTTGATTTCAAGCATGGCCGTGTGGTCGCGCTGCCAAGTAAACCCCGTAGCCTGCGCGGTATGCAGGGACTGGTGATTCTTGATGAAGCTGCCTTCCACGAAGACCTTGCAGAGTTGCTTAAGGCTGCGCTGGCCCTGACCATCTGGGGCGGCAAGGTGTTGATCATCTCTACCCACGACGGAGAAGACAACCCCTTCAATGAATTGATTCAGGATATACGGGCCGGGAAGTTTCCTTATAAGCTTTTGCGCTGTGATTTTAACCGAGCCATTGCGGAAGGACTCTATAAACGTATTTGCGAGCGCACCGAGCGTGAGTGGTCCCAAGAGGCCGAGGACGAATGGCGTGAAGATATCGTTAAGTCATACGGAGACGGAGCCGACGAAGAGCTGTTCTGTATCCCATCAAAATCTTCCGGTAGTTGGCTAAATCTCAACCGCATTGAGTCCTGCACGAATCCCGAAATTCCTCTTTTGACCTGGGAACCTCCGGCCAATGATTTTGTCGACTGGCCAATAGATACAGCATACCGGGACGTCCGCGACTGGATGCAAGCTAACGTAGATCCGCTTCTTGAGGTCCTGCCCAAGGATAAATGCCATTACCTGGGCGAGGACTTTGGCCGAAGCGGAGACCTTTCTGTTGACTGGCCTGCTGTCAGAATGCCGGACTATTCTTTGGACACTCCTTTTGTCCTGCAGCTCCGCAATGCTCCGTTCCGCACCCAGGAGCAAATATTATTCTATCTCCTTGATCGATTTCCCAAGATGTCTGGAGCTGCATTTGACGCACGCGGTAACGGTCAAGCAATCGCCGAATATGCCCGGCAGCGTTACGGCCATGAGCTTATAGCCGAAGTCATGCTTTCTGCCGCCTGGTATCGCGAGAACATGCCGCGACTGAAAACATCTTTTGAAGACCGTACCTTCTCAATCCCCAAGCACGAAGACATTATTGATGATTTCCGAGGAATCAAGCTTCGTAATGGCGTTGCCTGTCCTCCTGAGTCTCGGACCAAAACCGAAACCGGCCAGAGGCATTGTGACTCCGCAATAGCTGCAGCCTTGGTCCAGTTCGCGGCCGCGACAATTGAACCGCTCCAAGAATGGGAAGAACCCATAACCGCCGGATCATCCCACACCGCAAGTATGATCAGAGGATACAAATAATGACACGTGTTTCTGGAATCTACGCACCTAACGGCGACTTCATCAGCTTTGAATCTGCTCGCAGCGCGTCCGTGCTGGGTGAAGACTTCGCCACCTCCAGCCGCGCCATGGGATTCGACCCGGCAACTCTTTTCGGCATGCTTCCCGATCCCGATCCTGTTCTGCGCGATCGGGGAGAAGATGCCAGTATCCTGCACGAGCTGGAAGCTGACGATGAGGTCGGTACCGGCATTGAAAAACGCACACTGCGCACACTGAACAAAACGAATTTCACTTTTTCACCCGGTCACGCTGAAGGCGAAGAACCCACGGAGCTGGCCGTGACCGTCTGCAAATTGCTTGAACGGGATCTGGCTGACCTGAAGCTACGAACTGCATTCGGCGAAATCCTTGAAACGGTGTTTTACGGCCCTACGTTTTCAGAGCTGAGCTGGGAGATGCATAACGGGCATTACAAGCTTGTGGCCATAACCAGCAAGCCTCGCGATTGGTTTGCATTCAATGACCAGCGCAAGCCCGTGTTTCAGTCTATGGACACACCTGAAGGCGAGCCACTGCCGCCGTTTAAGTTCCTGATGACCAGGCACAGGGCCTCTTATGACAATCCTTACGGTAAGAGGCTTTTGACCCGCTGCCTTTGGCCGGTCGTGTTCAAAAGAGGCGGAATAGAGTTTTGGTCCCGGTTCTGTGAAAAATTCGGCTCGGCGTTCATGATTGCGAAGGCGGGTAAAGATGCCCAGGAGCGGAACGTTATTGCCGCGCAGCTTGTATCCATGATCCAGGATGCCGTGGCCGTACTACCTCCGAATAGTGATGTGGATCTGGTGCAGGCTGCCAGCCGTGCCGGAGACCTTCACAAGTCCTTTGTCAGTCACTGGAACACCGCCATTTCAAAGATTTTGACCGGGCAACACTTATCCACCAACCAGGACGGCAATGGCTCCCGCGCAGCTGCTGAGACACACTCGGCGCAGCTCGACGCGCTGGCCGAATCCGATCAGGCCATGCTCGTGGACAGCATGAACGACCTGGCTCGCATCTATACCAAGCTCAACTTCGGTGATGACATTTTCCCGCCTGTTTTCGAGTTCACCGAGCCGGAGGACCACGCAAAGAAAGCAGAGCTGGGTAAAAGTCTGCACTCCATGGGCGTTAGGTTCCTGCCCAAATATTTTGAAAACAAGTTCGGCATGTCACCCGATGAATTTTACATGGACTCATCCCCTGAAAGTGCTTCTACCCAGAAGCAGGAACCGGCGGTGTCTGCTGCTCGCTCTGTCGGTTCCAATTTTTCTGCTGCAGACGATGTTGACGAATTTCAGCAGGCAATAGACCGGCTGGCCGACAAGCTCACTCCTGAAGTGGCAAAAATCAACGAAGGTTTAGCCACTCAAATTGAGAATATTGTCGAGCAGGCCGAGTCCTTTGAAGACATACATGCCGGACTTGCCGAGCTGCTTGGCCAAGAGCTGGATCAGTATGAAATGGACGAACTGCTGAGCAATGCCATGCTCAACGCCCAGCTTGCAGGCCGCGCCGCTGTGCATGGAGACAGTGATGATTAGCGTCAACGCCCTCAAGCCTGCAGCTGCACAAAAATACTGGGCTGGCAAAGTGCCGGTCACAGATAAGGAATTTGCCCAACTCACAGGACAAGCCAAGGCACAAGCCTTTTCCGTCTCAGGGCTTTCGAAACTGGATCAGGTGATAGCGGTCCAAAACGCCTTGGCCAAAATTATTGATGAAGGCGGTACTCTGGCAGATTTCAAAAAGGAAATCCCGGAAATCATCAAAGCTCAAGGATGGACGGGCAAAGCCGCGCACCGGGTAGACAATCTTCTGCGTACCAATCTCCAGATAGCGTACATGGCCGGTCGCCATGATCAGATGTCCAAAGCAACCAAGCTCCGCCCTTACTGGCAGTATGTTGCCGTTGGGGATAAGCGCACACGCCCGAGCCACACTGCATTGAATGGCAAGGTCTATCCGGCAGATCACCAGTTTTGGGACACATACCTGCCGCCTAACGGCTTTCGTTGCCGTTGCACGGTCATAAGCTTGTCAAAGCGCCAACTCAAAAAAAGCGGGTTGCAGGTTGAAACCGACATGCCCGGCACGACCATGGTCACACTGCCTGATGGAAGTGAGATCAACGTCAATCCCATGCCCGATAAAGGCTGGGCGCGGAACGTAGGCAAAGACTTCTATCAGCCTGATCTGTCTAAATACCCGGCTGATTCCAAACAACAATATTTGGAAAACATGATTGATGGGCTTTGCCCGCATGACTTCGCCCAGAGCGGTGAATCGACATGTCTTGCCCGATTAAAAAAACATCTCAGTCAAGAAGATCTTGAGGACATGCAGACCTTGATCCGGTCACGCATGCAGGGCGGTGTTGAAGGTTTTGAAGAATGGACCGAGGCAGTGCTTAAACGCAACTACCGCCAGCGTGGAGACCTTTATCCTGTGGGCAATCTTCCCGCCAAGGTGACAGCCCATCTGCATAAACAGGGGAAAAGTCCCCGTCTGGCTCTCGTCACCGTGGATGACGGCCAGATCATGCATTTAAGCCGTACTGCCAAGAAAAAAAGAGGTCAGGCACTGACCCCGCTTGAAATCGCCGAGATGTCGGAACGTTTTGCAGAGTCGGACTGGTACGAGGACACGGAAAAAGAAGGGTTGCTCATGAGCTGGGTCCGGCTCGGTGACGAACTGGTCAAGGTGGTCATCAATCTGGACGGAAAGGTCAGTAAGCACGGAGTGGCTAACAGGATCGTGACCGCCGGAGTGATTGACAAGAAGAATGTTGAGACAGGCAAGAGATACAAAAAAATATAAAGCTGGTGGGTGGGCTTCGATCCCACGATCTGCTGTCAGGACAGTTAAGTCCTTAGAGCCCCGCTACCATCTGCGACCATCTGCACCAGCTTTATTATCTATTAACTAAATAACAACCAACAGACACGGAGTCAATACATGGCCACACTCAATAACGTGGAACTTTTCGTGATCGGTACCCATACCGACAGTGATGGTCGTACCCGCACATGGACACTTGAAGATCTGCATAAAATTGTCAGTCAGTACGACCCGGCTAAACAGGAAGCTCCGGCTGTGATTGGCCATCCAAAGGAAACGGCCCCTGCATATGGTTGGGTTTCAAAGCTCTGGGTGGATGACGGAACCCTCAAGGGTGACTTTGAGCAGGTTGCTCCAGAGTTCGAAACAGCTCTAAAGGAAGGCCGTTATAAAAAACGGTCTATCTCGGTGGATAAACAATTTAATTTACAGCACGTGGCCTTTCTGGGGGCGGCACTGCCTGCTGTGGAAGGGTTGAAGGATATTGAATTCAGCGCGGGTGCTGAATTTGAAACATACGAATTTACAGCAAACGAGGGCATCAAGCCCGAGGAGGACGACACTATGGAAATGGCTGAACTTTTAGCTGAGAATAAGCAGCTTAAGGACGAGATTGAAAAACTCAAGAAGGCTAACGAAGACAAGAAATCCGACGCAGAACTGAAAGCTGCCAAGGATGAAACCGAGGCCGTAAAAAAGGAATTTGCCGAATACAAGAAAGCTCAGGACGACAAGTCCCTTGAATCTCGTGTGAATTCGCTGGTCGAAACCGGCAGACTGCTGCCTGCAGACAAGGACGAAGTCATGGCCTTTGCCAAGGCCATGGACGACGGCACGGCAACCATGAACTTTTCCAAGAAAGACGGTTCCAGCGAACAGGTCAGCCCGCGTGAAGCCTACCTGCGCAAGCTGGAAGCAGCGGAACCCAACAACCTGACTGAAGAATTCGCCAAGGACGGTACAAGCAACTTTTCCCAGGCCCAGGGCGAAGATGACGCAACCGATCTGGCTTGCAAAATGTAGGGCAACAGGAGTTAGCAAAAATGAAAGATCATAACGCAGTCCTGGGAGTTGAATCCCTCAATGATGTCCAGATCGAAGCCGGTAAGAATTGTATTGTCAGGGTTTATGACTTCCCGGATGCACTTCTCGAAGAAATCGCGGCCGGAACCCTGATGAGCCTCGACCCTGATGGTGAGCTGCATGAATTCGATGAGACTATCACCGGTACCAATCTGGCGACAGGTGACGGGGCAGAGAAAAACTTTAAAGGCGTTCTCGGCCCAGTAATGCCCGGCACGCTGGTAATTACTGACGGCACAGAAACTTTCACCGACAACGGCGGTGGTGTGCTGGTGTCCTCCGGTGCCGGTTCCGGCAGTGTGGACTACCTGACTGGAGCCTGGGCGGTTTCATTCGCAGCAGCCCCGGCGGCGGACGGTGCCATCACAGCAGCTCACAAGCCCCGGCCCTGCGGTGTGCTCAAGCACACTGCTGAAGAAGATGAAACCGAAGGTGCCGTCATTGTCTTCGGCGAGGTGGTTTTCGGCCATCTTTCCGTGGGTGGCATGGCCCCCAGCAAATCAGAACTGGCACTGCTGGAATCCATCAACATTTACCCCGTAGGATAAGGAGTATCCCATGTCGCTACTATTAAAGCTCAGGAAATATTATACAGCAGCCGCAGTGCGTAATGTACTCAAGACCGTTGCGCCGGTTGAACTGACCCTCATGAGCACTGTTTTCACCAACCGGGATACTGTGCAGTTGCCGGTGATCCCGTTGGCAGAACTCAGATCTGTAATCAAAAACATGCCGGTGGTAGCCAGAAACGGTCAGCCTCTCAATGTCTCATCCGACAGCATGGAAGTCACATACGTTGAACCCCTGCCAGTCAAACTATTCGCCGACATCGATCCGATCATGCTCAACAACCTGCGTATGCTCAGTGATGAAAGCATCCGCAACTACTGCAACCGCCAGATTGCAAACCTGCGTGAATCTACCAACCTGACCACTGAAGCACTGTGCGCTCAAGCATTGTTTGACGGCAAGATCAGTTATCCCCTGCAGGTGGCTTCAGCAAAATCCAAGCTCTACACAGTGAGCTATGGCACTGAAACCATTCAGACAGTGGATGTTGCCGATCAGGCTCTGTGGAACGTTACGGGGCAATCACGCACGGTGGTTCTTTCTTTGCTTCGTAATATGGACAACAAGCTGACCAGGGCCGGTTATCCCGGCAAAAGAAAGATCTTTGCCGGTGTAAACGCCTTTGGCTACCTGATCGACCTGGTTGACCAGAACAAAGACAGCCGCACTCCCATGCGCATCAAGGAAGACGGCACGGTTCAGATCGGCAAATTCATCATTCAGGAGATGAGCGAGACCTACTACGACGCCAAAGGTGAAGACGTACCCAAGGTTCCTGACGATGAGATCCGCATGGTCACCCCGCAATACACCACCCTCAAATACGCTGCCATTGATGACTTGAAGGCCAACCTGCAGGCCCTGCCTTTGTTCGTCAAAGCCGTAGAAGACGAGAAAGCTGGAAGCCTTCAGAATATCAGTAACTCCAAACCCCTGCCCGGTGTAGCTCCGGCGTCCATCTGCAAGGCTGTTGTCGTGGATGAATCGGTGAACGCAGCCGAATAGGCTCAAAAATCCGTTCTAAGCAGAGCGGGGCTTCGTTAGGTACGACGCCCCGCTTTTTCATCATAAAACTAGTTTAAAACTAGTTCAAAACTAGCGAGAGACGCATATGTACTGCACACGAACCGACCTCACCGCCTATATTCTTGAAGACTACCTGGCAGCCGCTGACAATCAAACAGAAGGAACTGTAGCCACAGCTATTGCCAATGTTGAAGCTGAAATGACCGAGGCCCTTGTCTCAGGAGGCTACACCGTGACCGAAGATTCGGTTCCGGCCACGGTGAAACGGGTTTGTTCGGTCATTGCTGCTTACAATTCGGTCTGCGCCATCACTTCATTGGTCAGTTCTGAAACCTCATCTGATAACGAATTCTTGCCCCTGCAGCGCAAGGCCGAGCGAGCCGAGAAGGTCATGGATCAGATCCGGGAAGGTAAAGTCAGACTTGTAGCTCCTACCGCTGAAACCTCTCAGCCTAATGACACTGTTGTTGTGATCAGCCAGCCGAGCCGCTTCAAGAGTCCCAAAGGTTGGGGACGTTTCTGATGGCCGGTTTCTCTTTTGAGTTGGACATGGATAAGGCCATGCGCGGTCTTGATATAGCCATGCAAAAGGCCCAGCGCAGTCAGGAATTCATGGACACGATGGGCGAAACACTCGTCAGCTCAACTCATCAGCACTTCAAGGACGGTGTCGGGCCGGACGGTAAAAAGTGGAAAACCAGCCAACGGGCCAGCAAGGAAGGCGGACAGACTCTGGTAGATTCGGCACGACTGCGAAACGCCGTGACCTATGAGGCGACCTCGCAAATGGTCGTTATTGGAGTCAATGCCGTTTATGCCCGCATCCACCAACTTGGCGGCAAGACAGGACGTGGCCTGAAAGTCGAAATGCCAGCCCGACCGTATATCTATATCAACGATGAAGACCGCGCGGAGATCCGTGCTTTAGCCGTAGCCGAAATGAAATCCATGTTCGGAGTATAGGACATACAAAATGAGAAATTTGATTTTTGAGACCATCACCAAAGTGGCCATGGCTGCCGGGCTGCCTGCCGGAACTGACGGCAAACCGCCCATTTATGAAGCTCCGGTCGAGATCAAAGATGCCTTGTTACCCAATCCGCGTATCGAGATCCTGCTGACCAAAGCCCCGGTCAAGCCGGTCAATACAAAGCTGGCCAAGTTCGCCACTCCTGAAAAAGAAGATACCCACCGCACGGTCAGGACTGCACTTGACCAGGTCATTCAGCCGGTGCGGTTATCCATCGTCGCAAAAGACGAAAATTGGCTGAAAGATTTTGCGCACAGTTTGCACACAGGACTGCCGAGAAGCTTGGCGGACAGGCATAATAACGTCGTTAAGGTCAGCGTTGAGGCGGTTGATTCAACTGGCGGAGGTTCGAAGCTGGTGAATGTGGCCATCAAGAAGAAGCTGACCAAAGTGTTTCATTTGAGATTCACCGGCCTGGTCACGAGAGACAGCGAGGTCGCTTGGATCAAAGAAGCAGATATCAATGTTGATTACAAACAGGAGGACAAAGATGCCTAAGAAACCGGAGGTTACCTTGCACCCCGTTAGCGAGTTGGCAAAAGAAGCCGACTTTCCGGGTTGGAAGTTGGCGGCCCTGTGCAGATCAGCCGGATGGACCATGGACAAGATGGTTTCCCAGGATGAATTCGACGCGGCCCTGAATCATTTCGAAAACCGTAAGATGGGGGGCTAGACCATGCCCCGCAATGACGTTTTTGAATATATCGTTGACGGAACCAGCGGACTTGTTCCTGGTGATGTGTCCGGCAAAGTATTGATCGCCGGGGTCTGCTCCAAAGGACAGGTTGGTAAAATCTACTATCTCGGTAAACGATCCGACCTTTCCGGCCTGCTCGGTGCCGGACCTTTGGTTGACCGGCTGCAGGATGTTTTTACGGCCTGTGGACAGGATGCAACAGTTCTGGCTGTTCCCGTTTCCGGTTCTCCTGCCGGTTATATCGGCGAGCTGGAGCACACCGGGACCGGTCCTGACGCTTCCACCAGCGGGATTGCTGCTGGAAATGCTGATGTTGTTATCCTTGTTACAGATGCTGGTGCTCCGGGTGTGGCTAAGGCGAAGGTCTCAAAGGATGGTGGCACCAGCTTTGATGCTACTGCTGTTGTCCCTGCAAATGGCCAGATCACGATTGATGACACAGGCGTCACCGTTGTGCTCGGTGAAGGAGATCTGGTCAAAGACGATTCCTATTCCTTCGTTGTCCGCTCGGCTATCGGTCCTATCCTGAAAGTAGGCCTCGGTCCTGACGTTACCGTTGCCGGGACCGTCACCCGTGCCGCGCAGGTTGTCCTGCAGATCGTAAAATCCGGCATTCGCAATGTTGGCCAGTATCGCCTTTCTACTGACGGAGGCGATAATTACAGCCCTTACCGTACAATTCCCATTGATGGTTATATTACCGTTGACGACACAGGTGTTGTCATTACCTGCCCCGCAGAGGCCTACACCGTTGGAACTGAATATCGCTTCGACTTGCTGGCACCGGTACCGACTATCTCAAGTGTTATCGATTCCCTGAGCCTTCCGCTTGAGAGGGTTGATCCTGAATTCGTCCATGTGTGTGGCCCGTCCGATTCGGTTGACTGGGTTGCCCTCGGATCACTGGCCGATGATCTTTGGAACCGACACCGCCCCACATTCTTTACCTGTGAATCCCGCCTCCCGCAGGACGGTGAGGATCTTAACGACTGGGTTACTGCGCTGAAAGCTGAACGCGACGGCGTGGCTCACCGTTTTGTATCGGTTTGCACAGCTTTCGGAGAAATCACAAACAGAACCGGATCAAGTGATCTGCGTAATGCAGGCGGCCTGCTTGTAGGTCGTATTCTTGAAGTTCCGGTGCAGCGTGATATCGGTCGGGTTAAGGATCAGGGAATTTCAGCCCTCAAGCTTCCCGACTCTTATGAAGAAAGCATGCAGGTAGAGCTTGAAAACGCTGGATTCGTAACCGCGACCATTTATGCCGGACTCGAAGCAGCGTACTGGGGCGATGCCTGCACACTGGCCGAAGACACATCAGATTATCAGTTTCTTGAAATTCTGCGTGTAGTTTTCAAGGCGGTTCGTCTTCTGAGAATTCAGGCTCTCAAATCCCTGAAGGACGAAGTCGGCGATCCAATTCTGGGTGCCGATGCTTCCGGTCTTGCCTATCTGAGATCCAATCTTGAAAACGCACTCGACACCATGACCAAGGCCAAGCCCAAGGAGCTGGCCGGTTACGTTATTGCCATTCCTGATGGTCAGGACATCGTCAACAACGGTGTGGCCGTCGAGTCCGAACTGATAGGTATCCCCATTATCAAAAAGATCAAGCTGTTCGCAAATTACGTTTATGCAGGCAGCAAGTTTGATCCGCGCCTGGCGGCGTAAGGAGCGTTTATGTCCGAGATCAAAATTAACGGGCTTAACTACGACTGGCCGTCAGTCAGTGTAACCGGACCTAACGGTGTTTTCATCGATATCACTGAGGTCAACTGGAAAAGCTCGCAGAAGAAAAAACGTATTTACGGGAAGGGAAGTGTCCCTACTGGAGTTGCCAGAGGCAATTACTCCGCGACCGTTGATTTCACCATCAGCAAGGATGAATACCGACAGTTCGTTGAAAGCCTCGGAACTTCCCCGTTCAAAGCCGAGTTTGATCTGGCCATTGTATTCGAACTCGACGGACAGGACAGATCGGAAACCCTGATTAAGCAGGTTCTGATTGACGATGTAGACGACAGTGCCAAGCAGGGAGAAGACGCAATTGTAGTCAAGCTCTCCGGTACTGCACAAATGATCATAAAAGACGGAGTACCCGACTATGAGTAGCACAACAGAAGCAAAAAAAGACGACACCAAATACCAGCCGTTTACCGCTGATTTCGAAGACTTTTACGGCAATGAGCGCAATGAAGTTCTGCGCCTTTCCGAGCCGAAAAGAAAGGACATGTCCCTGATGGCCAGAACCGGCAAGGACAAACAGTTCGACGTTCTTTGCAAAGTCATGCTCGGCCTTGTCCACCCCGAGGACAAAGAAAAGTTGAATAAGATGATCAAAGACGAACCCGTTCTGGCCATGAGCTTCGCCGGTGCCTTGATGAAGGCCTGCGGTAGCGAAGGGGTCACGCGGGGAAACTAGATGAGATCCGGGCGGAGCTTGGCCACTCCGTCCAGATTTTCTCCGACCTTGTCCGGCAGTGGCTGAGAATTGAACCAGCAGAGGACATGGATAAATTCAAAGAGCAGGCGGCCAGAGCGTTGAATCTGGAAGAAAGATTCCACAAGCAACAGGCCGCACACCTGGGAAACACAATCTCTAAAATCTTCGGCAGTGAATAAAGGGTATCATGGACGTTTTTGATGTTTTCGCGACTTTCTCGCTTTTAGACAATATCACCGGACCGCTGGGAAATATCCGCCAAGGATTCACCCAGACGGAGCTGGCCGGTGGGCGTTTGTCTGAATCGTTTGGCGCGTTGACTAAATCCATGCTGCCTTTTGTTCTTGCTGCAGGACTGTTTTTAGCATCCTTCGGACCGGCTATAGGCGTGGCAGCCAACTTTGAAGCCTCGGTTTCAAGCCTCGGTGCTATCTCCAAAGCCAGTGCTGCAGACATGCAGGTAATGGAACAAGCCGCTCTTGATCTGGGTGCTTCCACTGCTTTCTCAGCAGCTCAGGTTGTCCAGGGGCAAACCGAGTTGGCTAAGAAAGGCTTCAACGCCAACCAGGTCGTTGCCGCCATGCCCGGTCTTCTTGATCTGGCTGCAGCAACTCAGTCTGATCTGGCTCTGGCTTCTACGGTCGCTTCCGGTGCTCTTAAATCTTTCAATATGGAAGCCAGCAGGACGGGTGAGGTAGCGGATATTATCGCGGCAGCCGCTACCAGCTCGGCTACAGATATTAATGGTCTTGAAGCTGCTGTGGCCAATGCCGGGGCGGTCGTAAGTGCTGCCGGGGGTGACTTTGCAGAACTGGCGGCCATTACCGGGAAGCTTGCCGATGTAAATATCAGCGGAGCTGTTGCCGGTACTGCGATTAAAACCATGTACAACCGGCTGCAAGGTCCGACCGGAGACGCAGCCAAGGCCCTGACCAGTCTGGGAATAGCGACCAAAGACGCAAATGGAAACATGTTGCCGATCTTCGATATCCTCGGAAATCTGGAAGGTGCTCTTGCCGGGATGGGCAGCGCGGACAAAGCTTCTTTCCTTAAGCGGATATTCGGTGAAGAGGCCGTAGGCTCTGTAACATCGCTTCTCAATCAGGGTGTTGATTCTGCAAAGGCTTACGCCGATGCCTTGCGAGATTCGGGCGGAGCTGCTGCGGAAATGGCAGCCAAGCAGCTCGATAACATGAACGGCGCATTGACCATCCTCGGCTCAGCCTGGGAAGGACTGCAGATAACCATCGGATCTATTTTCCTACCTGTCCTGACTCCTGTCATCAGAGGTATTTCCAGCGTGGTCAGTTGGCTTAACGAGCTGGCCGGTAATCCTGTAGGCAAATTTATTATCAGCTTTGCGGCCGCTCTCGCTGCCACAGTTATTGCTGTCGGTCTTTTCTCCGCTGTCATGTGGGCTGCTACCGTTGCAGCTGGAGCACTCAATCTTGCTTTGTTGGCCAACCCTATTGTTTTGATCGGTGCGGCTCTGGTGGCAACTGCTGTGCTGGTCATGTCATATTGGACAGAAATCAAAGAATTCTTTGTTGGACTGGCTGCTTACTGGACAGAGTTGGCCAACGTCTTTGTCAATGTCGGTTGGAAAACGGCTCTTATGGGGCTATGGGATGGACTTTCCGATGGCTTCAAGGGCTTCCTTGGGCTTATGGCCTCAGTGGCCATCACAGCCGTTGCAATTTTCGTCAGTCCTTTTGCCGCTGTGGTTGCTGCTATTGTAGGCATCGTTGCCGGTATTGTCGGTGCCATTGTCTGGCACTGGGATAGCATCAGCAATTTTTTTACTGACTTATGGGCTGGTATCAAAGAAAGCGCATCCACAGCATTCGATGTTCTGGCAGACCTGTTTCTCAATTTCACACCGCTGGGCCTGATGATTCAAGGCGTTCAGGGCATCATTGATTATTTTTCCACGGTCGATCTTTCCGAGTGCGGCCGCAAACTTTGGACCACGTTTACCGATGGCCTCAAGTCCATGGTTTCGGCTCCTGTTGAGACTTTCAAATCCGGGTTGCAGAAACTTCGCAACATGCTTCCATTTTCAGATGCCAAGGAAGGTCCGCTTTCAACTCTCACACTCAGCGGTAAGAGGTTGATGGAAACCATCGCCGGTGGCGTTGGAACCGGAGCCGGGGCGCTTGCTGATGCTGTAAGCACTGCTCTTGATACACCGGGCAAACTGATCAATGCCGGAATCGGGGGGTTGTCCGTACCGATGGAAATGGCAGAAGTTGCCGTTGATGCTCTCTCTGTGCCTGTTGATCTGGTCAACCGTGGGCTTGATGAAGATCCTTTCTTCGGCAAAGCGCCGGAGCCTGCAATGGTAGGTGCTACCCCTGTGGAAGTTTCTCCGATCACTTCCAAACAAGCCGAGAAGACTTCCTCCAGATCGTCTCGCAGCGCGTCCAAGTCCAACGGGATCACAGTCAACGGTGGGCTGACCATTCATGTTGCCGAAGTGGCAAATCTGGAAGGTCTTGTCAGTGAACTTCAAAACGCAGTGAGCCAGTTTGATGGTTGATGGATACCTTACTTTTGATGACGGCAAGGTCTCTCTTGGCGGTACCGAGCTGGACGGAGTTCTGCAGCAGATGTCTGTGCGCGGCGCGGTGCGATTTGACAAGGCTGAACAGGACGGAATGTCCGGCAAAGTCAAAGTGCCTATGGGCTGGGAAGACGCCGACATAACTCTGACCCTGCTGCTTAAGACCGACGATAACGCCGATTGTTATGACCGTCTTGATGACCTTGACGCACTGTTCAAAGGTCAGGATTCCGGCGGCAATCCCAAGATTTTGAACGTCCTTAATCGCCATTGCCAAGCCAGGCACATCAACCAGGTCGTTTTTGCTGCTCTGGACTCTCAGGAATCAACCCGTGATGACGCAATCCTGGCCACTCTCTCTTTCTCGGAACACCGTCCGGCGGTTGTCACCACAGAAGAAAGGGTCATTGCTTCCGGCAAAGCAGCTCCGGCTATCAGGCCTTCCGCTTCGGAGGAATCACGATGAATATTAACGGCCTCCGAACTCATATATTTATCGGAAACATGGAAATCCTGCGTTGTCCCAGATTGCTTATCCATTCGGTGCGCAGAAGACCTATGTGGTCTTTTGAAATCACCTTACCCGATCCCAAGGGCGACGTGCGGCGAGCCGCCCAACTAGGAGACCCCGTTAACATGGGTATCGGATACCGTGACCAGAAGCCTGTTTTATGGGCTGGTACCGTCAAGGCCATGCGCCCAGGTAACAAAGACCAGATTGTTATCTCCGGCGTTGGTCGTGATGACGAGCAGCTTAACAACGTGACTGTCTGTCAGAGCTGGGAGAATGAAACACCTGAAGCGATCGTTCGATACGCTGCTGGCCTGACCGGCTTGCCCATTGCCCGAATCGACTCCCCCGGCGTGCTTTTGCCCCGCTTCGTCTCATCTACCGTTCCCGTTTGGCAATTGGCCAGACAGGCAGCCGAGACCTGCCAGCGCGGTTTCAACATCGACATGGCCAAGTGGAAAATATGGCTTGGTTCTGATGGTATTCACTGGGGTGATCATAATCAGGATGGAACAGTGCCGACAATCGCAACCGGCGCAGGACTTATCAAACATTTGCCTGCAGACAATCCGGCGGCACTTTCAGAAGTTGAAACTTTTCTGCTGCCCGGCCTGATGCATTCAAGGCAGTTCGGGCTGATCGATAACAAGCGTGGCATTAACAGCCAGTACCGCGCCTTGGAAGTTAGGCATCTGATAGAGGACACATCAGCAAGAACCCATCTTAGCTACGGAGTGGAATATGGGTACTAGTGTTGACCTGATGGCCCTGATGAAAAGGATTGTGGAATTGGTCATGCCTGACCTGCGCGCATATTACCGCGTACCGCGTAAAGGCAAAATTGTGGCCACATATCCAAGCAACGGCCGTTACTGGGCCGACGTGCAGCCGCTTCGTAACGATGACTCCATAGACGAATCTGAGCCGGTCATACCCAAAGTCGAGATCCCGATTATGTGGGCAGGTCCTAAACGTGGCGTGGTTTGCCCTCCGCTGGTCGGCACTCATTGCGACATCACTTATTACGATGGAGACCCGGATTTCCCGCGTATCAGTAATTTTCGTTGGCATGTATCGCAAGCTCCTGACTGCGAGGTCGGTGCATACATCATCCAACAGATTCCCGGTGTGCATATCAAGATTGACGCTAAGTCAAACATTATCCATGTGACCCCCGCCAACAGGATCAGCGAGATCGGTAGCGATCGCACAAGTGAGATCGGGGACAACCAACTTGAGAATATCGGCAAAACTAACACCCGCTTTGTCGGTGATGATGAAACCATAACCGTCAATAAGAATAAGACTGAAAACGTAGAACAGAACCGGGTTTCCAACATCACCGAAGATGACCTGACTACGGCCGCAAACTGGACAGTCAAGGTTGAAGGTTTGGCGCGGGTGGAAGCTGATGAAGTCGAAATAGTAGCCAAGAAGATAACCAGGCAGGGAGAAGAAACCGTAACCGGCCATAACGGCGAAATCGGCAAATCCTATGAACGCACCCATCGTGAACATGAAGGAAGCTACAACCTTAAAGGCAACCAGGTCATCGACGGGGACCTAATAATAAACGGCAACCTGAAGACAACCGGCAACAGCAATGCCGGTAGCCGCTCCGGAGGCCCGATATGAGTGCTGATATTTACGGTCAGGACATCATGCTGGATGAAGACCTGCAGGTTGTGGTCGCTGCCAATGGTGAACTTGTTCTTACCGAAGGACCGGCCACAGGTGTGCAGGACATTAAGCTGGCCCTGTTCACTTATTTAGGTTCGCTGTTTTACGACACCCTGCACGGTTCCACTGTTCTGGATTGGATAAAAGAGGAATCGACCAATGCAACACGCAGCGCGTTTACGGTCGAAGTTGCCAGATGCATCAACACTGATCCCCGCGTTGTGCCTATGTCCGCTAAATGCAAAATAGCAAGCTGGGACGATAAAGGCATCAAAGCGATAGCGAGCTGGCGTTTCATCGATGAGACCCACACGTCCAACATCATCTTTGAGGTGGGCGAAAACAGCTTAGTCAAAGAGGTTATTGAAGATGTCAATCCCCGTTAAGAAGACACTTGATGAAGTGCGTGAAATGATTTTTCAGCACATCAACGACGTTCAGGATGAATATGTTGCAAAGGGCTGGCTGCCCCGGCGCTTGAACCTGAACAAAGGGGTTGTGCGTGGCATGATTGAGATCTGGGCCTGGGGACTTCATAAGCTGTATGTCTTTCTTGAATACCTTTTTTATCAGATCTTCCCGGCCAGCTCGTCTGGGGCTTACCTGAATGAACATGCTGTACAGGTAGCTGTTCCGCGCAGGGAATCAACCAAAGCTATGGGCAGGGTTACTTTCAACGGTCCGGCTGAAGGCAACGTGAAGATCCCGGCCGGTCGAATCCTCAAGACCGACCCTGACGGCGAGGGCATGGTTTACCGCTTCATCACCACCGAGGATGCCATTCTTCCTGATGGCCATACTTCTGTAAGTGTCCCTGTTGAGTCCGAGGAGTATGGACGCAAAGCCAATGTCGGCCCTGGACAAATCACAAATATAGCTACCCATGTTTCCGGCATTGATTCGGTCAGCAATGACTCTAACTGGATGACTTCCGAAGGAGCTGACGAGGAAAACGATTCCTCTTTGCAAAACCGCTATGCCTTGGCCTGGTCGGGTATATCCGGTGTAAACAGTGCTGCTTACAAGAAGTGGGTTTTGGATATTCCCGCAGTGATCGCCGTAAAGGTCCGGGACCGCCACCCGCGCGGTCAGGGAACCATTGACGTAATTATTCGCGGTGCTGCCGGAGTTCCTACAGATAGCCTTCTGGCAGAAGTCAGGGCCGAGGTCGAAAAGAAACGCCCTCAGAATGACAATGTTCTGGTCAAAGGCCCGACCCCGATTCTTGTTAAAATATCCGGGACTCTGATTCTGACCGCCGGAGACAGCAACAGCCTGCTACAGGCTGAAAAGCGTATCCGTGCCTTGTTTGAAGATCCCACTGATTACCCCGGAGTAACACCGCTGCAAATCGGTCAGGATTTGACTTTGGACCGGTTGACCTCCGAGGCCATGGCCGGAGCTGGCTACCATCTTTGCCAGCGTGTTGATTGGGATCAGCCTATGGAAGATGTGAAAGTTCCTGAAGACGGACTGGCCATACTTGAAAGCCTGACCTTGTCAGTAGGATGGGAACAGGCATGATCTGGGATTATTTCAAGAACACATTGCGCTGGCCTTTGGTATTCAGGCCCGGTCCTTTGTCCGCCCTGGTCAAGGGTGGAGCAAGGGCAATGGAGCAGGCTTACGAAGATATCCTCTGGCTGGTTCGGCAAGCAGATCCCGCGCAAGCCGACTCCGCTCACCTGCATTATCACTCAGCATCAAGGGGTACACCGCGCTGGCCCGACGAGCCTGAAAGTTTCTATCGCAAACGCATTGTGTACGCCTATGCGTGGCAGGCTCAGGCCGGTCGCTCTGCCGGGCTGGTTTCCATATTAAAGGAAGCAGGAATTTCAGCTGAGATTTACGAACCCTCAGACCTGACTCAAATGGTTGATCCGAATACCCCGCGCCTTGATGGCCGCGACCTCGGCTTTGCCATGATCACCCCCAGAGACTTGAAAGGCTTTCCTTCTCTGGGCTGGGCAGAATTTCTGGTCAATATGAACTGGGGATCAATGGAAGATGGCCAATACCAGTTGGCTCGTAAAATTGTAGCTGAGTATAAGGCCGCACGCAGTCTCGACAAGTTCAGAATCTATCTGGGCCTGCGAGGTCCGGCGCCGCGCAATCCTGAAAGTAAGGCTTCAGCTGTGGCCGGATCAATCATCCCCCAGCCTGCAGCTCTTCGGCTTGATGGCTCCTGGACACTTGGCCGCGACGAAGGCCCGACCAGACTTAAAGGTCAGTCTCTTGGTTTTAAGCTCGGAGAGATCATACCCGGCGCTGTGACCAAACAAATCAAAAACGACCGTCTTTCAACCAATGTTCACGGAGCTATGACCTTAACCATCAAACCAGGAGAACCGACTCTTCAGCGCGAACCGCTCGGCAGACTGTCTGAAAAGCTCATGCGTCTTGATGGAGCATGGAATGTCGGTACCGGACTGATCTTAAACGGAAGTTGGAATCTGTCAGGTGAGACCAGGCTTGTTGAAGCTGCGCGGCTCGGTTCCCTGCCGGATCACCGACTTAACGGGCAGCTCCGCCTTGGAGTGTCAAAGCCGGTTTGCACAACTTGGCCAAGCGTAAATTAAGGAGAATGAAATGAGCGTAACAGCCTCGGCTACAGACCAATACTGGGCAATGCTTGCCAACGAATTGCTGGCAAAACTGCAACAGCCCGACACAAGAATGCAGATCGGCACCGGAGGCTGGGTGGATAACAGCCCGGTTGCGATCGATACCGCGCAGAGTGTCCTGCACAGCTCACAGCTGACCAAGGCCCTGACCGATGTTTACAAGCTGGATGATTTCACTGTTGTGGCTACAGCACGAGTCTTGGCCGGTGAAGCTGCCGACATAAGCGAGGCGGGTCTGTTTGTAGATGGGAAGCTGTTGTTTGTACGTAATTTTAAAGAAGTCCCGGTGCAGGACATGGATTTCTTCGATGTCCGCATCACAATTCCGTTTAAAGTCTAAGGAGGCATTTAAATGGCTGATAAGATACTTAAACAGGTTGGGCTGATTCCCGAAACTGATGAAACCGGGCAGCCTCCTGCTGCTACTCCGGCACTGTTCAACGGTCCGTTTGGAGTGACACAGGAAAACTTTGATGCGCTTGAACCCATCGTCCAGGATGTCCTTGCGGCAAAGGGCGACTCCAGAAGTCTGGCTGAAAAGCTGGCCGGTGTTGATACTGCTATCGGTAATCTGGAAACCTCGGATGCTGTATCCGTGTCCAAAGCCGTCAGGCTGGCATGGAAACGTTCTGACGAAGGATACGCGGTAGAACAGTTTTCCCCCAACATGACGCTGATCACCTTTGAACCTATCAACGTTACCCGCACTGTTGCTGGTGATGATTCCGTAGATGTGGAATCTACCGCAAGTCTCAAGGTCGGTAACACCTACGTTATATCCGGTGATAATGGTCAGGAGTCCATAACTGTAAGCGAAATACTGAATGCAACCCGTTTCAAGGCAACCGCAAATCTTGCCCGGACACTCGGCGGCGGTAAGCTCGGTCAAACAGATTGGGAAATCTATTCCGGTTATGCAATCGCTCCTGCTGGTGGTGTTTATTATTCCAGTGCAATGGAGGTACTGCGTTACTACGGTGACGGGATGTTGGACATTCGCCGCGATGATAACGAAGGTAAACTTGATGTACAGGTCCGCACTAAAGGCGGTAACTGGCAGGCTGCAAAACTTCTTGAGACTGTTGGTGAAGAACCCGGCACCAGAAATGAATTTTACAGGTTGCCTGTGGGCGGTATTGTTGAGCTGAAAGTTACCGCAAATGAAAAGGTTAATGTTGACTATATGATGGTCTACACCAGCCCCGAAGCTGGTCGGGCCTATCCGGTAGCAATGCCTGTGAATGAATCTCCCGCACCGGGTGCTGTTTCCGTAACTGATCCGGTCACACTCACAGGTTCGGCCCCGCGCAGTTTGTACGGTCTGGCTATTGCCTCCGCTACTGTGCGTATTGCAACTGATCCCGACATGCAAAATGTCGTTTATACCGGAACGGTGAACAATCCTACTGGTAAGCTGAATCATACAGCGGCAACCAATACGCTGGAAGTAGATAAAAACTACTGGTGGGATTTCGATTACACCGATGAAGACGGAAATACCTCTCCTAAATCAAAAGCCACAGGATTCACCACGGCTGCTACCTTCAAGTATGTAGTGCCGCCAATGATCATTTCTCCGGCTAGTGACAGCACTGGGGTTATGGCTCCGCTTAAGATTCAGCTTTCAGAATTTGCGGTTTTCAATACCGCAGATAACCACGTTGCATCACGGGTTGAAGCCAGTACCACGCCTGACTTTACAAATGTCTTTTATGATTCCGGCGAAGTCGCGGCAGGTAATGAAATTGTAATAACCGAAGAAGACGGCCTTATTGTCTCAAGCCCGGTTTATTTGCGTCCTTACCATAAAGGGGAAAACCTCGGTTGGTCAGCTGCCGGGCCTGTTTCTTCAATTGTGATGTCAGACGTGTTTGAACTCAACTATTGGGGTAACGGCTCCGATGGTGATGCAGTTATTGCCGCTGATACCGCCCTGCCTTCTACCCTGAACGGCGACATTGTTGTCAAAAATTACAAATCCTTGACTGTTGATGCCGGGGCAACGCTGACCGTTGATAAACCTTGTCGCGGCTTGATGATTTATGTCGATGGCGATTGCACCATTAACGGCACAATTTCCATGAACGGCAAGGGCTGCAAGGCTAATCCGGCTGATTCTGTCGTCACCTCAAATACCCCCGTGCCGCCTTCAGATGGTAATCCTGTAGATGCTAACGGCTTCGTCCTTACCCGTTTTAAGGCTGGTGGAGTGAGTATCGGAAGCGGCAGTAATCTTAACGGTTGCGGCAATGCAGCAAAAGAAAGCGAATCAAACCAGAAAGCCGTAGACGTGGGCCTGAAACTTGTTTTTCCGCGAAACAGGAATTCATCCATATACGGTGGAAATGGTGGAAAGGGCGGCAACCGGGGAGCCTGTTATGGAATCGGTTCCTTGAGTGGTCAGAGCGGTCAGAGCGGTGTAATTGCTACCTGTTTCGGTGGCGGTTTCGGCGGCGAAGGAGGCGATGGCGGCGGTAACGATAACGGTGGGCTTGCTCCGCTGGAATCCGGTGGGCTGCTGATCCTGATAGTAAAAGGCAAATTGACCATCGGCCCCGATGCCATTGTCAGTGCCGATGGTGTTGATGGGAATAATGGCGGTGGTGCGAATTCCGGCAACTGCCCGACAAGCTCCGGTAACGTCTATGGCGGAGGTGGTGGCGGTGGTGCTGCTGGCGGATCTACTGGCGGCTGGGTTGTGATCCTCCATGCCGGACAGCTCACTAATAACGGTTCTATTAATGTTGATGGTGGCAATGGTGGGCTTGGTGGTCCCGGTGGTTGGGGCGGACCGAATGCCCATGCTACTCCCGGAAGTGCAGGTGAAAACGGTATAGCCGGAGCGAGTGGAACAATCAGAATTGAGCAGGTCGAATTATGATCATTTTACACAATCCTCATTGCAAAGCGAGCAGGCAGTTTGTTGAACAGCATTCCGCTGATGCCGAACAGGTCATTGACTGGTTTGGTTCTGAAGCAGTGAAAAAGAAGTTTTTGAAATCCGGTGGGGTTGCACCTGTCGAATTTCCCACAATTGCCTCAACTCATGCGGCTGAAGTTTGCGTTGTCCCAAAAACCGACAACCCTTTGAATGAACTTGAAAAGGCCGAAAACCAATTCTTCAACGAAAATATGGCTGAATACGGTTCTCTCGGTTACGGCACATCGTGGGCACAGCTGGTCGTGTCGGAAATCATCCCCATTGAAAAAGCGCGTGAATCCGTGGTTGTGGCAATTAAACATGAAGCCCAGAACCGTATTTTCAAAGTATGGGACGTAACCACAGTTGAAGATTCCATTATTCGCCAGATGAACCAACAACGTGCAGATAATGCGGCTGGGACCACAGATGAACGTTTCGCCGCAACTGATGCCATAAGGACAGCCAGCAACGCTCTTGAAGAAACACTTGCTGACATGGATCATTCGGCACTGTCGGTCTTGAATGTCTTTGATTGGAAAGGCTGGCCCGGATCGGAAGAAGAGGAATAAGCATGAGCAATATTAAAGTGAAGAGGATCAAGCGCAGCTGGAAGGATTTTTTTAAAAATCCCATTTTCGGAAAAACAGTATGGACAACAGATAACGAAGGAGTTCGACACTACACCCGCGCTGAAGCTTATGAACTACCCTATTGGCCAGAACCGCTGGTCAAGCTGGTTGAGATCCATGAACAGGGGCATCTTGACGGTCTGCAGGGACAGAGCTGGCCTTTGGATGTGATGTTCGAGGCTCCTGGCAAACTTGCCGACACCATCTGGGAAAAACTTATGATGGTTGTGGTCGGTCCTGTTGTGCTGCTGCGTCGGTTCTTTACTGGAAGTTGGTTTTGTAAGGCAAATCAGAAGCTGTTGGCTAAAAACGCCGCCTAACAGCATTTCAAATTTTTTTGATATCTGACTAAGCAAAATCAAAAAAATCGTTCTAAGACGATCTTTGAAAATTAAATACTGACCATATAAGACTAGTGGCCCGGCACGATGCCGGGCCGCTGGGGTACAGTTTGGAGCAGGTCGGGGACGCGCAATCCCCAACCGAAGCGATGTTGACTCATCGCCCCACGGCCCTACACACGTTGTCACCCGTGCGCAAAGATAACCCGCTACTCCGTGACTTGATCAAGTCGGATAGCTGTTTACCACTTGGGCCAGACATAGACAAATAAAATGAGAAAAAACGAATTCAGATGCGGAACGTGTAAAAGGCTGCTGGCCATCGGCACAGGCAACCTTGCAATCAAATGTCCTCGATGCGGGGCAATGAATCACCTGAGAGCCATGAGCACCAATGAAGAAAGCCACAGAGCCTCATTAGGAGAACCTGATGAAGGTAGGCAGTCTGTTCAGCGGAGTCGGTCTAACTGACTTTGGTCTGGAACTGGCCGGGTTCGAGCATGCCTGGTTCTGTGAAATAGAACCATATGCACGCGACATCCTTTCAAAGAGATGGCCCGGAAGAACAATCTATAAGGATATTAAGGAGCTTGATGGAAATGAAGTTGAAAAAGTCGACCTGCTCTCAGGTGGGTTCCCGTGTCAGGACGTGTCCTGCGGAGGTAAGCGCAAAGGGATCACGAAAGAAACCCGTTCCGGCCTCTGGTATGAATACGCCCGTATTATTCGCCAAGTTCGCCCCAGATACGTACTCATTGAAAATGTGCCCGGGCTCCGTTCCAAAGGGTTTGAAATTGTCCTCAAAGAGCTGGCCGAGATCGGGTATGATGCTGAATGGATCGTGTTATCTGCTGCCCAGTTTGGTGCGCCGCATCTCCGTGAAAGGCTGTTCATTGTTGCCTACCCCCACAGTGCAGGGGATGACGACCCAACTGGCCCACGGCGGCTATTTACGGAAGAACGAATCAATGGAATCGACTTCCAACTTGATTCCGAGGCTAGCTGGAATAATCTACGGGTTAACAGGGCCTCGCCCGAAAGCATTTGCAAAGCATATCCCGGACCCCAAATTCATCGAATGGATGATGGGCATACCGACTGGCTGGACAGACTCAAAGCACTTGGAAACGGCATCACGCCACAGCAAGCGTATTTTGTCGGCAGCTTGATTCAGGATCACAGTTTTAACGTGTTGAATTTGTTGAACAAAAAGACCTAGACTGCAAGCTGCTGATTTTAAAGACTTTTATACAGATACAAGGAGAAAGAAAAAGGCCGGGATTCCCGGCCTTTACAATTACTGTTCCAACGGTGCGAAATATGCGCACACTTTTTCTCAACTCAAATGTCCAAAATTCTCAGGTAGGATGTCCGCTTACAATGCGAATGCATCGGCTGCCCACCTGATGATCACCCGGATGAATGGGTATGTTCATGGAAGTTTATTATGCCTAACAGGTGAGTTAGAAACCAAACAAAAACACCCCCTTAAAACATCTATGCGGATGATGTTGTAAGAGGGTGTTTATATTTGCAATGGTGCGAAAGGAGAGACTCGAACTCTCACGGCTAGGCCGCTAGATCCTAAATCTAGTGCGTCTACCAATTCCGCCACTCTCGCAACCAAATATTATGGGCTTTTTAATGAACAACTGCTCACATTGCTTAAAAATGAAAGCTTGCTGTCCCGTGCAGCCGTTGCGTTAATATAAGCAGGGCTATCACTTGTCAACAAAAATCGAAAATAATTCTATAGAAACGGCAACTTCTATTAACCGGACATGGCCGCAAGCAGCTTTTTAAGCTTTGCTTCCATGTCTTCAAAATCCTTTGCTAAAAGTCGCAAACACGGCTCAATGCCTTTTGCTCCTGAATCACAAACCACATCAATCATCTCCGGCTCGGGATGTTCAGACATGGCCTTACAGGTACCCCACTCAAGGGTGTTCTCTTCAGTTCCGGGAATTTCTCCCGGTTCGTCTGCCCTATCAAACCATGCTTCAACAAATCCGCACTCGGCAACAGAAGCCATTATCCGTTCATTGAGCCTTAATCCGGCAGCACAAAACACTTTAGAATTTGACTTCCGGGCACAAAGCAGAACTTTGGCAATATGGCTGGAAGCCCCGAACTCTGGATGTCCGCAAACCATAACTTCACCTTTGCGGGAACAGGAAACTCTGCCGCTAAAAGCAGCAACATCATTGATATCCCCGGCGTACGGCAGTGCAACAGCCACATTCATGCGCACTTCAGGGATAAGTTCATTCAATCCCTGCATGCATTCAAGGCGTAAACCGAATTCATGCAGATCAGATAGAATCCCCTGCTTCATTCCTTCGATCAGCATGGGCGCAAGATGGTTAGGCGGCCCGCTCCCCTCGCCGAGATCAAATCCGGCCCGCAACGCAAGATTGAGGTATTCCTGAGCCTTGCGCACTGCAGTTACCATATCATAACCTTTTGCCAAACCGGAAGCGATGGTGGCGGAAAGCGTACATCCGGTACCGTGACTATTCTTGGTCTTTACCCTTTGCTGCATAAGAGGGATAGGCTGTTGCCCTTGAATGCCCAGCCAATCAGTTGCTGCAACGGAATCAAAGTGTCCACCCTTTACGAGCACAGCCTTCGGCCCCATTTCCAGCAGAATTTCAATCGCCTTGAACACATCTTCACGGCTCTTGATCTCCATCCCGGTAAAAAGCTCAGCTTCAGGCACATTGGGAGTAAGCAGCTCTGCCAGCGGAAAAATTTCCTTCATAGCCTCAACGGCATCATCTTTCAGCAGCTTTGCTCCACTGGTTGCCACACATACCGGATCAATGACCAGCGGAAAATCTTTATCTTTAAGGGTTTCGCCAACAGCTCTGATGATGGGAGCTGAAAAAAGCATCCCGGTCTTAGCGGCCCTAACTTCAATATCACTGCAAACCGTTTCAATCTGGAGGGCTACAAACTCAGGAGAGACAGCTTCAATTCCGGTTACTCCGGTCGTATTCTGGGCAGTAAGCGCTGTTATAGCACTGGCCCCGTAACAACCGGCCATGGAAATAGCTTTAAGGTCGGCCTGAATCCCGGCCCCCCCGCCAGAGTCAGAACCTGCAATAGTCAAAACGCATGGAAGCGGTTTCATTATGCCTCCTTGGGCAATTTTTATAATTTTGATTTGGGGATTTTACCCACCGACCACCTTCGGGTCAACATTTGCTATTCTTGCAGATTAAACATTAACCTACTCTTGAAATAACGCATTTAGTTCCTTGCCAGCTGCAGGGTTCGGCTATATGTATGCCCCATGACAAAAAGCATTATCGCAAAAAGGCAGCCCCAGCCTCAATTCCTGCCCATGACCAGAAAGGAAATGGACAAGCTGGGCTGGGAGAGACCTGACATTATTCTAGTATCCGGCGACAGCTATATCGACCATCCAAGCTTCGGCATCCCGCTGCTGGGACGGGTCCTTTCCGCACACGGCTTCAAAGTAGCCATAGTCTGCCAGCCGGACTGGAATGACCCCAAAGCTCTGGAAGAACTGGGACGCCCGCGCCTATATGCCGGAGTATCGGCCGGAGCACTGGATTCTATGGTCGCCCACTATACATCTTTCCGCAAAAAAAGAAGCGATGATGCATACACCCCCGGCGGCAAGGCCGGAGCACGCCCCAACCGGGCCTGTATCATATATACAAACCTGATCAAAAAAGCCTTCAAGGGACTTCCGGTAATCATCGGTGGCATTGAGGCTTCCCTCAGGCGAATTTCCCATTACGATTTCTGGACCGATAAAATCCGCAAACCGATCCTAATGGACAGCAAAGCCGATCTGCTGGTCTACGGTATGGGCGAGCGGGCCATGCTTGATGCTGCGCTCCGCCTTTCCGAAGCTGAAGAGCCTTCCGCTGCGGTCCTGAAAGAGATTCCCGGTACAGCCTTCATGGGCAGTCCGGAAGACGTCGCTTCCGAACCAGAATTAATCGAACTGCCCTCGCATCAGGAAATCGTTGACGAATCCAATCAGCTGATGACCGCCACCCTCGCCCTTGAAGAGCAGGTACACTTCGGTGATTCATGGGCCATCCAACCGGTTGATAACCGTCATGTTATCATCACCCCGCCCTCGCAATATCTTTCCACCGAAGAACTGGACTGGCTGTACAGTCTTCCATATGCCCGACTACCCCACCCTATTTATAAAGATAAAGGGCGCATTCCGGCTGCGGACATGATTGAATTCAGCATCACTTCCCATCGTGGTTGCGGCGGTGGCTGCTCATTCTGCTCAATCGCCATGCATCAGGGACGGCACATACGCTCCCGGAGCAGAAAGTCGATCATGGATGAACTTAAACGCATGCAGGAGCATCCTGATTTCAGAGGTTCTGTTTCCGATATCGGCGGCCCCAGCGCCAACATGTGGAATGCTAACTGCACACTCGAAAGGGGTAAATGCAAACGCAAAAGCTGCCTCGTACCCAAGGTCTGCCCCAATTTCAAATATGACCAGAAGGCCAACCTCAAACTTTTACGTGACGCGCAGAAAATGGACGGCATCAAACATGTGCGTGTAGCCAGCGGTGTGCGTTATGACTTGGGGCAAAAAGACAAGACCAGCCTAAAAGATATTTTCAAGGAATTCGTCGGAGGACAGCTGAAAGTCGCCCCGGAACACATTGCGCCTTCCGTACTCAAGCATATGCGCAAACCGGACCTGCCCATCTTTGAAAGCTTTCTGGAAATGTTCGCCGCAGAGTCAAAAAAAGCAGGCAAGGAACAATATGTCATCCCTTACCTAATGAGTGCCTTCCCCGGCTGCACAGATAATGACATGCGCCATCTTGCTTCATGGCTGGCCGCAAGAGGCTGGAAACCTCGTCAGGTGCAATGCTTTATTCCGACACCGGGCACTGTTGCAACCGCCATGTTCTATTGCGAAACCGATCCTGCGGGCAATAAAATTTACGTAGCAAAAACAGATGCGCAACGCTTGAAGCAGCACCGCATCCTCATTCCTGATCCGGGCCGTGACCCACGGGCAGGCAAACAAGGCAAAAAGAGACCCCCTTCCGAAAGGGCACAAGATTCCAGCCCTAAAAAGGGAAAGAAAAGCACTAAGCGTTATGACGGTCCGAAAGCTTCTGGCGAAAGCAAAAAGTTTAACCGCAAAGACGACGGCAAAAGGTTTACCAAGAAGAAAAAAACGAAGTAATTCCTGTTGGAAACAGGAGGCAATTGATATACGATAATCCTTAACCTGAACTTCAACAGCGGATTATTCTATGAGCTCAGAATCATTTGCCAACCTGTGCATTTTTCACATCATGGACGGACTGCGGGACGGACTTTCCCACTTTTCATCCAATAGCCGTACAGCCCTTGTTTATGCGGTGACTCCTGATGATCCTTTGCGTATCTATGATCCGCAGGACCTGTTAAGGGACCACCAGCCCAAGCTCAAGGAATACTACTTTGACTCCGAGGACTGGCGCAAAGGCGGCAACCATGATGACAACACAAAACTCATAGAAGTTGTCCGCACCAAGGACCTTGCCCTTGCAGGGCTGATCACCTGCAGTGCCCGCGCCAGCAGCATCTTCTACCAATGCTGGTTTACCGAGCAGCATCCGAATATGTGTTCCATCGGCCCCACTGAGAGTTGGATGGAATATGCGGCACTGCTGCTCTCGCAGGATTTCGCCACCCAGAATATTCTGCGAATAGACAGTTCAGGTCACCTTCTTCGTGAATACTCCACTCATGCCGTACGCGATTACATTGTTGACCAACGCAACCGCATCATGGGCTGGGACACACAACTGCGTGTTTACCCCATTCTAGACGCAGTACTGGGAATTTCCAAAACCCGCGAAGAAGGAGCATGGGCTCGCGGAGAGCTGATTTTCATTGAGCCTTCAGAACTTGACTCAATCAAATACATGGCCAAGTTCCCCGAAAACGAAAGACCATCTCTCAAAAACCATAAACATGTCCGTAAATTACTTCAGTCCGTTGAAAGTTCAAGCCGTAAACTGGTTTCTGACGGCAAATGTATAGTCGGAATCGCAGCAATCCCACCAACAGGCAATTCCATTTCCGCACAGTTCAAAGGCGATTGGGGAATGCTCTATCTCGGAACTGAAACTGTATGCAGCTTTGCGGATGCCAAATTTTCTTCCACCAACTACAAGCCCAACCTTGTTCATCTAGAAGAATTCCTTCTGGAGCAGGACTTGAGTGCAGATACGCGTCACAGTCTTTTCCAGCTGGTTACCCAGATGATTACCACGGCAAACCATCGCAGCCACGGTTGCACGCTGGTTATCGACTTTAATGATGCTCCGGTAACCATTGCCGGGCAAACCATTGAAGCACCGCTTGACCTGCGTGAACCGGAAATACGCGGCCTTGCCCGTTCATTAACCAGACTGGATGGAGCGGTCCATATCTGTAAGGACTTGAAACTGCACGGTTTTGCATGTCTTTTGGACGGTAAAGCCGTATCCGGTGAGAACCGGGCCAGAGGAGCACGCTTTAACTCCGCACTGAGATTTACCGCCGAACACGATAACCTGATAGTTATCGTCGTGTCCTCAGACAAACCGGTTTCGATAATTCAACGCGGAGTCGAACTTACGGCCGTCTGTGAGTGGAAGCAACTTTTTGCCTGTGTCACAACTCCACCTGCTTTTAAAGACTGGAATATGGAGTAATTGCTTGAGAAAACTACTTTTTATGCTCGTTTTTCTAGTGTAGAATGACAAGTCCTCTAAGATATTAACTATTCTGACTGCATTCTTTTATTATGCCAGAATAGACCTAATATCTTTTTTATGTTATATTCTAACATCATTGATTAAAGTTACATATGTTTCAAAATTCATATATTTAACGCTTGATTATCATAAAGTGTTAGTGCAAAACCAAACTCAATTAAATTATTCCAACATTAAAGAACAGATAATCCAGAATTAATTACTTTGACCTAAATTTAAATTCAAATAAATGAGCAGAAATCAAGCAACTCTTATATATGCCGCAGTTTTTCTTCTCGCTGCCACATATTCCTTCCCTGCATCAGCTGCAGAGAAACTGATCGTTGCTGTTTCCACAACAAAAAACGCAGTTGAAAAATACGACAATCTCCCTGAATCTGCCAAATCGGTCCCTCTTTCATACAAACATCTTCCTCCGGAAATTAAGACCAGATGCGTTGCCAGCCTGATGATCTTGAAAAACGCCCTCAAACTTGGGGGAATTGATGCGCAACTAAATTTCAAACAAACTCCCAACGCCAGACGTGAAGAAGATGAGCTGATCAAAGGATATGCTGTCGTAAGCTCGCATCTATTCAACCTCAGTTCTATTGAACATCTCAAATATAAAGACAAAATATATGTCAGCGACCCGGTTATCGAAGATGGAGAATTTGAAAAAGGGATTTTCTGTCTTCCCGGTAACCACAAAGTCCTGAATGTCCGTACGATTGAAGACCTGAAAAAGGCAGGCAAACCCTTAATCGGGATTCACTGGTCCAACGAATGTCAAACCTTGAATGATATGGGGATAAATGAAATCGAGAAAGGCCCTACCAAGGACTGTCTCTTCAGAATGCTCAAGGCTGGACGTGCTGACTGGATTCCGCTGGGATTTCATAATTCAAAAGACCTGAGCGTTACCCGCCACGGAATAACCCTGGTCCCTGTTAAAGGAATAAAATTCTCCTTAACCGAAAGCAGGCACTTTATAGTATCTAAACAGCATCCAGAAGGCGAAAAGGTATTCAACGCCCTACAGATAGGCATAAAAAAGATGCGCCAAGACGGATTAATTAAAAAGATGCTTACACAAGGCGGATTCTACTGCAAAGCCACTAAGGATTGGAAAATACTAAACAGCAAAAATTTTCTCGCAAAAAATAGATGAGGCCGGAGATGATCCGGCCTCATTTCTTTTGTTAAAGCTGACTTAAAACTTCTGTGAGCGGATGTCCTTCAACCTGCTCAACTTTCAAGACATCGTACAATTTATCCAGTTGGAGCATGATCTGCTCAAGCTTGCTGTCATCGGCAACTGTAAGGATCATCCTGCTCTGTCCGCCATCTCCGACTGGACCGCAAATAATTCCCTCAAGGTTAAAATTACGACGGGAAAAAAGTCCGGTAATCTGACTCATTACCCCCGCATGGTTACGTACCAACAGATCAATAACAAAATTATGTTTACACATGACTAGCCTCCTATCATTTCCCTGTTGGCGCACTCAGGCGGAACCATGGGGAGAACTTTGTTTTCAAAATTAATGGGAATATTAATTACGCACGGGCCGTCCTGCCCCAAAACCTTGCGCAGGAACAATTCGGGATTTTCCTGCTCGCCAAGATCAAACGAGGGAAGACCGAATCCTCTGGCAATAGAGGCAAAGTCAGGATTGCTTTCAAATGTTGATGCAAAGAAACGCTCTTCAAAGAACAGTTCCTGCTGCTGGCGAACCAGCCCCAAACGGTTGTTATTCATAATCAGAATCTTGACGTTCAAGCGCTGCTCGGCAAGGGTGGCAAGTTCCTGAATATTCATAAGAAAAGAACCGTCACCACTAACACAGACAACCTTCTTGTCCGGCTTGGCCAAGGCCGCACCAATTGCGTTAGGTAAACCGAATCCCATAGTCCCGAGACCACCAGAAGTCAGCAACGTCCGGGGCTTACGGAAGGGATAACCTTGTGCAACCCACATTTGATGCTGGCCTACATCAGTGGTGATAATGGCGTCCTCAGGAAGAGTTTCCCCCATTACCCGAATCAAATTGAGCGGATGAAAAGTATCCTGCTCATCAGGACGGAGATCAGGATACATCATGCGGATGGAAGCAATGCGAGCACTCCAGCCGATCCTGATTGAAGCCTCAACCTTTTCAACAAGCTCGTGCAGAACATGTCCAACATCACCAACGATGGAAAGATTGGAAGACTTGATTTTACCGATTTCAGAACGGTCAATATCAATATGCAGGATATCAGCATGTTTGCAGAATTCGCAGGCTTTACCAATTGCCCGGTCATCGAAACGAACACCCAGTGCAATAATCAAATCGGCCTCTTCCATAACCATATTGGTGGAACGGGAACCGTGCATGCCGAGCATACCCAGATAATTAGGATCACCATGAGGAAATGCGCCGAGCCCCATAAGCGTGGTTACAACCGGAATGGAATTCCTGCGCGCAAACTTAAGCAGATCAGCAGAAGCATCAGCCGCAACAACGCCACCCCCGGCATATATGATCGGCCTGCGGGATTTATTGATCATGCTCACGGCCTTTTCAATCAGCTTTCCATCACCCTCAGCTCTCTCCGGTTTCTTACGGGCACTACATGGAATTTCGGAAATCTCGATAATTTCCTTCTGAACATCCTTGGGGATATCAACTACTACAGGACCGGGCCTGCCGGACTCTGCAAGCCTGAAAGCTTCGGGAATAATCTCCAGCAGATCGGCTGCGGACTGAACCAGAAAATTATGTTTGGTAATAGGAATGGTCAGGCCGTAGGTATCAACTTCCTGAAAAGCATCTGTACCGATGAGAGTACTGGTTACCTGACCGGTAATTGCGACCATGGGAATGGAATCAAGCCTTGCATCAGCAATAGCGGTGAGTAGATTGGTCACGCCGGGACCGGAAGTGCCCATACATACGGCAGCCTTTCCGGTAGTACGAGCCATACCTTGAGCCATAAACCCGGCACCCTGCTCATGGCGGGCAAGAATATGCTTGATCGAACTATCCCTTAAGGCATCGTAGATGGGCAGGTTGGAACCACCGGGGATACCGCATACAATTTCAATCCCCTGTTGTTCCAAGAGTTTAATAACCAATTTAGCACCGCTGATTTCCATTTTCGCACCCTCACAATTTCCAGATGATAATAAAAAACCCCCCACCGGCTGAGCCGGTGGGGGGTTACAACTACACTTTGTGAATGTAAACTGCTGCTTACAACCTTCCCTCCGGCTCAATTAAGCCTCGCACGACCACGACAGAAATCACGACCATCACCACGTTGGTGACGGTTGCGACGACGGCGTTCATATGGTTGAGGGTAGATAGTAGCATTTCAGTTCTTCTCTAAAAAAATCCGTAAAAATTTAAAACGTTCAAAAAACAATAGTCCAACTATAATCCATACGCAAGCACTTTTTTAAATAAATGCAAGTCAGGTACGCATCTTATATAGTCCAACCCACCCACTTTTAAATCCCAGCAAAGAAAAACTTACTTTAAACAATGCTGCACTAACCAGATTTAATAGAAGCATCGGCAGATCGTTCTTCTTTACTAGTAGGCTACGATCATTCTTTACCCGAAACGGACTTTTCCGGAAACGGATATCTTTAAGTTTAAGACGATACTTTGATGTAAATCCTACTTGCTCATCCGCACCACTGTAGAAATTCTTTATCCCCTGCGGATAATACGGCTTCTGGTGATCCAGATCCAGCCAGAAATGTGGATGCAGCATAGGGGTGGCAATCAGTAACAAACCACCCGGTTTCAGATGAGCCAGATAGCCGTCAATAAATTCTACAAGACCTGCAAAATCAAAATGCTCGATGATGTGCGAAAGCACGATGAAATCGAATTTATCCGAACTGTGTCGCTCTGCGAACTCATCAAGGGTAACAACAGTCAAACCGCGCTTACAGCATTCACGCACCTGAAATTCATTTTTCTCAACTCCGAGAATATTGCTGAACCCCTGAGCCCGCAGAAAATCGGTCTTTCCGCCCCGACCGCAACCAACCTCAAGGATACGCATATTACGGTCAAGCGGCGCGAGAATTTTATCCCACTGCTTCATTTCGTGGCGGGAAAATTCCTTGGTCAGCCCGCGCAATTTCTTTCTTAATTCGGGACTAGCGGTCAGCACTACGCCCTCCTGCCAGCTCCGCCAGATAACGGGCCGCATTTTCAGCACCATTTAGGTTTATCGAAGACTCGTTCACATCAACTTCCAAACACTTAAGCAGAGATTCACGCAGCTCTTCATCTGCAACAGTCTGATCTGAAAAAACATTCTGGATTGCAGACGACCTTTCAGCCAATACAGCTGCATGGTCTTCCTGCTCGCCATCTTTCATCCCACGCAACAAAACAATTGAAGGAACAGCACAGACCATCACATCAGTCAGGCTGTTGTAGCCGCCGTAAATAACAGCGCTACGGGAATTGCGTAAATCGCCAAGAAACTGCGGCCCTACCTGTTCGAAACTTACATGCTCAAGTCCGTTAAAGTTATGGATCGCCGCAGCAGCTTCGTTATCACGCAGATTCATATAAAATTTCCAATCACCATGAGACTTATCAATGCCGCCAAGAGCCTGCGCCAATTTATCCAAAAGCACTGAAGTTCCTTCTCCGGCCCAAGGGACCGAAATAACCCCTGCCAGTATGCTGCCTTCCTCGCTGCCATTGTTCAAAAAACACAACTCGGACAAACGGGAGACATACCCTGCCTCATAAGGTTTTACACCATAGTGGGTACTCAACCGTTCAAGCTCGCCTGCTCCTGCTACAGATGAATCTCCATACCAAAGGATATTTGAATAAGTACCGGAAAACACCTCGGATGAAAAATCAGACCAGACCTTGCCTACTTCTCCGACAACAGCACGAATGCCTAAAACACGCACGGTTTCCGGGGACACCTCATGCGATGGCAGCAACTCCTTGTGCTTACCCTGCGGTGTGTGATCTGCAAGAAATACCTTCGGCTTATATGCAGCTATAATATCACGAATATTTTGCGCCCGAAGCTCCCCAAGCATATTGTCGTCAATGTTGGAATTGCCCTTCACCCCTGATGATTTTCCGGCTGTAACGTTGGTTTTATACGACGGCAGCTTAATCCAATCCAAAGGACCATCACCAATCAACTCCGCCGTGGCAGCGCATCCTGTAATCAGAAGAACCGAAAGATCGGGATATAATCGGCGCAATGCCAGCCCGATCCCCACACTACGGCTCACATGCCCTAAACCCCGACCATCATGGGCATAGATCAAAACATCCAAATTCGAATCCATCAGACACCTTTATAAAAATTAATCACAGTAATTTCAGCGAAATAAAAACTATTTTTCATATCAACAAAAAGGCAGAAAAGGGATTGATTCTGATTTAAAAAAATAATAGAAATTAGCACGCATGCAATCGTCGCGTTTAAGGATTTACATATATTACCCTTTCCGCTAGATATGCCAACGACTACAACGATGCAACATAATTCCGCCTTTTTGCGGAAACGATTTAACCCCTGAAAATCGGTACGATAAATGGACAAGACTTACAACATCTTAATGTACTCCCATGACACATACGGTCTTGGGCATATCCGTCGTACGATGGCAATAGCATCGCAGCTGAAATGCAAAGGGGTAAACATACTCATCCTTACAGGCTCCCCAATTGTGGGACGCTTCGAATTTCCTGAACAGATTGATTTTGTCCGTGTGCCGGGAATGATCAAAAAATCAAACGATTTATATGTTCCGCATTCCATCAAAATCGAACCTGTTCATGCTATGTCCATCCGTCAGTCCATCATCGATGCCACTGCCAAAAGTTTCCGCCCGGACCTTTTTATTGTAGATAAGGCTCCTAAAGGGATGAAGCACGAAATCATGCCTACCCTTGAGTGGATGAAACAGATCGGCCAGACCCGGACCATCCTCGGCCTGCGAGATATCATGGATGATGCGGAAAGCACTATCAAAGATTGGACCGACAAGGGCATATACGATGTTCTGGAGAATCTGTATTCAGAAATATGGGTCTACGGACATCAGGAATATTACGATCCTATCAAGGAATACGCTATCCCCGAATCCATCAGTAAAAAGATGGTTTTCACCGGATATATTCCCCGGAAAATCCACAACCGCTCCTGCCCGGACAAAAGAAAGAACGGCAAAAAGCTGGTAGTAATCACTGCCGGAGGCGGCGGTGACGGCTATCCCATGATGGATGCCTACCTGAAAGCTCTCGAAAAATACAATCCGCAGGATTTCAGGACTGTAATGGTCACCGGACCTTTCATGTCCAAGGAACAGCGCCTTGATCTATCCCAAAGGGCTAAGAATCTTTCCGTAACCTTCTACCATTTTTATAGAAGGATGGAGAAACTTTTCAGCAATGCCGACCTCGTAGTCAGCATGGGCGGCTACAACACTATCTGCGAAATTCTTTCACACAAACAGGTCAGCCTTATCGTCCCCCGCGAGACCCCGCGTCTTGAGCAGACTATCCGCGCCAATGTACTGAAAGAGCAGAATCTTGCAGACTTTCTGCCCTGGCACAAGCTCGGACCTGACGCTATCATGGAAAAGGTCAACCATCTGCTGAACAATTCCAATTCCATCCGGGAAGCAATTAAAAACTTCAACTTCACAGGTCTTGAGGTCATGCATGACCGCGTAGGCTACTTTAAAGACAACTGCTAATGACAAATTCAAATAAGCCCGTACTTGCGATGATTCTCAAGGGATATCCGCGTATCTCTGAGACTTTTATTTCCAATGAAATCAGACTCCTTGAACAGAAAGGTGTCAAGATTCATATCATTTCCATGCGTAAACCGCGTGAAAACTTCACCCATAAGTCCATATCTGAGATCAAAGCAGCGGTGTCATACCTGCCTTCCACACTTGAAGGCTGCCTTGAAGAACTTTTCGGTTCCGAAGACATGGATGCGGGTCTCAAAGATGCCCGCTACGGTAAAGACGAAGAATTTACAGCACGCGTTGACGAGATATGGAATGTATACCGCGAGACCGGAAGTGAAGCGTCATTCAAGCACATGTTGCAAGGCCAATATATTGTTGAAAAAATCCTGCCCGGCTCAGATATTTTTCATTTCCATGCCCATTTCGCGCATTCACCCTGCTCAGTAGCCAGAAACGCCAGCCGTTTTTCAGGCCTGCCGTTCAGCTTTACTGCGCATGCCAAGGATATTTATACCCAGAAGCCGGAAAAAATCACCGCCAAAATTTCTGAAGCCAAATTCGCGGTAACCTGCACCGGATACAATTGCGATTACCTGCAATCCATCGCTCCGGAAGGCAAACCGGTCCACAAGGTTTACCACGGCATTGACCTGAACCTGTTCAGTTCCGACAAGGAACTTACCTGTTCAGGACCTTATGAGATTTTCACCGTAGCCCGCTTCACCACGAAAAAAGGTCTGCCCACAGTTTTCAAGGCTCTTAAAAAACTTGAAGAAAAAGGTATCGACTTCAATTACAATATCATCGGTGACGGTGATGAACGCGAAGCGACCCTTAAACTGCTGGACGAACTGGAGCTCAACGGAAGATGCAACTGGCTGGGCACCAAAACTCATGAAGAAGTGCTTGAACATTACCGCAAAGCGGACCTGTTCGCCCTTGGTTGCGAAATAGCACCCAACGGTGACCGCGACGGGATTCCCAATGTGCTGGCCGAAAGCATGGCCATGTCCGTACCTGTTGTTGCCACCACAGTTTCCGGTATCCCCGAACTGATCGAGAACGGCAAGACCGGCCTTCTGGTTGAACCGGGAGACTCTGAATCCATGGCTGATGCAATGGAACGTATGCTCACCGATCAAGAACTGCGCAAGAGCCTGATCCCTGCTGCAAAAGAAAGGGTTCACGAAATTTTTGACAACCGCTACTGGATCAACAAGCTTGCGGATGTCTACGAACAGTACGGAATAAAGGCATAAGAATGCCTCCGGCGGCCCTTCGGGGACCAAAGAACCCTTTTGGGAAAGGGTTATCTGGACTCTCCTAAAAATTTTATTAAGCTTCGCTGAGTCAAACCACACTGGGAGCCATGCAGATGCGAATCGCTTTTTTCGCACCCCACAAACCCATTGATCATCCGCTTCCTTCCGGGGATTTGATCATCGGGAAAACTCTGCATAATTTCCTGCGTTCCCAAGGCCATGAACTGCTGATTGCCAGTCGCTTCAGGCTGCGAAATATCAGTCAAAAGCCTTTAAAATGGCCGGCCCTTTATCTTGAATTTAGAAAGACCCTAAAGCGGGTTGAAGAATTTAAGCCCGACCTCTGGCTGACTTACCACAGCTATTACAAATCTCCGGACCTGCTGGGCCCGTATATCTCCGAAAAGACAGGCATTCCCTACGCCATCTATCAGGGAGTATTTGCAACCAAGTATCGCCGCAATTACAAGACATGGGCCGGCTACATGGCGAACAAACACGCCCTTCTTTATGCTGACCATGTTTTTGCCAACAAGGACATCGATTTCCACAATCTCTCACGGATTATTCTCCCGGAAAAACTCTCGCGCACATATCCCGGTATTGAACCGGATAAATTCAACTATTGCCCGCAAAGCGCGGAAGAGATACGCAATAAATACAAGCTGAACGGGAAAAGGATAATTCTCAGCACAGCAATGCTTCGGGATGATGTCAAAGCGGAAAGCATTGCTGACCTGATCAATGCCTTTGCGCCGGTTAGCAGGGAAATTCCCAACGCAATTCTACTAATTGCAGGAGATGGGGAAGCCCGTCCTCGCCTTGAAAAACTGGCAGCCCAAAAAACCGGAAATCAAGTAATATTCCTTGGTCAAGTCAAACGCGATAAACTGTACAAGTACTATAGTGCAGCTGACATTTTCGCTTATCCGGGAATAAATGAAGCGCTGGGCATGGTTTACCTTGAAGCCCAGTGCACCGGACTTCCGGTCGTAGCCTACTCGACACGAGGTCCTCAAGAAGCAGTCGTCCACGGGGAGACAGGACTATTGTCTCCGGAAAAGGATATCGCGGCCATGTCCGCGAACATAACCCGACTTCTTATTGATGATGGGCTGCGAGGAGAAATGGCAAAAGCAGCTCCGGAACATGTACTAAGAAATTTCGACCTGAACAGAAACCTTCATGAAGTTGAACAAAGCCTAATCACCATCAGCCACTGGAGAGATTAATGAAATCAGTAAAAATAGCATTTATCCGCCACTCGGTTACTGAATGGAATGAGGAAGGACGTATTCAGGGCCATTTTAATTCGCCGCTGACAGAATATGGGCGAAAACTCGCTGCAAAATGGAAGAAAACACTCAATCCGCAAACCTTCGATGCTGTACTGACCAGCGATCTGGGCAGAACAATCGAGACCGCCGACATCATCACTGAAGGCTTGGAACTGCCCACACTTCAACTTCCCGGTCTTCGCGAACAGGATTGGGGTGAATGGTCCGGTTTAACCATGGACGAACTGCACACGAAATTTCCCGGCAAACTGGATGAAGAAGTAGCCAAAGGCTGGCACTTTACCCCAAACAACGGCGAGAACCGTACTGAATGTGCCGAGCGCGGTATTAAAGCCCTTGAAGAAGGAATAAACGAAGTTCTCAGCACCGTAGACAAGAAAGAAATCAAAATACTTACTGTCGCACACGAAGGTGTAATTAAATCCGTGATCTACAAATTGCTGGACCATGACTTCATGCCCGAAGAAAGGAAACTGCTCAAAAGACGCCGACTGCACTGGTTAAAATGGAACGGAGAACTTTCCATTGCAAGGTTGAACGACGAGTTATGAAAATCATTCACTACTGCCAGCACGTGCTGGGCATGGGCCATTTTTTCCGCAGCCTTGAAATTGCCAAAGCTTTGGACAAGGAAGAAGTCCTTTTTGTGGCCGGAGGAGAACGCCCGGACCAACCTTTGCCGTCCAATGTGGAATACCGTCAGTTACCCGGCCTGTGCATGAATAAAAATTTCGGCGGATTGATGCCCACCGAAAAAGGTCGTGAGCTTGAAGAGGTTAAAGAAGAACGCAGCGCTACTCTTTTTAAAATATTCGAAGAGGAAAAACCCGATGTTTTTCTCATTGAGCTTTTCCCCTTTGGACGCAAAGCCTTCCGCTTTGAACTGCTGCCTGTTCTTGATGCCGTCAAAGAAGGTAAATTCGGGGATGTAAAGGTAGTTTGTTCCCTGCGGGACATACTCGTTGAACGCAATGACGGCGGCAAACACGAAGCACGTGTCGTTAAATACCTGAATAAATATTTTGATCTGCTGCTTATTCATGCAGACCCTAAAATAGCTGCGCTGGATGAAACCTTTCAAGCTTTCAAACAGATTAAAATTCCATGTGAATACACTGGTTTTGCGGCCCGAAAACCAGCAGAAAATGTCCGTGATGAAATCCGCGCAAATTTGGATGTAAGCACAGACGAAAGATTACTCATAGCTAGTGCCGGAGGGGGAAAGGTAGGCGGAACGTTGATGCAGGCAACGCTTGAATCTTTCATCAGCCTTAACGCACAAAAATGCAGGCTGCTAATGCTCAGTGGTCCATTTCTGGATGATGACAAGTACGATGCTCTGCTCACTGCAGCAAAACCGTACGAGAACATCACCATCCAACGTTTTGCCTGTGACTTCACCGACCTGCTCACCGCCGGAGATGCTATGATCTCCATGGCCGGATATAATACTTGTATGGATATCCTTACCTCATGTATTCCCTCTGCTGTATTTCCCTTTGCCCAGAATCATGAACAACGTATGCGCGCAGAAAGAATTGCGAAGTATATTCCGTTAAAGATCCTTGATTCAACTGACCTTCCGGTGATGACAACAACCATGAAAGCCCTGCTAGGACAATCCCGCAACAGGACAGATCACGGCATAAATCTGGAAGGCGCGAGCAAATCGGCAGATTTAATTAGAAATCTAAGGAAAATTTAATGTCCTGCAGACCCGTTTCAGCAATCTGGAAAAACAATCTTTCCACCCTCACAGAGTCATTTGATCTCTGGTGGGATGATTTCAGCATAAGTATTCCGCACAATGGCTGTGATGTTTTTTTCAGGGCTGACGACATCGGCTATCCGGGTAAACAGTTTTCCGCCATGATAAACATCTTCAAAGAGCGCAAGACCCCTCTGGCCTTGGCAGTCGCTCCGTCATGGATGAATGAACAACACCGGGACAGACTTCTTGGAGAATTAGGCCCTGACTTGAATCTGTGGGCCCTGCACCAGCACGGCTACCGCCACATGAATCATGAACAGACAGGCAAAAAATTCGAATTCGGGCCATCTCGTGATAAAAATATAGTTGCCGGAGAACTTAAGCGAGGCAAAGACAAACTTGCAAAGCTGCTGGGTGATAAGTTCAGTCTCATATTCACCCCGCCATGGAACCGCTGCTCAGCAGAAACGATGGAATGCCTTGTTGAGCTAGACTTCAAAGCAATTTCAAGAAGCACAAATGTTTCCCCGAACCCTCCGCAGGAACTGCCCGACATTCCGGTTAATATCGACCTGCACACAATAAAAGCTCTTTCCCCTGAACAAGGGCTGAAGACTCTGCAATCCTTGATGGTAGAGGCTGTAAAATCCGGTTGCGCCGGATTCATGCTCCATCATCAGCGGATGAATAAAACATCTCAACTATTCCTCCATCACTTGCTCGGTAAAATAAACAGCACCCCCGGATTACGTGTAAAAGACATACGTGAGCTTCTTTAATTGCAATGCTGCAACCAAATTTGCAGTATTGTAATACCCTAAAATCAGAATTCTCTGTATACTCGTCGTATTTGAAAGTTATAACGGCGAAGTAATGCCAAACTTTGCATTTTCCCTTTGCATTTCAGCCCGTTTCCGTTATTTATAGATAGCTAACCGCTAAATATTCACTCATGATTCACGGGGTCGAATCATGAGATCCAGATACATTCATAGCTACCGAGCAAGACATGTCGAAAAAGAGAATTCCCTTTCAAGCTCAGAACGCACAGCCGGATATTGCTGCGCAAGTAGTTCTGCCCTTTAAAAAATCCTTTGAAATCAGCCTGAAAAGTCTGAAATCAAGATTCCTGCGAAATATGGTCACCGTGACCAGCCTGATACTGGCGGTCTCTTTTCTGGCTTATGTTCTCGTAGGTTCGGACATTTCCAGCGGTCTCTATCACTCAGGCGATCCCGGACTGATCAAGATACTGGATAAATCCGGCTATGAACCGGGCGGAAGTGCAAAGGAACGCTGGATTGTCATCCTTTCCCTGCTGGTTTGCACCGTAGGAATCATCAACGCCCAGCTTATGGCTGTTACCGAACGTTTCCGTGAAATCGGGACAATGAAATGTCTCGGAGCACTGGACAGCTTTGTGCTCCGCCTCTTCCTGCTCGAAGCATCCATGCAGGGAACTACAGGAGCTTTGCTCGGCGCTTTATTCGGGGCAATTATCGCCATCCTCGTAGGCATGCTTCGCTTCGGATTAAATGCCTTGACCATGCTGCCACTTAATGAGGTCGGCATGTCACTCCTCTACTCTATTGGGGTGGGCTTCGGACTGAGCCTGCTGGGGGTACTATATCCGGCTTTCATTGCTGCACGCATGCGTCCCATTGAAGCTATGCGGGTAGAAGAATAAATTCCAGATAGACGAATAAATTTCAAACTGAACCACAACTTTAATATATAGAAGGCGAGAAATATGGCCGACCAGCATACCATCGTCCGGGTTACCGGAGTTAAACGAAATTTCAAACTCGGCAATACTGATGTTCAGGCCCTGAAGGGTGTGGACCTTGAAATTTATGCAGGGGAATACCTTTCCATCATGGGACCTTCCGGATCAGGTAAGTCCACCCTCTTCAATATGATCGGCGGGTTGGATAAACCGTCAGAAGGCAAGGTCTATATCGATGAAGTGGATATTGCCCAGTTGGACGCCTTTGAGCTGGCATGGCTGCGTAACCGCAAAATCGGATATATCTTCCAGACCTTCAACCTCATTCAGGTCATGACTGCTCTGGAAAACATCACCCTGCCCATGATCTTCGCCGGAGTACACAACGATGCTGCGGTAGCCAAGGGTATCGAACTCCTCGACCTTGTCGGACTCCACAAACGCTATAATCACAAACCGCAGGAACTTTCCGGCGGTCAGCAGCAGCGCGTAGCCATTGCAAGGGCTCTTGCCAATGATCCGGCCATCATCCTCGCGGACGAACCCACCGGGAACCTCGACCTTTCCACCGGCGAGGAAATCATCAAACTGATGAACGAGCTGAGTAAGGAGCGTGGTGTAACAATCATTACCGCAACCCATGACTATAAAATGCTCAACGCCTCGGACCGGGTTGTCTGGATCGAAGACGGATTGATCAAGAAAATAGAACACCGCGACCAGCTCAACATCGACGTGGGCTGCATCCGCATGGCCTGATCACCGGAGGCAACCGTTAATGTCCTTACTGTCATCTGAAAATATATTTCCGCGCCAGCGCAGCAGAATTGCAATATTCCTGCTGTCCGCACTACTTATGCTTTGTGCAGGGCTGCCCGGGACGGCATACAGTTCAGCAGAATCCATCCAGCAGACCATCACAGAGCTTGCATCTTTCGGCGACCGTTCTTTCGGTTCTCTGGGAGCACGAAGAGCTGCAGACTATATTGAAATGAAGTTTGAGGAACTGGGTGATTTTAAAACCGGAAAACACCTATTCCTTGCTCCGAGCATGACCGCTGAAGAGACTGTTTTCAGTATCGACAATGGAAAGCAGATTAAAATCAAGCCAGCTAAGTTCAATGCTATCTCACCGCCCGCAACACCTGTTGACGGGCTCAGCGGGCCGGTCATTTATGTGGGTAAAGGCAGACTCGACGATTTCAACGGACTTCCTGTCAAAGATGCCATTGTACTTATGGACATGGACTCCGGCAAGAACTGGCTCAACGCGGCCAGTCTCGGAGCTTCGGCACTTATCTATGTTGACAGAGGTCCAACCTTAAAAGGATTTTTCGAAGAAAAGCTCGAACTTTCACCTCTGGATTTTCCCCGTTTCTACATGAGTGCAGAAGATGCACACAATGAACTGGGCTTTGATGCTGGAATTGGAAATAAACTTATTGCCGAATCAGGAGAGCTGAAATCACACAGCAAATGGGAGCGGATTGAAGCGGAAAACGTCTACTGCATGATTCAAGGCAGTGACCCTGAGATGAATGAGGAGCTCATTGTAATTGAAGCTTTTTTCGACAGCTCTGCCTATGTCATGGGGAATTCACCGGGAGCGGACGAAGCCCTTTCCATTGCATCACTTCTTGAAATCGGCAAAAAAATGGCCGCTAATCCGCCGAAACGCTCAGTGCTTCTTCTGGCAACAACCGGTCATGGCCAGTCCCTGCGCGGAATAAGGGAATATGCTTCTGCGGTTTCCGGCAAGAGCAAGACACTCAAAAAAATTAAGGTGGAGCTGCGCAACAAGAAGAATGATGCGTCTAAGATCCTTGACGGACTTGAGCTTGATAATCCGCTGGCTACAGAACTTGCCGTCAAGAATCCACAACTGTTCTCTTTGCTCTACGAAACCCTGAAAAACCAGATTAAGGATGAAGTGGACATTATCAGTAAAAAGCTCATGCAGCTCAGACTGCAGGAAAATGCTGATCAGGACACCATCGCCAAGCTGGATGAAAAAAAGAAACTCCTGCGCCGCATCTCATGGAAAACAGATTACTCCACCCTGCCATCCGAAGAAATGGCAGCTGTAAAAGATCTTTTTCCTCAAGTGAGAGAGAAAGTACTCAAAACCAAACAGGACATCACACAACAGCTCAGTGCAATTAAAAGTGCCCGGGAACTACGCAAGATCGTGCGAACAAAAGAAATGGTCTGCGCGGTGTCACTCCATCTTTCCAGCCATGGCGAGGGAGTCGGAGCCTTCAGCGAAGGCTGGTTCTATGAACTTCGTCCGAGCATCAACCTTTCACGTACATTTTCACGCATTAATGACATCCTTGAAGACGCTGTACCGGAAGTGGAAAAACTGACCGGCACAGACGGGATGTATAAAGACACACTGCGGCCTGACCGCACCCGCCCCTGGCAGACATGGTTGCTCGACCAACCGCAATTCAGCAGTGAAGTAGCCACCATGTCCGGCAAACTCGGTTTTACTTTTGCCACAGTAAACGACGGACGCGAATACTGGGGAACCCCGTTTGATACCATTGAAAATGTAAATTGGGACAACATTGAAAAACAGGCCGAATTGACTGAAGGCCTGATTCGCAAGATTTCAGACAGCGAAGGATCCTTAACCGGAAAGCTGCCGCGCAAAGGTTACGCCATGGTCAACGGCAAGGCCCGTTTTATCCGTCAGGGCGAACTTTTTGCTGACCAACCTGCTCCCGGAGCAGTTTTCATGGCTTTTCAGGGCAAAACCAGATTTTATGCCCTGTCCGATTCCGAAGGTGATTTCAACTACAAAGGTGTTGCCTCCAATAAGCTGGTTCAGTCCAAACTTATCATTGAAGGCTACAAATACAACGATGACGGCAGAATTGTCTGGGCCATTGATAAAGAGCAGACAGGCAAGAATGCCTACAGGCTGAAAATGCGCAGGCTGGACATGGAGACCAAGCTGGTCATGTTCGGCTGCCGCCAGACGACCCTCTTCGACCTGTTGACTCCGCGTACTTTCCGCTACATGACCAAGGTTGAAGTACTGGACGGAACACGTGATGCATCGCCAATGCATTACTGGTACAGCCGCATCGACACCCGATCATCGACCATTGCCAGTGTCTTTCTTGAGCCGGATGTACCGTTGAAAATGACTCTTTCCGATACGGTTCTGAACCGGAAAATGATCCTTATCAAATCCAAACCGACTGATCCGGCAGGTAAAGGATACAACCTCAAGGAATGGCCCATTATCCCGGCTACCGACTATCGTGCAGCAAAAGATATGTGGACCCTGCTTGAGCCGCGTATTAATAACCTTGAATCACACGGTATTGTAAACCAGCAGATCAGGACTCTGGAGCAAAAAGGTACAACTGCTCTCGCTGATGCGGAAACTGCATGGAAAGAACGCCGTTACGATGACTTCATGACCAATGCCCGCAGCGCTTGGGCACTGGCCTCCAAGGTCTATCTCGATGTGGACCAGACCCAGAAGGACGTGCTGGTAGGCGTTCTCTTTTACATCGCCCTGTTCATTCCCTTTGCATACTGCATGGAAAGGCTGCTCTTTTCATTCGCGGATATCCACAAAAGAATTGTGGGCTTTCTGGTAATCCTTTTAGCGGTTATTGCTGTTATCTACTCAGTGCACCCTGCATTTCAGCTGACCTACAGCCCCATGGTTGTAATTCTGGCCTTTTTTATTCTCGGCCTCTCAGTCATGGTTTCGCTGATCATTTTCTTCCGCTTTGAGAAGGAAATGATCCTGCTCCAACAGCGTGCACACAAAACTCAGACCTCTGAAATCAGCAAATGGAAGGCTTTCACTTCCGCATTTGTCATCGGGGTCAGCAACCTGCGCCGCAGAAAACTCAGGACTTTTCTGACCTGCCTGACCCTTACTATCCTGACTTTCACCATCATGAGCTTTACTGCGGTAAAATCACTGCGTCAGCACACTTACGTGAAATTCAGCGAAAACATGCCTTACCACGGCCTGCTCTTGAAAAACCTCGGCTGGCACGACCTTCCCCGGGAAACACTGGGCATTGTCAGCAACGACTTCGATGAAAACGGCATTGTGGTTCCACGCGGATGGATGGAACTGAAAGACAAAACAACATCTGCGATTACTCCTGTAAGCTTCAAAGGCAAACAGGAAGAAGTAAAAGGTCTTGTCGGTCTTGGATCAAAAGAACCGCTTGTTAGTGGCATCGACAGCATTCTTGTAGAAGGCGACTGGCTTGCCCCAAACAAGACAAACCAGATTCTGCTTTCGCAAAAGATAGCTTCCCGTCTCGGAGCATCCGCCGGAGACATCGTAGATGTGTGGGGCAGCAAGTTTGTATTAACAGGAATATTCGACGGCAAAAAATTCAGCGAGCACACCGACCTTGACGGTGAGCCCATGACTCCTGTCATCTTCCCTTCAGCTGCAGCGCAGGAGCTTAGCGAAGTTGAAGCTGAAGCCATTGAGTCCGGTGAGGATATTGATACTTTTCAAGGTCGTTATACCCACATCCCCGGCGAAGTTACCGCCATTATTCCTTATGAGACCCTCATGGCAATGGGCGGACACCTCAAGGCAGTGGCAATCGCACCCGTATCCGGAGAATTCTCAACGGAAACAGTAGATAACATGACAGACCGCTACGGACTGCCCATATTCGCCTGTGATAAGGGTGGTACGTACATTTGTCAGGCTTCCGACACTATGAATTATTCGGGCATGGGCAACATAATGATCCCATTGGTCATTTCCGCTTTGATCGTTCTTAACACAATGATAACCAGTGTTTATGAACGCAAAAAGGAAATTGCGGTCTACACTTCCATCGGAATGGCTCCAACCCATGTTTCATTCCTGTTTATTGCCGAGGCCATCGCCTTTGCAGTAATCAGTGTCGTTGTCGGTTACCTGATCGCCCAGACAGCTTCAGGCCTGCTGGCTGGAACACCGCTATGGGCAGGCATGACCGCAAACTATTCATCTATGGCAGGAGTAGCCGCAATGCTGCTGGTCATTGCCGTAACCCTCATTTCGGTCATTTACCCTTCAAAGGTAGCGGCGAACATTGCCATTCCGGACGTAAACCGTTCATGGAAAATGCCGGACACCGATACCAACACCATCGAAGCGCCTCTGCCCTTCCTGCTCAAACATGCCGAGCAGCAGGATGCAGGCGGCTTTCTGCTTGAATACCTTGAATCGCACACCGAGGTTTCACATGGCTTGTTCTCCACTTCTGAAATTGAAGTAAACTTCAGTCAGGAGCATTTGCCGGAATCAGTCTGCGACTTGCTGGAAGGGTGCCCGGATCACATAACCTGTTTCCGCTTCAATGTGCGGGTCTGGCTTGCTCCATTTGATTTCGGTGTAAAACAGATGGTCGAACTCCGTTTCAGACCATCCAACGCACATCCGCAATTCCTTGAAGCTGTCCTGTTCATCACCCGCGAATCAGGTGAAATAGGAGCATGGAAACGGCTGAACAAAGACTTCATAAATGCCATCCGAAAACAATTCTTAATCTGGCGTTCACTCGACCCGGAAAAACAGAAGAGCTTCCGCGAGAAGGTACCGGAAATGATGGCCTTCGGTTTTACCGGACTTAATACTAGTAAAAAGCTTGCAGACCTCTAAATATAAGGATTCCTCAGATGCACGGTAAAATAAGGAAAAGAGCGATTCTGCTGGGCACTCTCTTCGGGCTGCTCATTTGCGCTTTTACACCTTTTAACAACACCTACTTAAACGCAACCCCGCTGGCCGGTGGACATTTCCCGCTGGCACCGTTCTTCATACTTGCATGGCTGACCGCAATCTGCGCACTGCATCGTAAGGTCTTGCGTTCACATCCGCTGCTGACCGGTCTGGACCTGATGACCATGTGGATCCTTATGGTCATTGTTTCCGGTATTTCCTACACCGGTCTGGCCCGAACATTTTTTATCAACCTGACCGCTCCGTTCCACTTTGCCACCCTGGGCAACAGATGGAAGGAAGTGCTACAGCCCCTGCTGCCGGAATCACTTCACCCCACCGATCCCAAGGCAGTAGAACAGTTATATAACGGCATCAAGGGCGGCCCATTCATGGACAACCTTGAGATTTTCAATTCCATACCTTGGGGATCGTGGATTACTCCGCTCATGTGGTGGGGGGCTTTCATTCTGCTTTGCTATTTCATGATGCTCTGCCTGACCAACATTTTCAGCAGGCAATGGGTGGAAAACGAGCGCTTGAACTTCCCGCTCCTGCAGCTGCCCAGATTCATGGAAGAAGCAATGGATCAGGGACTGTACGGCTCTTTCCTCAGCAACAAATTTTTCCTGATCGGCCTTATCTTCTGCATTTGTCTGCATCTGATCAACGGGTTGCATTTCTACATTCCTTCTGTGCCGGAAGTACCGACACTAATTCTAGCCGGTAAATATTTTGCCAAAACCGGGCTGTTTTCAGGGTTCCAAAAACTGAAAATTTACTTCTATCCAGCATTCGTGGGCTTTGCCTTTCTAGCTTCAAGGCAGATATCTTTCAGCTTCTGGTTCTTTTTCCTGCTTGGCGGATTATTTTATGGAATCCTCAGTGCATCAGGTTTGAACATCCCTGCCTCCGCGTTGGGTGTAACCTTCGGCCCGACCCTGACACACCCGGAAGAAACCCAGATGATCGGGGCTTACCTTGCATTTTTCTGCTTTATCATCTGGCTGGCCCGCCAGCACCTCAAACAGGTCATCAAGGAAGCTTTCGGAGCAGATTCCACTCGCGGCGAAGCAGAATGGATGTCTCTTCGCTTCTCTTTCTGGGGCCTTGCTGTTTCAGGTTTTCTACTCACTGCATGGTGCGTATATTTCGGTATCCCCCTGCTGGTGGCCGTAGTTGTCCTGTTGGCATTCTTCGTCTTCACGCTGGTAGCATCCAAGGCAATCTGCCAAGGAGGTATTGCCTACTTTACCCTGACCGCCGCACCAATTGACTGTGTAACCACAATTTTCGGTTCCAAATTCTTCGGCTCAGTAGGAATTGCCATCACTGCCATGTGCCAGAAGATTCTTTTCGTTGACCTCAGGGAATCGCTTATGCCCTCACTGGTGCACGGCTCAAAGATCAATGAATGGATCAAGAATAAACGACTTTTCCTGCTCGGCATAACCATCATCCTTCTGCTGGGTGTAATCGTATCTTTCGGGGCTATGCTTATGGTCTGCTACAAATACGGCATCCGTGAATTGCAACTGGACTGGGCAACCCGCACATCCATGAACGTCTACGATAACGTAGTCCGCATAATTCAGGAACCAGCAGCAACTTCACACTGGGTAACCACCTTCGCCACTGTTGGCGCACTGGTTATGTTTGTGCTGATACTGGCTTACAACAGGCTACCGTGGTGGCCGCTGCATCCCATCGGATACCTGACCGCCTACAGCTCAGCCATGAGAATTCTCTGGTTCAGCTTTTTCCTCGGATGGATCTGCAACCAGCTGACTCTCCGCTATGGCGGAGTAGGATTGTTCAAGCGGGTCCGTTACCTCTTCTTCGGCCTGATTATGGGCGATTTCCTCATGGGCGGAGCATGGGCGCTTTACGGACTCTACGCAGGACAAAGTTATCAGGTACTACCCGGCTAAATCCAGTTAACAAGCATAATGAGACATACACATGCATAATGATAAAGAACTACAAGAATATCGGGATCTATTAAAAACCCCGACCCATTTTGAAGAGGGCTTTGACTGGAAAACCATTGTCGGTGCCATCTTCATCGGCTTCCTGATGATGCCGGGAAGTATGTACCTGCAGTTGGTCATCGGTCAGGGTATCGGCCCTGCTGCCCGCTGGGTAACCATCATCCTTTTCGCTGAAATTGCAAAACGTTCCTATACGGAACTGAAACAACAGGAAATATTCCTGCTCTACTACATGGCCGGAGCCGCATTGGCCTCGCCATTCTCAGGTCTGCTATGGCAGCAATACTTAGTACAGTCGGACGCAGCACGTATGCTGGGGCTGACCGAATTCATCCCGACGTGGATTGCCCCGCAACCGGGATCCGAGTCTCTCATTGAGCGCACCTTCTTCCACCGCGACTGGCTGATACCGATTTTGTTGCTGGTAGGTGCACAGATTGTACAACGAATTGACCATTTCGGACTTGGATACGCCCTTTACCGCATCACTTCAGATGTAGAAAAACTGCCCTTTCCCATGGCTCCTGTCGGTGCTCTGGGTACTATGGCCTTGGCTGAATCCACCGAAGAAAAAAAGGCCAGCTGGAAATGGCGTGTCTTCTCTGTGGGCGGAGTCATCGGACTGGCATTCGGTACTATTTACGTACTCCTGCCAGCTGTTTCAGGATTATTATTCACCGAACCGATCAGGATTATTCCTATCCCGTGGGTGGAGCTTACGCCCTATACGGAAAAGATACTTCCAGCTGTTGCAACCGGTATACAGTTTGACCTCGGCCTGTTTTTCATCGGCATGGTCCTGCCTTTCTGGGCTGTCATCGGCGGGCTTATCGGTATCATCATTACCTTTGTCGCCAACCCGGTTCTTTATGAACATGGCATCCTGCACCGCTGGCATCCGGGCATGGAGACAGTTGAAACGGTCTTTGCAAACAACTTCGACTTTTACATGAGTTTTTCCATCGGCCTCGGTCTGGCTATCGGTCTGATCGGTATCTGGTACGTAGTCAAATCATTCCGTGGAGAACATGCCAAGCACCGCGAATCGTGGAGTAAACTTTTCGAGCCGCCGGAAGGACGCGGGGACATCAACTTCTGGGTTTCCATCGCCATCTACGTATTCTCTACTCTTGCCTACGTGGGCATGAGTTTACTGCTGGTACCCAATTTCCCGTGGATTTTCTTCCTGCTCTACGGCTTTATCTACACTCCGGTGATTTCGTACATTACCGCACGCATGGAAGGTATTGCAGGACAGTTTGTCAGTCTGCCGCTGGTCCGTGAGGCAAGCTTCATCGCCGGAGCAAAATTTTTCGGTTATCAGGGCATTGAAATCTGGTACGCTCCGATACCGATCCATAACTATGGTGAGGCTACTGTCCATTTCCGTGAAATCGAACTGACCGGAACATCCATCCGGGGCATCATCAAGGCTGAGCTTGTCGTTTTCCCGGTTGTCATGATTGCCAGCCTGCTCTTCTCGCAATTCATTTGGCAACTTGCACCCATTCCGTCCGCAAACTACCCTTATGCGCAGGAACTCTGGCATCTGCAGGCCCTGAACACTTTGCTCATGCAGACCTCGACACTTGAAGGCAACTCCTTATTCTTCCAGGCCCTGAGCGGCCCGGTAGTCATGGGCGGGATAAGCCTGGGACTTGTTCTTTACGCCATACTGAATTCACTGGGATTACCCGTCCTGCTGGTATATGGTGTTGTCAGGGGACTTGGTCAAAGTACACCCCACGGATTTATTCTTGAAGTTGCCGGAGCATTGATCGGACGTTATTTCTTCCAGAAAAAATACGGAACCATGTGGCGTCAGTATGCCCCGGTCCTGCTGGCTGGTTTCTCATGCGGCATGGGTTTGACAGGTATGTTTGCCATGGGTTGCACTCTTATCCTGAAATCACTGGGAAAAATGGCTTACTAATCAAATCAGCCCATTTGTTTAGAACAATTCTGATAAAGAATTAAACTTTGCGGATGATTGGAAAATGTTTTAGTTAACCTTGCTTCGGCTTGATTATCCGCATTGTATTTGCACTAATATGATTTTCGGCTTTCCAGACAGTCAGACGGAAAGTTTTCCATAAGGAACAGATAATGGATTTTAAGAATATAGCTTGGGATGGCATCAGCTTTGAGATCCCGTCCAACTTCGAGGTCAGCGGAATTGATAAGAAATTCCTGCAACTCGACAATGGAGAATATCCTTGTATTGAACTACGCTGGTACGATGCCGGCAGGACATATAAGGAAAAAACATATTTCAGGCAGCTTGCCAAAAAGATTGAATCAGCATCCGGACTCAAAATTGAATCCACGGTCATGCCATCTTCATGGAAAGGCCCGCTTAAAAAATACGATACTACCGGCTTCTACTGGCAGTCTGACCTCGCTACAGGACGCGGGGTTATGTTTTACTGTAAAAATGCAGCCAAAGTCATGCTGGTTCAATTCATCGGCAAATGCGACGATCAGATCGACGATGCTGCAGTGAAATTATTCAGCAGCCTCAAATTCCACGATTCAGACGCTGAAAGAATCTGGCAGATCTATGATATGAAAGCCGCTCTACCCGGATCAATGGATCTCGATTCCTTTGAGTTCAAGCCCGGCAGATTCAATATAACTCTTACAGACCAGACAGAAACAGTAGAACTTTTCCGTTTCAGTCCTGCCGATGTAATCCTCAAAGACTGCACTCTGGGTGATTTTTCCAGAGAGCTCTTCAAGGAAGACATAAAAACTTTGGGGCTTTCCATAGCTGAACTTGAATACGGCAAAGGCGCTACCTGTATGTTCGGTCAGGAAAAGAGTCCTTCTACCGCCAAACTTGCTCTAGCCAAATTAAACTCTAAACGCCGTCCATATGGCCAGATTGAAATCCGCTACACACAGGAAAGCAATCGAATTCTGGCTGTAATGGTTAAATCACGTCAGTATATCCCGGAAGACAGGGCAAAAAATATTTTCAGGAATTATGAAATTATTTAGGAAGAAAAAACAAGTTATTCCGGAAATGACCAGGGGCGAAGCCATGGCCTGCAAGCCCCTGAAGAATCAAGAAATAACTGAAACACGCATGGAGAATGGATTGGTAATGCTTTCCTACCCATTGCGGCTGAAACCGCTCTTCGCTGACGTGGCAAAAAGATTTGGAATGTGGAAAGACGGAAGCCCGCCCATTAAAAAATTGGAACTTGATGAAATGGGAACTTTGGTCTGGGATATGATTGACGGAAAAACAAGTGTCCGCAAAATAGCATCTGGTTTTGCGCAAAAATATCAGGTTCTGCCCCGCGAAGCAGAAGTTGCAACAGCTTCATTTCTAAGAGACTTGGGAAAACGGGGGCTGGTCGCTTTCAGTAACGAACACACCGGAACGAAATAGTTCCGCCCGGACAAAAAAATCATCTAGATCAAAAAAATTTTAACTGCAGGTCAGTTTAATATATTCCTCAAAACTTACGCCATTCCAGACTTTGCTTACCCAATAGGCGGAAGCCCAAATCATTAATGCAGTGGAATGCACATCTGAGAGACGCTTTAATTTAGCCTCAAGATTAGGCCAGCTTACGCCATGATTGGTATGCACATTCTCTATTTCGCAAGCCTCTTCAACCTGCAAAAACAGATAAGCCCCCTTACATTGGTTGGGCAGAATTTTTACTCCCTGATATGCTTCCAGAACTGTTTTAAGTTCAGAGACATTTAATTCCTGAGCAACAGCGCGCATGGATTTAAAAAACATATCCACAGCCCAAGGCAAAATAAATTCGGCCCCCGCACTCTTGGTCTTGAAATAATTCTTAAGCCACTGCTCATGATCATGCGTGATTCTAGCTGCAACCTGCGGCATCATATCCTCCTAAGAATACTCCTCTACTGATAACACTCATTTAATAACTACATTTAACAAACATATCAAGACTTTTTCTAGAAAAACACCACACCAATTTAACGATCAAAGCTTTCTCTTATCTGCTTAAAAAGACTGAATAAAAGAGCTCCAGGAACAGCTTTACCGTTAATTTCCATACTATCAATGCGCACGACTGTATTGTTATTAGGTGTAACATTTTCTTCAGTTACGAGCATAATCTTTTTCTGTGAAGACTGACCTTCGCTGGCATCAATAACAAGAATCCACTGTCCGCTCTTTTCTTGCCATTCGAGATCCACACTTCTATGCGAGTTAATGCTATTCTCAAGAAGTTTAACAAAATCCTCCAAAGAGAAATGCTTACGCCCTTTACCTGCCACGCCAAGATATTCGCCCTCAGAATTACGGATAACCAAAGGACGCTCCAAATACTCAGAAGAAGGAAAGGAAGATTCATCAGGACCGGAATCTCCAGTCCGTAACAGTCTGAACAACTCAGCACGATCACGCTTCAAACGACCAATCTCCATAGCCATGTCCAGAATTCTTTCATTTGTTTCGGCGGAAAGCTTACGCTTTTCTGTCCTGAGCACAGATACCTCTTCACGCAAATCACGCAATTCAGCTTGAAATAAAGCCTGATTAGACAGCAAGTCAGAAACCTTGCCAAGAACTGACGACAAACCTTTAATCACGGTCTCCATATCCGAACTGGACTCAAGACCGGCCCCACTGATCAATTGTTGATCACTTTTTATATTTTCTATTAATATACCGAACTTTAAACTTAATTCATTTTCAATTTGTTCAGTTGTCCAATTCATTCCATACATTTCACGTATCCTCCTAAAAATTTCAACTACCTCTGCAGAATACCTTTGCCTACGCCCTAATCCACCCATTGAAGGAATAAATTTCGAATACTTATCCTTATAATAGACCACAGTCGATGGAGGAATACCAAGCCTCCTACCGACCTCTCTCAAACTTAAGTACTGATTTGACATACCAACTGCTCATTTGTTGTTTATTTTTAAATTAAACAAACAATAACTCCCCAACAAACACAAGTCAACACTTAATTAAACAATACTATGTTCAATATTAAATCCATTTTGTTCAACTGAACAACCAACGACACGCACGACTGGACAAATACAAATTCATGATTAATTTATTAATTAGATGAGAAGAACATCGACGGAGGGTATGTGGAAATAGGATCTAAACAAAAAACAATATGCGAATTGAGTCGCCTTAGTGAAAAAAGATTAGAGTGCGTAAAGTGACGGAGTAATATCCCACAGCCACGTAGCGTGGCATGCGCACTTTTCTCTTGCCCTGCTTAATATTTCGGGTGTAACTAAAACTAAGGAGAAACGGGGGACATTTATCCCGAAAAAACTAAGCGCTACAAGATGTTAGAAAAGATAAAAACAACAAACCTTCAAGAAGGCATGTTCGTCGTATGCTCTGCTAATGGCTATTCCAGCCTGCCAACTGAACTATCCAACCATGCAATATCTTCGAAAGCAGATATTTCTGCCATCCTGCAGCTTAATATAAATGAAGTCCTGATTGATTCTGAAAAAAGTTCTGTCATAAACTCATTTCCCCAGACAACATACTCCGAAGAGATTTTTTTTGCCCGCGAGGCCTACAACAACGCCCTCAGTTATATTCAAAAAATATTTGAAACAGTAGAACGGGAAGGCACTCTTGAAATTTCTGAATACAAAAAAGGCGTAAGCCCGCTGATTGATTCCATTGACAGAAACAATAGCGCTGCAGCCAGCCTTACCGTATTGGCCCGCGCGGACAGATATCTATACACCCACAGTTTGAACACTGCGATACTCAGTGCCATACTTGGCCGTTATATCGGACTTTCACGGGAAGCGGTCGAAGAACTTTCAATAACTGCAATGCTGATGAATATCGGTCAGCTATGGCTGCCGAAAAATCTTATGAACAAAAAGGGCAAACTATCCAAGGATGAGTTCCAAAAGATTAAATTTCATCCGTTAAAAGGTTGCGAGTACCTTGCCGGACAAAACTCACCTCAGATCATAATCAACTCCATAAGAGCACATCACGAAAAATATGATGGATCAGGATACCCGCAAGGTCTATCCGGCAACGACATCCCTCAGTATGCACGCATCATATCCATCTGCGACTCATATGATGCACTCACTTCAGATCGCCCGTATCGAGAAGCCATGACTCCAAACTCGGCAATCAAACATCTCTATTCCATGACCAATACTGCATTCCACCCCAGATATCTGGAAAGCTTCATAAAATGTGTGGGTATTTATCCTGTGGGCTGCTTTGTAAAACTTTCCGACGGCCGCTATGGAGTGGTAGTGACCAACACTCCGAAAGCCCCGCTTCTACCTCAAGTTAAAGTCGTTTTCAGCAGCAGATTCAGAGCTATTCATCCTGAATTTATAGACTTATCTAAAAGATCCAATGGCTCAAACGGTGATAATCTTGAAATTGTCGAATGCATTCACCCAAAGACATTCAAGCTGGAGCTGGACAGGTTCCTCTGGTAATTATCACTCTTACACGAAAGTAACTTCGACACGGTCCACATAATCCTTTAACAAATCCAGCTCGACCAAAACCTCTTCCTGCCGGTTTTGAGCTGCATTGCTTTCTATTCTTCTGCCAATATCTCCAAGCAGTAAAAAACCATAATTCAAGGCCGAACCTTTAAGGTTGTGACCTATACGTGCAGCTACTGTCATATCCCCATCCACCAGAGCTTGCTCTAAAGCCTCAATCTCTTTATGGGTGATCTCCATAAATCCCGGAATAAGACCCTGCAAATCCCTATCTATTCGTTCAACAATCTGTAACCCCATACAATCCCTACCGGTATACATAGTTCCACGGCAAACGTTTCATAAAGCGATCCAAATAAAAAAGGGTACCGCTTTTATAGCGTTACCCTTACTATTATCAACTAGATCTGCCGCAGGCAAAAACTAATTCACAAAAACGAATGATTATTTACGGCTGTTATTCTTCAAGCTGCTGGATGCCATCCAGTTTCCACATTCCATCAGAACCGACAGGTTTTACAAAATGCCAGACTTCACGCACCTGCGAAGGCTGAGACTGGGAAGGATCTTCGCGCAGAAGAACATCATAGTAGACTGTGACATTGGTAACGCCACCCTCTTCCTTAACTTCCAGCAATCTTGCATTAACCATCAAAACATCAGTCTGGGACTGGCCGGGATCTTCCTTGGCCTGCTGCTTGATCTCATTCACCACACCAGCGGTTGCAAACTGCTCAATGTCCGCCATATCACGGTTATCCCATGACTTCTGGAGACGGGTGTAAACCGCCTTTGCTCCTTCAAGGAACTCCTCTTCATCAAAACCGGCAGGAATATTTACAACAGGTCCGCTCTGCGGTGCCGCTGAACCGGAAGCCTGCTGCGAAGAAGGCTTGGAAGAGAGATGATCCCACGCATTCTGAGCTGCATGCTCCCTGCGAGCATAAGGGTCGGCATTGGCATTGTTGTGGTTAGACTGGGAGTAGTCCGGACCACGCTGATAATTCCCCTGCCTATACATATCATCAGTCCCACGACTGCGGGACTTGAAAAATTTAAATCCAAGATAAACAAGCAGGCCGATGATCAGGAGATTGAAGAAACCGCCCCCCATTCCACCGAATCCACCGAACAAGGAGCCGAGAAAAGTTCCGGCCAGCAGACCACCAAGGAGTCCCATACCGGGACGAGCAAAGCCGCCCTGCTGATTGTTAGTACCGCTTGCCTGCTTCTGGGAAGTAGCTGTTGATGTCGGTTTGTTGTAAGTTTTTGAAAAAGATGGCTTGCTGCCGAAGGATTTTCCCCCGCCCATTCTTTTCGCGTCGGCATCACCGGCCATAAAAGCCAGCAGGCAGACAACGGTAAGAGGAAGAACCAAATACCCGAGTAGTTTCATCTAATACCTCATTTACTTAAGTTAAAAAAAAGACCGCGACCGAAGCCGCAGTCCTTTAGATAATTACGCTAACGCTACCTGTCCAGCAATATCGGACCTATTCAATACTTTTTTTCAGAAAGCCGAGCTCAACCATTGCCTCACGGATCTTTTCCACATCCAACGGTTTAGTCAGATAAATTGAAGCCCCACCCTTATAATAAGCTTCAATCACATTAGAAGGATCCCCTAGAGCACTGGTCATCATAACCTTGGTTTCGAGATGATGAGGGATGCCGTGTTCCTTTTCTATCTCACGGATTTCTTTCAGTGCTTCCTGTCCATCCATTTCAGGCATCATGATATCAAGGCAGATCAAATCATAACGATCCCCGGACTCCAAAGCATCTGTAAAAACCTGTATCGCCTCGGCTCCATCCACAGCAGAGTCACATTGCCCGTAGCTTGTCATCACATGCGTGAGAAATTTCCTGCTCGCAAGCTCATCTTCAACAATCAAAATCCTCATATCGTCTCCTCATCCAATTATAGACTTCAAGAGCATTACATTAGAACACACCGGGATTATATATGCAATTATATACACAAAATGATCAATTACGGTTTATGTTGCACTGAGTTGAAATGAGAGGTAATTATTCACCAAAAATTTAACAGGAACTGTTCATGATCGAAACAATATCATCCATATTTTCATTTATATCAGGAAAATACGAAGCCAATCCTCACTGGGACCACTGGCCCTTCGGCCCGGGCTACGGAGACTTCTGGGCTTCCGTTACTAAAATGCTCTTTGTAGCCGCAATACTTGGTGTAATTTTACTTTTCCTGCGTGTTCTTTTCGGTCCCAACGGAAAGTTCAGAGACCCGGACCTTGATCGCGAAGCAGCCGAAATGCGTGAAAAAGAATTGGCTCAGCTTGAAGAAGATCTGAAGTCAGGAAAGATTTCCGAAATCGACTATAAGTTCAAGAAAAAAAGAATCATGCTGTAGACAGATGACTCATTTAAAAGAAATTTTCAGCCGATTTGTCAGTCCATACCTGCAAAATGCAACCGACAGGGAACGGCCTGACATTCAGCTGAAGATAGACCATTCATTTGATGTTTTCGAAAATAGCCGGAATATCTGTGAATCACTTTCACTTCCTGCGGAACGGACTGAAACAGCCCAGATAGCAGCCCTCTACCACGACACAGGAAGATTTCCACAATATAAGGCATACGGAACATTTAAAGATTCAGAGTCCTGTAACCACGGGACTCTGGGTGCCAGAACCGTTCTAAAATATGCCCTTTTGAACGAACTGCCAAGAAAACAGCGCAATACGATCCTCGGCGCCATTGCCCTGCATAACCGCAACGCACTCCCCTCTTTCCTTTCCGACGAACTTAGAATTTGTACTGAAATCGTCCGTGACTCAGACAAGATCGACATAATTAAGGTGCTGATTCCGCATCTGACCGGAGTTCTTCCCGGAAATGAAGTTCCGCTTATGGGACTGAAAGAAAAACCGGAAGAAATAACTCCGGCTATCCTTCAATCTGTAAAAGAAGGTCGGCAAGGTGCCTATCAAGCGATGAAATGCTTGAATGATTTCCGACTGCTCCTGCTCAGCTGGGCTTATGACTTGAATTTTGAATGGTCGCGCAAGGAAATGATCAAACGTGGCTACGTTGAAACACTCATGAGCCAGCTTCCTGATACAGATCAAATACATGCACTTCGCAATCCGATAATAGAACAGCTTAACTCTTGATCGATTTTATGGAATAATGAAATTCAAGATCTCTTGTCATTCGTAAATTCAAACTTACTTTTTCAAGTAGACTTTAGAAAACACAACACCTTACCATGGACAGCTAGAATATGACCGAAACCAATTACGATATTATCATTCTGGGAGCAGGCCCTGCGGGACTGCAGGCTGCCATCCATTCAGCAAGAAAGGGACTCAAAGTACTCATCCTTGGTAAAAACGACAAGAGCAGCCTCTGGTGGGCACACATCGAAAACTTCTGCTGCACACTGGAAATTTCCGGTGAGCAGATCCTTAGAACAGGACAACAGCAGGCCGAAAGTTTCGGTGCAGTATTCTTCAATGAAGATGTATTGAAGATCAAAACCCCGGACTTGATGGACCTCAGCGGTGGCGGATTTACTGTGACCACCGAGACAAAAGAATTCAAGACCAAAGCAATAATTATCTGCACCGGAACCACCCGCAACAAACTAGGAGTTCCCGGAGAAAAGGATCTTTTCGGAAAGGGCGTGAGCTATTGTGTGGAATGCGACGGAAACTTTTTCCGCGGAGAAGAAGTGGCTATTGTCGGCGGCGAAAGTGCCGCTGCCGGCGGAGCACTCCACCTCTCCCATCTTGCTTCCAAGGTTCATCTTGTTTCAAAGGAATTTAACTTCGCCCCGGAACTTATGGAAAAACTCAAAGCCGTGAATATCATTATTCACGAAGGTGCTGAAGTTCAAGAAATCACCGGGAAAAGCGGTGTTGACGGCCTTGTTCTCAAGGACGGCAGCAAACTCGATGTAACCGGCGTATTCATAGAACTGGGTGCAAAGGGAGTCATGTCCCTCGCCGCAGAGCTTGGTATCCAGCTTGATGAATCCATGAAATTCATTGAAACCGACAAGCAGATGCGCACCAATGTCCCCGGCATTTTCGCTGCCGGAGATATCTGCGGTCCGCCGCTCCAGATGGCAAAAGCCGTCGGTGAAGGATGTGTGGCAGGTTTAAGCGCTGCCAAGTACGTCCGCAAAGCTTAATTCAAATTTGATGCGCTACGCGCTTTTGATGATTGTAATACCTGATAATAAAAACCGGGCTGACCTTCAGGGCAGCCCGGTTTTCTTTTAGCGTTCTGAGTAAATATAGTTGGGATACAGCGCAGCATGCCCTTTAAAATCACCTGCAATGTCTTCAGGCAAAACTCCTATCGTGGCGATGACATTGTAACCTGCTCCTTGAAGTCCCTTGCGTACTTCCTCGCAATAATTTGAACCTTCCGGATAATTGGGCGGTAACATAAACAGTTTTTGCCACCCGGAAAATCCGGCTTTAGACAGATTCTCCATAAGAGGGACACGAAACCCTTCAGCCCTGTATGACACCAGAAAAACTGGAATATTTCGTTGCAGCAAAAATTCAAACAGAACAATGGAAGGTCTCACAGCTGGAAGCGTGCTCAAAATAATATGTGATTCCAGATCACTGACCGCAGCAGCGTTGTCTGAAAAGCCCTGCTTCCTGCGCGCTTCATAGGTGGATAACAAGACATCCTCCACCACCATCACTACAGCAGGATACTTGACCTGCCCCTGAATAGCCTTAACCGCTACATCTGCTATAGCCTCCGCCTTATGTGAAATGTCTTCCCTGTACTTTCCACTGTCGTGGTAAGCAATTATCCGTTCCCGGACATCAGGCAGGGACACCATTTCCGTAGGAGCCTTGGCGATAGTCTTTTTCGAAGCAACACACCCACTGACGCATACCAGCACTAAGAAACAACAAATCAACCGCAACTTCAAATTCTTTCCCTCCAGCAAAATATCCGGTTTAAGGGAAATTAGCACAAGGAAGTCACTGCCGACAAGTACGTCATGTTGAACTATTTGTTTTTCCTTATAAAAATAAATGCCCCGGCAACGGCAGTAAACGGTGCAACTGTCACCAGCCCGAAACTGCCCACCAGAGTCTTTAAAATTTCAGCAGAAACATAAACAAAGTTGAAGGTATTGATCAGCGGGACTCCCTGAGCCATAAACGCCATAAGCAGTGTTATAAATCCGCCGGAATAGGCCAGCAGCAAAGTGGTCGTCATGGTTCCCACAACTGCCCTGCCAACCCTGATTCCCGAAGCAAGGGCCTGCATAGGACTGATTTCAGGATTAGCTCGGACGACTTCATCCATACTGGCAGCAACATCCATGGCAAGGTCCATAACCGCCCCGGAACAAGCCAGAAAAACAGCAGCAATGTAAATACGGGTTAAATCAAGATGTCCGAAGCCGGAATAAAGAAGAGTTTCCGCAAATGGCATTACCGCACCGTGTAAATGCAACTTACCGGTAAAATATATTGCCAGCAGACAACTGGTGAAAACCCCGAGAAATGACCCAAGAAAAGCGACAACTCCCTTGCGGTTCAATCCTGCAACCATAAATATAATCACCGCGCAGAGTCCTGCGACTACCCCTAGAGTAATCCAGACCGGATCGACACCTTCCAGAAGAGCCGGAACAAGAAGCTTCCAAAGCACCAATGCCGTGAACATGAAGGAGAACAAAGCCTTGGCTCCGGTCCAGCCACCAAATACAAGCAGCAGAAAGGAAAATAGCAACAGCATGGTCAGCTCAAGATCAATGCGATAATGATCCTGAGGCACTGCATACATCGGGTTTCCCTGCACATCATAAGTAACAACAGCAAGGGCTTCATCACCGGGGACAAAAAATTTATCCTTATCCATCTGACCCAGAAGCTCGTTGGTTCCAGTGAACACCTGTCCCTGAAACCGCCCTTCGAGAATCTTCATCGTCACAATTTGCGGCCCGGTTTTAACCATGCCGAACTGATCAATATCCAAATTATCGACGGAAACAACTTCCGCACGACAGCGCTCGGCATTTTCCGCTACCCGATGCTCAAATTCAGTGGGGATAAAATAAAGAATTGCTGTAAACAATGCGAAGACAGCAACAAGAATGAACTCTCTGTTTTTTAATAATGCGGACATATTCTCAGGGGTTGAAATTTATCAGATATGCTAAAGGCGGAGTGCCGAAAGACACTCCGCCCGAAACAGCTAAAGTACGATAAATCTGCTAGTTGGCAGCAAACTCAGCGTTGTTGATGGCGGCATGAACTTTAGGAGTCATGCCCATAACAGCCATAATTTTGTATGCGATATCAATGTTATCGTAATAACCGTTGAAGGAAGAAGAACCTACGCCCATTGCGGAAGTGGCAACGGGAACACCGGTGTGCTTGTAGGATGTCCAACCGAGGCCGGCGTTGTTATTCAGAACATGGGTAATGGTCACGGTCAGAGGATCGTATTCACCATAAAGATTGTAAAGCTCGGGATCTTTGATCTTTTCGTCATTCATGGTGCGACCATAAGCTTCCTTGAGCATGGCAAGCTGGTAATCCTTTACAACAAGAGGATTCTTCTTGGCGTCACCTTCAAACTCAAGACCGAAAAAATGAGTAATGGTAGGCTGAAAATCTTCAAAACTGGCATTACCTTTGTGTTCTTCTTTCCACAGTTTAACCACCTGATCAGAAAACTGCTGGAAAGAAATGGTCTGGGGCTTGAGAGCATCATAGTAAGAACCGTATTTAGTTCCTGCGAAGCCGAGAGTCAGACCACCGCACTCATGGTCTCCGGTTACAACAATGAGAGTTTCCTCGGGATGCTTTTTAGCAAACTCAACAGCCTTGGCAATGGAATTGTCAAAAGCAATGGTATTCTGAATAAAAGCTGCGGCATCGTTTGCATGACAGGCCCAGTCAATCTTACCGCCTTCAACCATAAGGAAAAATCCTTTGGAGTTGTCGAGCATTTCAATTGCCTTGGCAGTAAATTCAGGAAGGGTGATATCCTGAGGACGCATATCCATGGCATAAGGCAGAGCCTTGGAATCCTGAAGCCATGCATTCCAGGAGATGACTTTACCGTCAGCAGGCTTGAGAGCCATAAATTCATCTTTATCGGTAACTACGTTGTAGCCGGCGTTCTTGATCAGTTCGAGAGCGTTACCTTTGTAGTTTTTGGAATTTTTCTTCTTGTTGGTAACGTCTTTCAGACCGCCACCGCCGAAGAAGTCAAAATCACTTTCAGAAAGAGCAACATCAATGTCATAGTACTGTCCGCGAGTGGGGACATGAGCGTAAAAAGCAGCCGGGGTAGCATGGTCAATTGATACGCTGGAAACAATACCGACTTTCTTACCATCAGCTTTAGCCATCTCTGCGATAGATTTAACATGCTTCTGATTGGGAGCCATGCCGAGCATACCGATGTTGGTTTTCTGGCCGCTGGCAATGGAGGTAGCGGAAGCTGCAGAACCGGTAATGAACCTGTCAGCAGCAAAAGTGGTGGTCATTCCCTGCGCGGGGAAGGAGTTCATAATAAGCTGTTCACCGGTGAAAGCCTCGGTAGCCCCCTTTTGGGGCAGCCCCATACCATCACCAATGAAAAGGAAGACGTACTTGGCAGGTTTGCCTTTGTATACGCGAACCTTTTTGTCTTTTGCGTATGCAGGGGCTGCAGCCATAAACGCGGCGCAGACCATAAGGGCCATCAATACTCTGAGTTTGTTGGAAAATCTCATCACTTTCTCCTGATAATTGATTTATTTTAAAATAGGACTCACGTACCCATTTCACCAGAGAGTCTTATCAGTCGAATGTGTCCTTTCTGTCACAGGTAGAAGTATTTTAGGAAAACCACATCATAAGGTTGTCTGCATGCAAGGGAAAGAGCTGAATTATTTTTTAACATCATTAATTAACCAAAAGCTTATTTTCTATTGATACATATGCTACAGTACAAATTAATGACAATACGAATCACTTAACACGTACAAATTTTAAAGCTAGACAATTCCATCCAACTTAAGTATACAATAGACAGTTAATATTGTTTAACAAATCAAGGATTACCCGGTGCGTAGTAAATTTATCCCCATCTCTATTATACTTATTGTTCTCTTCGGGCTGGCTGTTGCCGGTTATGTATCGCCTGAGAAGAAAGAAAAAATACCAGTCCGCGTTCTATTTAAGAACAGCGGAGGTAAAGTAATTTTCAACCACATCCGACATCACCGGGATTATGAAATACCTTGTGATAATTGTCACCACGAGCGTAAGACAAAGGACGATGAACCGCTTCCCTGCGGCTCTTGCCACCCGGAATCCTTTGATAGGGATTATGTGCGTGAACATATCCGTTCATTCCCGGACACCAGCTATTGCGTACAGTGCCATCATGCGGAACTCGGCAAGCTTAACTTTGATCATGCCGCCCATGAAGAATATGCGGATGAAGACTGTCTGGCCTGCCACCATAATACTGATATAGAAAAAGAACCCCAAAAGTGCGGCAACTGCCACACCAACGCCGGAACAGCAGAAATTCCCAGTGTACGCAATGCAGCCCATGAACGCTGCATAGACTGCCATGACGAAATGTTCGAGGCGGGCTTAAAAGGCTGCACTCCATGCCATAAGATGCAGGACATGAATGACTATTCAGGAGATTTCACCTCCTGCGACCAATGTCATCAGGAAAATGACAAGGATCTCGTGCTCAACCGGACCAATGCTTTCCATGACCAATGCATGGATTGCCATAAGAAACTGCAACGCGGCCCTTACAAAGACAGTGACTGCTCTAAGTGTCATTTAAAATAAAGGAAGACTGGACATGAATCCTCTATTTTCACTCGCTCCATCCGAACGCGGCCCCATAGTCAATACATGGGAGCAGGACCTTGGAGGCCCGTTTGAAATATGTATTGAAATCACCGGACTTGAACCACTTGTGCAAAAAAATGAAAAAGTGGCAAAAGCCCAGCCTGTTGCAGCCGACAAGGCAAGCATTAAGCCGACAATACACAGTTCCATCTCCGGTACAGTAACTGACGTAAAAAAAGACTTCATTACTATAAGAGAAGAAGGCGCCCGCGTTGCCGAGCCTGTTGACTTTCCCGGAACAGGAACCCGGGAGATGCTCAACGCCCTGCGGGAAAACGGAATCAATGTCCGCGGACTGAAAAAAGACTCCACCCTGATAATCAACGCCATACCACATGAAGTCGGAATGGACGGACACCGTTATCTGATTGAAGAATTCACAGACATCATGGTTATCGGGCTTAATTACCTCAAGAAAGCAATTACCCCCAAGGCCTGTGCGTTAGCCTGCCCTACCGGAATGGATTGGACTATTCCCGGCTGCACCGGATATGAAATTGATCCGGTTTACCCCAACAGCCTGCCTGAACTGCTTACCAAAGCCATAACCGGAAAAGAAATGCCTTCCGAAGTATGCGTTATTGATGCAGCAACTCTTTACCGCATCGGCAGAACCATCCACGGACGCCAGCCTGTAACCTTAGTTATAGTTAAAATTGGATCGACTTCTTTCCTTACTCCGGTAGGAACCCCTGTAGGAACCCTGCTCAAACTTGCCGATTTCAGACCCGCTGAACATGACAGGGTCATATTGGGAGGCCCATTAACCGGAGAAGCCGTATACAGTTTGAAGCACGGAGTATCCCCGGGTACACAGGCCATAACCATACTCAAAGCTCTCAAGGAGCCCACAGTAAAAGACAATCCCTGTGTGGGTTGCGGAGAATGCGTTATCCACTGTCCGGCCCGATTGGAACCGAATATGATTTCCCGCCACTCGGAATTCGGTCTTTATGAGAATACGCAGACATACAACATTGCCTCCTGCATTGAATGCGGACTTTGCGGATACTGGTGCAGGGCCCAAAGGCCCATGCTGCAATACATCCGTCTGGCTAAAAAAGAACTGGCGGCCAAGCCGATAATTGAAGACTTGAGGGAGCAGCAATGAAGCCATTAAACGGGACCCCCGTACTGACAGTCTCCTTCCCTCCCCATGCCCATTGCGGAAGGACATTCAAGCTGGATGCATTGGAAACAATCCTCGCTTTGCTTCCAGCTGCAGCCTTTGCTGTCTGGCATTATCAGATGCTGGCTGTCCGGGTATTGGCCCTTTCCTGCTTCACGGCAGTTATCGCCGAAAGCCTCTGCCTGTATGTCATGAAACGGGAAGTTGAAGCTGATAACTACACAGCCCTGCTCTACGGGCTGCTGTTTGGTTTTCTGGTTCCCCCGGCAGCTCCGTGGTGGCTGGTGACAGTAGGCAGCTTCATCTCTGTTTTCATAGGCCGCATGATTTTCGGAGGGCTTGGCAGCAATCCGCTTTGCGTGCCGCTGGTAGGCTGGGCTGTGCTGACAGTTTCATGGCCGGAGCTTATGGATTTTGACATGACCATGCTGGCTTCGGAACTGACCTATCCATTGAGCCAGTTGAAAAACTTCGGCCCGGAAACGCTGGATGAATATTCGCTCAAATCTCTACTGCTTGGCTTCCAGCTTGGAGGCACCGGGGCAGCTCAAGCCGGGGCCGTCATGCTGGGCGGTATTTATCTGCTGGCCCGCAGAATTGTAAGGCCGGACATTCCGCTGGCCTTCATGACCGGAGTCGCAATGACCGCAGCAATTTATTTTTTCATTGAGCCTCTTGAATACGCTTCACCGGAATACCATCTACTCTGCGGCTCAACTCTTTTCGGGGCATTCTTTCTGGCAACAGACGGACCGTCTTCACCCGCCGGACATATTCCCATGCTCATCTACGGATTCATCGGAGGATCACTGGTCGTCATCATCCGGGTCTACGGTATTTACCCCGATGGCGTACCCTTTGCCATTTTACTGGCCAATCTGATGACTCCACTGGTTGATAAGCTCAAGCCCGGACCGTTCGGCGGCGTCACCAACATCCATCTGCGGAGGCGGTCATGAAAGATGGCATAAAAATGATCGCAGTGCTGACTCTCATCTGCGGGATGTTCAGCGTGACCCTCGCGACTTTGAAGGAAGCCACTGAAAGCCGCATTGAAGAACAGGTGCTGACCTATGTGCAGGGACCTGCAATCAGTGAAGTACTTAACGGATATGACAATTCCCCGGTAAAGGACCGTAAGAAATTCAATGCTCCGGGACTGGAAAACGAGGTTACTGTTTTCCCTGCCATAAAAGGCGGACAGCTTCTCGGTGTTGCCCTTGAGACTTTTGCCAAAGGTTATGGAGGAGACGTAGGAGTCATGGTCGGATTCAACCTGACGGATAATAACCTTTCAGGTATCGGCATCACTACCATGAAAGAAACCCCCGGTGTCGGATCAAGAGTAGCCGGACACGGATTCACCAGCCAGTTCAAGGACCACACAACAGCTGTTGAACTTACTTCCAAAGGCGGAAATATCGAAGGAATTTCCGGAGCGACCATTTCTTCAACCGCATCCGTTGAAGCGGTAAAACAGGCTGTTTCCATTTTCCAGAAGATCAAACCACAGATTACTCAAGCTTGGTCAAAGGGGTCATAAGATGAGCAGATTATGGAAAGAATTTTCAAAAGGACTCTGGAAAGACCTGCCGCCGTTCAAAGTCGTGCTCGGCCTCTGCCCGGTGCTGGCTGTTACCAAAACAGCGGATAACGGTTTCGGTATGGGCATGGCGGTTATCTTCGTACTGACCATGTCCAACATCCTTGTTTCCATCTTCCGCAAAATAATTCCGCCCAAGGTGCGTATCGCCTGCTTCATCGTTATCGCAGCGTCGCTTGTTGTCTCGGTGGAATTGCTCATGCAGGCATTTGCCTATCCACTCTACCAGCAACTGGGCATCTTCGTCCCACTTATCGTTGTAAACTGTATCATTCTAGGCCGGGCTGAAGCATTTGCCTCCAAGAACCCGATCCTGCTCTCCGCTGCGGACGGTCTAGGCATGGGTATCGGTTTCACTATTTCCCTGACCCTGCTTGGCGGACTTCGTGAGCTTCTCGGCTACGGCACCATTTTCGGCAATCAGATTATGCCTGACAGCTACAAACCGTTTTCATTCATGATTGAGGCCCCGGGAGCCTTTGTCTGCCTTGGACTATTGCTCTCTGCCATGAACATCTTCACCAGTTGGCAGGCCAGACGAAAAGGACAGGCCGTACTGGATAATCCCGGCCATGACTGCAAAACCTGCGGTATTTGCAGCCGATAAAAGGAGCCAGCCATGAAAGAATATTTCCTGCTCTTTATCTCGGCCATATTCGTCAACAACATTGTCCTTGCGCAATACCTGGGCAACTGCCCGTTCATCGGAACTTCCAAGAAAATTTCCGTAGCCATGGGCATGGGCGGCGCTGTGGTCTTTGTTGCCACCATGGCGGCAGCCATTACATGGACGGTGCAGGAATACCTGCTCGATCCGCTTGGTTTGGAATATCTCCAGACCCTTACCTTCATCCTTGTCATCGCCTCACTTGTTCAGTTTGTAGAGATGTTCCTGAAAAAAGCAGTACCCCCACTCTACAAATCGCTCGGTATCTTCCTGCCGCTCATTACCACCAACTGCGCGGTGATGGGTATTGCCATCATCTGCCAGCGGGAAGAATTCACTTTCATCAAAACCGTGGCTTTTTCCTTCGCATCCGGACTTGGTTTCATGCTGGCTTTGATTGTGCTTTCCGCCATTCGGGAAAAAATTGAAGTTTCAAGGACACCCAAATCCATGAAAGGCACTCCCATTGCGCTGGTTATGGCAGGCTTGATGTCTCTTGCTTTTTTTGCCTTTAAGGGGATGATTTAATTATGATTCTTAATTCACTTCTAGTACTCATGGGACTGGGCTTTACCGCCGCAACGATTCTCGCTGTGGCCTCCAAAATCCTGCACGTAAAAGAAGACCCGCGCATTGCACAGGTTGAGGACGTTCTGCCCGGAGTAAACTGCGGAGGCTGCGGTTACGCAGGATGCAGTGGTGCGGCCAATGCAGTGGTGGAAGGTAAATCAGGAGCCAATGTCTGTGTCATCGGAGGCATCGACACAGCCAAGGCTGTCGGGGCGGTTATGGGACTGGAAGTGCTGGACATGGAACCGGAACTTGCTTTCCGTGACTGTACCGGCGGAGAGCGTGCTGAAGAACTTTTCAATTATGAAGGAGCAAACAACTGCCGTGCACAGGCCCTGCTCTATAACGGTTCCAAAACCTGCCCGGAAGGATGTCTCGGACTTGGAACCTGTGTAGCAGTATGCCCATTTGATGCAATCCATATGGGACCAGAAGGATTACCGGTGGTTGATCCGCTAGCCTGCCGCGCCTGCCGTAAATGCGTTGACGCCTGCCCGCGCGGAGTCCTTTCCATTGTTTCCATGAGTGCCAAACTGCTGCACGTGGAAGAAGTCAACGACTGTCTTGCTCCCTGCCAGCAAAGATGTCCGGCTAATATCAACATTCCCCGCTACATCGAAGCTGCAAATAAAGGAGATTACGCCGGGGCGGTAAATATTATCCGTGAACGCAATCCGCTGCTGCTGGTTTGCGGCCGGGTCTGCCCGCGCCCGTGCGAAACAGTCTGCCGCCGCAGCCATGTGGATGAACCGGTAGGCATCAACATGATCAAACGTTTTGTGGCCGACTGGGAAATGAAGAATAACATGCGCCTGCCTATTCCCTGTGCCAAAGACACCGGACACAGGGTTGCTATTATCGGCGGAGGTCCGGCAGGCCTTTCCTGCGCTAACTACCTGCGCCGTCTAGGACACAGCCCGACCATCATTGAGGCCATGCCTGAACTTGGCGGACAGCTGCGTTACGGCATCCCGGAATACAGGCTGCCCAAGAAAGATCTTGCATGGGAAATCCAAGGCATACTTGACCTTGGAATTGATGTGCGTACAGAGCAGAAACTAGGCACAGACTTCACTATTGACGACCTTGCAGAAGAAGGATTCGAAGCATTTTTCATGGGCATAGGTGCTTGGGCCAGCGGTACCATGCGCATTGATGGCGAAGAAGCCCAAGGCGTAATTTCCGGTACGGAATTTCTTACCGCTGTAGGACTAGGCCAGACACCGAATATCGGCAAGAAGGTAATTGTTGTCGGGGGCGGAAACACAGCCATTGATGCAGCCCGGACAAGCATACGCTTAGGATGTGAAGTCACCCTGCTCTACCGGCGCACGCGCAATGAAATGCCAGCCAACGAAGAAGAAATTATTGGTGCTGAAGACGAAGGCGTAAAATATGTATTTCTTTCCGCACCAACCAAAGTCATCATTGATGACAAAGGCAAAGCCACTCATCTGGAATGCATAAGAATGGAGCTTGGTGAACCCGACGACTCAGGGCGCCGCCGTCCCGTGCCGGTAGAAGGAACTGAAGAACGTTTTCCGGTGGACACCATCATCTCGGCCATCGGACAAAAACCCCAGCTTTCCTGCTTCTATACTGCAGGTGAAGAGCAATGCAATATCGACTTCACCCGCTGGCGGACCATTGATGCAAACCCGGACACCCTGCAAACATCAATTCCTATGGTATTTGCAGGCGGCGACGCTGTCTCAGGTCCTGATCTGGTAATATCTGCAGTAGGAGCAGGAAGACACGCTGCCCGTTCAATCCACTATTTGCTGACCACAGGAGAAATTCCTGTAGCAGATAACACCATGCATAACCTGATCCCATATACCCTTTTTAAGGATGTAGACGGCTGCAAGAACAAAGAACGCACTGAAATGCCCCATAACTGCACCGGCGAAGACCGTACATCGAGCTTCAAGGAAATTGAAGGCTGTCTCAGTGAAGAAGAGCTCCGCTACGAAACCTCCCGTTGCCTGCGCTGCGGCCTGATCTGCTACGATCGAGATGTTCCTCTGGAAACCATATTCACCAACCGTGTCGGGGAAAAAGTAGAATAGGCTTCAGCCTGCTAAAAGAGCCATTTGCCTGACTGCAGAGCAAACACCTGAGGCAAGGCGCAATAAGAAACCGGAACGAAAATAATAAAAAAGGGCGCATCGGGAAATCCCGATGCACCCGAACTTTGATTGCTCAAAGCTATTATTTCTGGAGGCCGGACTGTACGTCCTTGAGGAGCTCCTGAACCTTTGCAAGCTTAGCCTGCTCTTCTTCGCTGAGCTGAGCTCCAACGTAAGCAGCTTTCTGGTTCATTTCTTCAATAATGCCGTCCATAATAATATGTCTGGTTTTAGTGGGAAGTTTTTCGAGTTCAACCAGTCTGCCGTCTACAACAGTCATCTGGGAATTCAGGGCTTCCACGTCACCGCGTACGGTCTGCAGATCTTTAACTTCAGCGGTAAGGCTGGTCAGATTCTGATTCAAACCGTAGAAAAATACTACGAGAAGAACTACTGCCATGAAAGAAATGATAATTGCTACCTTACCCATGTCTTTCTGAGCAGTTTCACCAACACCAGAAACGATGTTTTCACCCAGCACTTCTTCACTCTGCTGGTAATCTTCGATCTGATGTACTTTTTCAGTCGCTGCGCTCATTTTTTTCCTCCTAAATGATCGTGTTTATAACGAAAAAGGACTATACTTCAAGGACGACTTCAAATCAAGAATTTATACCTTTTTAAAAATTTTGATCCATCCTCCCTGCAAACACTCCGTGATTCTCACAAATAATCAGCCAACGCAACCATGTTATTTCCAAAACATGAACTTTAGTTTTTCACCAATATAAAAACTCCCGGTTCCCACCACTTAGCAAAACACCAGAGTCCAAAACAATATCTCGGCACAATATTTGCTTTTATTAAGAAAAATAAATTTACGGAAAAGATTTCCTAACAATATTCTCAGGAGCCTGAAGATGTTCACCAGCTCAGTTTTAAGTGGATCAAGCACTGCCGGAAGCTATTTTTCAAACATAGCCAACAATTCTCAAAGCGTAAGAACACCAAATATTTCAAGCAGTTTAACACCATCTCAGATCCGTAGACAGCTGCAGATGCAATTCGCAACCATGAGCTTCGGGCTGAACTCCAGTGAACAACAACAGGTAAATGGTTATTTCTCACAACTGAATAATATTTATGGTGTCAATGATTCGTCCATCCGTGAAGAGCAGGAAAAAAAATTCAAAGAGCTGAAGAAAGAACTGGATGCCCTTTACGGTCTTGATAAGGATCCCAAAGAACTCACCTCCGAGGAACAAAAGAAAGTAGAGGAACTCCAGACAAAACTGGACGAGCTTTATGAAATAGTTCCAACCAAAGACCCGCAGGGCGCAGACCGTCAAAGGGCTGAAAGCCTAAAATGGGAGCTGAAAAAGATGTACTATCCTGAAGGGAAAGTGCTCTCAGCAGCGGAAAAAAGGAAAGAAGCTTCCATTCAAAAAGAATTGAAAGAGCTGTTTGGTATCACCGGTCCCAAAACTTTGACTGAAGAAGAACAGGCCAAAGCGGACGAATTGAACAAACAGATAGATGAAATCAAAGGAACCACTAAAAAGGAACTCAACGAAGAAGAATCCAAACGGGCTGAAGAAATCCTTGCTGAAATGGAAAAGATAGCTGGCAGTCTGGTCACCCACGGCCTCAGTAATGCGGAAAAGACTCTATACTATAAACTTGATGAACAGTCAGATGCTCTCAAAGACAAAGCTAAAGAATCCGGACTGTCTGAAGAAGAGCAGGACAAACTCGCCAAAATAACAAAGAATATTAATCTACTGCTCGATAAAGCTGCTTCAATTCAGGAACAGCAGGACAAGCAGGCCAGTCAGGTTCATGGGCAGCTTAACGGCTTCTTTTCCCAACTGGGAATGCTGGGTGGCGGAACACTGCTCTCACGAAGCATATAGATTTCTCTTGAAAAGCACGTAATTTTTTCTTACCCCTAAGGCCTGCATAGTAATAAAAGCGGAGCAATGCTCCCTTACATAGAATTTCAGGCCGAAAGGAGTAAGTAGATATGCCTATTTTTGAATTTAAATGCCCCAAATGCGGTAAAGAATTTGATGAACTGGTAATGCCCGGAAAGGATGCTAAGGCTGACTGTCCCGAGTGCGGCCATAAAGAATGCGAAAAGCTACTCTCCATGGGCAATGTCCGTCCCAACGGTATCCCCAAAGGAATGGGCGGATACAAAGAGCCGTGCAAAGGATGTAACGGCTGCGGCTAAAAACAAGCCTGTGAAATATTCAGATACGACAAAAGAAAACCCCGGATGCATAAGTATCCGGGGTTCTTTTATTCCTGCTGTTTAAACTTGGATATCATACAGTTGTTCATCTCCTGTTCGACGGTAGATGAAACAATTCTCTTCTGAAATTCCCAGTTTTTCATGTATCCCGTGCAGCCATTGTGTGCGCCCCAAAGAATGCGTCGGCACAAAGACCTGCGGCTTTACAAATCTCGCAAGTTCTCCGCCTCCGGCAAGGCTTTCCAATCTTCTGTCCACATTGGAAAAAGCAATATGGACACCGTAATCAACTACTCTATCCAATGCTGAACGGAAAAATGAACGGGTAAAATCAATTTCATTCTGTGAAGCGGTTTCCCAATCCCAACAGGCCAAATCACCGCCGTTGTAGATCCTTAACCCATCAGCAGTATTGAAAAGAAAGGCCACTCCCAGATCATTGGACATAAGAGTTTCTATTTCCAGTCCATAAAAATCATACTTTTCATCCGGCTCAACAACAAGAGCATTACCGAAATCAAGATCAGGGTACATCTCTTCAATATCGTCAGAAATCACCGCTTGCAAGGAAGCTGCACTTGCGCAGACTTCACGGTAGTCCGGCGCAAAATGATCAAGATGACTATGAGAAAAAAAAGCCGTCACCTTACGTCCTGCGAGAGCATCCTGCAAAGCCGAAAGTACTTTTTTACTCCTGAACCGCTCTGCGGGGATATCGAATACATAACAGTTTTCCCCGGCATCAATCACAAAGCAATTATGAAAGATATGGACAAGACGAACCAGCATGAAACTACTCGGCGATTGCAATTTCCTGCTCTTCCAGAAATGCACGGCTGACCGGCAGATAAACATGTGACCATGAAGTCAGATGACCTGCCAGATATTCAGCTTCAGGACCGGAACCGCAAAACAAATCAACTCTTGTCCCTTTAATAGCTCCACCGCGATCCTGTGCCATAACTATTTTAGCAAAAGGAATCTTGCTCCTTTCCTCCTGCTGCGGAAGACGGGTGGTCAACAGGGCCAGAGACCCAAGGGGGAGAACTTTATTATCTACAGCAACACTGGCCATGGGAGTAAGCGGCGATCCCATGGACCCGAACGGTCCCTCATCATCTAATCTAAAAAACACATAGCTTGGATTGGTAGTCAGCAACTCCTTGACCATATCAGGATTGGCATCAAGGAAAGCCTTGATTTTCTGCATACTCATCCCTTCCTTGGGAAGGAGTCCACGCTCAATCAGAACCTTGCCAAGCGAAACGTATTTCAGTCCGTTTTTACCGGCATAAAGTACATGCTTTACACTTCCATCCGGCAGGACAAGGCGCCCTGACCCCTGAATCTGAAGAATAAATACGTCAACTAAATCTTTAACCCATGCAATCTCAAGTCCTTTATCCTGCAAAGCTCCATCAAAATCAATGTCCGCACGATCATAATAAGGCTGCACTTCCCCATTTTCCTGACGGTAAATAAGGCTCTGCCCTTTCCAACGATGATGAAATTTACCGAGATCAAGGGTCTGGAGATCGTGTGGAATACTATAGAGCGGATAGGGGTAATCCGGGTGCGGTACAAGTGAAGCTTCCAGATAAGGTTCATAATATCCGGTTAATAAAGTCCGCGGAGACATGGAGAACCATACGAATCTCTCCTCTAAAAGCTCGGGAGATTCTTCAAGCAGAGGAAGAAGGCTGAGCATTTCTTCATTGGTTCGCTTAAGCATTCCCCACGTAATCTGTGAACGTCCGTACTTTGCAGCTATACCATTATCGGGTTTACGCGATAAGAACCTGAGGTTCCGCTCAATCCCTTTCTGCAAATCCATCCATGAAAAATCATCACCGCTTTGATATTGCAGGCGATTAATAAGTCCGGAAACCTGAGCAGCATCTACCTTGGTATATCCGGTAACATTAGATTCTGGTCGTACGCTGTGAGTAGAGCATCCCCCTAAACAAGCTAAAATTAGTATTCCACAAAAAAAAGCCGATAAAAATTTCCTGAATCTTACAATCAACACCGAAGCCTGCCTTATTTGATGATATATTATTAACGATTAGACTGGAAAAAAAACAAAGATTGGCTTACACATCCAAAGTATACACTTAATACATGTTCTTACTCACAACCAAAGAAATATAAGCAACTGCCGCAGGAACAAATATGCGTTTTTTTCCTATCATAGCAGCTATTATTGCCATCTTGGCGACATCCTCCCCCGGCTTAGCCAACCGCTGGGATTTAGTTATCCTTACAACTTCCGGACTTAACGGACAATTGCTTCCTGCGGAAGAAAAAAACGAACAACATAGTACCGGCATGGTACGTACTTTCGGAGGATTTGCAAGAATTCAGTCAGTATTTGAATCATATAGAGCCCAATACCCCGGAGCAACAATCACAGTAGCCACCGGCGACGATCTCATGGGCGAATCCCTGACAAACGAAAAAGGCACGACTGTGTTTGAAGCTATGAATAAAATGGGATTCAACATATCCACCCTCGGAAACCATGAATTCAACAGAGGCACAAAATTTCTGGCTAATTGCCTGAAAAGCAAAAAATTCCCTACAGTCTGCAGCAACCTCAACATAACCCAAGGCAATCCCCTACGTAATTACATAACCAGCACAGCTATTTTCGAACGAAATTTCATCAAGGTAGGATTTATGGGCATGATCCTTCCTGAGCTCAAGCTTATATCAAACCCCGGTTCGGGAATTTCAATACCTGCCGACTATATCAAATCCGCCCGTAAAACAGCACACGACTTGAAACGCAACCAAAAGGCAGACATAATTGTACTTTTAAGCCATCTACCTATTGAAGCACAAAAAAAGATCCTGCAGGAAGTTCCGGAAATAGATATTGTCTGCGGTGGACAAAGTTATAAGGATATATTCCCCGGACAAGAGATCATCGCGCGTGACGCTTCAACTCCCGGCTTAATGGTTCAATGTGGAAGTCAAGGACGCTATGTTGGTGTTTTAAAGATCAATATGAATGCCAGAGCTATCAACAAACATGAATGGACAATTATACCGGTAACAGACAACACTCAGGAAGACAGCCGGATAAAGGCATTTCTTTCATCAAGGGTAAAGGACACCACAAGCGTTCCTGTTGCGATTTCACCGGTTGCACTTGATACTCGCGCAGAGTCCATACGCACAGGCGAAACAATTGCCGGAGGCTTGGTAAGTTCCATCATGCGTGAAAAGTTCAATACGGATATCGCGTTTCAAAACGGTGGTGGATTCAGGGGAAACAAGATTATTCCGGCAGGCCCGATCACAGATCAAGATATCAATACAATGTTTCCCTTCGGGAACAAAATGATTGTAATTAAAGTTTCAGGAAAAACCCTTAAACAAATTCTTGAACGCTCAGTTCACAAACTCCCCGCTTCTTCAGGGGCTTTTCTACAAATTTCAGGTCTTAAGTTCACTTTGGATATTAAAGGCCAGCCTCAGGAACTGGAAATTGACAGCACAGGTAAACCGGCCAAAATAAAAACAGCCGGCTCCCGAGTTTCCAATATTAAAATTATGGATAAATCAGGCAGCTACAAATCCATAAACGACACGCGTAAATATTCCATTGCCACCAATTCCTACCTTGCTAGAGGCGGAGACGGCTACATAATGCTTAAGGACGTACCGGAGAAAGTAGAAACGTTTGTAAAGGTCAATGAAGTTATCAAATCCGGTATGCTGAAAATGGAAACCTTAGAAACAGAATTCCCGCCGGTAATTTATACTCCGGACGGGTCACCTTATAAAAACTAGCTCCCCACTCCCGCCATAAGGCATTCAAAAATTTCCAGTTCACAAGAAATATTTATTTCTTGTGAGTCAGCACATCTTGATATTCCACGCCGTAAATGTGGAGCATAACCATCAGAAAGGATAGAACAAGAGGACCGTACAAAATACCCAACGGTCCAAACGCATTGATACCGCCAAGAATGGCAAGGAAGACATAGATAGTGGAAACCCGCGAAGCTTCACGAACAATCATGGGCCTAAGAACCGTATCAATTCCGGTCACCAGCACTCCGCACCAAAGAAGCAGAAAAACAGCAGTTTTAACTTTACCGACAATCAGCAGGTAAATAGTGGCAGGAGCCCAGATCAACCCGGTTCCGAGAACAGGAATAAGGGAAGCAAAACTCATCATCGTACCCCAAAACAAAGCCGGGATGCCAGCTATTGCGAGCCCAATTCCGCCGACAATACCTTGGAGGAATGCAATAAAAAGGCTCCCGAAGAGAACTGATTTTGAGACCTTCCTGAGGCTTTCGATTATAAAATCTTCCTGTTCTACTCTTAAAGGAGAAAGATATCTCACCCGTTCAATAAATCTTTCCCCGTCCTTTAAAAAGGAAAAGACTAGAAAGTTCATGATCAAGAAATGCGCAACAAGGCTTGCCATGTTTGCGGCTAACCATGTTCCGGAAGTCAGCATAGCCTGACCGAAACTTCTCGAAATCTCGAGTATTCTGGCCTGAATATCACTGGAGCTTATCTCGAAAAACGGAAATTTCTGCTCAAACCATTGCAGATATGTATTGTAATGCTGTGAATCAAAAAAAGTTGAAAAATCAGTAGTCCGCAGCCATTCGTTAATGGCAGTAACGGAATCAACCCCCTGACCGATCAAACCTAAAAAGAAAACAACGGCAGGGATAATGATAGCAAAAATGATAATACAGACGGTTAAAAATGCCCCTAAGGCAGGTCTTCCACCAAGACGGCAACATATCTTCTTGCTTAACGGA